>NZ_JAODYH010000016.1:0-34030 GCF_025421555.1 Acidovorax bellezanensis
CCCCTGAGCGACTTCGTCGCTTCCCCCTCTCAACCTTCGGTGGAGGGGGACGGCAGCCTCGGTGCGGGGCGGCCCTTCCTCGCTGCCCCTATGCGGGGCCGCGCCAGTTGCGTGGGCTGCGAACGCTATGAATGACTGACTATTCTGTGGGCAGCGCTTCGGACTGCAGGAAGCGCTTGACCAGGTCGAAGAAGTTTTCGTAGAAGATATCGCTGGAAATGGTCTCGCTGCCGACCTTGACCATGGACTCGTTGGTGGCGGCCATGGGCAGCGACACCGAGCCCAGCGCACCCACGCCCAGGCTGGCGGAGTTGGCGCTTTTCTTGAGCGCGTAGCGGTCTTGCAGCGCGGTCACAAAACCCATGCTCACGGAATGATCAGCACTCTCGGGCACGCAGACCACGCGGATGATCATTTGCAAATGCACTTCGGCATCGGGCTGAAAGCTTTTTTGCCCTTCCACCAGATCGGCCTTGGCCGTGTTGATCATGTAGCCCTGGCTCAGCAAGGCGCGGCGCGCGGCCTCGCAGGTCTGGGTCGGCGATGCGTCAAACAGGCGCGAATAGGTGGCCGTGGAAGAAAAGTCTTCCTGCGTCCGAACACGCTTCATCGGCTCGCTCATGCAGCCCGTCAACGCGCTGGCCAGCGCCAGGCATGCCAGCGGCAAGCGGGCGCGTCGCCACCGGTTCATCCATGTCAGTTTCACCACCAAGCATTCCTTCTTTGATCCATGGCGGGCAACGGCCGTCACCCGCAAAGACTGTCAAATCTTATAGCACACGGGATGGCCCGTTTTGCCAGATCACTTCGCACAGCGAGAAGGTCCGAGCCGCTGGCAGTCTGGCTTATGCTGTCCAAACAGCACCGCCTTGCGCGCTTGTCTTACAAGCACTGCCTTCCGTACCACTACGCTACAGGGCGGGAACTTGACAGCATGCTGTCGACTCTCAAGTCAACGCTGGCAACTTCGCCACAGCTTGACCACCCTGTGGCCTTTCTTGAAAGGAAACCCCCCATGCGAATTTCTTGGATCTGGGCCTTGCCCCTGCTGGCCATTCAAGGCCTGACGGCCTGCGCCACTTCGGACACCGGTGCCGCCGCTACTGCCGCCGCCCCGGCAACACTCACCGCTTACCACTGGCAATTGCGCGAAGTCCGCAACGCCCAAGGCCAGTTGCAACCCGGCTGGACCCTGCCCCCTGCCCCTTCCGCCGACACCGCGGGCCAGACGCGCGCCGTGCAACTGAGCTTTGCCCAGGGCCGGGTATCCGTGGGCCGACTGTGCAATGTCCTGGGGGCCAGCTACCAGCTCAACGGCCAGGCGCTGAGCATAGGTCCGGTGATGGGCACGATGATGGCCTGCCCGGATTCCGCCGCGATGGCGCTGGAGCAACAGGTCGGCCAACGCCTGCCCCAGGCCAGCCGCTGGGCCATTGCCCAGGCCGGTCGCGCTGCAGCGCCCGTGCTGACCCTGTCCTTCCAGGACGGCGGCCAATGGCTGCTCGACGGCGTGCCCACCGACGCCACGCGCTATGGCAGCGCAGGTGAGCGCATATTCCTGGAGGTTGCACCCCAGCGCGCGGCCTGCAGCCATCCATTGATTCCCAACTACCAGTGCCTGCAAGTGCGCAGCATCGAGTACAACGACCAGGGCCTCAAGACCCGCGTCGGTCCCTGGGAAAACTTCTACGGCGACATCCAGGGCTACACGCACCAGCCGGGCGTGCGCAATGTGCTGCGCATCCAGCGCTACAAGAAGCCGGTGACGCCCGCCGATGCCTCGTCCTATGCCTATGTGCTGGACATGACCGTGGAATCGGAGATCGTCCGCTGAAGTCACCGTGAAACTGGCGCGGCCCAGCAATGGGCAGCGAGCAAGCGCCGCCGCGCAGCGAGGCTGCCGTCCCCCTCCACCGAAGGTTGAGAGGGGGAAGACGGGGCGGTCCATACCGCGAAGCGGCTCAGGGGGTGCTTCTTAATCAGCGAAAGCGGAAGCGCCCGTCGACGAACATCGAGGCGCGCTGCCCGCCTTCGGTTCTTTCATCGGCATAGGACCAGAACGCCTTGACCGTGCCCTCGGCGGTGTCCACGACCTGGCTGACGGTGAAGCCGCTTTTTTCTATCCAGTTGAGAAAGTGCAGGCTGTCGCTGAGCTGCAGATAGCTCAGGCGCTCGCGGCCTTCGGAGATGCTGCCTTTGCTGTCTGTCACTTTCCAGTGCAGCACGCCCTGGGGTGAATAACGCACTTCCGCGCGACTGTCCGGGAAGTCGATGATGGCTTCGCGTCCCAGAAGAGAGCTGGTGTTGAGCAACGACATGGCGCGATTCCTTTGCAGGTTGGAGGGTTCGCCTCACAGAGCATACGCTGGCTCGCATTGTTGGCGGCAAAACGGGCGCGATCCTGTGGGAATACACCTCGTTCCTCAGTCGTCTAGACCGCCGCTTGAACACTCCGGCCGCGACCAGCAGCCAGCGCCGCTTTGGCGCACAATCACGGCGCGCGTAGTGGGCGCACTTTCCATGCCCACGCGCTTTTGCTGACAGGTCTGCGCTTTGCCTCCTTCCCCCACCGCCGCGTCTTCTCCCGCCGCTTCCAGCGCCCTGCGCCAGCCCGGTTTTCTTCCTTTTCTCATGGCCCGTCTGCTGGCCATGTTTGCCCAGCAAATGCAGGCCGTGGTCGTGGCCTGGCAGGTCTATGACCTGACGCGCGACCCGCTGTCGCTGGCCTATGTCGGTCTGGCGCAGTTTCTGCCCATGCTGCTCTTGCTGATCCCGGCCGGCGACCTCAGCGACCGCATGAGCCGCAAGCGCATTCTGGCCGCGAGCTGGAGCGTGGCGGCGCTGTGCTCGGCCCTGCTGTTCTGGCTGTCGGCCGAAGGCGCGCACCAGGTGGGCTGGATTTATGCGGTGCTGGTGCTGTTCGGCTGCAGCCGGGCGTTCACCGGACCGGCGCTGCAAAGCCTGCTGCCGCAAATCGTCGCCCGCGAGTACCTGGCCCAGGCGTTGGCCACCAACAGCATGCTGATGCGCACGGCCTCGATTGCCGCGCCCGTGCTCGGCGGCCTGCTCTACGCCTGGGGCGGCGGTGCGCTGACCTATGGCTGCGCCCTGATGGCACTGGTGCTGGGCGTGCTGCTGCTGGCGCGCGTGCCGGTACTCCATGCCACGGCGCGTCTCGCGCTCGAAGGCAGCCTGTGGCAGCGCTTCGGCGACGGCATCCAGTTCATTCGCAGCCGCCCCATCATTCTGGGCACGATTTCCCTGGACCTGTTTGCCGTGCTGCTGGGCGGTGTGGTCGCCCTGCTGCCGATTTATGCGCACGAAGTGCTCAAGGTCGGCCCCGAGGGCCTGGGCCTGCTGCGCAGCTCCATGGCCGTGGGCGAAGTCGCCATGGGACTGTGGCTCAGCGCACGCCCGTTCAAGCGCCACGTGGGCCGGGTGATGTTCATCGCCGTGGCCGTGTTCGGCCTGGCCAATCTGGTGTTTGCGCTGTCGACCTGGTTCTGGCTTTCCATGGCCGCCCTGATGCTGGCCGGCGCGGCCGACATGGTGAGCGTCTACATCCGCTCGGCGCTGGTGCAGTTTTCCACACCCGACACCATGCGCGGGCGGGTCAATGCCGTGAACATGCTGTTCATCGGTTCGTCCAATGAGCTCGGAGAATTCCGCGCCGGCAGCAGCGCGGCCTGGCTGGGCGCCGTGCCCGCGGCCATCGCAGGCAGCCTGTGCACGCTGGCCGTGGTGGGCGGCTGGATGGCCTGGTTCAAGCCGCTGCGCGACGTGGACCGCCTCGAAGATGCGGCCCAGGCCAGCGCGCCCGCGGACGCCAGCCCCGCCGCCCAGGCCTGAGACCTGCGCGGTAAAGAAAAAAAAGGGCCCGAGGGCCCTTTTTTTACAGCAGCTCGGCGCGCAATTGCGCCGGGCTCTTGGCCGACAACAGGCCTGGCGGCACGTCGAACACGGTCTTGGCGCCGTGCTGGCCGGCCAGGTGCAGGCGGTGCACGGCGCGCGCATAGGCGACCAGCACGCTGGCCGTGAACTCGGGGTTGCTGCCCAGCTGCAGGCCGTACTCGATCACCTGGGTGTTGCCAGCCGAGGTATTGCCGCTGCGGATCACGAAGCCGCCGTGCGGCATGGCGCCGTGCTCCCGTTGCAAGGTGGCGGCGTCGATGAAATGCACCGTGGTGTCGTACTCGTCGAAGTAATGCGGCATCTCGACAATGGTCTGGCGCACGGCCTCGGCGCTGGCGCCGGCTTCGAGCACCACAAAGCATTCACGCGTGTGCTTTTCGCGGGTGCTGAGCGTCGGGCGGGTGCCGCCGCGCACGGCATCCACGGCCGCGGGCACGGGCAGCGTGTACTGCACGCCGCCGGCCACGCCGGGCACGCGGCGGATGGCATCCGAATGGCCCTGGCTCAGGCCCTTGCCCCAGAAGGTATAGGTCGCGCCGTCGGGCAACAGGGCTTCGCCCATCACGCGGTTGAGCGAGAACATGCCTGGATCCCAGCCGGCCGAAATCAACGCCGTGGTCTGGCCGGCCTGGGCCGCCGCGTCCACCGCCGCAAAGTGCTCGGGAATGCGCGCATGGGTGTCGAAGCTGTCCACCAGGTTGAAGCGCGCCGCGAGCGCCGGCGACTGACGCGGCAGATCGTCCTTGGAGCCGCCGCACAGGATCAGCACATCGAGTTGGCCGTGGTGGCTGTCGAGCTGCTCCATGGCATGCACGGGCGTGCCGGCCAGCAAGGTCTGCAGCGCGCCCGGATCGCGCCGGGTGTAGACGCCCATCAGCTGCAGATCGGGGTTCTTGGCGATGGCCGCCTCGACGCCCCGGCCAAGGTTGCCGTAGCCCACGATGCCAATGCGAATTGGCGGTTGTTCAGCGTTCATTCCTGTCCTCCTTTGGTTGATATTCGATCTGCGGCGCGGCGACGCTGGCGCAGCAACTGGCTCGCCCCGTCGGCCACCAGCACGGCGATGGCGGCAAACACCAGCGCATAGGTCGGCCACTGCCCGGGCTGCAGGCTCTCGCCCAAAAGCCACGCCACCAGCACCAGCAGCACTGGCTCCACATACGACAGCAGGCCGAACAATCCCAGCGGCAGCCAGCGGCTGGCCGCCATGTACAGCGTCAGCGCCACCGCGCTGACCACACCCAGCAGCGGCAGCAGGGCCCACAGCGCCGGGTGCTCGGCCAGCTGCGGCCAGGTCGACGGCGCCCGCAAGGTAAACCACAGGGCCACCGGCGCCAGCAATGCCATGTCCAGCCAATGACCGGCCAGGCTGGCAATGGCCAGCCGCCGACGCAGCGTGAAATACAGCGTATAGCCCACGGCCACCAGCCAGGTCTCCCAGGACAGGCCGCCCGCGCGCCAGACTTCGTAGGCCACGCCCACGGTCGCCAGCAGCGTGGCCAGGGCCTGGCCGGGCGACAGTCGCTCGCCATAGACCACGCGGCCGACCAGTACCATCACCAGGGGCAGCAGAAAGTAGCCCAGCGACACCGGCAGCGCCCGGCCGTGCAGCGGCGCCCACATGAACAGCCACAGCTGCACACCCAGCATGGCCGCACTGGCCAGCAGCAGCCATCCCAGCCGGGGCTCGGCTTTCACCCGCTGCCAGACGGCGCGCAGCAAACGGCCTTCGCCGCTGGCCAGCAGCAGCAGGCTGGTGAATGGCAGCGTCACCAGCACGCGCCAGCCAAAGATCTGCTCACCGTCCAGCGGCTGCAACCAGGGGGACAGGTAATAAATCGCGCCAAACAGCACCGATGCCAACACTGACGCCACAATGCCTTTGAGCATTCATCTTCTTTCAAACGCGAAAAACCGCCGGCCCGGAATGCCCGTGGCAACAAAGCCCATGATTCTGCACCAGAAGAGTGCACAGCCCGCGCCACCAGCCGCGATTCGCACCCGGGCTGCGGGCTCTGGCTTACAGTGCGAGCCCAGCCCCTGTTTCTGAGGACCCGTGCCTTGCCCGATCTGCCGCCCCTTTGTCCTTCCCCCGCCGACAGCGAGCACGCTGCGCCCCTGCACATCCTGTGGCGCGACGAACACCTGATCGCGGTCTACAAGCCCGCGGGCTGGCTGGTCCACCGCACGGGCCTGGATGCGCACGAAACCCGCTTTGTGATGCAGACGCTGCGTGACCAGATCGGCCAGCATGTCTTCCCCGTGCACCGGCTCGACAAGGGCACCTGCGGCGTGCTGGTGATGGCGCTGCACGCCGAGGCCGCGCGCGCGCTGGGCCAGGCTTTCGCCTCCCAGCAAACCCACAAGCGCTACCTGGCCCTGGTACGCGGCTGGCTGCCCGCGCAACTGGACGTGGACCACGCGCTCAAGCCCGATGACGCCCCCGACGACGCCCCGGCGCAGGAAGCCCAGACCGCCTTGCGCTGCCTGGCCCGGCTGGAATGGCCCGAGGCCTACGACAGCCGCCACAGCGGCACGCGGCTGTCGCTGGTCGAAGCCCTGCCGGCCACCGGCCGGCGCCACCAGATCCGGCGCCACCTCAAGCATGTGGCCCACCCCATCATCGGCGACGCCACCCATGGCAAGGGACCGCTCAACCGCTGGTGGGCCGAGCGCCTGGGGCAGCAGCGGCTGTGGCTGCACGCCCAGGCGCTGAGCCTGCCCCACCCGGTGAG
This sequence comes from Acidovorax bellezanensis, assembly GCF_025421555.1. Classification (NCBI taxonomy): domain Bacteria; kingdom Pseudomonadati; phylum Pseudomonadota; class Betaproteobacteria; order Burkholderiales; family Comamonadaceae; genus Acidovorax; species Acidovorax bellezanensis. The sequence continues at coordinate 6,648 of NZ_JAODYH010000016.1, forward strand.
CGGGGAGATGCTGCACCTGCAGGCCGACTGGCCCCAGCTCGCCCCCGAAGTGGCCGAAGTGCGCGACTGGCAGGCGCTGCTGGCCTTGCCGGGATGGACGGGAATGGACGGTCAGCCCTGGCAGGCCCGCCAGCCTTAGGACCGGCACAACACCCGCCTGCAGCCCGCTCCTCGGCCCTTGCAGGCCCCCCTATACTCGCGCTCATGACTCTCCCCCTCTTGAACTTGTCTTTCTCCGAGCTGCCGGAGCGCTGCGATGTGCTGGTGGTGGGCGCAGGTCCCGCGGGCAGCGCGGCGGCAACGCTGCTGGCACGTTCCGGCTGGGATGTGGTGCTCGTGGACCGGCGCAGCTTTCCACGCGAGAAAGTGTGCGGCGACGGATTGATTCCCGATGCCCATGCGGCTTTGCGCGAGCTGGGGGTGCTGGACGAGGTGATGGCGCGGGCACAAGGCCTGCAGCACGTGGGCTGTATCGGCCCGCGCGGCACCCGCGTCGATGTGCCTGCCACCCTGGCCGTTCTTGCGCGCCGCGAGCTGGACGACATCCTGTGCCGCAACGCCGTACGCCAGGGCGCGCGCATGCATGCGCCAGTGCACTTCGAGGCGCCGCTGCACGATGCCAGCGGCCGCGTGGTGGGTGCAAGACTGTCCAACGGCGGCGAGACCCGCGAGCTGCAGGCCCGCTGGGTGGTGCTGGCAACCGGTGCCGGCACCCAGCCCCTGGTGGCCGCCGACATGTGCGAGCGCCAGACCCCCTCGGGGGTGGCGCTGCGGGGCTATGTGAAGAACGATGCGATGCAGGAGCGCATCACGGCGATGGAAATCGTCTGGCACCGCGAATTGCGCCCCGGCTATGGCTGGATCTTTCCCTGTGGCGACGGCGTCTTCAACATCGGCGTGGGCGTGTTCGACATGCACACCACCGACGCCCAAGGTCGCAATGCGATGGCCAACGTCAACCTGCGCCAGCTCTTCGATGCCTTTTGCGGTTTCTACGCGCCTGCCAAGGAGCTGATGGCCGGCGGCGTGCTGCAAGGCCAGCTCAAGGGCGCGCCGCTGCGCTGCACTTTGCGCGGGGCCCGTTTCGCGCGCCCGGGCTTGCTGGTGGCGGGCGAAGCGGCCGGCAGCACCTATGCGTTCACGGGCGAAGGCATTGGCAAGGCCATGGAGACCGGCATGCTTGCCGCGCGCGGCCTGCTGCAGGCCGCCGCCAAAGGCCTGGACGACGCAGCCGTGTGCCAGTCCTATGCGGCCCAGCTGACTGCGCTGCAGCCCCGTTTCCGCTTCTACGAACGGGCCAATCAGGTCAATGCCCACCCCTGGGTGGTCGACCTGCTGCTGTGGCGTGCGCGCAAAAGCGAGCGACTGCTGCGGCGCATGAGTGGCGTGCTCAATGAAACCGCCCATCCAGGCCAGCTGTTCACCGCCCGCGGCATCTACAAGCTATTCACTGAGTAGTTGCCACGACGGCGCGCTCAGAGCGGCTGATCCGCTGCGGGCTGCAGGGCCACCGGCTGCGGCTGGGCCACGAAATTGCCGCTGAGCAGTTCTCCCAGACGCGCCACGCCCATCTTGAAGCCGCAGGCCTGGGCATGGCCGCCGCCGCCCATGGATTCGGCCATGGGAATGCAGTTGAACTCCGAGCGCGAGCGCAGGCCCACCTTGACGCCGCTGGTGCTCGCATTCCACATCAGTGCAAACGTGCCGCTTTGCTTGGCCAGCAGGTCGCCGACCTGGCTGTGGAACATGCCGGGCGCGTTGACCATCAATCCGGCCACGCCATTGAAGACCAGCGGCTGCGCGCCTTCGGCGATGTCGGCACAGAGCTTCTGGTACTTCTCGTCCATGGCGTCACCCCGGGCCATGAAAGCCTGTTCCTGCTCGGGCGTGAACGCCGCGATTTCGGCCCAGCGCTCGAAAGTGCGCGGCTCCATGTCCAGCGCCGCGAGAAACGCCGGGCTTTCGGGGTACTTCCAGGCCCAGATGTCGCGGTCTTCGATGTAGCGGATCAGCGCGGGGATGGCTTTTTCGGAATGGAAAAACTCCCAGGCCAGGCGCGCGCCCGACTTGTGCATGTCGAAGTGCACCACGCCGCAGCGGCAGCGGTAGCCGCTGAGCTTTTCGGCGGCGCTTTTGTGGTGGTCCAGCAGCACCAGCTTGGCCACGCGCGACTCGATTTCGGCCAGCAATTCAGGGCCGAAAGCAAAGTCCAGCACATAGACGGCGCGCCCGGCCAGGTCACCGAGCTCGTCGGCGCTGTTGATTTCGCCGTGATCAAGGCCGCGGAACTCGGCTTCGCCCGCGTAGAACAGCCAGGCCGCGAGCGCCGCGCCATAACCATCGGGGCAGCGCCGTCCGTGGTAAAGAATCAGGGGACGGGGGTCGTTCTTGGCTGGACCGACCAGCAGTTGCAGGGGCAATATAGTGTTCATGTTGGCGCCGATTGTCGCGCGGATGGCCGTGCGCTGCTGCCCAGCGGCTGTTCAGTCGGCATACGGCACCAGTTCGTCGATCACCTGTTCGCGGTAATGGAAGGCCGCCGTGGCGCCATAGGCATTGAGTACTTCGGCCACCTCGTGGGCGTCGTCCTTGCCCAGATCCACCAGCAGGCCGTGGTGGCCGGAGGCCGCAAGTTCGGCCATGCGCCGCACGATCTCGCCTTCCACCGTAGGCAGCGCTTCCTCGGCATCGCCCAAGGTGGGAACGATGTCCGACAGGATGACCTTGGGCGTGGCATGGCGTACCGCACCGTCGTAGCCCAGCGCGTGCAGGGCCTGGGCCGCGGCGTCGGCCACGTCGTCGCTGGGCACCAGAGCGAACACATGGCCGGTGGGATAGAACACGCCTCCCATGGAGGTCATGCTGGAGTCAAGAGAGAACGGGGTCATGGCGCATCTCCTCGGGCAGGAACAGGTACATCCACTAGAGCACAAGCTTGGCCTCTTGGCTGTAGGCCGATGCAGGCAGATGCAGACCTGAAGCCACGTAGGCCGGCACGCACAGGCAATGCCGGCCTGCGCCGCTCCCGCTGACAGCGCCCGCAGCTTATTGTGCAGCTTGCAGCAGGAGCCGGCCGTGCCCCGCACAGCGCCCCTGCCAGAGGAATGCGTATGGACAATGGCTGGAATCAGGTGGCGCGTGCCGTCGCCTCCGAATTCGCGGACGTGAACGATCTGGAGCAGCTCACGCGCGTCGTGCTGCGCCTGGGCCTGGCCGCGCTGCTCGGCGGGTTGCTGGGCTGGGAGCGTGAAATCCATGGCAAATCCGCGGGCCTGCGCACCCACATGCTGGTGGCCATGGGCGCCGCCTTGATCGTGCTGATCGCCCAGCAGTCGGGCGGCAGCGCGGCCGACATCAGCCGCGTGCTGCAGGGCGTGATCGCCGGCGTGGGCTTTCTGGGCGCGGGCACCATTCTCAAAGGCGATGCCCAGGGCGACAAGGAGACCCACGTAAAAGGCCTGACGACAGCGGCCGGCATCTGGCTCACGGCGGCCATAGGCGCCGCGGCCGGCGCGGGCAAGGAAGTCACGGCCGTGCTCTGCGCCGGGCTGGCGTTTGGCGTGCTGACGCTGGTCCCCCTGTTCGCGCCCGCCCCGCGCCCGGAACCTGAGGCCGAAGCTGCGTCCAGCCCGCCGCCGACAGACAGGCCTTGAATCCCGCGGGGAAGACCGCGACACAGCTGTGCCATTGGCAGACTGCGCGCGCGCAGGCCCTTGGCGGCCGGATAATGGCCGCTTGATCCTGATTTGCCGCAGCCACCGGCAGGCAAGACCTGCTTTGCCCCGGTGCAGTGCTGCGGCCCCTTGTATGCACACGACTCCCGACATCACCCCCCATCTTGGCCAACTGCTGCGCTTTCGCCATGACTTGCACGCCCATCCCGAGCTCAAGTACGAAGAGCACCGCACGGGCGACAAAGTCGCCGCCTATCTGACGGCGCTGGGCCTCAAGGTGCACCGCGGCCTGGGACAGACCGGCGTGGTCGCGACCATCCACGGCAAAGGCCGCAGCGCCGCCAACCCCGGCCCCAGCATTGGCATCCGTGCCGACATGGACGCCCTGCCCGTGCAGGAGCTCAACAGCTTCGGCCATATCAGCACCCATCCAGGTCGCATGCATGCCTGCGGCCACGACGGCCACACCACCATGCTGCTGGGCGCGGCCACGCTGCTGGTGCAGCAGCCCGACTTTGACGGCTCCGTGCACCTGATCTTCCAGCCCGGCGAAGAAGGCGGCGCGGGCGCGCTGGCCATGATGGAAGACGGCCTGTTCACCCAGTTCCCCTGCGACGCGGTGTTCGCGCTGCACAACTGGCCTTCGCTGCCCGCGGGCAAGATGGCCGTGCGCGTCGGCCCCATCATGGCCTCGGCACTGCGCTTCGAGATCCGCATCAGCGGCAAGGGCGGCCATGCGGCCATGCCCCACACCACCATCGACCCCATTCCCGTGGCCTGCGCGCTGGTCGGTCAGCTGCAGACCCTGGTCTCGCGCAGCACCGATCCGCTGGACAGCGCCGTGATGACCGTGGGCAAGATCACTTCGGGCACGGTGGAAAACATCATCCCCGACGATGCCGTGATCTATGGCACGGTGCGCACGCTGCAGACCAGCACCGAGAAAATGATGATCGAAGGCCTGCACCGCATCAGCGAGCATGTGGCCGCGGCCCACCTGTGCCAGGCCGAAGTCATCATCAAGCCCGGCTACCCCAACACCACCAACCACGCCCATGAAGCCCGCTTCATGGCCGGCGTGATGCGTGAAATCGTCGGCGAAGAGAACACCGACGCCGACATCCTGCCGGCGCTCACGGCCGAGGATTTCGGCTTCATGCTGGAAAAAGTGCCAGGCGCCTATGGCTGGATAGGCAACGGCCCCCAGGGCCAAAGCGGCGTGGGCCTGCACAACCCCGCCTACGACTTCAACGACGACAACCTGGATCGCGGCCCGCGTTTCTGGGATTTGCTGGTGCGCCGCTGGTTTGAAGGTGTGCGCACCCCCTGAGCGGCTTCGCCGCTTCCCCCTCTCATCCTTCGGTGGAGGGGGACGGCAGCCTCGGTGCGGGGCGGCCCTTCCTCGCTGCCCCCTTGCTGGGGCGCGCCAGTTCCATAGGCCGTGGGCGTTGCTGGCTATGAAGATCCGAACATCCTGAACGACTAAGGCTCAGACCGCAGGCGCTGACGGCTTGCGATTCCGAATACCTGTCTTCTTGGGCTTGGCGCGCGCGTCCTTCTTGGCCTGGCGAATGGCGTCGAGCTCCATGCCCTTGTTGAACCATTCCTCGTACTCCTGCGGCGTCTCCAGCGTGATGCGTCCCAGGTTGTGGATGCGGAAATCGGTGATCACGATCTCGGCCGCTTTCTGCACGTTCACGCGACCGCCGGTCATCACCGCGCCGCGCTTGCGGCCAATGGTTTCCAGCATTTCGTCGTCGGGCATGGCCGCGATTTCGGCATCGGTCTGCGTGAGCTTGTAGCGCTCGCGCAGGTTGGCGGCGTAGTTGTGCTGCGCATAGCGCAGAAACTCCAGCGCCACCAGTTCTTCGTCGTAGGCATTGCGGCCCACGGCGCCGCTGACGGCCAGGTTGTAGCCGCTTTGCTCCACGGCAATGCGCGGCCACAACATGCCTGGCGTGTCCCACAGATAGAAATCGTCGGCCAGCACGATGCGCTGCTCAAGCTTGGTGACACCGGCTTCGTCGCCGGTCTTGGCCTGGCCCTTGTTGCTCATGGAGTTGATCAGCGTGGACTTGCCGACATTGGGCACGCCGCAGATCAGCACCCGCATGGGCTTGGCCATGCCGCCGCGCCCGGGCGACAGCAGCTGGCAGGCTTCGATGAGGCGGCGCGTGGGCGCGGGCTCGGAAGCATCGATGGCCACCGCCCGGGTCTCGGACTGGGCGTTGTACCAGTCCAGCCACTGCGCGGTGCGCGCGGGGTCGGCCACATCCTGCTTGTTGAGCACTTTGAGGCGCGGCTTGTGGCCGGTGAGTTCCTGCAGCAGGGGGTTGGCACTGGAGCCCGGCAGGCGCGCATCCAGCACTTCAATGACCACGTCAATGTCCTTGATGCGCTCGGCAATCGCCTTGCGTGTGAGATTCATGTGACCGGGAAACCATTGAATGGCCATAAGACAAACTTTCTAATACTGATTCATGAGAACCGCTCGCCCGGCACAGCGCAGGGTTTCGACCCTTCGGCAAGCTCAAGGTCAGCCGAACGATTCTGATACTTTGAAAGCGGATGGGTATAAGGATGCATTCGCTAACAAGGGGCGCAAGGATAATCGGGTTCTGCTTTTTTTTCGCACCCGCCTCGCCATGTCCACACCAAACACCGCTTCTGCCCAACGCCAAGCCTACAACGACCTGATGATCAAAGGCCTGACCTGCGCCATCATCGGCCTGGTTGTGCTGGTGGCCCCGTTCTACATGCAGGCCAGCGATCTGCGCAATATTTTCCTGCAAGCCTATATCGTCGGCTGGTTCGCTCTGGTGCTGGGACTGGCTTTCGTCGTCCAGGGCCTGCTGCGCCGGAACAAGACCAACAAGGCCGCGGCCGCGGCCCTGGCAGCGCAAAAACCCAGCTACACCTCCGAGCGCAAGAAGAACAAGCGCTGAGCATGGACTGCACCGCGCCCGATCCGGCCTGGCAGGCCGCGACGACCGCGTTTGCCCGTTACCAGGCACTGGCCTTGCAGGCCGGCGTGGCGCTGCGCCCTGCGCCCACGCCCCCCACCAGCTGCTGCGGCCGGGGCTGCAACGGCTGTGTCTGGGAAGGCTTTTACGACGCCGTCACGTTCTGGATTGAAGACGCCGATGTGGCCTTGGCTCAGCCTAGCTCCTGCGGCGCCATGTAGCGCTCGCGCCATTCTTCGAACGGCATCGTGTCGGCCGCTTCGCGTGCCTTCTGCATTGCCACCGACTCCTGGGCCAGGGCCAGCGCCTGGGCCTGCTGCTGCGGCGTCCAGGGCATGGCCAGCAGGCTGTCCCGTGCGCGCTGGGACTGGGCCAGCGAGAACGCCATGAAGCTGCTGTCGTACTGCTCGACCATGGTGCGCAGCACCTGGGCCGATGGTGTGGTCTCGGGCTGCTGCACGCGCGCCTGGGCCAGCGCCAGCGCCTGGCTGTAATCGGTGGTGCCGTGCACCTGGTCCAGGGAGGCCGCCAGCGGCGCGCACTCGGCCAGCACTTGCGCGGCCCAGTCGCTGAGCAGCACATCGCGGCCGCCGCGCTGCAGGTGCAGGCCCGGCTCGCGACCGCGCTCGGCGGCCAGATGCTGGTTGTGCTTGAGTTCGGCGATTTCCTCGGGCGTATCGGGCGGGCTGTCGCTTTGCAGGCAATGCAGCAGGAACACGTCCAGCATGCGCATGGTGCTTTGCGCAATGCCCACCGACTCGAACGGGTCGAGGTCCATCAGCCGCACTTCCACATACTCCACGCCGCGCTCGCGCAAGGCGTGCAGCGGCCGCTCGCCGCTGTGCACCGTGCGCTTGGGGCGGATGGTGCCGTAGAACTCGTTTTCAATCTGCAGCAGGCTGGTGCCCAGCTGGTTGTAGTCGCCGCCGGGGTTGCGGATGCCCAGCTGCTCATAGGGCGGATAGGGGCGGGTCAGCGCTTCGTGCAGCGAATTGGCATAGCCGTCGAGCCCGTTGTAGCTGACGTTGATCGCCGCCTGGGCGTCGCTCTGGTAGCCCAGGCGCCCCATGCGCAGCGACGTCGCATACGGCAGGTGCAGCGTCTTGCCGCCGCTGCCCAAAGGCTGCAGGCTGTGCTGGCGGCCTTCGACGAAACAGGAACACAGCGCTGGCGACGAGCCGTACAGGTACAGCAGCACGAACGCGTGGCGGCGGAAATTGCGGATCAGCGAGAAGTACTGCTCGCTGTCGACGCCGGGCAGGGACCAGTTGTAGTGGATGCCCGAAATCATCTGCATGCGCCGGCCATAACGATGGCCCAGGCCCATGCGGTAGACGCTTTTCGAGCGCCCGGCATTCGACGAACCGTAGCGGGCCAGCGGAATGGTCTCGTCCGTGGGCAGGCCGCAAGGCATGCTCGACACCCACAGCATCTCGTCGCCGGCTTGCCGCAGGCTGTGATAGACATGCTGGTGGATCTCGGTCAGCTCGTCCAGGCACTCATCCACGCCCCGCCGGGCGCCGGTGATGAGCTCGATTTGCGACTCGCTGTAATCGGTGGTGATCTGAGGATGCGTAAGTGCAGAGCCCAAAGCGATCGGGTGCGGCGTCAACGCCAGACCGCCGGTTGGCAGTACGCGCAGTCCTTCCTTCTCGATGCCCCGGCGTATCTGCGCCAGGCGTTCGGGAGTGGGGACTGACAAGGGCTCCTGCGATTTCTTCATTCTGGGGTACCGATTCAACTGTGTTGGAGCCGGAACTTAGCACGCCCGGCCCAGGCTTATCGATGATAGAGAAATTGCCTGCCCGCGCATTTCGCCACAAAAGGTAACCACGCGCTCACCCCCAGGCTCCCATGCACTCGCGCGCACGGGAGTCCAGATTGTGTTTGGATTAGGTTACACCTCGCTGAAAGACCGTGCGGCCATGGCCTTGCCCACTTCCAGCGTACCCTGGGCTGCGCCGCTGCCCGGCACCTGCTCGCCGCCGCGCGCCAGCACCTGCTCCAGCTGCTCGGCCAGGGCTTCGGGCACCTGCTCGCCCAGCCCCAGATGCACGCCTTGCGTCAGCGTGATGTGGGCCGCTTCAAAGCTGCCGGCCCCGGCACACAGGATGGCGCGCGTAGGCGCGCCTTCGGCGGCCAGCACCAGCATAGCCGGCACGACGGCTTCGGGCTGCAGCATTTCCAGCACTTCGGCCGGCATCAGGCCTTCGGTCATGCGGGTGGCGGCCGTGGGCGCCAGCGCATTGACCCGAATGCCGTGCTTTGCGCCTTCGAGCGCCAGGGTCTGCATCAAACCCACCTGGGCCAGCTTGGCCGCGCCGTAGTTGCTCTGGCCGAAGTTGCCATACAGGCCCGTGGACGAAGTGGTCATCACGATGCGCCCGTATTGCTGGGCCTGCATCAGCGGCCAGACCGCCTTGCAGCAGTGGACCGCGCCCATCAGGTGCACTTCCATCACCAGGCGAAAGTCGTCCAGCTCCATCTTGGCAAAACTCTTGTCGCGCAGGATGCCGGCGTTGTTGACCAGGATGTCCACCCGGCCCCAGGCATCGACGGCCTGCTGGACCATGGCCTGGACGGCCACGAAGTCGGTCACCGAAGCGCTGCTGGCCAGGGCTTCACCGCCCGCGGCCCGGATTTCATCGGCCACGGCCTGCGCCGCACCCACCGAGCCGCCGCGTCCGTCCACGGCGCCGCCCAGGTCGTTGACCATTACCTTGGCGCCGCGCTGGGCCAGCGCCAGCGCGTGCAAACGCCCCAATCCACCGCCCGCGCCCGTCACGATGGCCACGCGGCCCGCAAAATCAATCGCCATCTCTTTGTCTCCTGTGGTGTTTGAACAGGCCCGTGCCTGCATAGTGTCCAGCCGACGCTTGCGCCCGGCATGGATCGCCCCTGCATGCAATGTAGGGCCGCGCAGCCCCGGCAGGCGTTACCAAAGTGACTCGATTGGGCTCGGCTCGGCGCGTTTTCGCGCGCTGGACCCGGCTTATCCCCACAGCACAGGGACAAAGGTGTGGACAAGCCGGCTTCTGCCTTGTACGGGGCTTGCAAGCCCTTGTTGCGCCTGGTTTTTTCCTCACGTGCTTAAATATTAAGCAGGGTGTCACCGGCAGTACAAAGTTGTTACCGGGTTTTATGGACAAGCATGTGCACAACTCTGTTTTTTCAGCCTTAAATGGATGCAAGTCATTGATTTATAAAGAACAACAGTTCATTGCTTAAAAAATAGGCAGGCGCAGCACGCTTGCTGCTCCGCAACACACACGGCTGCCTCTGAGGAAAAAACAAGGGTTAACCCTTTACCCAGTTGCAGTTATGCCCGCCCGAACTGGACAATCATGTGGATAAGTTTTGGCAATCGCTGTAAGACCGATGCAAGCTGTTGATTTGCAAGGATTTTGCGCATATTGCTTAAAATTAAGGCAATCCACAACCCTGGATGTGCCCTTTTCCCGCCCTCTTCTTCTTCTTTCCTTTTCCGGCCCGATCGCGCATGAGCACCCCTTTCGCCCCTGACTTTTTCATCGCCCGCCTCACGCCCAGCGGCCAACAATGCGACGCCTGGGCCGACCAGACCCTGCTGCAATCCCTGGAACAGGGCTCCGTGGACTGGCCCAGCTCCTGCCGCAACGGCAATTGCCGCACCTGCATAGGCCAACTGGTATCGGGCAGCGTGCGCTACGAGATCGAATGGCCGGGCCTGAGCGAGGACGAAAAAGCCGAAGGCTGCGTGCTGCCCTGCGTGGCCTATCCCCTGAGCGATGTCGTATTACAAGACCCTACGCGCTGAGCCCGCCTGTCGCGCTCGGCGCGCAGCCCTCACTCCTGGATTAAAATCCGTGTTTGAGGGTTTGGGTGCCATCCGGCGCCAGACCTCGGAGCGGCCATGCCGCATCGATCGTTCTTTGGGGGCACTGCCTGCGGTGCCAGCGACAGTTCCCCCTGGAATACTGCCTGCGCCGATTGAACCGGCGTCCCAAGAAAGCCCGAAATGACAGCCCCCCTGCATCCCGTAGCCATCTCCCCGGTGGAAGACATCATTGCCGACATGCGCGCAGGCCGCATGGTTGTACTGGTGGATGAAGAAGACCGCGAAAACGAAGGCGATCTGGTGCTGGCCGCCGACCATGTCACGGCCGATGCCATCAACTTCATGGCGCGCTTCGGCCGCGGACTGATCTGCCTGACCCTGACGCGTGAGCGCTGCGAGCTGTTGAAGCTGCCGCCCATGGCCACGCGCAATGGCACCAAGCATTCGACCGCATTCACAGTCTCCATCGAAGCCGCCGAAGGCGTGACCACCGGCATTTCCGCCGCCGACCGCGCACGCACCGTGCAGGCAGCCGTGGCGGCCAACGCCCAGGCCGACGACCTGGTCCAGCCCGGCCATATTTTCCCGCTGCAGGCCGTGCCCGGCGGCGTGCTGATGCGCGCCGGCCACACCGAAGCCGGCTGCGATCTGGCCGGCATGGCCGGCTGCAGCCCGTCCGCCGTCATCTGCGAGATCATGAAGGACGACGGCACCATGGCGCGCCTGCCCGATCTGCAGCTCTTCGCCGCGGAACACGGCCTGAAGATCGGCACCATCGCCGATCTGATCCACTACCGCAGCCGGACCGAGTCGCTGCTGCAGAGCGTGGACAAGCGCCCGCTGCTGACGCCGTTTGGCGAGTTCACGGCCCACGTCTTCCGTGACCAGCCCAGCCGCTCCGTGCACCTCGCACTGGTCAAGGGCAGCTGGTCCTCCGACGAGGAAGTGCCCGTGCGTGTGCACGAGCCGCTGTCGGTGATGGACCTGCTGGAAGTCGACCGCTCCATGCACTCCTGGAGCCTGGACAGCAGCCTGCGCTACATCGATGCCCAGGGCCGCGGCGTGGCCGTGCTGCTCAACTGCGGCGAAAGCGCCGAGCAACTGCTGGCACAACTCGACGGCAGCGCGCGCTCGGCCGAAGCCCCCGAGCGCGGCCGCATGGACCTGCGCACCTACGGCGTGGGCGCGCAAATCCTGCGCGAATGCGGAGTGCACAAGATGCGCCTGATGGGCCAGCCCCGACGCATGCCCAGCATGGCCGGCTACGGCCTCGAGATCACCGGTTACATCCCCAAGGAATAAAAATATGTTTGGCGCAGAACAAGGCACAGCCCCCACGCTCGACGGCGCGAAATTGCGCATCGGCATCGTGCAGGCCCGCTTCAATGAAAGCATCACCAACGCCCTCGCCGCGGCCTGCCGCGCAGAGCTGTTGGCGCTGGGTGTACAAGAAAAAAATATCGACCATGTGCTGGTGCCGGGAGCACTGGAAGTGCCCGTGGCACTGCAGGCCATGGCCGAACGTGAGCAGTACGACGCACTGGTTGCGCTCGGCTGCATCATCCGGGGGGAGACATACCACTTCGAGCTGGTAGCCAACGAATCGGGAGCCGGCGTGACCCGCCTGTCCCTGGACTACCAACTGCCGATCGCCAATGCGATCATCACCACTGAAAACATGGAGCAGGCCATTGCCCGCCAGACCGACAAGGGGCGCGACGCAGCCCGCGTGGCGGTTGAAATGGCCAACCTGCTCGACACACTGAACTGACATGAGCGAAGACCACTCCCCCTCGGCATCGAGCCGCCCCCGGCGCCAGCCGCGCGTCGGCAACACCAGCACCGGAGTCCGCAAGGCGGCTTCCAAGTCCAACCGCAGCCGGGCGCGTGAATTCGCCCTGCAGGCGCTGTACCAGCACATCGTGGGCCGCAACGATGCGACCGCGATCGACATGTTCACGCGTGATCTGGCGGGCTTTCACAAGGCCGACTCCGCGCATTACGACGCCCTGCTGCACGGCTGCATCACCACCGAAGCCGACCTGGACGCGCTGATCCTGCCCATGCTGGACCGCCAGTTCAGCGAGATCTCGCCCGTCGAGCACGCGGTGATGTGGATCGGTGTGTACGAGTTCCAGCATTGCGCGGACGTGCCATGGCGCGTCGTGCTCAATGAATGCATTGAACTGGCCAAGGAATTTGGCGGCACGGACGGCCACAAATACGTCAACGCCGTGCTCAACGGCCTGGCGCCCAAGCTGCGCAGCCTCGAAGTCGCCGCCGACAAGGGCAAGCAAGCCGCCGACTGACATCTGCACCATGGGCGCGCAGGTCCTTTCGCAGACCTCGCGCCCGGCCAATGCTCCCCCGGCCTTGCGGCCCTGTACTGTTAATGCCCGCTGTCTGCGGGACCTAGCCCATGCAAATTTCGACACGCGCCCAACGCATTGAGCCGTTTTATGTGATGGAAGTGGCCAAGGCGGCACAGGCCCTGGCACGCGAAGTGGCCCACACCAGCGAGCCGATGATCTTCCTGAACATCGGCGAGCCCGATTTCACCGCCCCGCCCCTGGTGCAACAGGCCGCGGCGCAGGCCGTGGCCGAAGGCAAGACCCAGTACACGCCGGCCCTGGGCCTGGACGCGCTGCGCGAGCGCATCAGCGGCTGGTATGCCCAGCGCTTTGGCGTGGATGTGCCCGCACGCCGCATTGTCGTGACGGCCGGCGCCTCGGCCGCGCTGCAACTGGCCTGCCTGGCACTGATCAATGCCGGCGATGAAATCCTCATGCCCGACCCGAGCTACCCGTGCAACCGCCACTTCGTCAGTGCGGCCGAAGGCACGGCGGTGCTGGTCCCGACCACGGCCGCCGAACGCTATCAGCTCAGCGCCGAAAAGGTCGCGGCCGCCTGGGGCGACAAGACCCGCGGCGTGCTGCTGGCCTCGCCGTCCAACCCCACGGGCACCTCAATCGCGCCCGACGAGTTGCGCCGCATCCACGACGTGGTGCAGTCGCGCGGCGGCCTGACCATCATCGACGAGATCTACCTGGGCCTGTCCTACGACCCGGCCTTCTCCCAGACGGCACTGGCCCTGGGCGAAGACCTGATCAGCATCAACAGCTTCAGCAAGTACTTCAACATGACCGGCTGGCGCCTGGGCTGGATGGTCGTGCCCGAAGCGCTGGTGCCGGCCATCGAGCGCGTGGCGCAAAACCTGTTCATCTGCGCCAGCACCATTTCCCAACACGCGGCCCTGGCCTGCTTCGAGCCGGACAGCATCGCCGAGTACGAACGCCGCCGCGCCGAGTTCAAGGCCCGGCGCGACTACTTCATTCCCGAGCTGGAAAAGCTGGGCCTGCGCGTGCCGGTCATGCCCGACGGCGCGTTCTACGCCTGGGCCGACTGCTCCGAAGCCGCGCGCAAGCTGGGCGTCGAAGGCAGCTGGGATTTCGCCTATGCCGTCATGCAGCGCGCCCACCTGGCGATCACGCCGGGGCGCGATTTCGGCACGGCGGAGACCGGGCAGTTCGTGCGCTTCTCCACCGCCAACTCCATGCCCCAGCTGCAGGAGGCCGTGCGCCGCCTGCGCAGCTTGCTGGGCTGAAGCCGCATGGATTTCGCTTTTCCTGTGCGCATCTACTGGGAAGACACCGATGCCGGCGGCATCGTCTTCTACGCCAACTACCTCAAGTACTTCGAGCGCGCGCGCACCGAATGGCTGCGTTCGCTGGGCATTGAGCAGCAAAAACTGCGCGATCAGACCGGCGCCATGTTCGTCGTCACCCAGGCGCAGATCGACTACCACCGCCCCGCGCGCCTCGACGACCAACTTTTGGTTACCGCTCGTTTACAAGCCAGCGGCCGCGCGTCGCTGACAATACACCAGCAAGCATTCCTACAATCCGCTGCTGGCGCCAGCGATGCGCCACTGCTGCTGTGTGAAGCCTCCGTACGCATCGGCTGGGTCGACGGCGCGAGCATGCGCCCCACAAGAATACCGAACAGCCTTCTGGAACAATTTTCATGAATTCCCAAAATATGTCCATATTCAGCCTGGTCCTGGAAGCCAGCTGGGTGGTGCAACTGGTCATGCTGGCCTTGGTCGTCGCTTCGGTGGCAAGCTGGGCCACGATTTTTCGCAAATCGGCGCTGCTCAAGCGCGTGCGCATGTTCAACGACGCTTTCGAGCAGGAGTTCTGGTCGGGCACCAGCCTCAATGACCTCTATACCGCGGCCGCGCAGAACGCCAAGCGCGGCGGCCCCATGGAGCGCATTTTCGCCAGCGGCATGCGCGAATACCAGAAACTGCGCGAGCGCCGCATCGCCGATGTCGCCACGCTGATGGACGGCACGCGCCGCGCCATGCGCGCCAGCCTGCAGCGTGAAATGGACGAAATCGAAGCCAGTCTGGCCTTTCTGGGCACCGTCGGCTCCGTCTCGCCCTACGTCGGCCTGTTCGGTACCGTATGGGGCGTGATGCATGCTTTCACCGGCTTTGCCAGCATGGAGCAGGTTACGCTGGCCACCGTCGCGCCCGGCATTGCCGAAGCCCTGGCAGCCACGGCCATGGGCCTGTTCGCGGCGATTCCCGCCGTCACGGCCTACAACCGCTATGCCCACCAGATCGACCGCATCGCCAACCAGCTCGACACCTTCATCGAAGAGTTCTCCAACATCCTGCAGCGCAATGTGGGCGCCACCGCCAGCAGCTCTGCTTCGGGCCACTGAGCCGCAAACAGGAGCTACACATGCCCGCAGTGTCTTCCCGTGGCGGCCGCACGCGCCGCACGGTCAATGAAATCAACATGGTGCCGTTCATCGACGTGATGCTGGTGCTGCTGGTCATCTTCATGGTGACCGCCCCCATGCTCACGCCCGGCGCCATCAACGTCCCCAGCGCCGGCAAGGCGTCGCGCCTGCCCACCGAAAATCTGGCCCGGGTGCTGATCGACAAGGACGGCTCCATCCGCCTCAAGACCGGCGCCAACGAGCAGGTGGTGCAACTCAATGAGCTGGGCGTCGCTGCCAAGGCCTGGCAGGCCCAGCAGCCCGAAGACAGCGCGGTCGTGATCTCGGCCGACAAGACCCTCAGCTACGACACCGTGATGCAAGCCATGGGCAGGTTGCAACGTGCCGGCGTCAAGCGCGTCGCGCTCGACGTCAAGTCCAGCCAGTAAACCACGCCGTTCCAGGCCCTTGCCTTCTCTCCATGTCCCGACCGCCAGAACACGACCCTTTCGCTCCCCCTTCCTCTGCTCCGCGCCTGCGCGCGTGGCTTTTGGCGATTGCGGCGCATGGTCTGCTCGTGGCGGCCTTGCTGTGGGTCGTACGCATGCCGCCCACGACGGAAGAAGCGGCCATCGAAGCCGAGCTGTGGTCGGCCCTGCCCCAGGAAGCCGCGCCCCCGGCGCCGACGCCGACGCCCACACCGGCGCCCGAGCCCACGCCTGAAGTGAAGCCCCCGCCGCCGCCGCCACCGGTGGTCGCGCCGCCACCGCCGCCGCCGCCCGTCGTGCAAAAGGACGACGACCACGAAGCCGAGATTGCGCTGGAGCGCAAGAAAAAGCGCGAGCAGGAGAAGAAAGCCGAGCAGGCCCTGCGCGACAAGGCCGAGCGTGAGCGCGTGGAAAAAGAAAAGGAACGGCAGAAGGACCTGGCCGAGAAGCGCGAAAAAGACAAGGAGCGCCTGGATAAGGAACGCCGCGAGCAGCAGGCGGCCGACAAGAAGGAGCGCCTGGAAAAGGAAAAAGCCGAAAAGGCCGAACAGGCCAAGCAGGAGAAGGCCGAGCAGGCCAAACTGGAGAAGGCCAAGCTCGAAAAGGCAGAAAAAGCCAAGGCCGAGAAGCTCAAGGCGGAAAAAGCCGCCGAAGACAAACGCCTCAAGGCCGAACAGGCGGCCAAGGACGCCAAGGAAGCCAAGGCCGCGGAAGCGCGCCGCGCCGATAACCTGCGCCGCATGCAAAGCATGGCCGGCGCGGGCTCGGACAGCTCCAAGGGCTCGGCCGAACGCGGCAGCAGCCCCAACCAGGGCCAGGGCAATGGCTCGGCCACGGGGGGACCTTCGGCCGGCTACGGCGCCAAGGTCGCGGCCAAGGTCAAGCCCAACATCGTCTACCCCGACGACGTGGTCGGCAACCCGCGCGCCGAAGTGGCCGTGCGCACCGCTCCCGACGGCACCATCGTCAGCGTGCGCGTGACCCAGTCCAGCGGCAACCCGGCCTGGGACCAGGCCGTGGTGCGCGCCCTGCACAAGACCGACACCCTGCCACGGGATACGGATGGCCGCGTGCCCTCCTCGCTGACCATCGGTTTCCGACCTAAAGATTAGCCCCCACGCTCGCCCACTGCGTGTGGCTCGCTGCCCCCCCGAGGGGGCCGTCGCCGCCTTGGGGGGGCCGCCGAGGTGCGGCCCGGCGGCATGAATATGGCCCCCACGCTTGCTCGCTTCGCGTAGCTGCGCTGCCCCCCAGGGGGGCCATCGCCGCCTTGGGGCGGCCCGGCGGCGGCGAGTGTGGTCTGTTCGAAGACTCTGCTGCGGTGACCAGCGCCCACCGCCAGCACGGCCCCTCAGAAACCAGCCGCGCTGACGGCAAGGTCAGGCTCGCCACCGGATTTCTCGCAATCAAGGACAATCGCGCCATGCCTCTCAAAGCCCCCGAACTTCTGCTGCCTGCCGGCTCGCTCGACAAGATGCGCGCCGCCTATGACTTTGGCGCCGACGCCATCTACGCGGGCCAGCCCCGCTACTCGCTGCGCGCGCGCAACAACGAATTCCGCCTGGAACAGATCGGCCAAGGCATTGCCGAAGCCCATGCCCGTGGCAAGAAATTCTTTGTCACCAGCAATCTGCTGCCGCACAACGACAAGGTGCGCACCTATATGCGCGACATGGAGCCGGTGATCGCGCTCAAGCCCGACGCGCTGATCATGGCCGACCCCGGTCTGATGATGATGGTGCGCGAGAAGTGGCCTGAAACGCCTATCCACATCTCGGTGCAGGCCAACACCGTCAACTACGCCGCCGTGAAATTCTGGCAGCGCATGGGCATCGCCCGCATCATCCTGTCGCGCGAACTGAGCCTGGACGAGATCGAGAAGATCCGCCAGGAATGCCCCGACATGGAACTCGAAGTGTTCGTGCACGGCGCGCTGTGCATTGCCTACTCGGGCCGCTGCCTGCTGTCGGGCTACTTCAACCGCCGCGATCCCAACCAGGGCACTTGCACCAATGCCTGCCGCTGGAACTATTCCACCCAGGAAACGGCGGTCGACCCGAACACCGGCGAAGCCATGCCGCTGAAGATGGAAGGCGACTTCGACTTCGCCAAGGCCCAGCAGGAAGCCGAAACCGGCTTCTCGGCCTGCAACAGCGAGCCGCGCCACCCCAAGGCCGACCATGTCTACATGCTCGAAGAGCAGGGCCGCCCCGGCGAGCTGATGCCCATCATGGAAGATGAGCACGGCACCTACATCATGAACAGCAAGGACTTGCGCGCCATCGAGCACATCGACCGGCTCACCAAGATCGGCGTCGATTCGCTGAAGATCGAAGGCCGCACCAAGTCGCTGTACTACGTCTCGCGCACGGCCCAGACCTACCGCCGCGCCATCGACGACGCCGTCGCCGGCCGCCCGTTCAACCCGAATCTGATCACCGAACTCGAAGGCCTGGCCAACCGTGGCTACACCAGCGGCTTCCTCGAACGCCGCCCAGCCCAGGACTACCAGAACTACGAAACCGGCCATTCGCTGCTGCAGCGCAGCCACTTCGTCGGCGAAGTGCGCGGCTGGGCCGACGGCCTGGCTGAAATCGAGACCAAGAACCGCTTCTCCGTGGGCGACACGCTGGAAATCATCCACCCCAGCGGCAACCGCCAGATCAAGCTTGAACAGATGTTCAACATGGAAGGCGAACCCGTCACCGTGGCCCAGGGCAACCCGATCCGCGTGCGCATTCCGCTCAAAGGTCCGGTCGACGGCGCCTTGATCGCCCGTCTGCTCTAAGCGTCGGGCCCGGCCCACCTGACCTGTGGGCTGCTGCGGCAGCCCTTTTCTTTTTCTGCACCGCCCCATTTCCCATGAACATTGTCGTCAACGAAGAACTCAAGGCCTATATCGATCCGCTGAGCCCGGATGAGCACGAAGCGCTGGAGCGCAGCATCCTGGCCGAAGGCTGCCGCGATGCGCTGGTGCTGTGGGGCGACCTGCTGATCGACGGTCACAACCGCCACGGCATCTGCGTCAAGCACGGCCTGCCGTTCGAGACCATCCAGGCTACGCATTTCAAGGACCTGGACGACGTGCATTTGTGGATGATCGACCAGCACCTGGGCCGGCGCAGCGTCTCCGACTTCCAGCGCGGCGTGCTGGCCCTGCGCAAGCGGGAAATCGTCGCCGCGCGCCGCGTCAAGGCTGTCGAGCAGCAGGCCCAGCAGCCGGCCTCCGACGCCGACGCCAGCGAGAACATTCCCGCCGACGAGCAGCAGGCCCTGGCCACGCGCGAAGCACTGGCACGGGTCGCGCGCCTGAGCAGCACCCAGGTCAAGCAGATTGAAACCATCCAGCAGAAAGCCACGCCCGAAGTCGTGGCGGCCGTGAAGGCCGGCGACATCTCCATCAATGCCGCCGCCGCCGTGGCCCAGTTGCCGGCTGCCGAGCAGGTGGCAGCAGCCGCCGCCGGCAAGGACGAGCTCAAGCTGGCCGCCAAGCGGGTGCGCGAAGCCAAGCGCAAGCCACGCGACGCCGAGACAGGTGATGCCGATGCCGCGCCCGAGAAAACGGCCGACGTTGCCGAGTTGCAGCAACGCGTGGAAACGCTGGAACAGGAAAACAGCATGCTGCGCCAGCAGATCAAGGCCTTGCAGGACATGCTTCAGGAGAAGATCTGAAGCCGGCAGGCTGATCACTGCCACCCATGAAACGCTACGAAGCCCTGGCCGGCGAGATCGAAACTTCGATCCGCAGCGGCGTGCTCCAGTCCGGCGACCGGCTGCCTTCCGTGCGCAGCCTGTGCGGCAGCCGCGGCATCAGCGCTTCCACCGTTTTCCAGGCCTATTACCTGCTTGAAGCGCGCGGGCTGGTGCGGGCGCGCGAGCGTTCGGGCTACTTCGTGGCCTCGGAGGTGCGGCGCATGCCGCCCGAGCCCGAGCAGGCGTCGCAGCCGCCCGATGCGTCGATCGCCGTCGATGTCAGCGCGCGCGTGTTCGACGTGCTTGCCTCCAGCAATGCGCGCAGCGTGGTGCCGCTGGGTTCGGCCTTTCCCAGCCCGCTGCTGTTCCCGCTGCAACGCCTGGGCCAGGCCATGGCCAGTGCCGCCAAGGCGCTGGATCCGTGGAGTACGGTCGATGACCTGACGCCGGGCCACGCCGCGCTGCGCCGCCAGATCGCCCTGCGCTATCTGGCGCAAGGCATGGCCGTGCCCACCGACGACATCATCATCACCAACGGCGCGCTTGAAGCGCTGAACCTGTGCCTGTCGGCCGTGACCCGCCCTGGCGACGCCGTGCTGGTGGAATCGCCGGCGTTCTACGCGGCGCTGCAGGCGCTGGAACGCCTGGGACTGCAGGCCATCGAAGTGCCCACCCATCCGCGCGAAGGCATGGACCTGGGCGCGCTCGAAGCCGCCATCCAGCGCCACCGGCCCAAGGCCTGCTGGCTGATGAGCAATTTCCAGAACCCGCTGGGCAGCCTGATGTCCGAAGCCAAGAAGCGCGAGCTCGTGGCCTTGATCACACGCTACCAGTTGCCGCTGATCGAAGACGATGTCTACGGCGAGCTCTATCTTGGAGCCCAGCGCCCGCTGCCCGCCAAGGCCTTCGACCGTGAAGGGCTGGTGCTGCACTGTGCCTCGTTTTCCAAATGCCTGGCGCCAGGCTGGCGCATAGGCTGGACTGTGGCCGGGCGCTTTTCCCAGGCCGTGGCGCGGCACAAGCTCACCACCACCCTCGGCGCCAACGCCCCGGCCCAGGCGGCCTTGGCCGAGTACCTGGAGCGCGGCGGCTTTGACAAGCACCTACGCCGGCTGCGCCAGTTCCTGGCCTCGGCGCAAGCGCCGTTTGCCGAAGCCGTAGGCCATTATTTCCCGCCGGGAACGCGCGCCACCCGCCCCGAAGGCGGCTATTTTCTCTGGGTCGAACTGCCGCCCGAATGCGACGCCCTGGCCATCCATGCCCAGGCCCGCGCGCGCGGCATCAGCGTCGCGCCCGGCCCTATCTTTTCCGCCTCGCATGGCTTTCGCCATTGCCTGCGGCTGAACTACGGCCACGGCTGGGATGGCCGCATCGAAGGCGCGCTGGAAACGCTGGGCCAACTGGCCCATGGCGCCCGCTAGAGATTGCGCAGCGCTCGCTGGCAGATGCGGCGCGTGGCAGCGCTGGGCTCGCCCTGCAGCCACTGCGCGCACAGTGCGCGCACCCAGTCGGGCTGGTCCTTGCCCGCATCGTTGAGCCAGTTGGCCACCGAATCCTGCACATAGACCGAAGCGTCGGCGCGCAGGGGCGACAGAATGGGCAAGCCGGCTTCGGGCTGCTGCTTGAACGCGGCGATATGGGCGCACCATACGCCGCGCGGGCGCAGCGCTTCGCAGGCAAAGCGGCGTAGGCGCTCGGATGGATTCTCGGTCCAGGCCGTCAACTGCACGACGGCCGCATCCAGCTCCCGCGCCAGATGGGGTCGCACCGCCATCCAGGCCCACTCGCGCACGCCGAAATGCGCGTCATCGGCCAAGGGCCGGATGGCTGCCAGCCGCTCGGCCAGCGTGAGGTCCGGCTGGTTGCCCACCATGAAGCATGCCCAGCCGCGCACCGTGTCCGAAGCATGAGCCTGGCAGACGGCCGTGCCGGCGCTGCCCAGCGCATCGAACAACAGGCTGGCCATGCCCCCCATGCGCTGCAGAATGCCGCGCTCGCAGACCTGCGCCGCAGCGGCCAGCACCGCTGATTGCAAGTCCGGGAACACCGCGCGCAGCAGTTGTGCCTGGTCCACGGCCAGGCCTTCGACCAGAGTCACGCTTTGCAGCCTGCCCTGGGACAGGCCCAGGCGCACATCGTCGGGGATGTCGGCGCCGCGGCGCGCGCCCTTGCGGGGCGTGGATGGCGTCATGGCGCGAGCCCATCGCCACGCGCGGCCACGCCAGCCGCCACCTTGTCCAGCAGGCCCGCCAGTTGGCTGCGCTCGGCCGCCGTCAGGCCGCTGAACAGGCCCGCAATCCAGCGTCCGTGCTGCGCCACTACCGCCTGGGCCAGTTGCTGACCTTGGGGCGTGAGGCGGATGCGCAGGGCGCGCCGGTCGCCGGCCTGGGCCTGCCGCGCTATCAGGCCATCGCGCTCCAGGCCGTCCAGCAGTCCGGTCACCGTCGCACGCGTCACACCCGCCTCTTCGGCCAGGCGGCTGGGCGCCAGGCCATCGCTGGCCGCATCCAGCAGGAACAGCAGCACGAAACGCCCTTCGGACAGCCCATGCACCGCCAGCAGGCGCGCGCAGTCGCGGTCAATGGCCGCGGCCAGGGACAGCGTCTGAAAACACAAACGGATGCTGTCTTGTCCTGGCAACCCGCGCCTATCGGCTTCGGCCAGAAGGGCCTGGTATTTTTGTTCGAGTTTTTGCATGCACCGTACTATACGGCACCTAACAAACTAAGCAAAAAAAGGACGAAAAAAATACCCCAGAGCCAATGCCGTGGAGTATTTGGTTCCGGACCTGCTGCCGTGGTGGCAGTGCCCGTCCGCATTCGCCAGCGCGTTGCCGGCTCTTGCGGGAATTCAGCGGTAATTACTGGTTGGCCAGGCCGACATGGGCTTCGCGGTAGTCAGCAATGAAAGTGATCAGGGTATCGAAGGCTTGACGCATGGTGTGCTTTCCATGAGATGCACTAGGACACTGGCAGCTCGCATCTCGAAACACCGCCAGAGCAGGGAGACCTAAGTGGTAACCCTAGGTGCTAAGTATAAACCACAACAGTATTAATACGAGGTAGGCACCATAAAACAACAGCTTACGCGTGGGGGCTTGTCATCGCCGCGTAAAAAAAGGGAGCCTGGGCTCCCTTGTTCACTGGCCGCAGCGGGCCTTCAGCCTTCGGCCGTGAAGCCCACGCGCTGCACGATGGGGCCCCATTTCGCCACTTCCGACTTCACCAGGGCCGCGAGTTCCGCGGGCGTGGACGACATGGCTTCGAGACCGAAAGTGGAAAGGCTGTCGACCACATCGGCCGAAGCCAGTGCCGTGCGCATATGGCCGTTGAGGCGCTGGACCAGCTCAGGCGAGGCCTTGGCCGGCAGGAAAAAGGCAAACCACTCGCTGTGGGCCATATCGGCGTAACCCTGCTCGACCAGCGTCGGCACCTGGGGTGCGAAGCGGCTGCGCTGCGCGCCGCTGACGCCGAGAATGCGAATCTTCCCGCTGGGCACGTGTTGCAGCATGTCGCCCACGGGGCCCGAAACCGCCGAGATATTGCCGCCCAGCATGTCCAGCAGTGCCGGCTGGGTACCGCGGTAGCCCGCATGCTTGAGGTCTACCCCACCATGCTGGCCCAGCAGCGCGCCGATGAAATGCGGCGTCGAGCCGGGTGCGGGCGAGCCGAAGTTCGCACCCAGCGGGTTGGCCTTGGCCCAGAGCAGGAACTCGCGCACATTGGTCACCTGCGGCGGCACTGCCGGCCCGACCGCGAAGCCGAAGTCGAACTTGCAGCCCACGGTCACGGGCGCCAGGTCGGTGACCGGGTTATAGGCCAGCTTCTTGTAGATATGCGGATAGATGGACAGCATGGACGTGGGCGTCTGCAGCATCGTCATGCCGTCGCCGGGCCGGCCCTTGACGTAGTTGATCGCGATCTGGCCGCCCGCGCCGGTGCGGTTTTCCACCACGGCGATCTTGGCGTAGCCCGGCGCCAGCTGGGTTCCGACGCGCCGGCAGATGGCGTCCGAGGTACCGCCGGCAGCGAAACCCGTGATGATGTTCAGGCTCTCCAGCGATGCCTGGGCATGGGCCTGCATTCCCAGGCTG
Source organism: Acidovorax bellezanensis (assembly GCF_025421555.1). Taxonomy (NCBI): domain Bacteria; kingdom Pseudomonadati; phylum Pseudomonadota; class Betaproteobacteria; order Burkholderiales; family Comamonadaceae; genus Acidovorax; species Acidovorax bellezanensis. The sequence goes on from NZ_JAODYH010000016.1 coordinate 30,104, forward strand.
GCCAGCAGCGCACCAGCGCCGCCCGCGCCTGCGGCGCCCAGCCATTCACGACGATTGAATGTCATTGTTTACTTTCTTGGATGTTTTGAAATGGACGCCGAAGGCAGCCCTCCCGCTCAGCCTTCGTCGCGCAGCCAGGTCACTGCGCCCGAATGCGTGACCGCCCCCTGATGGGCCGGCCGCACCGTCAACGCATATTTTTCCAGCAAGCCGCCCCAGCGCACTCCCGTGTTTACGCCAGCAAGCCGCTGCGCGTTTTCCCGCAGGCGCTGCTCCAGCTCCTGCGCCGAGAGCGCCACCGTGATCGATCGCGCCGCGGGGCGCGCGTCTATGCTCACCATGTCGCCATCGCGCAGGGCGGCGATCGGCCCATTGTCCGCGGCCTCGGGGCCGGCATAGCCGATGCACAGGCCGCGCGTCGCGCCCGAAAAACGCCCGTCGGTCAGCAGCGCCACCTTGTCGCCCATGCCCTGGCCGTACAGCAAGGCCGTGATGCCCAGCATCTCGCGCATGCCGGGGCTGCCCTTGGGGCCTTCGTTGCGGATCACGATCACATCGCCGGCGGCATAGCGCATGGCCTGCACGGCCGCCTGGGCGGCCTCCTCCGACTCGAACACCCGCGCCGGCCCGCTGTGCACCAGGGTTTGCAGCCCCGCGGTCTTGAGCAGCGCGCCGTCGGGGCACAGATTGCCCTTGAGCACGGCCAGGCCGCCGTCGCGCGAGATCGGGTTGTCCGCGGTGCGCACCACCTGACCGTCGGGCGGCAGCGCGGACGCCAGCTCCTCGGCCAGCGTGCGGCCGGTGAAAGTCAGCGCGTCTCCATGCAGCAGGCCCTGCTCCAGCAGGCTGCGCAGAATCACGCCCGCACCGCCGATGTAATGCACGTCGCGCGCCAGGTAGCGCCCGCCGGGTCGCAAGTCGGCGATCAAGGGCGTGCGCGCGAATATTTCCGCCACGTCGTCGAGATGAAAGCGTATGCCCGCCTCGTGCGCCAGCGCCGGCAGGTGCAGGGCCGCATTGGTCGAGCCGCCCGTGGCGCTGACCACGGCGCAGGCATTTTCCAGCGCCTTGCGCGTGACGATGTCGCGCGGCAGCGGGCCCTTGCCTTCGGCGCTGGCCCAGACCGCGCGCATCAGCGTCTTGGCGGTGCGGCGCATCAAGGGCGCGCGCTCGCTGAACACCGCGGGCAGCATGCTCGAACCTATGGGCGCCAGGCCCAGGGCCTCGCTGACCATGCCCATGGTGTTGGCCGTGAACTGCCCGGCGCAGGCGCCGGCGGTGGGCAGGCAGCTGCGGCTGATCTGCGCGAGATCCTGCTGCGTGGCCGTGCCGGCCAGCACCTGGCCAATGGTTTCATAGGTATCGACCACGTTCAGATCCCGGCCGTCGGGCCCGGGCGCCTGGCCCGGCAGGGCCGAGCCGCCATGCACGAACACGCTGGGCACATTGCAGCGCAGCATGCCCATCATCAGGCCGGGCAGGTTCTTGTCGCAGGCGCCGATGGCGAAGATGCCGTCCCACTGGTGGCCGCGCACTGACGCTTCAACGCTGTCGGCGATCAGCTCGCGCGAGATCAGGGAAAAGCGCATGCCCGAATGCGCCATCGTCAGCCCGTCGCTGACCGACACCACGGGGCACTCATGCGGTGTGCCGCCGCCGGCGTAAATGCCGGTCTTGGCATGCTGGGCCTGGTCGCGCAGGTTGAGGTTGCAGGGGCTCATCTCGCCACCGGTGTGGAACACGCCGATGTGCGGGCGTTCAATGTCCTCGTCGTCCTGGCCCAGCGCATGCAGGAAGCTGCGCGTGGTGGCGCGCACCGTGCCCTGGCGGATGATGGCCGAGCGGAAACCAGGCGCGGCCGGAGTCGCATCGTTCGCGGGGGAATCTGGGGAGTGGGTCATGGCAGATGGCAGGCAAGGACGACAGAGCCACCACCATAGCGAAACGCGGCGCCCGCACGGGCCTTGCGCTCCCGGGGCCGTCACCCACGCGACAGCCCGGGCGGCTGCCCCTTGCGGAGCAGCCGGAACCTCAGCGCGGCACCAGGAAAGTGGTCTTGGCCTGCACCTGGATGGCGCCATCGACCAGCGAACGCACTTCCAGCTGCACCGGATGCGAGCCTGGCGCCGCCGCGCCGTAAGGCGCCTGCAGCCGCACGACAACCCAGCGGTCGGCCGCGGCATCCACCTCCACCTCGGTCTCGGAAGCCACACGCAAACCGTCCAGGCCCGAGGCCGAGAGCTGATAGTGCTGCGGCGCTTCGGTCGCATTGCCCAGTTGCACGCGGTAGACATTCTCGATCTGGCCGCCGGCGACGATGCGCGACAGCGTGCCGCGATCGCGCACCACGTCCACCTTCAGCGGCACGCGCACGTAGAGGCTGACCACCATGGCCACGGTCAGTGCCAGCAGCACCGTGCCGTAGATCAGCACCCGCGGGCGGAACACGCGGCGCACGATCTGCGCACCGCGCCAGCCCTTTTCCATGCCGTTCTCGGTGGACATGCGGATCAGCCCGCGTGGGTAATGCATCTTGTCCATCACCGTATTGCAGGCGTCTATGCACAGACCGCAGCCAATGCACTGGTATTGCAGGCCGTCGCGGATATCGATGCCCACGGGGCAGACCTGCACGCACAGCTTGCAGTCTATGCAGTCGCCCAGGCCCTGGGCCTTGTAGTCGACATCCTTGAGGCGCGGGCCGCGGTTCTCGCCGCGCGCTTCGTCATAGGTGACCAGCAGCGTATCGCGGTCGAACATCGCGCTCTGGAAGCGCGCATAAGGGCACATATGGGTGCAGACCTGCTCGCGCAAGAAGCCGGCGTTGCCATAGGTGGCCAGCGCGTAGAACAGCACCCAGAAAATCTGCCACGCGCCCTGCAGCGCCATCACTTCGACGGCCAGCGAGCGAATCGGCACGAAATAGCCGACGAAGGTGAAGCCCGTCCACAGCGCGATGGCCAGCCACAGCAGGTGCTTGCTGCCGCGCTTGAGCAGCTTTTCCGCGGTCCAGCCGCTGTGGTCCAGGCGCAGGCGCGCGCTGCGATCGCCTTCGGTCTTGCGCTCTATCCACATGAAGATTTCGGTATAGACCGATTGCGGGCAGCTGAAGCCGCACCACAGGCGCCCGGCCACCGCCGTGAACAGGAACAGCGCCAGCGCCGAAATGATCAGCAGCGCCGTGAGGTAGATGAAATCCTGCGGGTACAGCAGCCAGCCGAAGATGTAGAAACGCCGCTGCTCCAGATCGAACAGCAGGGCCTGGCGCTCGTTGATCTGCAGCCAGGGCACGCCATAGAAGAACAGCTGCGTGAGCCAGACCATGGTCCAGCGCCAGCGCGCGAACACACCGCTGATGGAGCGGGGCTGGATTTTCTTTCTGGCTTCGAACAGCGGCTGCTCGTGCTCCTCGATGGGCACGGCCGCGATGGGGATGACCTTGCGCGGTGCTTTGCCGCGCGGCGATGTGGGTTGATCTGACATGAAGGCCTCAATGACAACGGTGCCGGCAATGCCACGCGCACTGCCGCACCCTGCCCGCAACTATGCGCCGCAAGCGCGGTGGATAACAGCAGCAGATGGGGTGATTTGAACCATATCAGATGGTTTATTGATGCAAATCACCATATCAGTTTCTGCATGAAGCAAAGCCGCCCCGCTGCACAGCGGGGCGGCTGCATGGCGCGAATCATCCGAGGTTTCGGATTCCGCACCAAAAGACTTTGGCTTGTTGCCGTCAATTACCCATAGCGCTCGCATCGCGCGCAGCCCATATCACTGGCGTGACCCAGCAAGGGGGCAGCGAGGAAGGGCCGCCCCGCACCGAGGCTGCCGTCCCCCTCCACCGAAGGTTGAGAGGGGGAAGACGGGGCGCGCCTAGCGCGAAGCGGCTCAGGGGGTGTTCCCCAATAATTGCCGCAGCACGAA
>NZ_JAODYH010000017.1:0-359912 GCF_025421555.1 Acidovorax bellezanensis
GGCCTGGGGGTTTTCTTATTGGTGGAATGTAAACACCCCCTGAGCGGCTGCGCCGCTTCCCCCTCTCATCCTACGGTGGAGGGGGACGACACCATCGCTGCGGGGCGGCCCTTGCTCGGTGTCCCCTTGTTGGGGCACGCCAGTTGCAGAGGCCGCGCTTTAAGCTAGCGCCGAAACAGCCAGATAAAAAAAGAGCGCTACGCGCTCTTTTTTTTGTTTCAGGGCTGGGCCACTGCCTGAAACAGGCACCGACCTCCTCGAGGCTGGTGGCGGCTGATCTCACCGCGGCGCCACAGGTAGTTCAGGTGGGCCAGGGCTTCGCCCAGGGCAAACGTCTGCTCATGCGGGTTCAGCGGGCGCCGGAACATGGTGTGCATGACGTCCGCGGCACTGGTGGGCCCCAGGGCACAGGCGGTGCGCACTTCGGCCAGTCGCTCGGCATGGTGGTCCTGCAATTGCCGTATGCGCGTGTGCAGGCCCTGGAATGGCTTGCCGTGGGACGGCAGCACCAGCGTGTCCTCGGGCAGCACCAGGTAGCGCGTCAAGGAGTCGAGAAACCAGCCCAGCGGATCGCCTTCGGGCTCGTTGGCGTGCACGCTCACATTGGTGGAAATGCGCGGCAGCACCATGTCGCCGCTGATCAACAGATTCAACTCCGCGCAGTACAGCGCCATGTGTTCGGGCGCGTGTCCGTAGCCGGCAATGCATTGCCAGGTATGGGCGCCGATGCTCAGCTGGTCATGGTCCATCAGACGGCGATAGCTGTCGGGGATGTCCGGTACGAGCCGGGGATAGTAGGCCGTGCGTTGCAGTACGTGCTGCAGGAATTCGGGGTCGCAGAGCCCGTGCTGTTCGTAGAAGGCGGCGTTTCGGATCCCGCCTTCGAGGTTGTGGCTGGCGGGGGGCTTGCTGGCGATCAAGGCCGTGCTGTAGTCGGTGGCGCTGATCCACAAGGGCGCTTGCCAGCGACTGCAAAGCCAGTGCGCCAATCCGATGTGGTCGGGATGCATGTGGGTGACTATCACCCGCAGGATGGGCAGGCCTTCGAGATGCTGGGCGAAGATCTGCTCCCACTGGGCGCGGCTGACGTCACTGTCGAGGCAGCAGTCGACGACGGTCCAGCCTTCGCGTGGGCCTGCACCATCGTCGAAGCGGTCGCGCAGCAGCCACAGATTGATGTGATTCAGCGCGAACGGCAGGCCCATGCGAATCCATTTGACGCCGGGAGCGACGTTCAGGCAGGAGCCTTCTTCGGGCAGGGCGTCGCCAAGCGGGTAATGGATTTCGTGTTCAAGCAGGTTCATGGTGTGGGATGATGGTTGCAATTTACGTTAACGTAAACGTCATTCCATGCATTCTAGGGATTCCTGTGCCAAGACCTGTCACTTCAGCGGCTCCCGCCACGCCTTGTTCTATGCCGACCACTTACACCATCAGCGATCTTGCCAAAGAGTTCGACCTGACGACGCGCGCCATGCGTTTCTACGAGGACATGGGGCTGTTGCAGCCCGAGCGCACCGGGCCGGGCGGGCGCAACCGCCTCTACAGCGCACGCGACCGCACCCGGCTGCGCCTGACGCTGCGTGCCAAGCGCCTGGGCCTGTCGCTCAGCGAAGCCAAGGACATCATCGATGTCTATGACAGCCCACGGGATACGGGAGCGCAATTGCGCAAATTCCTGGAGGTGCTGGGAGGCCACAGGCAGCAGCTCGAAGACCGCATGTCTGACCTGCAGATGAACCTGGACGAGGTGCGCGAGCATGAAAACGAAGCCCGTCTGTTGTTGGCGCAGATCGAAGCGAAAAATAATTCATAATTGACGTTTACGTAAACGTAATGTTTAGGGTACGCTGCTGGCATTCGGTCGCTGCCGGCCGACTCCAGACAATCAAGATATTCCAACAGGAGACAAGCCATGACTGCCAACCTTCCAGGACTCAATTTCCAGCTGGGTGAAGACATCGATGCACTGCGTGATGCGGTGCGGGAATTTGCCCAGAGCGAGATCGCTCCGCGTGCCGCGGAGATCGACCGCAACGACCAGTTCCCCATGGACCTGTGGCGCAAGATGGGCGATCTGGGCGTGCTGGGCATCACCGTGCCCGAAGCCTGGGGTGGTGCCCAGATGGGTTATCTGGCGCACATGGTGGCCATGGAAGAGATTTCGCGGGCCAGCGCCTCGGTCGGCCTGTCGTATGGCGCGCACAGCAACCTGTGCGTGAACCAGATCAACCGCAATGGCAGCGAAGCGCAAAAGAACAAGTACCTGCCCAAGCTCATCAGTGGTGAGCATGTGGGTGCGCTGGCCATGAGCGAGCCGGGTGCCGGCTCGGACGTGATCAGCATGAAGCTCAAGGCCGAGGACAAAGGCGGCTATTACCTGCTCAATGGCAGCAAGATGTGGATCACCAACGGCCCGGATGCCGACACGCTGGTGGTCTATGCCAAGACCGAGCCGCAAATGGGCGCGCGGGGCGTGACGGCGTTCCTGATTGAAAAAGGCATGGCCGGGTTTTCCGTGGCGCAAAAGCTCGACAAGCTGGGCATGCGCGGCAGCCATACGGGCGAGCTGGTGTTCGAGAACGTCGAAGTGCCTGCGGAGAACGTGCTGGGCGGCCTGAACAACGGCGCCAAGGTGCTGATGAGCGGGCTGGACTACGAACGCGCCGTGCTGACCGGAGGCCCTCTGGGCATCATGCAGTCGGTGATGGATTCGGTCGTGCCCTACATCCATGATCGCAAGCAGTTCGGCCAGAGCATTGGCGAATTCCAGCTGATCCAGGGCAAGGTCGCGGACATGTACACGGTGCTGCAAGCAGGCCGTTCTTTTGCCTATACGGTCGCTAAAAACCTTGATCTTCTGGGAACTGACCATGTGCGCCAGGTGCGCAAGGATTGCGCCAGCGTCATTCTGTGGTGCGCCGAAAAGGCCACCTGGATGGCTGGCGAAGGGGTGCAAATCTATGGTGGCAATGGGTATATCAACGATTACCCGTTGGGCCGGCTGTGGCGGGATGCGAAACTCTATGAAATTGGCGCGGGCACCAGCGAAATCCGCCGCATGCTCATCGGTCGCGAACTGTTCTCCGAAACCTGTTGAGCGGGGGCCCTGCGCGCTTGGATATTGACCATTAGGAACTGCACATGACAACGACCTCCATCGATGAACTTTTCGCCCATAACCGCGCATGGGCAGCCCAAGTGGAGCATGAGCGGCCTGGCTTTTTCACCGGCCTGATGTCGCAGCAAAAACCGCGCTACATGTGGATAGGTTGCTCGGACAGCCGCGTGCCGGCCAACCAGATCACGGGTCTGGAGCCGGGCGAAATCTTCGTGCACCGCAATGTGGCGAACGTGGTCGCATCCAGCGATCTGAATTGCCTGTCGACCATCCAGTACGCCGTGGACCAGTTGCATGTCGAGCATTTGATGGTGGTGGGGCACTACGGCTGCGGCGGCGTTCTGGCCGCGCTCGATGACCTGCGCATGGGGCTGGTGGACAACTGGATCCGCCATGTGAAGGATGTGCGCGACAAGCACCGTGAACTGCTGGCCGCCTTGCCCAAGGCCTGGCGCCATGATGCGCTGTGCGAGCTCAATGCCATCGAGCAGGTGATGAATGTCTCGCAGAGCACGGTGATGCAGGATGCCTGGGCCAGCGGCCAGAAGGTCAACCTGCATGGCTGGTGCTATGGGCTCAAGGACGGCCTGATCACCAACTTGCAGATGACTTTGCCAGGTGTCGACGGCGCCGAGCAGGTCTACCAGCAGGCGGTGCAACTGGTCGCGAGCCGCGAGCGCGGCTGATGCTGGCGTAACCGCCGAACAGGTCCGGTCCGATGTTTCCCCAGCGACTCGATGCTCCGCAGGCGTATGACATCGCGAAGGCGATGATGGATGGCTTCAACCGCCATTACCGCCTGTTTCGCTCCGAGTCGGCGCGGGCCAAGCACCGGTTCGAGACGGCGGACTGGCATGGTCAGCAGCGCGCGCAGCGCGAGCGCATCGAGTTCTATGACTTGCGCGTCAAGGAGTGCACGCGCCGTCTGGAAAAGGAGTTCGCGGCCCAAGACCTGCCCATGGCCGTGTGGCAGCAGGTCAAGCTGCATTACATCGGCCAGCTGGTGAACCATTTCCAGCCCGAGCTGGCCGAGACCTTCTTCAACTCGGTGACGACCAAGATCCTGCACCGCACGCATTTCCACAACGATTTCATTTTCGTGCGGCCTGTGGTGAGCACGGAGTACATAGAGAACGAGGACGCCGGTGCACGGCCGACCTACCGTGCCTATTACCCGGCGCAGCAGACGCTGCCCGAGGCGCTGCGGCATATGGTCGAGGATTTCGGCCTGCTGCGGGCGTTCGAGGATTTGCCGCGCGACCTGGACGGCGTCTACCAGGTGATTGTCGGCCAGGGGATGCTCAGCAAGCTGCGCTCGAATTTCCAGATCCAGGTGCTGTCCAGTCTGTTCTACCGCAACAAGGCAGCCTATCTGGTGGCCAAGGTGATCAATGGCTATGCCCAGCTGCCCTTGGTGTTGCCGCTGCTGCACGGCCCCCGGGGCGGGCTGGTGATCGATGCCGTGCTGACCGGGGAAGACGATGTGCAGGCGCTGTTCAGCTTTGCCCGGGCCTATTTCATGGTGGACATGGAAATCCCCAGCGCCTATGTGCAGTTCCTGCGCAGTCTGATGCCGGGCAAGCCGCGCGCCGAGCTCTATACCGCGCTGGGCCTGGCCAAGCAGGGCAAGACGCTGTTCTACCGCGATTTTCTGCACCACCTGCGCTATTCCAGTGACAAGTTTCGCATGGCACCGGGCATCAAGGGCATGGTCATGCTGGTGTTCGACCTGCCGAGCTTTCCCTATGTGTTCAAGCTGATCAAGGACTATTACCCGCCGCAAAAGGACACGACGCGCGAGCAGGTCAAGGGCAAGTACCAGTTGGTCAAGCAGCACGACCGGGTCGGGCGCATGGCCGATACGATGGAGTACAGCCTGGTGGCGTTTCCGCGCGAGCGCTTCGAGGACGCCTTGATCGCTGAAATCGAGAAATTCGCGCCCAGCCAGCTGGAGATCAGCGATCGCGATGGCGACGGGCGCACGGAGGTGATCATCCGCCACCTGTACATAGAGCGGCGCATGGTGCCGCTCAATCTGTACCTGCAGGAAGCGCTGGACGCCGGACCGCTGGATGAGCGGGCACAGGCCCAGCTGGCGCACAGTGTGATCGAGTACGGCAATGCCATCAAGGACCTGGTGGCGGCGAATATCTTCCCGGGGGACATGCTCTGGAAGAACTTCGGTGTCACGCGCCACGGCAAGGTAGTGTTCTACGATTACGACGAGATCGAGTACCTGACGGACTGCAACTTCCGCGAGCTGCCGACGCCGCGCAACGAGGAAGACGAGATGAGCGGCGAGATCTGGTATGCGGTCGGCCCGCGCGATGTGTTCCCGCAAAGTTTCGCGCCGTTTCTGCTGGGCCACCCGGCGGTGCGCGAAGTGTTCCTGCAGCACCATGCGGATCTGCTGGATCCCGCGTTCTGGCAGGCCTACCAGCAGCGCATACGCCAAGGCTATGTGCACGATGTCTTTCCTTACGAGCGCGAGCGCCGTCTGGCCTGGAATGTGCCGGCGCCGTCCGTCGTCCTGAATGCCGATTCCCCCTGATTCTTTTCCAACCCCATCCTAGGAGACAAAAATGACCGAAGCCATTGTGATCGTGGGCGCTGCCCGCACCCCCATGGGCGCCTTCCAGGGCGACTTTTCCGAACTCGCGGCCCACGATCTGGGTGGCGCAGCCATCCGTGCCGCTGTCGCGCGCGCGGGCATCGCGCCCGAGAAGGTGGATGAAGTGCTGTTCGGCAACTGCCTGATGGCCGGTCAGGGTCAGGCGCCCGCGCGCCAGGCCGGTTTCAAGGGCGGACTGCCGCAAAGCACCGGCGCCGTGACGCTGTCCAAGATGTGCGGCGCGGGCATGGAAGCCACGCTGCTGGCGCATGACCAGCTGGTGGCCGGCAGCCGCGATGTGATGGTCGCTGGCGGCATGGAGAGCATGACCAACGCGCCCTACCTGCTGAAGAAGGGCCGCGGCGGTTACCGCATGGGCCACGACAAGATTTTCGACCACATGATGCTCGACGGTCTGGAAGACGCTTACGAGGCAGGCCGCTCCATGGGCACGTTTGGCGAAGACTGCGCCGCCAAGTACCAGTTCACGCGCGAGCAGCAGGATGCTTTTGCCACGGCCAGCGTGCAGCGTGCCCAGGCGGCCACGCAAAGCGGGGCTTTCACGGCCGAAATCACGCCGGTCACCGTCTCCACGCGCAAGGGCGACGTGGTGGTGAGCGTGGACGAAGGCCCGGCCAAGGCACGACTGGACAAGATCTCCAGCCTCAAGCCGGCGTTCAAGAAGGACGGCACCATCACGGCGGCGTCGAGCTCGAGCATCAATGACGGCGCGGCCGCGCTGGTGCTGATGCGCGAATCCACGGCCAAGGAACTGGGCTGCAAGCCGCTGGCGCGCATCGTCTCGCATGCGAGCTTTGCGCAGGCGCCTGAATGGTTCACCACGGCGCCGGTCGGTGCCACGCAGAAGGCTCTGAAAAAGGCCGGCTGGACCGCGGCTGATGTGGACCTGTGGGAAATCAACGAAGCGTTTGCCGTGGTGCCCATGGCGCTGATGGCGGAGATGGGCGTGTCGCATGACATCGTCAACGTCAACGGCGGAGCTTGCGCTCTGGGTCACCCGATTGGCGCCAGCGGTGCGCGCATTCTGGTCACGCTGCTGCATGCCTTGCAGGCCCGCGGCAAGAAGCGCGGCCTGGCCACGCTGTGCATTGGCGGTGGTGAAGCCACGGCCATGGCCATCGAACTGATCTGAAGCCCGGATTGTGATCACTTCCCAGGAGCAATTGCGGGCGCTTTACAACGCGCCAGCGGAAAGGGCCTTGCTCAAGCAGCAGGTCGAGCTGGACCGCTATTGCCTGCGCTTCATCGCGCTGTCGCCGCTGTGCATTCTGTCCACCGGCGGCGGTGCCGGGATGCTGCTCGACGCTTCGCCGCGCGGCGGGCGCCCGGGCTTCGTCAAGGCTCCCGACAAGCACCGGTTGCTGCTGCCCGATGCGGGCGGCAACAACCGGCTCGACAGCCTGAGCAATCTGCTGCAGGACCCGCGCATAGGCCTGCTGTTCATGGTGCCGGGCTTTGATGAAACGCTGCGCGTCAACGGCACGGCGCGGTTGCGTGACGAGCCGCATTACACGGCGCTGTTTCGCAGCGAGGCCGCGCGCACGCGGCTGGTGATCGAAGTGACGGTGCAGGAAGCCTATCTGCACTGCGCCAAGGCGCTGATGCGCGCGCGTCTGTGGACGCCAGAGGCGCAGGTCCCGCGTACGGCCATGCCGGGCATGAACCAGATGGTGCACGCGCAAGTGGGCTTGGCGGAACCGGCCGAGCCACAGGAAGTGATGCGCGCGCGCTATGCCCACCAGATTGCGCAGGAGCAGGGCAGCGAGCTGCTGGGCTGAGCGCGGTAATCGATTTTTGGACGAGCAAAGGAGCGCGTTATGGCGCAGGTATTGGTGATCGGAGCGTCGCGCGGCATTGGCCGCGAACTGGCGCAGCAGTACATAGACAACGGCGACCGCGTGATTGCGACGGTGCGCCGGGCCGAGGACAAGGAGGAACTGCTGGCGCTGGGCGCGGCCGCGGTGCATCTGGTCGACGTGGGCTTGCCGCAGTCGGTCAGCGGCCTGGCCTGGATGCTCGACGGCGAGAAGATCGACTACGCCTGGTATGTGGCCGGGGTGCTGGACCATCAGCGCTCGACCAATCCGCCCACGCAGCCGGAGTTTGACCGCGTCATGCACACCAATGTGCTGGGCGCGATGCAGGTGCTGCCCCAGGTGGCGCCGATGGTGGAAGCGGCGGGTGGCAAGTTCGCCTTTATTTCTAGCAGCATGGCGCAGATCGGCCATGTGGACGACGACCATTCCTGGCTGTATCGCTGCAGCAAGGCGGCGCTCAACATGGCCGTGGCCGCAGCCAGCCATGGCTGGCCTGGCGTCCTGCTGCTGACCATGGACCCAGGCTGGGTGCGCACCACGATGGGCGGCAGCGATGCGCCGCTGTCGGTGGAGGAAAGCGTGCAAGGCATGCGCGCCACGCTGGCCGGTGCCAGTGCCGCCGACCGTGGCTGCTTGCTGCACCACGACGGGCGCCGGGCCGACAGCTGGTGACTGCAGGAATGGAGGCCCAGGGCCTCTGGATAAAAAACAAACGGAGACAAACAACATGCTGCTGACCCCCGACCAGGAAATGATCCGCGATGCGGTGCGCGATTTCGCACGCCAGGAAATCTGGCCCCATGCCGCGCGCTGGGACAAGGAGCACCACTTTCCCAAGGACGTGCACCGCGGCCTGGCCGCGCTGGGCGCCTATGGCATCTGCGTGCCCGAGGCCTATGGCGGCGCGGGGCTGGATACGCTGAGCCTGGCGCTGGTGCTGGAGGAAATCGCGGCTGGTGACGGCGGCGTCAGCACCACGATCAGCGTCACCAACTGCCCGGTGAACGCCATCTTGATGCGTTACGGCAGCGAAGCGCAAAAGCAGCAGTGGCTGGTGCCGCTGGCGCGTGGCGAGATGCTGGGCGCGTTCTGCCTGACCGAGCCGCATGCGGGCTCGGACGCTTCGTCGCTGCGCACCATGGCGCGCAAGGTAGGCGACGACTATGTGATCGATGGCGACAAGCAGTTCATCACCAGCGGCAAGCATGGCGACCTGGCGATCGTCATCGCCGTGACCGATGCGGCGGCCGGCAAGAAAGGCATGAGTGCGTTCATCGTGCCGACCAGCGCGCCCGGCTATGTGGTCGCGCGCCTGGAAGACAAGCTGGGCCAGCACAGCAGCGACACGGCCCAGATCCGCCTGGAAGGCTGCCGGATTCCGGCCGCGAATCGGCTGGGCGAAGAGGGCGAAGGCTACAAGATTGCGCTGTCGGCGCTGGAAGGCGGGCGCATAGGCATCGCCGCGCAAAGCCTGGGCATGGCGCGCAGTGCGTTCGAAGTGGCCGTGCAGTACGCCAAGGAGCGCGAAAGCTTCGGCCAGCCCATCTTCCAGCACCAGGCCGTGGGCTTTAGGCTGGCTGAGTGCGCGACGCAACTGGAAGCGGCGCGCCAGCTGATCTGGCATGCGGCCAGTCTGCGCGACGCGGGCCGTCCCTGCCTGCAGGAAGCGGCGATGGCCAAGCTGTTTGCCAGCGAGATGGCCGAGCGGGTGTGCAGCGCGGCCATCCAGACGCTGGGCGGCTATGGCGTGGTCAGCGACTTCCCGGTCGAGCGCATCTACCGCGATGTGCGCGTGTGCCAGATCTACGAAGGCACGAGCGACGTGCAGAAAATCATCATCCAGCGCGCGCTGGCGTGATCAGGGGACCGTACGGCGCAACACGATGGTGATGTGGCCGTCGGTCTCCAGCGTGGCGCGCTCGACTTCGTGCAGCGCCAGGCAGCCACCGGCGCGCAAGGCGGCGGTGAGGTCGTCGTGGGTGATCAACTCCTGGCGCATCAGCGGCCGGTTGACCTGACCGCGGTCGATCAATACCTGTGCCTCGCCGTCGATGAGGCGCCCCAGGCGTGGAAAGTGAAAGCTCAGCCGCGACAGCAGCATGTGGCAGACGATCAAGGTGGTGGCCAGGATCAGCCCCCCCAGCAGTGAGTTGTCGCCGGCGTTCATCGCGTTCTGCACGGCGTTCGACAGGATCAGCAGCAGGATCAGGTCGAAGGGCGCGTACTGGGCGGTCTGGCGCTTGCCCGTGAGGCGCAGAAAGACCAGCAGGAACAGGTAGACCACCACTCCGCGCAACACGAACTCCCACCAGGGCACCGATAACACCAGCATGTCGCACTCCTTGTAGTGCCGTCCACTATGCCGGCAGCCGGGCGGCTTGTCACGGCCGATGTCATGGAGTCGTCACGGGAGCTGCATAGCATCAGTTCCAGAAAGCCTGCAGCCATGCTGGCGGCAGGGCACTGAGACATCACCATCCATGGGGCACCAAATACTGGCTATGGGCGTATTCCTCGCGCTGGCGGTCGGTGTGGCAGGTAGTCCCGCGACAGCGGCGGAGATCGACGATCCGCCCCCACTGCCCACACCTTCTGCTGCCACCGTGAATCATCCCGTGCATTTCGCCGTTCATCTCGATATTCCGGCACAGCCATTGGCCGATGCGCTGGAACAATTCGGCGTGCGCACCGGATTGCCGGTGATTTTCGATGCGGCCCTGATGGAAGGGCGGCGATCGACGGCGGTCCTCGGCGAGCAAAGGCCCATGCAGGCCTTGCAAACCATGCTTTCCGGCACCGGTCTGGTGGCGCAATACGCACGCCCCGGCCGTACCGATGCCGTGGTCGTGCTGCCCGCGCCCGCAGCACGGGAGCCGGAGGCGGTTGCAGCGCCGGCGCCCGCGCCCGCGGGGCTGGTGCACCGCCGCTACGACGGCCTGGTGCAGACGCGCATTCGCGAGACGTTCTGCGCCCGGCCGCTGCTCGCGCGCGGCGCCTGGCGGGCCGCGGTGCAATTCAATATCGACGCGGCAGGGCATGTCCAGGGGGCACGCCTGCTGGACAGCAGCGGCGATCGCAGCCGCGATGCCGCGATCACCGAAGCGCTGGCCGGCCTGCGTCTGGACTGGGCGCCGCCTTCAACCATGGCCCAGCCGGTGACCCTGCTGATTAAGCCCCGAGGCGCGAGCCTGTGCGCCAGCGCGCCCTGACAGGTCAAGGAAAAACGCCGTGCCAGAGACCGCCATTCCTGCCCTGCGCGACTTCCTCGTCACGCGCTATGCCGATCTGCGGCGCACCTTGGCGCGGCGGCTGGGGAGCTCGGACCTGGCGAGCGAGGCCTTGCAGGACACCTGGCTGCGCCTGGAAAGCCGTGAAGACATCGATGGGGTGCGCGACCCGTTTTCCTATCTGCTGCGCACCGCCGTGAACGTGGCCTATGACCAGCAGCGCAGCCAGAGCCGGCTGGTGAGTGCCAGTGAAATCGAGGATCTTTTCGATGAAGCCATGGACCCGATGCCCGGGCCGGCACAGCAGGCCGAGGACCGGTCCGAGCTCGCGGCCTTGCAGGCCGCGCTGGACCTGCTGCCCGAGCGCAGACGGCGCATTCTGATGCTGGTGCGCTGGGAGCAGATGCCGCAGCGCGAAGTGGCCGACCGCCTGGGTGTGTCGCTGCGCACCGTCGAACAGGATTTGAAGAAGGCGCACGATTTCTGCATGGCACGCATGCAGCGCGGCAGCGCCACTGACAGGAACCCGCCATGAGCGCGAGATTGCGGTTTTGCGCCGCCCCATCCGTCTTGTATTCAGAGGGCCAGTGCAAGACCTGCGCCCGTATTGAATGATCATGGGGGTTGCCACTATGGGCCGAGACGGTTCTATGCCATCCAGGGACGCAGCGCGCGCACAGCGCGAGGCGGGCGCCTGGCTGCGCCGGCTGCAGTCGGGCGCCGCGACGGAGTTGGACCTGCAGGGCTTCAGACGCTGGCGCGCCGCCCACCCTGCGCATGGCGAAGCCTTTGCCAGGGTACGCCACCAGTGGAATCTGATGCCCGAGGCCATGGCCGCCCGCCCCGAGCGTGAAATGGCCGTGGCGCGTGTGCCGCAACGCAGTCTGCCGCGGCGCGTGTTCCTGCTCGGCACGGCCGTGAGCGCGGCCGGTGCGGCCGCAGCCGCCGTGGCTGTGCATCCGCCGCTGGCGCTGTGGCCGTCGATAGGCGAGCTGCAGGCCGACTACCGCACCGCCACTGGCGAGCAGCGCACGCTGGCGCTGGCCTCGGGCGTTGCGCTGCAACTCAATACCCAGACCGCGATGAGCCGGCTGGACGACGGGCCCGAGCCCGGCATGCGCCTGGTGCGCGGCGAAGTCGCGGTCGATCTGCGGCAGGCGCGCGCGCCGTTCGCGCTGGTGGCCGGTCCGGGGCGCGTGCTGGCGCAGGATGCGCAGTTCGAAGTCCGGCATCTGGACGACGGCAGCTGCGTGACCTGCATCACGGGCCGGCTGCAGGTGGCGCATGCCGCTGGCACGCGCGAGCTGCTCGCGGGCCAGCAGTTGCGCTATGGCGATCAGGGCTTCGAGCCGGTCAGGACCGTGGACACGGCGCAGTGGTCGGCGTGGCGCACAGGCCTGCTGATCTTCCGGCATACGCCGCTGGCGCAGGTCATCGCGGAAATCAACCGCTACCGTCCCGGCAAGGTGCTGCTGTGGGCCACGCACCTGCGTGAGCGCGAAGTCAGCGGCCGTTTCACGCTGGCATCGCTGGACACGGTGCTGCTGCAGATCGAACGCTCCTACTCCCTGCAGGCGCGCAGCCTGCCCGGCGGCGTGCTCATCCTGCGCTGATGCGGGCGCGCCGCAGTGCGCCGTTTATGACAGAAATGACGAAAGAAAGACTAGTGGGTTTGGGTTCGCGGATCCGTCTTCTCAGCAAGAGGAAGAGGTAGCAGCAGCATGGAGGCTGCGCGCCGACGCCTGTGCATTCAATCGAACCATTGCTGGGGATCAGATGACCAAATCGCCGCGCGACCGCCAACGCTTTCTCGACTCCTGCGCACCTTCGCTTTTCTCGCCACTGGCACATGCCGTGGCCTTGCTGCTGGCCACCACGGCCGGTGCCGCGCAGGCCCAGCAGGCTTTCAGCCCCGGCTGGTTTGCGGCCAAGAGCGGAGTGCAGGCCAGTGCCGCGCTGACGGGCAAGCTGCCCAACGGCCTGCCCGCCAACCCCTTGCTCACGCCCCAGGGCCAGAGCGCAGCGGCACGCGCCGAGCTGGCCCAGTCGCTGGCCAACCTGGGCCGCACGGCCCAGGGCATTGCCGCGCTGCAGGCCGCCCAGGCCAGTGCGCGCGCCGCCGCGCTGGCCGCGGCCTCGGGCATTCCCGACGGCCTGGGCGAAGGCGGCCTGAAGGTCGATACCAACAGCCTGACCGCGGGCTGGATCAACGCCAACGCACCGACGCAGAACGTGGCCAACGGCCAGACCACGGTCAACGTCCAGCAGACCGCGGACAAGGCCATTCTCAACTGGGAAACCTTCAACGTGGGCAAGAACACCACGCTCGATGTGAACCAGCAGACCCACTGGTCGATGCTCAACCGCGTGAACGACCCGCAAGCCCGGCCCAGCCAGATCCAGGGCCAGATCAAGGCCGACGGCACGGTGCTGGTCGTCAACCGCAACGGCATCATCTTCAGCGGCAGCAGCCAGGTGCAGACGCGCAACCTGGTCGCTACGGCCGTGGGCATGTCGGATGCGCAATTCAAGAAGGGGCTGTACAGCGAGGCCCAGGGCACGGCCCAGATACCGACCTTCGCCAACGACCTGGCCACCACGGCCAGCAGCTTCAGCCATGGCGCGGCCACGGGCGACGTAGTGGTCGAAGCCGGTGCGCGCCTGCAGACGCGCAAGCCCGTGAGCGTGACCGAAGGCGGCGGCTACGTGCTGCTGCTGGGGCGCGAAGCGCGCAACGCGGGCGAGATCATCACGCCGTCCGGCCAGACCGTGCTG
Source organism: Acidovorax bellezanensis (assembly GCF_025421555.1). Lineage (NCBI taxonomy): Bacteria > Pseudomonadati > Pseudomonadota > Betaproteobacteria > Burkholderiales > Comamonadaceae > Acidovorax > Acidovorax bellezanensis. The sequence goes on from NZ_JAODYH010000017.1 coordinate 13,573, forward strand.
GGTGCGGGCGATGCCTTCGTCATCCGCCGCGGCCAGGCCTCGGATGGCAACCAGAATTCCAGCACCCGCGGCAACCTGGTCAGCGCGCTGCGCCAGACCAGCTCGGCCGCGGGCCTGGCCGTCAATACCGGCCTGATCCAGGCCACCACGGGCGATGTCACGCTCACGGGCCACGATGTGCGCCAGCAGGGCGTGGCTGTGGCCACGACCTCCGTGCATGCGCGCGGCACCGTGCATCTGACCAACCCCGCGGGCGATGCCGAAGGCCGCGTGGCGCTCGATGCGGCCAGCATCACGGCCGTGCTGCTCGACGAAACGGCCGCGACCGCGCTGGATGCGCAGCGCGCGGCGCTGATCAAGGATTCGGACAAGGCGGGCGACGGCGTGACCCACCGGCGCGACCAGTCGCTGGTGCTGATCGACAGCGCCGGCCAGGTCGACTTCCGCGGCGACTCGCTGACCCTGGCCACGGGCGGCCAGGTGCTGGTCAAGGCCGCGCGCAGCGACGTGGCCGGCGGCGCGATCCTCGACGTCTCGGGCTCGGTGGGCGTGCGCGTGGCGATGGAGAGCAACAATGTGCTGATCAACGCGCAAGGCAATGAGCAGCGCGACGCACCGGTGAACCGCGACGACAAGAGCCTCAACAGCAAGAACATCTGGGTCGACCGGCGCAGCCTGGTGTTCGTGCCGGCCGGCACCAACGGCTACGCCACCGACCGCTGGTACACCGCGGGCGGTCTGCTCGAAGTCGGCGGCTATCTGGGGACCACCGGCCACGGCGTGGGCGAGTGGATGGCGCAGGGGGGGACGGTGCAGTTCGCGGGCGGCGATGTGGTCACGCACGCGGGCAGCCTGATCAACCTGGCTGGCGGCGCGCTGGACGTGCAGACCGGCTATGTGAACCAGACCTATCTCAGGGGCGCGGACGGGCGCATCTACAACGCGTCGAATGCGCCCGGAGACCTGCGCTACACCGGCCTCTACCAGGGCTTCGAGTCGGCGCATGCGCGCTGGGGGGTGACCGAGACCTTCGCCAACCCGCTGATCGCCCCGGGACGTCAGCTCGAAAACGGCTATACCGTGGGCCGCGACGCGGGAAAACTGGTGGTCGCGACGCAGAGCGCAACGCTGGAAGGCCGGCTGGACACGACGGTATACCAGGGCCCGCGCCAGACCAAGGCGCGCGACACGGCGCTCGATGGCTATCAGCAGGCGCAGACGGCCGTGGCCCAGCGCGGGCAGTTGATCGTCGGCCAGTGGCTGCCGATCTATGACGCCGACAGCGGCAATCTGCGCTACAGCCCGGGCGCCGTGGTCAATGAGATCGTCATCGGCGCGGCGCAGGCGGCCGAGGGGCGCATCGTGCTCGATGCCGGCTGGCTGGGCGCGCAGCAGCTGGGCGCGCTGCACGCCTACGCGCTCGGCGGCATCACGGTCAACGAGGCTGTCACCGTGGCGCAGGGCGGCAGCATCGCGCTGCATGCCACGCAGGTGGACGTGAATGCGGATCTCACGGCGCGCGGCGGCAGCATTGCATTGGGCAATCTGGTCGAGCGTTTCACGAGCGCGAGCCAGGGCTGGCAGAGCGGTCTGATCGCGCCGACCGTGCCGACGGGCTTCACGCCGCAGACCACGGTGGCTGGTGGCGCTACGCTCGACGCGCGCGGTGTCTGGAGCAATCTGGAATGGGGCGACGCGGACAGCAGCGCGCTGCCTTATCTCAACGGCGGTCGCATCGAGCTGCGCAGCAGCGGCGATGTGAAGATCGCGGCGGGCGCGTTGCTCGACGTGTCGTCGGGCGCGGCGCTGATGGCCAATGGCAGCCAGCGCGGCGGCAAGGGCGGCAACATCACGCTGATCGCCGACGGATTTCCGGGTGTGGACGATGTCACGCTCGGCCGCCTGGTGCTCGAAGGTGAGCTGCGCGGCCATGGCGTCAAAGGCGGCGGCAGGCTGCACCTGCAGACCGGCGAGGCCATCGTCATCGGCGGCCAGGTGGTCGGCAGCGACGGCACGCTGCCGGCGGGCCAGGCCTCGCTGTCCGACCTGGTCACGCAGGGCGCATTCACCATTGAACAAGGCGCGGTGCTGCCGGCCGACTACCACTACATGCGCTCGCTTGCCAAGCCCGGCGAGGCCATAGGCGGCGCGCCGCTGGTGGACCTGAACCAGCCCGGCAGCTGGATCACGCTGGCCGCGGACTGGTATGCGCCCGTGCCCACGGGCAACGGCTCTTATACGATCGTGCGGGACAACGGTTCGCAGATCAATATGTACCCCTGGCTGCAGCCGACGCTGATTCCCGCCGGGACCACGATACGCGCGATCAGCAACGCGACGGGCTTTCCGACGAGCTATGTCGTGCCGGTCGATGCCTTTCCGAACGGCATAGGCATTACGCCCACGGCTGGCGTGATGGCGGCAGGCACGGTCGCGCCCAGCGATGTGACTTTCTCCGCCGGCACGTTGCTGCGTGCGGGCACGGTGTTGCCGCAGGCGGTGGCCGTGGCGCCGCTGCTGCATCTGGGGGCCGATCTGTTCCGCCAGGGCTTCGCGCAGTACGAGGTAGTGGGGGTGGGCGGCCTGACGGTGGCCGAGGGCGCTGATCTGGCCGTGCGCATGCCCCAGTTGCGACTGGATAAGCGCGTGGCCCAGGATCTGGCCACGGGCGCGGATCTGTCCGCGGCGCTTGCGGTGGAGGAGTTGCCGCTGTTCGCTGAAAACGCGCGCACCGCCAGCCTCACTCAGCGCGCGGGCGCCAGCCTGACCTTGCAATCCGGTCGGGTGGGCCAGGCCCTGGCGCCTACGCTCACGGTGGCCGCGGGGGCGCGCATCTCGGTGGATCCGGGCCAGCGCATTGCCTTGGCCGGCAACGGGCAGATCACGCTCGACGGCGCGCTGCATGCGGCCGGCGGCCGCATAGGCGTGCAGAGCCTGGGCTATGGCAACGACGAAGTCGGTTCGGTCAAGGGCCACGACCGTTCGGTCTGGATTGGCGCGCAGGCCGTGCTCGACGTAGCGGGGATTTCCCACACCGCCATCGATACGCGCGGACGGCGTTACGGCCTGGTGCAGGATGGGGGCAGCATTCAGATCGGCGGCACCTACCGCGCCGGCGCGACCCAGGCCGATGCCATCGACAACTTCATCGTGGTGCGCCCCGGTGCACGCCTGGATGCCTCGGGCACGGCGGCCGTGCTCGATCTGCCGCAGCAGGGCGCGACCGCCGTGGCTTCGCACGGCGGTCTGATCCATCTGAGCAGCTTCAACGGCCTGTACCTCGACGGCGACATGCGCGCGGCCGCGGGCGGCGCGGGTGCGGGCGGAGGCACGCTCGCGCTCACGCTGGAGACGCCCAATTACGCCGCCAGCGCCGGCCCCGACGTGCGCGTGCTGGTGCACCGCGAACTGGCGCTGGTGCGTGAGCAGACGCCTGAAGCGCTCGCTGCCGGCCTGCAGCCCGGCCAGCCCGATGCGGCACTGGTGTACGGCCATGCGCGCCTGGGTGCCGACCGCGTCAAGGCCGGCGGCTTCGATCATCTGGGCCTGCTGGTCAACGGCGTGATCACGCTGGAGAACGGGCTTGACCTCGCGCTGGGCCAGAGCCTGCGCCTGACCTCGGGCAGCCTGAGCCTGCCGCAGGGTGTGGACGCTGGCGCCCAGGTAAGGCTGGCCGCGCCCTATGTGCGCCTGGCCGGAGCCACGCATGCGCAGAAGGATTTCCACGTCATGCCCACGCTCAAGGCGTCCTCGCAGGGCACGCCGGGCCTGGTGACAGTGGCCGCGCAATCACAGTTGCAAGTCGACTCCTCGCTGCTCGACGTGCTCGATGTGGTGGGCTTCGGCGCGCGTGGCTATGTGCAGCCGACGGCGGGCCAGCCCCTGGTCGAACGCCCCGGCTTCGATAGGGTGGAACTGCGCAGCCAGGGCGACCTGCGTTTCCTGCCATCGAGCCGAGGCGCGGCGTTCGATTCTTCGCTGACCACGGTCGGCGATCTGGTGCTGGCCGCGAGCCAGGTCTATCCGGCGACGGGGGCCAGGGGCGTGGTCATCGCGGGCCAGATGGGCGCGATCGATCAATGGGGCAACTTCCAGGTGCTTGCTGATCCGCAGCGCAGCCTGCGCATCGAGCGCAGCGGCGCGGCCGAGTTGCCCCTGCCGTATTCGGTGTTCGGCTCGCTGCAGCTGCTGTCGGCCAATGTCGCGCAGGGCGGCGTGGTGCGTGCGCCATTGGGCACGATCACGGTGGGCACGGGCAGCGGCGTGAACCTGCCGACTACCCGCGTGCAGCTGCTGCCGGGCAGCATCACCTCGGTGAGTGCCGCCGGGCTGGTGATGCCCTATGGCGGCACGGTCGACAACCTGACCTACAACTACAACGGCCTGGACGTGCCCTACTACGGCCTGGGCGACATGCTGGGCAGCGTGCGCCTGGCTGCGACCCATATCGACGTGCAGGCCGGCGCCACGCTGGACCTCAGCGGTGGTGGCGAGCTCAAGGGCGCGGGCTTCCTGTCGGGCCGCGGCGGCTCCACCGATGCGCGCCTGCATCCGCTGGTGCAGGTCGCCAAAGGCGGCTTCGTGCTGCCGGGCCTGGCGACCAATCCGGTCTATGCCATCGTGCCCGGCGTGCAGCCTGGCGCGGCGCCGGTCGCGGCCGAGAAGGGCGCGGGCGATCCCATGGTCGGTCGCCAGATCTCCATAGGCGAAGGCGTTCCCGGCCTGGCCGCGGGCACTTATACGCTGCTGCCTTCGACCTATGCGCTGATGCCGGGCGCGTTCCGTGTCGAGCTCAACGGCCTGGCTGCCAGCCAGGGCGCGTTCGGCGGCACCAGCCTGATGCCCAACGGCTCGTACGGCACGGCGGCGCGTCTGGGCATGGCCCATACCGGCATCGTCGATGCGATGACCACGCAGGCGGTGCTGACGCCGGCCGACATGCTGCGCAGCTATTCGCAATACAACGAGACCAGCTATGCCAAGTTCGGCCTGGACTGGGCCATGCGCGACAACGTGCCGCGCCCACAGCTCGAACGCGATGCGCGCGTGCTCACGCTGCTGCCTGGCGAGCAGCTGCAGATCGCTCCGGGCACGGTGCGCTTCGCGGCGGCCGAGGGCGGCCGGGGCGGCACGGTGTCGCTCAAGGCTTCGCGCATCGAAGTGCTGGCCGACGGCGCCGCGCCGACCGAGGGCTACGGCGGCATTTCGGTAGCAGCCGGCACGCTCAACAATATCGGCGCGGCCGTGATCGCGATCGGCGGCCTGCCGACCTCGACCTTCTCCGCCAACGCGGGCTATGGCTCGACCCAGAACGCCTGGCAGGTGAGCCTGGGCAATAACTGGGAGGTGGCCTCCGAGATCGTGCTGCGCAAGGGCGCGGTGCTGTCGGCTGCGCAAGTGCTGCTGGTGACCGGGCGCATGGACGGCGGCATCACCGTCGAACAGGGCGCGGGCATCGATACGCTGGGCCGCGGTGCCGCGGCCTGGAGCGGAGCCGATGGCTATGTGCTGGCGCCCGGCGCGACCTCGATGCTGGCGCTGGGCAACGGCCGCATCGACGTGCTCGCGCCCAAGGCCGGTGACGCCGGCTCGCGCACGGGGCCGGGCTATATCCACATCGGCGTATGCGACGTCGGTGCGCTGTGCTCGGGCGAGACCCGGCTGTACGCCGAAGGCAGCATCACCGCGGTCACGGACCAGTCGTTCCTGCTCGCCGATTCGGTGCGCTACGGCGCGCGCGATCTGGTGCTGGCCGTGGGCGCGATCAACGTCGGCAACCAGGCCCAGCTGGCAGCCGCGGGCGCCGCGGGCCTGCTGCCTTCGGGCCTCACGCTCAACCAGCAAGTGCTCGACAACCTGCTGCGCGGCGATACCAGCACCGGCGCCCCGGCGCTGGAGAACCTGGTGCTGACCGCGCGCGATTCCGTCAATTTCTTCGGCACGGTCAATTTGTCGACCGTGAACGCGACCACCGGCAAATCGGCGCTCGAACGCCTGGTGCTGGGCGCGCCGGCGATCTACGGTCATGGCGGTGCGAGCGATGTGGCGCGCATAGCGACCGATACGCTGGTCTGGAACGGGGCGCTCACGCCAGCGGGTGCGGTGATGACCGGCGGCGCGGGCACGGGCAGCGGCCGTTTCGAAGTCGATGCGCGCCAGATTGAATTCGGCTGGGGGCCGCGCAGCCAGCCCGACAGCGTGAACAGTCACGACCGTCTGGTGCTGGGCTTTGCCAGCGTCGATCTCAACGCCAGCGAGCGCATCACGGCCAACCACAAGGGCAGCCTGTCGGTCTACCAGCAGCAAGGCGCCTGGGACGCCGATGCGAAGACGTTCAGTTACAGCGGGGGCGATCTGCACCTGCGCACGCCGCTGCTGACCGGCCAGGCCGGTTCGGTCAACGCGATCAAGGCCGGCGGTGCGATCACCGCCACGGCGCCCGCGGGTGCGGCATCGCCGCTGGCCGACAACGCCACGCTGGCCGATGCGCTGGGTGCGACGCTGTCGCTGGACGCGGGCCGCCAGCTCACCGTGGACACGGCCGTGCTGCTGCCCAGCGGCAAGCTCACGCTCTCGGCCACGGACAACGTGTTGCTCGCCGATGGCGCGCAGCTCGATCTCGCGGGCCGCAAGATCGCCTTCTTCGACGTGAACCAGTACAGCTGGGGCGGCGAGGTCACGCTGGACAGCCGCGCGGGCAACGTGACGCAGGGCGCGGCCTCGCGCATCGATATTTCGGCCGAGAAGAACCGCGCGGGCCGGCTGACGGCCATCGCGCTGGACGGCACGCTGGACCTGGGCGGTGCCATTGACGGCAGCACCAGCGGCCATTACGACGCGGGCGGCACGCAGGTGCCGTTCGCCGCCGGCACGGTGGACTTGCGCGGCCTGGGCATCACCGATTTCGTGGGCCTCAACCAGCGCCTGACCGCAGGCGGCGTGTTCGGCGGGCGCAGCTTCCAGCTGAAGCAGGGCAATCTGGTGGTCGGCGACGAGCTCAAGGCGCGCGAGATCAACATCTCGGTGGACCATGGCAGCCTCACCGTGAACGGCCGCATCGACGCCAGCGGCGAGCAGGCCGGCAGCATACGCCTGGCCGCCAACGCCGGCGTGACCATCGCCGGCGGCGCGGTGCTCGACGCCCGCGCCAGCGTGCTGCGCCGCGACAGCTACGGTCAGGTCATCGAGGCGCCCAACCGCGCCGTGATCGAAATCGATGCGGGCGACGGCCGCCTGGTGCTCGCGCCGGGCGCGACCATGCATCTCGATGTCGCCGGGGCCGGCGCGAACTACGGCACGGTGGCTTTGAATGCGCCACGCCTGGGCGGCGCCATGGGCAACGACGTGGACATAGACGCCAGCGGTGCGGTGAGCATCACCGGCGCGCGGTCCATCGCGGTCAACGCTTTCCACCGTTACGAGAACGCGCCCACGGGCACGGAGACCACGGCCGACGGCCGCCCCTACCAGTACATAGACCAGGACTGGCTCAATGATCGCCACGCCGAGAGCGCGGTCTTCATGGGCCATGCGCTGGCCAATGGCGCGCTGATGAACGGCAAGCTCGCGGGTCTGCGCAGCTACACGGACCAGTTCCACCTGCGGCCCGGCGTCGAAGTGGCGACCACGGGAGATCTGCATGTCGATGGCGACATCGACCTGTCGGGCCACCGCTATGCGAGCGTCAACCCGCATGCGCAGCGCACGGGCCAGCATGGCTCGGGCGAAGCCGGCGCGCTGGTGCTGCGCGCCGCGGGCAACCTTGAGATCTTCGGCAGCGTCAGCGACGGCTTCGACGGCTCGCTGCTGGGCGCATCGCCCGACGACAAGGGCTGGATACTGCCCGCGGGCCGCATGCCTTTCGGCGGCGATCTGATCATTCCCCATGCGGGCCTGGCCACGCTGGACGCGGGCACGGTGTTCAAGAGCGGCCGCACGCTCAATTACGACCTGCCGGTGGCGGGCCTGACCTTGCCTGAGGGAACGGCGCTGCCCGTTGCCATGCCGCTGGGCCAGGACTTGCTGCTTGCCGCGGGCACGGTGTTGACCGCGGATGTGCGCGCGGCCGACGGCACGCTGCTGCATGCGGCGGGCAGCATGCTGCGCGCGCCGCTGCAACTGGCCGCCGGCCAGCAATTGGGCGCGGGCTTCCGCCTCACGGCGAGAACCCAGCTCGCGGCCACTTTCTGGCCCGCGGGCGTCGCGCTGCCGATGAACCTCACGCTGTCGCAGCCGCTGGCGCTGGCCAAGGGCGCGATCGTGCCCTCGGAAACCGACGTGGTCTTGCCCGGCGGCGCGGTGATGGTCAATCTGCGCCCCGCCGACGCGCAGGGCAGCCAGGGCCGCACCTGGGCGCTGGCGCCCATGCTGCCCGCGGGCTTTCAATCGAGCGACCTGCGCCTGGTGGCCGGCGCGGACCTGGCCGCGGCCGATTCGCGCGCGACCCTGCCGGGCAGTACGGCGCGGCTGCAACTGGCCGATACCCACTTCGGCCTGGGATCGGTGCTCGAGAAGACCTACCAGATTCCGCTGGATGTGGACCCGGGATTCATCGAGATGATGGGCTACAACGGCTTCGACTGGCAGCCCGGGATGTTGCTCACGCCGGCCATTGAGCAGCAGCTCAAGGACCTTTATCTGATCTCGCAGAGCATGGACGAGCTCAACCAGTACGGCTTCGGCAACGTCGCCGATTTCCTGAGCGCCGAGACGGTGATGAAGCCCGCGCGCCAGCAGCTGTTCAGCGTGCTGCGCACCGGCACGGGCGACCTCGACCTGATTTCCGCCGGCGACCTCGACATGCGCACGCCTTTTGGTGTCTATACGGCGGGCACGCGCTCGGCCTCGCTGGGCGCGGCCTACAACCAGGCGCGTGCACGCCTGGCCGATAGCAGCATCCTGCAACCCGAAGGTGCGGCATTCGAAGCGCTGGTCGACGGCGGTACCGATAGCCTGTATGCGGCCTGGTACCCCGAGCAGGGCGGCAACGTGCTGGTGCGTGCCGGCGGCGATCTCAAGGGCGACCTGATCGGCAACAACAACAGCCTGAACGACTACGGCTACACCTTCGCCAATACGCGCCAGCAGCACGCCAGCACCGCGGTCGGCAACTGGCTGTGGCGCCAGGGCACGGGCTCGGTGGAGCAGGGCGCCGACGCCGTGCCCACGGCCTGGTGGATCAACTTCGGCACCTACGTGGCCGGTTCGGGCAGCCCCAACCCGGATCCCTACGGCACCTACCTGTTCGGCAACGATCCGTCACTGGTCGGTTTCACCGGCGTCGGCACGCTGGGCGGCGGCAACCTGCGCGTCGAAGCGGGCGGCAACGCCGGCATGATGGACATGCGCGGCAGCGGACAACGCAACGCGGCCGGGCAACTGACTGACGGCGCGAGCCACAGCCCGCGCAGCCAGGGCCTGCACCTGGTGGTGGCCAGCACGGGCCGCGTCACGGCCGACGGCACGCTGGTGCAGACCGGCGGCGGTGACCTCGATCTGCGCCTGGGCGGCGCGCTCAACCCCGACGCCACGCTGCGCCGCAATGAGCACGATCTCAACTCCACGTTCGTCAATATGCGGGGTTCGCTGCACATCGACGCCGGCGCGATCGGCGGCATGCAGCCGCGCTATGGCGTGCTCAACCACATCGACACGCGCACCGGCGATCCGTTCGCGGCTGGCGCGGCGCTCGCGGGTGGTGGCCCCATCCTGGTGCTGGGCGACTCCACGGTACGCATAGAGACGCGTGGCGACCTGGTGCTGGGCGGCGTGGCCGACCCGGGCCGCACGCTGGCGCTCGAATCGACGCCGTTTACCTACCAGGGCACGCGGCATGCGGGCCATGGCTGGAGTTCGTTCTCGATGTGGACTCCGGCCACGGCCATCGATCTACTGAGCGCGGGTGGCAATCTCACGCCCACCACGGCCTGGGCCGAAGGCGGCGGCAATGAAGACGTGCGCTGGAGCGTCGATGGCCGCAACCAGTCGGCCAATGAAGACGGCTACTTCTATCCGTCCATCCTGCGCGCGGCCGCGGCCAACGGCAGCCTGTACTACGGTGTCAGCACCACGACGCTGACCAACAGCTTCGGCCAGACTCCGCTGCGCGTGGCCTTCGGCGTGACGCTCGCACCTTCGCCGACCGACGCGCAGTTCGTCAATGCCACGGGCAAGGGCGAGCTGCAACTGCTGGCGGGCGATTCGATCTTCGGCAGCGGCTTCATGTTCAGCGCTTCGACGGCCGATCCGGCTGCGTTGAGCAGCGTGTTCCGGCCCGGCTTCGTGGGCCGGGTGGCCGACACCGGCGGCGGGCAGTATGGCTGGGATCCTCTGTGGGTGCACAACACGGCGGCCGAGATGGCGGACAGGAACAGCTGGATCAGCCGCGACGGTGGCCGCGCCAATGTGGCACCGTTGTTCACCTTCGGCAGCACGGCCACATCGGGCTATGCCACCGTGGGCCAGCAGCCGGCGCGCTACTACGCCGTGGATGGCGACATCGTCGGCCTGCGCGTGGGCCAGGAAGTGCTGCTGGGCTACCCGGCGGGCGCGGCGGGCTCGCGCCATGAAGCGTCCATGCCGGTGGCGATCCGCGCCGGGCGCGACATCACCGATTCGGGCACGCAGCTCGGCCGCAAGGACACCGTGACCGGCCGCAAGACCAGCGTGGCCGACACCCGCGGCAACCTGATCGCGCATGCGTTCGACGACGATGTGTCGGTGGTGGAAGCCGGCCGCGACATCCGCTACAGCAGCTTTTATGTCACCGGGCCGGGCCTGCTGGACGTGAGCGCCGGGCGCAACATCTATCTGGCCGACAAGGGCGAGTTCAAGAGCCTGGGCGCGATCACCGATGCGGCGCCTGGCGATCGCAGCAATGGCGCGAGCATCGCCGTGGCCGCGGGCATGGGAGCGGGCGCGCACTGGGATGCATTCGCCGCGCGCTACCTCGACCCGGCGCGTCTGGCCCGGTCCGATCTGCCGTTTGCCGACCAGCCGGGTTCGGCGCTGTACAGCTACGGCGGCGACCTCACGCTGGCGCAGTGGCTGGCACGCGAGCTGGGCTATGACGCGACCCGGCACGGCACGCCCGAAGCGTTCATGGCCGCGCGCCAGACCGAGTTCGACAGCGCGCATGCCACGGCGCTGGCCGAAGGCCGGACGACGGTCAACCGCTCGCTGGCACGCGAATACAAGGTCGAGAGCCGCCTGCATCTGGTCAACTGGCTCAGCGAGCGCTTCGGTGGTGACAACCGGTTGGGACTGCGCTTCGATGCCGCCAGCATGGATGCGCGCAGCTTCTTCGCGGCACTGCCCGCCGAGCAGCAGCAGGCGTTCCTGCGCGGCGTCTACTACGCCGAACTCAAGGCCGGGGGCCGGGAGTACAACGACGTCGCCGGCAAGCGCTACGGCAGCTATCTGCGTGGGCGTGAAGCCATCGCCACGCTGCTGCCCACGCAGGATGCCCAGGGCAAGGCGCTGAAGTACGAAGGCGATCTGACCATGTTCAGCAGCGCGCTGTACTTCAACGCCGACTATGTGAACAACTCCGTGGGCCAGGCGCGGCCCAAGCCGGGCGTGAAGTACCTCTCCTACGCCGAGTGGGTGGCGCTGGGCCAGCCGGGCTATGGCGTGTCGTTCTACAACGTGCTCGATGCCGGGATCCATACCAACTTCGGTGGCGACATCAGCATCATGACGCCGGGCGGCCGGACCCTGGTCGGTGTGGACGGCGGCTTCGTGCCCGGGCCGGGCTCGGGCGTGATGACGCTGGGCGAGGGCGACATCCACCTCTATGCCAAGGGCGACATCCTGATGGGGCAGAGCCGGATCTTCACCACCTTCGGCGGCAGCATCCTGGCCTGGTCGGCCGAAGGCGACATCAATGCCGGCCGCGGCAGCAAGACCACGGTGGTGGCGACGCCGCAGCGCCGGGTCTACGACAGCATAGGCAATGTGTCGCTGTCGCCGTCGACGCCCAGCACGGGCGCGGGCATTGCCACGCTCAACCCGATTCCCGAGATCCCGCCGGGCGACATCGACCTGATCGCGCCGCTGGGCACCATCGATGCGGGCGAGGCCGGCATCCGGGTGTCGGGCAATGTGAACCTGGCCGCGATGCAGGTGGTCAACGCCGAGAACATCCAGGTGCAGGGCAAGGCCGTGGGCATTCCGGTGGTGGCGGCGGTGAACGTCGGCGCGCTGACCAACGCCAGCGCCGCCACGGCCCAGGCCACGGTGGCCGCGCAGGAAGTGATGCAGCGCGAGCGGGCCGCGGCGCGTCAGGCCCTGCCATCGGTGTTCACGGTGCGGGTGCTGGGCTTTGGCGACCAGCCCGCGGAAGGCGCGACTTCGGCCAGCCCGTCGGCCGCCGCACCCATGCCGGCCGAGCACACGCGCTATGACGCGAGCAGCCCGTTCCAGCTCATAGGCCATGGCGCGCTGACGCCGGAGCAGGCCAAGGGGCTGACGGAACGCGAGCGCCAGGCCTTGCTGGCCTCGCGATGAAGGCGCTGCCGCGCTGGGCCTGGCGGTTCGCGCTGGCGGCGTCCCTCGCCGGCCTGGCGCAGGGCGCCGCGGCCGAGGCGAGCGCCTGCATCGAGGTGGAAGTCGACGGCCAGCGCGCGCCGCCTTCGGCCGATTGTCTGACGCAAAAGCTCGTGCCCCGGGCCGGGGCTGCCAGGCCCGCGGGCGCCGCGCTGGCCGCGGAGGCCATTGTGCAAAGGCCGTCGAATCAGCTGGGCCTGTTCAACCGCGCCGCCACCGGCCACCGCATGGGCGACCAGTTCGGGCGTTCGGCCTTCCCGCAAAGGCCTCCCGATGACCCCGGTGCGCGCCCCCCCGCGGGGCGCTGAGCAGCGCCTTCTTCCAGAGGGCAATGGCCAGGCAGATGGCGCCCGGCCAGGCCGGCCGCGCCAGGCCGGCCGCGCCTGGCCGGCCAGGGCCATGGCCGCCCTGGCACTTTTATGAAGATTTCGTGAAAAACAGCGGTTTCCGGCGGCCTCAAACGTCTATGTATCAGGACGTGACTATTGTCATCTGAGCACTTCACGATGGCGGTTGAGCGGCGTATTCGGACACCACATTTCGGAAATCGAGTTCATCCCATGCAAGCAATGAAGAAGAGCGGACCCCTGCCGCGATGGCGGGCCCTGTGCCTGGCATCGTTGGCCTTGTGCAGCGGCGCGGGCTGGGCGCAGCCCGGGGCGGAGGTCGCCGCCGAGGCCCCCGCCGAGCAGGCGCGCGAAGTGGAAGTGCTGGAGTACATCGTGCGCGGCAACACGGTACTGGATGCGCGCAGCATAGAACGCGCGGTTTCGCCCTTTCTGGGGCCGGGCCGCAGCCTCAAGGACATCGAGGGTGCGCGCGACGCCTTGCTCGCCGTCTACCAGGCCAAAGGCTACCAGTCGGTCTATGTCGACCTGCCGGAACAGCAGGTCACCGAAGGGCTGGTGCTGCTGCAGGTCAACGAAACGCGGGTCGGCCGCGTGCGCGTGGTCGGTGCCGCCTACCAATCGCCGGTGGAAGTGCGCGAACAGGTGCCGGCGCTGCGCGAAGGCGCGGTGCCCGACTTCAACCAGGCGCAGGTCGAACTCACGGCGCTCAATCTCGGCGGCAAGCGCCAGGTCATGCCCCTGGTGCGCCAGGGCGCGCTGCCCGGGACCATGGACGTGGACCTCAAGGTCGATGACAGCAGCCCCTGGCGCGCCAGCGTGGGCCTGAACAACGACCGCAGCGCCGACACCGAGGATTTGCGGCTGACGGCGTCCATAGGCCACGACAACCTCTGGCAGCTGGGCCACAGCGCATCGATGAGCATCTTCGCCACACCGCAGGATTTCAACCAGACCAAGGTCTGGTCGGGCTCTTATTCGGCGCCGCTGCGCGGCACGCACTGGAACCTTGAAGCTTCGGGTTACGTCTCCGACAGCAGTGTGGCGACCGTGGGCGGCACCAACGTCATCGGCAAGGGCTATGCGCTGGGCATGAAGGCGGGCTACACGGTGCCCGACAGCGGCGCCTGGTGGCACAACTTCAGCGCGGGCGTGGATCTCAAGAACAACAAGGAAGCCTTGCAGTTCGGCAAGACCAGCGATGAAGTGCCGCTCAAATATGCGCCCATCACGCTGGCCTATTCGGGCTATTACCAGGGCGAGAAGCTGCAGTCCGGCCTGGGCCTGTCGCTGGTCGCGGGCACGCGCACTTTCCTCGGCTGGGGCAGCGACTGGCAGCGGTTCAGCTACAAGCGCTACAAGGCTTCGCCCAGCTTCCTGGTGCTCAAGGCGGATTTCAACGGCAGCTATGCGCTGGCCAACGAATCGCAGCTGGGCTGGCGCTTTGCCGGCCAGCTGACCGACTCGCCGCTGGTTTCCGGCGAGCAGATCGCGGCCGGCGGTACCAACTCCGTGCGCGGCTATCTGTCGGCCGAAGCTACGGGCGACGTCGGCATGGTCGGCTCCATCGAGTGGCGAACCAAGCCGCTGAGCTACTTCGGCGAGCGTGTCGAAGGCTGGCGCGCCTACCTTTTCGCCGACGCCGGCCAGCTGCGCCTGCGCGACCCGCTGCCCGAGCAGCAGCACCGCTTCACCCTGGCTTCCGTGGGCCTGGGCACGAATTTCCGCATCGGCCCGCAGATCAGCGCCCGGTTCGACCTGGCCTATCCCCTCAAGACCGGGCCGCGTACCGAGCGGCACGACCCGCGTCTGACTTTCAACCTCAACGCCAGCTATTGATGCCGGCGCTGCGCACTTCATTCCTGCCCATTTTTCGGAGAACCCCTGTCATGCGACGCATCCTGTTTCTACTGTTCACGGCGCTGAGTGCGCTCCTGCCGAATCTGGCGCAAGCCGCCTGGTGGCAGGCCGACTGGTCTTACCGCAAGCCCATCACCATCGACGCCGGCCCGCAAGGCGCGGCGCTCGCCGGCGACGCGGGTCGCACTCCGGTGCTGGTGCGTCTGCACACCGGCAATTTCAATTTCGAAGGCGTGAGTGACACGGGTGCCGATCTGCGCTTCATCGCCGCCGACGACAAGACCGTGCTCAACCACCAGATCGAACAGTTCGATCCGCTGCTGGGCATGGCCCTGGTCTGGGTCGACATGCCCGCGCTGCCCGTGGCCGCGCCGCAGCAGATCTGGATGTACTACGGCAACTCCAAGGCGCCGGCGTCCGGCAACGGCCAACGCAGCTTCGATCCCGACTACACGCTGGTCTATCACTTCGCCGAGACCGGTGCCCCCGCACGCGACACCACGGCTTACGGCAACCACGCGCAGACCATGACCGTCACGGCCGAAGGCACGGTGATCGGCCGTGGCGCCATGCTGGGCAATGCGCCCTTGATGCTGCCCGCATCGCCTTCGCTGGCGCTGGCTTCGGGCGCTGCGTTCACGTTCAGCGCCTGGGTGCGTCCCGAGACGCTGGGTGCGAATCAAGTGGTCTACTCGCGCCGTGACGGTGCGGGCGAACTCACGCTGGGCATAGACCAGGGCGTGCCTTTCGTGCAGGTCAACGGCCAGCGCAGCGCGCCGGGCCAGCCTATCCAGGCGGGCCAGTGGTCGCACCTCGCGGTCAAGGCCGACGGCAAGACCGTGGCGCTGGTCGTCGGCGGCCGTACCGCGGCGACGCTGGCCGTGGCGCTGCCCGCGCTCAATACGCCCGCTTCGCTGGGCGCCTACAGCGGCACGGCCGAAGGCCAGTCCTTCGCGCCGTTCAACGGCGCCATCGATGAAGTGCGCTTCTCCAAGGTCGCGCGTCCCGATGCGCTGCTGCAGGCCGACGCGGTCTCGCAAGGCGCGGATTCGCGCATGACGGCCTTCGGCGCCGACGAGCAGCAGGCCGGCAAGAGCCACTTCGGCTTCATTCTGGCGGCCATGCCGCTGGACGCCTGGATCGTGGTGGCCTTGCTGGGCCTGATGATGGCCTTCTCCTGGATGATCATGATCGGCAAGGGCCGCAGCTACGGCGCCATCTCGCGCGCCAATGCGAAGTTCATGGGCTTTTTCCGCGAAACCGCGGGTGCGCCGCTGGACATGCTGGCCAAGGACAGCCGCGTTCCCGCCGAGATCAGAACCGATTCCTCGCTGTGGCGCCTGTATGCCGTGGCCGTGGAGGAAATGCGCCGCCGCCAGGACCGCGGCTACGACCTGAACGCGGTCTCCAACGCCACCATCAGCGCCATCCGCGCGGCCATGGACGGCGTGATGGTGCGCGAGAACGAGAGCATGTCCAAGCGCATGAACTGGCTGTCGACGACCATTGAAGGCGCGCCTTACGTGGGCCTGTTCGGCACGGTGATCGGCATCATGCTGGTGTTCGTCGTCGCGGCCATGGCCGGCGCGGTGGACATCAATTCGGTCGCTCCCGGCATGGCCGCGGCGCTGCTGTGCACGGCGGCCGGTCTGGGCGTGGCGATTCCCGCGCTGTTCGGCTACAACTGGCTGGCTTCGCGCTCGGATGCCATCGGCGCCGACATGGCCGTGTTCGTCGACGAGTTCTCCACCCGCCTGGCCGAAGAGCAGGGCGAAGGCCGCGGCCAGACCGTGCGAGGTGCCTGAACCATGGCCAACGCCGCTGCCAAATTCGGTACGAAAAAACGTACCGGCGGCATCAACATCACGCCTTTCGTGGACGTGCTGCTGGTGGTGCTGGTGATCTTCATCCTGACCAGCAATGCCAGCATTCCTGGCATCAAGGTCGATCTGCCCAAGGCCAGCTCGGCGGTGGCGCTGGAAAAACCCAAGACCAAGGCCGTCACCATCGACAACGACGGCCGCGTATTCCTCGACGCCTACCCGGTCACGCTGGCCGAACTCGAGGAGCGCCTGCGCACCGAGAAGGCGCTGACGCCCGACTTTCCGGTCATCGTGCGCGGCGACTCGGGCGTGCAGTACGCCAAGGTGGTCGAAGTGCTGGATCTGCTGCGCCGCATCGAGCTCAACCAGATCGGCCTCGTGACCGGCAAGCCGGCCGCCTGAGGAGCGCAAGTTGAAACACTCCAACGCACCGACGCCGCAGGCCGCGCTGTCGTTCTGGCGCCGCTGGGGCGGGTGGGCCATAGGGCTGATCGTGGTGGTCGGGCTGGCAGCGCTGCTGTGGTACCTGCTCGCGGGTACGGCCAGCACCAAGCGCGCCGTCGCGCCCACGGCCATGCTGATGCTGCCGCCACCCCCGCCGCCGCCGCCCGAACCCGAGAAGCTGCCCGAGCCCGAACCCGAGAAGGTCGAGCCCAAGATCACCGAAGTCGAACCGACGCCGGTCGAGTCGCAGGAAAAGCCCATGGACGACGCGACACCCAGTCCATCGCAGGACCTGGGCGATCCGCTGACCATGAACGCCGACGCCCAGGCCGGCACCGACGGCATCGCTGTCGGTCGCGGCGGTGGTTCGACGGGCGGCGGTGGCGGCCTGGGCAACGGCTCCTACCAGCGCTACCTCTCCGCCCAGCTGCAGCAGGCGCTGGCGCGCGATCCGCGCACGCGCAGCCTGGTGTTCAGCGACCTGCGCGTGGACCTGTGGCTGGCCAGCGACGGCCGCAGCACGCGCCTGCAGCTGGTCCAGGGCAGCGGCAATGCGCGCACCGACGAGCTGGTGCTGGCCATGCTGCGCGAGATTGAGCGCATCGACGAACGGCCTCCGCAGTCCATGCGCTTTCCGGTGCGCGTTTCCATGAACGGCCGCCGTCCCTGAAGGCGCTGGCGACCGGCTCCCTCTTTCGAATCCTCCATGAATCAACCATGACTCCATTCGCATACTCCCATTCGTTCGCCCGGCAACGTCCGCCGCTGGCACGCAAGGCGCAAGCCATGGCCATCGCGACGGTGATCGCGCTGACGTCGATGGCCGCTGCCGCCCAGGCTCCCGGCGCCGCGGTGCCCACCGAAAGCGCCATGGTGCGTCTCATCCAGGGGCTGGTGCAAAGCGGCGCCCTGACCAAGGACGTGGGCGAAGCCCTGCTGGCCCAGGCGCAGACCGAAGCCATGGCCCAACGCCAGGCCCAGCGCCAGGCGAGCGCGGCCGCGCCGCCGGCCAGCGCGCTGCAGGCCCAGGCCGGCGATGTGCGCGTGCCCTACGTACCGCAGACCGTGCGCGACGGCATCCGTGACGAGGTCAAGAATGAAGTCATGGCCCAGGCCCGGTCCGAAGGCTGGGCCGCGCCCAACGAGACGCCGGAATGGGCCAAGCGCATACGCTTCGAAGGCGATCTGCGCGTGCGCAACGAGTCGCGTCTGTTCTCGGGCGGCAACAGCAACGAAGTCGTCAACTACGCCGCGATCAACAGCGGCAGCGGCTACGACGTGAACCTCAACACCACGGCCGGCCTGCCGCCCCTGCTCAACACCCGCCAGGACCGCAAGAACCAGTGGCGCGCACGCGCGCGCATCGGCCTGGTGGCGGATATTTCCGACAACACGCATGCAGGCGTGCGCCTGGCCAGCGGCAGTGACGACAACCCGGTCTCGACGACCCAGACGCTGGGCAACGGCCTGGGCAAGAAGAACATCTGGCTCGACCAGGTCTGGCTGTCGCACCGGCTGATGGACAGCGTGACGCTGACCGGCGGGCGCTTCAGCAATCCCTTCGTAACGACAGACATGCTGTTCTCCAACGACCTCAATGTCGATGGCGTCGCGCTGCAGTACAGCAAGCCTCTGCCGAGCAACAAGGACCTGACGCTGTTCGGCACCATAGGCATCATCCCGCTCGAATACTCGTCCGACAGCTTTCCCGCCAACAGCCTGAACAAGGCCGCGAGCGAGAACAAATGGCTGCTGGGCCTGCAGGCCGGCGCCGACTGGAAGCTCAACGAACGCAACCGTGTGCGCGGCGCGCTCGCCTATTACGACTTCAAGAACGTCTCCGGCAAGGTCTCGGGGCCCTGCGCTCTGTATGCGGGCGCACAGGCCTGCGACACCGACTGGTCGCGTCCGGCCTTCATGCAAAAGGGCAACACGCTGATGATGCTGCGCGACATCGCGCTCAATCCCGCCGACCCGGCCAACACTTCCCAGCCCCAGTACTTCGGTCTGGCGTCGAAATTCCAGCTGCTGGACATGAACCTGCGCTGGGACACCAAGGTCGCGGGCAACTACGGCCTGCGCCTGGACGCGAACTACGTGCGCAATCTCGCCTATGACGAGAACAAGATGTTCCAGCGCGCACGCGGCGGCATCGTCAACAACTATGGCGCGAATGCCTCGCTGACGCCCGGGAAGGCGGACTTCCGCAGCGGCGGCAACGCCTACATGTTCCAGGCCACGTTCGGCAAGCCCAGCCCGTCGGCGCGCGGCGACTGGAACGTCCTGGCGGGCTACAAGCGCATAGAGCCGGACTCCATGCCCGACGGCTACAACGACCCCTCGTTCCATCAGGGCGGCACGAATGCGCGCGGCTACTTCCTCGGCGGTTCGTACGCGATCGACAAGAACACCTGGCTCACGGGCCGCTGGATGTCGACCAAGGAGGTCTACGGCGCGCCTTACCAGATCGACACCTTGCAGCTTGAGCTCAATGCCCGCTTCTGAAGGAACCACCATGACATTGTTTGATCACCCATGGTCAGGGATGCGCGTGGCGCTGCTGGCTGGCGCGCTCGCCTGCGCAAGCCTGGCGCAGGCCCAGGAGCAGAGCATGGAGGCGCGGCTGCGCGCCCAGCTGCGCACGGTCACCGGCCAGCTGCAGCAGGCGCAAAACGAGCTCGCGCAGTTCAAGGCGGGCACCGCGGCCAAGCCGGCGGCAGCACCCGCCGAGGCCGAAGCCCTGCGCGCCGAACTCGCGCAAAGCCAGGCCCTGCTGGCGCGGGAGCGGGAAGCGCGCAGCCGCCGCGATGCCCAGTTCTCCACGGCCCAGCAGCAGACCCGGGAAACGCTGGACAAGGCCGGCGCCCAGGTCGCGCAGTTTCGCGGCGCCTATACCGAATTGCTGAAGATGGCGCGCGCCACGGAAGGCGAGCGCCAGAAGTTGACCCAGGCCGCGGCCTTGCACCAGGTAGCGATCGCGCAGTGCACGGCCAAGAACCAGCAGTTGCATGCCGTGGGCATGGAAGTGGTGAACGCCTACGAGCAGCTGGACATGGGCAGCGTGCTGTCGGCGCGCCAGCCGTTTGCCGCGCAAAGCCGCGTAAAGCTCGAGCAGATCGCCCAGGAGTTCGGCGACCGCCTGTACGAAGGCAAGTTCGATCTGCGCGCGGTGCAGGCGCCGCAGGTGGCCGAATCGCCCGACGCTTTCCAGATCGCTCCAAGCAGCACGCAATAAGGTTCGCCATGAACAAGCATCCAATGAAAAACATCGGCCGCAGCGCACTGGGACTGGTGCTCGCCACGCTTCTGGGTTCGGTGGCGGCGCAAACGCCGGCCGCTGCCGGACCGGCCGTGGCCCAGATGGGCGCGGTGTCGATTGCGCAGTCCGAAGTCGAGCGCCTGCTGCAAGACATGCCAGCAGCCGAGCGCGCCCAGCTCAAGGAGCAGCGCGCGGGACTGGACGGCTGGCTGCGCCAACGCCTGGCGAGCGAAGCCCTGCTGCGCGAAGCACAGCAAAAGCAATGGGGAGAGCGCCCCGACGTCAAGGCGCGCATCGATGCCGCGCAGCGCGAGATCCGCGACCGCATCGTCAGCAGCAGCTATCTGGAATCCGTCACGCAACTGCCCGCGGACTTTCCCGGCGACACGCAGCTGACGGCGGCCTACGAGCAGGCCAAGCCCCAGCTCCAGCTGCCCGCGACCTACCAGGTGGCGCAGATCTTTCTGGCCCTGCCCGCGGGCGCGGACGCGGCCGCCATTGCCGCGCTGCGCGCCCAGGCCGTGCAACTGGCCGAACAGGCGCGCAAGGGCGACTTCGCGGCCCTGGCCAAGGCCCGTTCCCAGGATGCACGCAGCGCGGCCCGCGGCGGCGATGTGGGCGCCTTGCCGCTGGCGCAACTGCTGCCGGAAATGCGCGAGACCGTGTCCGGCATGAAGCCCCTCCAGGTCAGCGCACCCGTGCAGTCGCCCGCGGGCTTTCATGTGCTGAAACTGCTGGCCAAGCAGCCCGCGCGCACGGCCACGTTCGAGGAGTCCAAACCGCGCTTGCAGGCCGCCTTGCGCGCGCAACGCCGGCAGGAACTGGTGAATGCCTATTTCGCCCAACTCGCCCCGGCCGACAGCATCCGCATCGACAGCGCCGCCCTGGATGCGGCCCTGCAAAAAGCCCACTGAAGGCCTGAGCCTTTCTTCATTTTTTCCATTGCCAACCCAGGACCACACCATGAGCATCAACACTCCCGAACAGACCGTCGCCCCACAAGCCGCGGAGCTGCTGTTTTCCGTGACGCCGGACCAGGTGTCCGCGGCCATTCAGGCCAGCGGCTGTGCCGTCACGCCCATAGAGCAAGACGGCGTGGTGCGTCTGCACAGCGCCAGTCAGGGCATTGGCTTTCAAGTGCTTTGGGGCAATGCCTTGGCCGCGGGCGAGTACGTGGACTTCACCTTGAGCTGCCCGTTGCGCGTGCAGGGCGGCTCGCTGCCCGAAGCCGTGCTGTCCGACTGGCATCGCAGCAAGCGCTTTGCGCGCGTGGCCCAGCACGGTGACTTTGTGGTGCTGGAAATGGACGTGCTGGCCGCGGGCGGCGTCAGTCCCCAACATCTGGCCGTGATGCTGCAGCTGTGGAACCAGATGATGGGGCAGTTTTTCCTGCACCTGCGCAACTTCAAGCCCGCGGATGCGCCACTGGCCGACGCGGCTGAAAGCGCGGCCCAGGCCCAGCTGAGCGACGAGCCCGTCGCCGCCTGAATCCCGTGCCGGCAGGCAAGAAACTCCCGGTGCTGGCCAAAGCCCTGGAGGCACCACCGGGACAGGGGTTTGCGTCGCTCAACCGGCAGCAAAAGCGCACCATGATCCATCGCCAGCGCGAGCGGTTGCGGCGCGCGACCAAGGTCTGGGAGCGCCAGCGCGCCGTGCTCATGCGCCTGCTGCTTGAGTCCATGGAAGAGTTCAGTATTTCGTCCACCGAACTCTCCGAGGAACGCCGCAAGCGCACGGCGCAAAGCCGTGGCGAACGCTGAGCCAGCGGGCGCTGGGCAGCGCCCGCTGGCAAAGTGCGACCATGCTCGCCTGAAGGGCGGCCAAGAAAGTAAACGATGTTGAAAGATTTCCGTCTGCGTCGCGCATCCCTGTGGCCGCTGCTGCGCCGCGCCCTGGGCGGCCTGGGCCTGGGCCTCACGGTCTCGGCCTTGCCCGCCGTAGCGCATGCGCAGCCGCCCGTGCAGGACCACTGGGTCCGCTATGCGCAATTCGTCAGCAATACATTCCAGCATCGCCTCAACGATCCGGGCCAGGAACCCGTGCGGCGCCTGCATGGCTGGCTGCAGGAGCGCATGCACGATTCGTCCAAGCCCTTGCCCGCGCCAGTGCTGGTGGTGCGCGTCAGCGTGGGGGCCGCGGGGCAGATCGATGGCCTGGAGTTCGATTCCCTGGGGTGGCCGCAGGCCGATGCCGACCTGAGCTACCTGCTCACGTCCGAGCCTCTGCCGGTGCTGCCGCCGCGCGACTTGCGCCAGCCCATCGTGCTGCAGCTCACGCTGGGCTTGCCCTCCTGAGGTATTGCACGGCTTAAAATTCGTTCCAGGTCCAGACCAGCCCATGGGCCAGCAGTACCGACCGCCAGGCCCAGGCCTGGCACCTGCTTTATTCAAGGAACCCTGACCATGCATACTCCGCAGCCCCCTACCTTCCGCGTCACGCGGCGCCAGTGCCATCGCTGGAGCGGCGCAGCCATGGGCGCGCTGCTGCTCGGTGCCTGGCAGCAGGCCCAGGCGCTGTCGCTGGCCGATCTGTCGTCGGCCGATGCGGGCAGCGGCGTCAAGCTGGCATTGAGCCGGGGCGCGGAAGCCGCCGTGGCGCTGCTCGGGCGGCCCGACGGCTTTCTGGGCAATCCCCAGGTGCGCATTCCGCTGCCCGGCTATCTGGACGATGCGGCCAAGCTGATGAAGCGCTTCGGCCAGGGCAAGCGCATCACCGAACTCGAAACCTCCATCAACCGCGCGGCCGAAGCCGCCGTGCCCATGGGCAAGGACTTGCTGGTGAATGCCGTGCAGACCATGAGCGTGACGGATGCGAAGAAAATCCTCGCCGGCGGCGACAACTCGGTGACCGCGTTCTTTGCCGAGAAAACGCGCGCGCCGCTGGGCACGCGCTTTCTGCCCGTGGTCAAGCAGGCCACGGACCAGGTCGGCCTGGCGCAGCAGTACAACCAGTTTGCCGGCAAGGCCGCGGGCCTGGGCCTGCTCAAGCCGCAGGACGCCGATCTGTCCCAGTATGTGACGGGCAAGACGCTGGACGGCCTGTACCTGATGATTGGCGAGCAAGAACGCAAGATCCGCCAGGATCCCGTCGGCACGGGCAGCGCCTTGCTGCAGAAAGTGTTTGGAGCGCACTGATGGGTGATGCCTGTCCCTGCGGGCGGCTCGACAAGAAGGGCCGGGCCGTCGCTTACGCCGACTGCTGCGCGCGTTATGTCGAGCATTTCGAGACCTCGCCCGCGCCCGATGCCGAGCATTTGATGCGCTCGCGCTACAGCGCTTTCGTGCTGGAAAATGCAGCCTATCTGCAAGCCACCTGGCAGGCCGGTCAGCGCCCCGAGACGCTGGATTTCGAGCCCGCAGCGCGCTGGCTGGGGCTGAGCGTGAAGGACTTCCGCGCCACGGGCGAGGACAGCGCTGAAGTCGAGTTCGTGGCGCGCTACCGCGTCGCCGGCCGTGCCGTGCGCCTGCATGAACGCAGCCGCTTCGTGCGCGAGAACGGCCGCTGGTATTACCTGGACGGCGACCAGTTCTGAGCGGGCCCCCCTTTTTTTGATGTTATGGAGAAAGCCGGTTTCCCAGGAAGCCGGCGCGCGCAATGCAATTTGAAGCGATCTTGTTTGACTGTGACGGCGTGCTGGTCGACAGCGAAACCATTACCAATTCGGTGCTGTGCGCCATGCTCAACGAATCGGGCTGGCCGATCTCGGCGGCGGACTGCCTGGAGACTTTCATCGGCAAGACGGTGCGCAGCGAAACCGCGCGCATCGAGGCGCATACCGGCCGGCCGCTGACCGATGCCTGGATGGCGGATTTCTACGAACGCCGCAATGTGCAGTTGCGCGCGAACCTGGTGGCCATCGATGGTGCGCTCGAATCCGTGCAGGCCGTGCACGGCCAATTGCAAGGCCGCATCGCCGTGGCTTCGGGGGCCGACCGTTTCAAGGTGGAGATGCAGCTGACCCAGGTCGGCATGGCGCCGTACTTCACCGGCCGGGTGTTCAGCGGGCATGAGACGCCGCGCTCCAAGCCGTTCCCGGATGTGTACCTGGCCGCGGCGGCGGCGCTGGGCGTGGCGCCCGAGCGCTGCCTGGTGATCGAGGATTCGGTGCCGGGCATTCAGGCCGGTATCGCGGCCGGTGCGACGGTCTGGGGCTACTGCCCCGAGCCCGTGCTGCATGCCACGCCGCAGATGCTGCAGGACGCAGGCGTGGCGCGCGTCATGCGCTCGATGGCCGAGCTGCCGGCGCTGCTCGCGGGCTGAGCCACTCGCATCAAGGACGGATCAGCGGCGAAGGCGTGGTCGGCACGCCTTGCGCCAGCGCGGCGCTGTGCTCCGCGGCCAGGGCGCGCGCAAAGGCGGGCCTGGCCTGCAGCCGCTGCCAGTAGGCTTGGGTGGCCGGCCCCCACTGGGAATCGAGCTCCAGGTGGGCGGCCAGCATCAGCGCATAGCCCACGGCCACGTCGGCGGCCGTGAAGCGTGCGGCGCAGAGCCACTCCTGGTGTTCGACCGCGGCTTCCACGGCCCGCAGCCGGGCGAGGAACCAGCGCGCATAGTCCTGGGCCACCTGCGGCAGCCGCCGCTCGGGCGGCTCGAAGTGGGCGTAGCGCAGCACCAGCGTCTGGGGAAAGCCCAGCGTGGCGTCGCTCATGTGCAGCCAGTTGAGATAGGCCGCGAAGTCGGCCTCGTGCGCTGCCATGGACAGGCCGGCTTGCGGGTGGCACGCGGCCAGGTATTCGCAGATCGCGGCCGACTCGGTCAATCGGGCCGCGCCATGGCGCAGCAGCGGCACCGTGCCCAGCGGGTTGAGCGCCAGGTAGTCACGCGCCAGCACGCGCGGCGGGAAGGGCAGCATCAGCAACTGGTAGGGCTGTTGCAGCTCCTCGAGCATCCACAGCGGTCGAAAGGACCGGGCACTGACGCAGTGGTGGAGCTGGTAGGGGGCGGGGATGTCGGGCATATCCCAGTCTAGGGAGCACGGGGTTGCGCCGGCCGCCGAAATAGGTGCGGATTGCGCCAGCTCAAGCGGGCCCGGCCGTGCTGCGGCGGCGGTATTGCGCCGGCGTGTCGCCCGTCCATTGGCGAAAAGCCCGCATGAAGCTTTTTTCACTCACAAAGCCGCAGGCCAGGGCGACGCGCTTGATGGGCTGGCTGGTGCGGTGCAGCAAGGCCAGGGCGCGCTCGCGTCGCACGGCATCCTTGAGGGCTTGCAGCGAAGCCCCTTCGTCCTTGAGCTGTCGGTGCAGGCTGCGCGCCGACAGGTGCAACTGCTCGGCCAGGGTGACGGCCGTGTGCAGGCATTGGGCGTCGGCGATCAGCAGGCGACGCACGCGCTGCACCAGCAGCCGGTCGCGCCGGTAGGGGCGCACCTGGATAGGCAGGGCGCGCTGCAGCATCTGCTGCAATGCGGCCTCGTCGCGCGCCAGCGGCAAGGCCAGGCAGCGGGCGTCCAGGCGCAGGCAGGCCTGGGCGGCGTTGAACACCACGCCATCGGCATCGGTGGCGGGGAACAGCACCGGGTAGACATCGGCGTGGGCCGGTGGCGCGAAAGGAAAGCGGGCCTGCAGCAGCGGCAGGCGTGCATCGATCAGCCAACTGGCCAGCCCATGGATGTTGCGCAGCACCGAAACCAGGCAGAACTCGCGCATGGGCCCGAGCGGCCGCTGTTCGGTGATGGTGAGTTCCGCCATGTCGCCCTGGGTGTGCAGGTGCAGCGTGATGTCGTCGGCCAGCAGCCCATGGTGGCGGCACCAGCGTGCGAGCGCCAGGCCCAGCGTGGCGCTGCTGATGGAGGCGCGCGCCAGCATGCCGTAGCTGCCCCAGGGCAGGCGGCGACCGAACCAGCCCAGGGCCTCGTCATCGAGTTCGCGCATGGCGGCATCCGACAGCGCCTCCATCTGCATGGCGGTGATGCGGGCCTGGCTGTCGGCTACGGACTGTGGCGTGATTTGTGCCTTATGCAGTGCGGCGTCGGGCGCCAGGCCCCGGTCGGTGTAGGCCTGGACAATGGCCTGCACAAAGGCCATGGGTGTCAGTGCCGGGTGGCCGTCGGCCGCATGGGCCGTCAGCGGCAGGGGAGGGCGGACAAGAACGGGTGTGGACATGGTGCTGGCAATTATTGCAACCTTTGTGGCCTGATTGGCACAGGGCTGACCCGTATGCTGGCAGGCATGCCCACCCTACCCGCCACCGGCTTGCCCGCCCTGTCCCGCTGCTCAATGCGTGGCCTGGTCCGCTGCAGCGGTGTCGGCCGGAGGCAGGCCGGCGGCGCGGCGGGCCACGGCCAGCCGTTTGCGCAGCGCGACTTCGGACAGGTCCAGTTCGTTGACCAGGCTGCGCAGCGATTCGTCGTTGATGCGGTGGGCCTGGCGTTCGGCGTACAGGGCTTCACGCTCGCGCTGCAGGCAATGGATGCGCATGTCGATTTCCATCATGTAGCGCAGCTTGCGCTGCATCACCAGTTCGGGCGTTTCGCTGTGCGCCTCGACCGACGTGGCCAGCGTGCTGCCGTCGTCCAGCAGGTTCAGGCGGTTGCGGTATTCGACCGTGAGGTGGCCGACGACTTCCTGGCGCTGCGCCAGCCAGGCCGCGCCATGCTGCTGGGCCTGCTCTTCGGTCAGCACCATGCTGGCCAGTGCGGCCTGGCTGGCGGCAATGCGCGCCAGGCGTTCTTCGCGCACGGTTTCGGGCTCGGGGGCCGGCGGCATGCGCCGCAGGATCAGCGGCAGGGCGATGCTGGCCAGCACCAGCGTGAACAAGATGGTGCCGGTGGCCAGGAAGATCAGCAGATCGCGGCTGGGAAATGCATGGCCGTTGGGCAGCAGCAGGGGCACGGACAGCGCGCCGGCGAGCGTGACGGCGCCGCGGATGCCGGCCACGGTGGTCGCCAGGGTCAGCAGGGCAGAAGGCTTTTCGGCCATCTTGCCCAGGCGGTGGGCCTGGCGCAGGCTGCGCTGCACGCCCAGCATCAGCCAGATCCAGCGCATCAGCAGCAGCGCCACCGAGATCACGACCACATAGCCGACCAGAATCCACCAGTCATGGCCCGCTGCCAGCAGCGTGCTGCCGATGATGGACGGCAATTGCAGGCCCAGCAGCAGGAAGATGGCGCCGTTGAAGGCGGCTTCGACCATGGACCAGGTGGCTGCGCTTTGCATGCGCTCGGTGATGAAGTTGCCGCGTTCCAGGTCGGCGAAGTTGGTGGCCACGCCCGCGGCCACGGCGGCCAGAATGCCCGAGACGCCGATTTTTTCGCCCACGATGTAGGCGGCAAACGGCAGCAGGACCAGCAGCAGCACCATTTGCGTCGCGGCCACGTCGCCCAGGCGGCGGGTGATGGTGTCGCGTCCATAGCTGAAGCCCCAGCCCAGCAGCGCGCCCACACCCAGACCGCCCACGGCCATCCAGGTGAAGTCCTTGGCCACCGCGCTCCACGAGAACACGCCGGTGAGCGTGGCGGCAATGGCGAACTTCAGCGCCACCAGGCCCGATGCATCGTTGAGCAGCGATTCGCCTTCGAGCACGTACATGGTTTTCTCGGGCATGCCCAGGTTGCGCGTGATGGCCGATACGGCCACGGCATCGGTGGGCGAGATCACGGCGGCAAGCGCGAAGGCCACCGTCAGGGGCATCTCTGGAATCATCCAATGAATCAGATAGCCCAGGCCGAGAACGGTGAACAGCACCAGTACCAGGGCCAGCTTCAAAATGGGCTGAAAGAGTGCAAAGAATTCGCGTTTGGGAATCCGCGCCCCGTCGGAGAACAGCAGGGGCGGGATGAACAGCAGCAGGAACAATTCGGGGTCGAAAGCGATGTGCAGGCCTTTTTGCGGCCAGGCAATCAAGGCACCGAGGGCAATTTGGATCAGGGGCAGGGGGATGGCGCGGACATATCTGGCAGCGATGCCGGTCAGGGCTCCGAGCATCAGTACCAGCAAGACGGTTTCAACGGTGTGCATCCGGGCATTGTCCCCAGGCGGATTCGATGCAGACCGTTGGATGGAAATAAAAACCATGTTTGCCGCTAGGGCAAACCAGACAAGAGGCAAGCCATGGGCATTCTGGACACTCGACTCAACCCGCGCTCCGCGGATTTCCTGGCCAATGCGGCCGCCATGCAGACCGTGGTGCAGGACCTGCGCCGCCAGATAGACAAGGTGCTCGCCGGCGGCGGCGAGGCCGCGCGCGCCAAGCATCTGGGCCGCGGCAAGCTGCTGCCCCGCGACCGGGTGCAGATGCTGCTCGATCCGGGCACGCCGTTTCTGGAGCTGGCGCCGCTGGCAGCGCTGAACATGTACGACAACGCGGCCCCGGGCGCGGGCCTGATCGCCGGCATAGGCCGGGTCAGCGGCCAGGACTGCATGATCGTCTGCAATGACGCCACCGTGAAAGGCGGGACCTACTACCCGATGACGGTGAAGAAGCATTTGCGTGCCCAGGAAGTCGCGGCGCAGAACCGCCTGCCCTGCATCTACCTGGTGGACTCGGGCGGCGCCAACCTGCCCAACCAGGACGAAGTCTTTCCCGATCGCGACCACTTCGGCCGCATCTTCTTCAATCAGGCGAACATGAGCGCCCAGGGCATTGCGCAGATCGCCGTGGTCATGGGCTCGTGCACGGCCGGCGGCGCCTATGTGCCGGCGATGAGCGACGAGTCCATCATCGTCAAGGACCAGGGCACGATTTTTCTGGGCGGCCCGCCGCTGGTCAAGGCCGCGACCGGTGAAGTGGTCAGTGCCGAAGACCTGGGCGGCGGCGACGTGCACACGCGTCTGTCGGGCGTGGCCGACCACCTGGCGCAGAACGACTTGCATGCGCTGGCGCTGGCACGCACGGCCGTGTCCCATCTGAACCGCGGCAAACCGGCCGACGCCGCCGACGCGCCGCCGGTGGCGCCGCGTTTCGCCGCCGAGGAGCTCTACGGCGTGATTCCCGTGGACACGCGCAAGCCTTTCGATGTGCGCGAAATCATCGCCCGCGTCGTCGATGACAGCCAGTTCGACGAGTTCAAGGCGCGCTTCGGCAGCACCCTGGTCTGCGGCTTTGCGCGCATCGAAGGCATGCAGGTGGGCATCATCGCCAACAACGGCATTCTGTTCAGCGAGTCGGCCATCAAGGGCGCGCATTTCATCGAACTGTGCTGCCAGCGCAAGATCCCGCTGGTGTTCCTGCAGAACATCACCGGCTTCATGGTCGGGCGCAAGTACGAGAACGAAGGCATTGCGCGCCATGGCGCCAAGCTGGTGACGGCCGTGGCCACGGCGTCCGTGCCCAAGTTCACCATCATCATCGGCGGCAGCTTTGGC
Source organism: Acidovorax bellezanensis (assembly GCF_025421555.1). Lineage (NCBI taxonomy): Bacteria > Pseudomonadati > Pseudomonadota > Betaproteobacteria > Burkholderiales > Comamonadaceae > Acidovorax > Acidovorax bellezanensis. The sequence goes on from NZ_JAODYH010000017.1 coordinate 43,154, forward strand.
GCGGGCAATTACGGCATGTGCGGCCGGGCCTATTCGCCGCGTTTCCTGTGGATGTGGCCGAACGCGCGCATTTCGGTGATGGGCGGCGAGCAGGCTGCGAGCGTGCTGGCCACCGTGAAGCGCGACGGCATCGAAGGCCGGGGCGGAGCGTGGAGCGCCGAGGAGGAAGAAGCGTTCAAGGCGCCGATCCGCCAGCAGTACGAAGACCAGGGCCACCCTTACTACGCCTCGGCCCGCCTGTGGGACGATGGCGTGATCGATCCGGCCGACACGCGCCGTGTGCTGGCCCTGGGGCTGGCGGCCACGCGCAATGCGCCCATCGAGGACACGCGTTTCGGCGTGTTCCGCATGTAATCGCCTGTCAACGCAAAGGAACTGCCATGACCCCGACTTCTCTTCACATCGCCTATGACGCCGGCGTGGCGCGCATCACGCTGGCCCAGCCCGAGATCCGCAACGCGTTCAGCGATGCCACGATTGCCGACATCACCCTGGCTTTCCACACGGTGGGCGCGCGCGCCGATGTGCACGCCGTGGTGCTGGCGGCCGAAGGCCCGGCGTTTTGCGCCGGTGCCGATCTGAACTGGATGCGTCGCATGGCCGATTACAGCCGCGACGAGAACCGTGTCGATGCGGGCAAGCTTGCCGAAATGCTGCGCGTGATCTACGAATGCCCCAAGCCCACGCTGGCACGGGTGCAGGGCGATGTCTATGCGGGCGGCATGGGGCTGGTCGCGGCCTGCGACATGGCGGTGGCCGTCGATACGGCCGGCTTTTGCCTCAGCGAAGTCAAGATCGGCCTGATTCCCGCGACCATCAGCCCCTATGTGATCCGCGCCATGGGCGCGCGCGCGTCCCACCGCTATTTCCTGACCGGCGAGCGCTTTGACGCGCATGAAGCCCGGCGCATCGGCCTGGTGCACGAAGTGGTGGCGGCCGACGCGCTCGATGAATGCATGGATCGCCTGCTCCAGCCCCTGCTGCGCGCGGGCCCGGCCGCGGTGCGCGCCTGCAAGCGGCTGGTGATCGATGTGGCCGAGCGTGAAATCGACGCCCACCTGATCGCGGCGACGGTCGAGAGCATTGCCGACATCCGCGCCAGCGCCGAAGGCAAGGAAGGCGTGCAAGCCTTTCTGGCCAAGCGCAAGCCGTCGTGGCTGGCGTAAGCGACTGAAGTCCCGCATCTCCTAGCGACCATGCAGAACTTCTGGAACAGCATAGCTCAGTGGCTGCACAGCCTGGGCCTGCACCCCGACCGCGAGGTGCTGGCGCCTGTGGGGCAGGCCGTGGGCCAGGCCGCGGACAAGTTCGGCCAGGTGGCCGGCGGCATGGACCTGCCCGGTCTGATGGCGCTGGCCGCGGCCCTGGGCTGGGCCAGCGGGTTTCGCCTCTACGCCGTGGTGTTCGTGGTGGGTCTGCTGGGCGCGAGCGGCATGGTGGCGCTGCCCGGCGGACTGCATGTGCTGGAACACCCGGTGCTGCTGGTCGCCAGCGGCGGCCTGCTGTTCGTGGAATTCTTCGCCGACAAGATCCCCGGCGTGGATTCGGTCTGGGATGTGCTGCACAGCGTGATCCGCGTGCCGGCGGGCGCGGCGCTGGCCGCGGGCGTGTTCGGCGCCGACAGCGCCACCATGGCCACGCTGGCCGCCTTGATGGGAGGCACGCTGGCCTTGAGCAGCCAGGTGGCCAAGACCACCACGCGCGCCGTGATCAACACCTCGCCCGAACCCTTGAGCAATGTCGGCGCAAGCCTGGTCGAGGATGGCGCGGCCGTGGGCGCGCTCTGGCTGGCGCTGGCCAACCCGGCGGTGTTCGCGGTGGTGCTGGTGGTCGTGGTGATCGCCTTGTGGGTTCTGACCTGGATGCTGTGGCGCTTTCTGGCCGCGGCCCTGCGCAGGATCCGGGGCTGGTTGGGTGGCGGGGCGGCTCCCCTATAGAAACAGGTCCGCAGCGCCGCGGCGGTGGCGACTGGGGCAATACAACGAAATTCAGGAGACAGCATGTTCAGCAAAATTTTGATCGCCAATCGCGGCGAAATCGCCTGCCGCGTCGCGGCCACGGCCCGGCGCATGGGGGTTCGCACGGTGGCCGTGTATTCGGATGCCGACGCCCATGCCCAGCATGTGGCGGCCTGCGACGAGGCCGTGCACATCGGCGGCAACGCGCCCAAGGACAGCTATCTGCGCTGGGAGCGCATTCTGGCCGCGGCCCTGGCCACGGGCGCCCAGGCCGTGCACCCGGGCTACGGTTTCTTGAGCGAGAACGAGGACTTCGCCCAGGCCTGCGCCGAGGCCGGCCTGGTGTTCATCGGCCCGCCCCCTTCGGCGATCAAGTCCATGGGCCTCAAGGCCGGCTCCAAGCAGTTGATGGAACAAGCCGGCGTGCCGCTGGTGCCGGGCTACCACGGTGTCGACCAGGCCCCTGAGCATCTGCAGCGCGAAGCCGACCGCATTGGCTATCCGGTGCTGATCAAGGCCAGCGCGGGCGGCGGCGGCAAGGGCATGCGCGCGGTGGACAAGAGTGAAGACTTCGCGGCGGCGCTGGCCAGCTGCAAGCGCGAAGCCATCAACAGCTTTGGCGATGACGCCGTGCTGATCGAGAAATACGTGCAGCGTCCGCGCCACATCGAAATCCAGGTGTTTGGCGACACGCTGGGCAACTATGTCTACCTGTTCGAGCGCGACTGTTCGGTGCAGCGGCGCCACCAGAAAGTGCTGGAAGAAGCGCCGGCTCCGGGCATGACCGAGGCCTTGCGCAGCGAGATGGGCGCGGCCGCCGTGGCCGCGGCGCGCGCCGTGAACTACGTGGGTGCGGGCACGGTGGAGTTCATCGTCGAGCAGCGCGACGGCGGCGCCATGGACTTCTTCTTCATGGAGATGAACACCCGGCTGCAGGTCGAGCACCCGGTCACCGAAGCCATCACCGGCGAAGACCTGGTCGAGTGGCAGCTGCGCGTGGCCAGCGGAGAACCTCTGCCCAAGCGCCAGGACGAGCTGCGCATCATCGGCCATGCGATCGAAGCGCGCATCTGCGCCGAAAACCCCGACAACCAGTTTCTGCCGGCCACCGGCAAGCTGCATGTCTACCGCAAGCCGGCCTGCAGCAGCTTCACCGTGGCCGACGTGCGCATCGATGACGGCGTGCGCGAAGGCGATGCCATCAGTCCGTACTACGACTCGATGATCGCCAAGCTGATCGTGCGCGGCGACAACCGCGAGCAGGCGCTGGCCCGGCTCGACGCGGCGCTGGCCCAGACGCAGATCGTGGGCCTGGCGACCAATGTGCAGTTCCTGCGCCATGTGCTGCGCTCGCCCTCGTTTGCCCAGGCCCAGCTGGACACGGCGCTGATCGAGCGTGAAAAGGCAGTCCTGTTCCACCAGGACCCGGTCGGCCTGCCGCTGGCCGTGGCCGCGGCCGTGGCCAGCGCGCTGCTGCGTGAGCAGGCGCAGCAGGGCGCCGACCCGTTCAGCCGACGCGACGGCTGGCAGTCGCACGGCACGACCCAGCGCCCCTGGTCCTGGCTGGTCGCCGGTGCGCAGGTGGAGGCGCGCCTGAGCTACCTGCCCGGCGGCGCGCTGGCGCTGACGCTGGCGGCCCAGGGCGATGCGCCCGTCGTGAGCGGCCCGCTGGTGTTTTCCGCCGCCGACGATGGCCTGGATCTGGCGTTCGCCGGCCAGCGCACGCGTGCCCAGGTGCATCAGTTTGGCGAGCAGTTCCATGTGTTCACGCCGCGCGGCGCGCAGACGCTGATCTGCATAGACCAGCTGGCGCACGCCGGCGAGGTCCACGCCGAAGGCGGACGCTTGACGGCGCCCATGCCAGGCAAGCTGGTGTCGTTTGCGGTGAAAGTCGGCGACCGCGTGACGGCTGGCCAGGCGCTGGCCGTGATGGAGGCCATGAAAATGGAGCACACGATCGCGGCACCGCACGACGGTCTGGTCGAGGAACTGCTGTACACGCCCGGCGATCAGGTAGGCGACGGCGCCGAGCTGCTGCGCCTGGCCCTGGCATAGACGCAAAAACCCTGGGCTTTTACTGCGCGTGCAGGCAAACCCGGGGTACGCTTGGCTCCTATGAAAATCACGTTTTGCTGTACCGATACCACCCCCGGACCTTGGCTCGAAGGTCTGCGTGCTGCCCTCCCTGGCGCTGAGCTGTCGGTGTGGCAGCCGGGCGACCCCCAGGCCGACTATGCGCTGGTCTGGGCGCCGCCCCAGCAGTTCATGGACGAGCAGGCCGGCCTCAAGGCCATGTTCAACCTCGGCGCGGGCGTCGACGGCCTGCTGCGCCTGCGGCTGCCGCCGGGCGTGCCCGTGGTGCGCATCGAGGATGCGGGCATGGCCGTGCAAATGGCCGAATATGTCTGCCAGGCCGTGGTCCGGCATTTCCGCGCGCTGGATGTTTATGAGTCCGACATGGCCCGTGGCCAATGGACCTTCTACAAGCCGCGCGTGCGGCGCGATTTTCCGGTCGGCGTGATGGGTCTGGGCGTGCTCGGCCAGCGCGTGGCCCAGGCGCTCCAGCATTTCGAGTTCCCGGTCAACGGCTGGAGCCGTTCGCCCCGGCAACTGCCCGGAGTCACTACTTACAGCGGCGCGGAAGAATTTGATGCTTTCCTGGGCGCGAGCCGGGTGCTGGTCAACCTGCTGCCGCTCACGCCCGACACGCGCGACATCCTCAACGCCAAGACCTTGTCGCGGCTGCAGCCCGGCGGCTACGTGATCAACGTGGCGCGGGGCGCGCATCTGGTCGATGAAGACCTGATTGCCCAGATCGATTCCGGCCATCTCGCGGGTGCGACGCTGGACGTGTTTCGCACCGAGCCCTTGCCCGCGGACCATGCGTTCCGCACGCACCCGCGCATCACGCTCACGCCGCATACCTCGGCGCGCACGCTGCGCGAAGACAGTCTGGCGCAGATCGCGGCCAAGCTGGTCGCACTGGGCCGGGGCGAGCCCCTGACCGGTCTGGTGGAAGGCTCGCGCGGCTATTGAGGGTGTCTGTCCGGAGTGCGCAGGAAGCGCGTGGCGCTGCTGTGCGTGAGGAAAGTCGGGAATGTTGAAGTCGGGTAAAGGCCCAGCACGGTCGCGCAGGTGGCGAAAACTGCGGCCCCTGCTGGGCGGTTGGCTGGCCTGCAGCCCCGTGGCCTGGATGTGGCTGGGCGAGCATTCGCTGCTGGCCGCGGCTGCGGGCGCGGCGCTGCTGGCGCCACTGTTTCTGTGGCGCAGCCTGGGGCAGCTGCTGGTGGCTGTACTGGCCCTGGTGGGGGCGGCCAGCCTGGTGTATTTCTGGGCCGTGCCCGAAGCCCGGCCGTCGATGGATGCGCTGTTGCCGCTGTGGCCGCAGGGGCAGGAGGTGTTGGCGAACTGGGGCGTGCAGCCGTGGATGGCGGCTGGCGCGCTGGCGACCGCTGGCGCTCTGTGGTGGGCCTGGACCCAGCTGCAGCGCCAGCGCTGGGGGCGCTCGGCGTTGACGGCGGCGGCCGGTCTGGCCTTGGCCTGGGCCGGCGTGTCGTTGCCGTCCGGCGGCCGCCCGCAAATGCTGTCCTGCAGCTTGCTGCTGCAGGCCGTGGGAGCGTCGGTCGGTACGGGCTGGGCGGCCGTGGTGCCGCAACTGCTGCCGGGCTGCCAGGAATGGCCTTCGGCCGCGGCGGCCAGCACGCTGGCACGGCCGCAGTGACAATGGAGTCAGCGGTGCCGCAGTCCTTGAGGGGGCGGTGGCACAGGATATCGGGGGCAGGCCGCGGTGGAAGCGGCTTGCAATGATTTACACAATGGAATGGACACCATGAGCTATCCCTCCCGCGTCAAACTGGTGGACGTCGGTCCGCGCGACGGCCTGCAGAACGAAAAGCAGACCGTGCCGGCCGCCGTCAAGATCGAACTGGTGCACCGCCTGCAGAATGCGGGCCTGCGCGAAATCGAAGTCACGAGCTTTGTGAGTCCCAAATGGGTGCCGCAAATGGCCGACAACAGCGAAGTCATGGCCGGCATCACGCGCCAGCCTGGCGTGCGCTACTCGGTGCTGACGCCCAATCTGCGCGGCTTCGAGGCGGCGCTGGCCAGCCGTCCCGATGAAATCGTGGTCTTCGCCGCCGCCAGCGAAGCTTTCAGCCAGCGCAACATCAATTGCAGCATCGCCGAAAGCATTGAACGTTTTGCGCCCGTGGTCGAAGCCGCGCGCGCGGCGGGCATCTACGTGCGCGGCGCCATGTCCTGCACCGTGGGCTGCCCGTATGAAGGCGAGATCGCGCCCGAGCGCGTGGGCTATCTGGCCGGGCTGATGAAAGGCATTGGCGTGCAGCATGTGGGCGTGGCCGACACGATTGGCGTGGGCACGCCGCTCAAGGTGCAGCGTGCCATCGAGGCCACGCTGGCCCACTTTGCCATGGACGATATTTCCGGCCATTTCCACGACACCTACGGGCAGGCGCTGGCCAATACCCTGGCCGCGCTTTCCATGGGCGTGTGGCAGTACGACACTTCGGTGGCGGGCCTGGGCGGCTGCCCCTACGCCAAGGGCGCGACCGGCAATGTGGCCACCGAAGACGTGGTCTACCTGCTGCATGGCATGGGCATAGACACCGGCATCGACCTGGATGCATTGATCGATGCCGGCCAGTACATCAGCGATTTCCTCGGCCGCCCCACGCAGTCGCGCGTCGCCAAGGCCTTGCTGGCCAAGCGGGAGGCGAGTGTCTGTGACGCTGTCTGAGATTCCGGTCGTGGCGGTCCCCGCCGTGGCCGAAAAGCCCCTGATCGACATTCCTGTCGCGCTCGCGCAGCGCGCGGCGCAGGTAGCGGCCGAAGGCGGTTTTGCCGCGGACTTCGACGGTGTGGTCACGTCGCCCTGCATCAGCGTGTGCCGCATGACGGCGGACCGCAGCCATTGCCAGGGCTGTTTTCGCACGCTCGATGAACTGCGCGCCTGGGGCAAGGCCGATGCCGATCAGCGCCGTGCCATCTGGGTGGAGCTTCTCGCGCGGGCAGGGCTGCCCCACCCGGCGCTGGCTGCGCACGGCTGACGCCGCGGCCGGCCGGGCGCCGGCAGTTGTTCATTCCCAAGGTCTTGCATGAAACACATCACGTTCCACCTGGATTTTGTCTCGCCCTATGCCTGGCTGGCCTTCGAGCGCATGCCTGAAGTGCTGGAAGGGCTGAGCTATACGGTGCAGTACCGGCCGGTGCTGCTGGGCGCGCTGCTGCAGCGCAACAGCAACCCCGGGCCGGCCGGCATTGCGACCAAGCGCGCCTGGACTTATCGCCACGTGCACTGGCTGGGCCAGTCGCTGGGCGTGGGCCTGGACATGCCCGCGGAGCACCCGTTCAACCCCCTGCCTTTGCTGCGGCTGGCGCTGCAATGCAGTGACGACGGCAGCATCAACCGCTTTGTCGCGGGCGCCGTGCTGCGCCATGTATGGCAGGGCGGGCAGGGGGCGCTGGAAGCACCGCGCCTGCAGGCCCTGAAGGCCTTGCTGGCAGAGCAATTGCGCCCCTGTGAGCAGGCTGCCGAGCAGGCCAAGGCCTGGCTGCGCGGCAACACCGATGCCGCAGTCGAGGCCGGCGTGTTTGGCGTGCCGGCCTGGGAAGTGGACGGCAAGCTGTTCTGGGGGCTGGACGGCCTGCCCATGCTGCGTGCCTACCTGGCGCAGGACCCGTGGTTTGATGCCGCGCACTGGGAGCAGTTGCCACAGACACCTTCGGGCCTGGCTCACTGAAGGGCGCTGCGGGCGTGATTTTTCATCGCCGGGCCGCCCCGGGATGAAATGCAGCTGGGGGGTTTCCCCCCCAGCGTGAGCCACACGCAGTGGGGAGCGTGGGGGCTATATTTTCCACATCCCAAAAAGACAACTACGGGTTGGACCTGGGAATGTCAGCACTGCGTCAGTTTGGTGCAAGTTCCGGTTGGTTTGGTGTCAGAGAGGGGTCAGTGCCGTCTCCAAGAATGGGGGTGACCGCTATTTGCGGTACCCATAACTTACAGGAGACAAACGCATGGCCATCAACGCTTCACCCGGCGTGGGTGTCAAAGGGGTGGCACCACGCCCCATGACGCCAGAAGAGCGCAAAGTGATTTTTGCCTCATCCCTCGGAACGGTTTTCGAGTGGTATGACTTCTACCTGTATGGCTCGCTCGCAGCCATCATCGCCAAGCAGTTCTTCAGCGGCCTGGATGAAGGCTCGGCCTTCATTTTTGCCTTGCTGGCGTTTGCTGCCGGCTTCATCGTGCGGCCTTTCGGCGCCCTGGTGTTCGGTCGGCTCGGCGACATGATCGGACGCAAGTACACCTTCCTGGTCACCATCCTGATCATGGGCCTGTCGACGTTCATCGTCGGCATCTTGCCGACCTATGCCTCGATCGGCGTGGCCGCACCCGTGATACTGATCATTTTGCGCATGCTGCAAGGCCTGGCGCTGGGGGGGGAGTACGGCGGTGCCGCAACCTATGTGGCCGAGCATGCGCCGCATGGTCGCCGCGGTGCCTACACTTCGTGGATCCAGACCACGGCGACGCTGGGACTGTTCCTGTCGCTGCTGGTGATTCTGGGTGTGCGCACCATGCTGGGCGAAGCCGCCTTCGCGGACTGGGGCTGGCGCATTCCCTTCCTGGTGTCCATCTTGCTGCTGGCCGTGTCGGTCTGGATCCGCATGACGCTGTCCGAGTCGCCGGCCTTCCAGAAAATGAAGGCTGAAGGCAAGACGTCGAAGGCGCCGCTGGCCGAGTCCTTTGGCCAATGGAAGAACCTCAAGATCGTGCTGCTGGCGCTGTTCGGCCTGACGGCCGGCCAGGCCGTGGTCTGGTACACGGGTCAGTTCTATACGCTGTTCTTCCTGACGCAGCAGCTCAAGGTGGATGCGATCACGGCCAACCTGCTGATCGCTGCCGCGCTGCTGATCGCGACCCCATTCTTCGTGGTGTTCGGCACGCTGTCGGACAAGATCGGACGCAAGCCCATCATCATGCTGGGTTGCATCCTGGCCGTGCTGACCTACTTCCCGGTGTTCAAGGCGCTGACCGAAGCCGCCAACCCGGATCTGGCAGCGGCCCAGGCCAAGAACAAGGTGGTGATCATTGCCGACCCGGCCGAATGTTCGTTCCAGTTCAACCCTACGGGCACGGTCAAGTTCACCAGCTCCTGCGATGTGGCCAAGCAGGTGCTGGCCTCGGCGTCGGTCAGCTATGACGCCGTGGATGCGCCCGCTGGCACACCCGCGGTGATCAAGATCGGCGAGAAGTCCATTCCCAGCTTCTCGTCCAAGGGTCTGCCACCGGCGGAAGCCAAGGTCAAGGATACGGAGTTCAAGAAGGCCGTGGCCGAAGTGCTCAAGGCGGATGGCTATCCGGCCAAGGCCGACCCGGAGAAGATGAACAAGGTCCTGATGGTCGTGATCCTCACCTACCTGGTGTTGCTGGTGACCATGGTCTATGGTCCCATCGCCGCCATGCTGGTCGAGATGTTCCCGACGCGCATCCGCTACACCTCGATGAGCCTGCCGTACCACATCGGCAATGGCTGGTTCGGCGGCCTGCTGCCGACGATGTCGTTTGCCATCGTGGCGCAGACCGGCAACATGTACAGCGGCCTCTGGTATCCCATCATCATCGCCGGCATGACGGCCGTGGTGGGCACGCTGTTCGTGCGTGAAACCAAGGACATCGACATCTACGCAGGCGACTGATCCGCTTGCAGCCCCTGGGTCATGGCCCAGGGGGTTTTTCAGGGTGCAGAACAGGTCTGCATCCTGAAAAGTGTGGTGAAGAAGCATCAACACTTGGCCAGATCTGGGGGGTATGTCACCTTTTCTGCGCCGAGGCACCTAGAATTTTTACAGTAGTCACAAGCGGAGCAACTCAGACGGAGTGCCGCAGCCCTGTCTACACCGGCTGGACTGAAAAATCATTTAGGAGAACCCATGAACAAGACCCAACGCGCATTGTTGACCGCTCTGGCCCTCGCAGGCACCTCGGCCGCCATGGCCCAAAGCAGCGTCACCCTTTACGGCCGCGTGAACACGACGGTGGAACACCAGAAGTCGGGCGACGCCAGCGTCACCGGTATGTTCAACAACGCTTCGCGTTGGGGCATCCGTGGCACGGAAGACCTGGGCGGCGGCCTCAAGGCCGGTTTCGCGCTGGAAAGCGGTTTTGCTTCCGACACCGGTGTCGTGGCTGGCCCCTTCTTCGGTCGCCAAAGCGAAGTGAACCTGAGCAGCAACTTCGGTATGCTGCGCTTGGGTAACTTCATCTCCGAGTCGTACTACGCCACGGCTGACTACATCAGCATGCACAACCACGACACCGGTTCGTCGGCCGACATGCTGTACACGTACGTGATGCGTGACACCAACAAGCTGGCCTACCGTCTGCCCGCCTTCGGCGGCTTCACGGCAGAAGGCGCGGTTTCCATGCACGAGAAGGTGCCTGGTACCAGCAACGGCTACGACGTGGCCTTGAACTATGGCGCTGGTCCTCTGGGTCTGGGCCTGGGCTATACCAAGAATCCTGGTGCTACCGGCGTCTTTGGTGGCGGCGGCTTTACCGATGCCCAACAACTGGGCCTGCGCGCCTCCTACGCCATGGGTCCTGTGACCTTGGGTGCGTACTACCAGTACGTCAAGGCTGACCACCTGAACAGCACGGCTGCTGACGCCAAGCGTCACGCCGTTCGTCTGGCAGCCATGTACACCATGGGTGCTTCCGAATTCCACGCCAACTTCGGCCGTGCAGAGAAGATCAAGGTCAGCGGCGTGGGCAACGTGGCCGGTACGGCTGCCAACCAGTGGACCCTGGGTTACAACTACAACCTGAGCAAGCGCACCAAGGTGTACGGCTACTACACCAAGCTCGACAACGGCTCGAACATCAACTACCGCGGTGGCGCGGCTGGCGATGATTTCAGCTCCTTCGCCGTGGGCGTGCGCCACAACTTCTGATGGCCTGAAGGCCGGCGCCAGGCCATGGGCCAGCGCCTGAAAAGCCTCCACCTCCCTGCGCTTCGGTGCAGGGAGGTTTTTTTATGCCCCGTGAATGGACAGCGGGGGGCTACGGCGATTGCAGCGAGGTTCTAGAATGGTCCGCCTCCATTCAGAAAGACTGCCTGTATGTCCCAGGGACTGATCCGCATCCGCGGCGCGCGCCAGCACAATCTCCAGAACGTTGATCTCGATATCCGCACCGGCGAGTTGACGGTGGTGACCGGCCCCAGCGGTTCAGGCAAGTCCAGCCTGGTGTTCGACACCTTGTATGCCGAAGGCCAGCGCCGCTACGTCGAGACGTTCAGTGCTTACGCACGCCAGTTCCTGGACCGCATGGACAAGCCGGCCGTGGACAAGGTCGAAGGCGTGCCGCCGGCGATTGCCATCGACCAGACCAACCCGGTGCGCAATTCGCGCTCCACGGTGGGTACGATGACCGAGCTCAACGACCACCTCAAGCTGTTGTTCGCGCGCGCCGCGCATCTGCATGACCGCGTCACGGCACTGCCCGTGCAGCACGACACGGCCGAATCGATTTATGCCGAGCTTGCGCGCCGCAGCGCCGCCGCCGGCGATCCGCGCCTGGCCATCACGTTTGCCGTGGAGTTGCCGGCGAATACGTCGGCCGAGGAGGTGGAGCAGTGGCTGTCGGCCAGCGGCTTCACCAAGGTCCAGGCCGAGCGCGAGGTCGAGCTCGCCCCGGCAGCTGCGCCGGAAGGCACCAAGGGAAAATCCAAGAAAGCCGCCGCCGCACCCACGCGCGTCAAGATGCTGGACGTGATCGCCGACCGTTTCCGCCTGGGCCGCACCGAGCGCGCGCGGGCCATGGAAGCCGTTGAAGTGGCGCTCAAGCGCGGCAGCGGCCACATGACCGTCTACTGCCTGCCCGAAGAGGGCGAGCCCGTGCTGTGGCGCTTTGCGCTGGGCCTGCACTGCCCCGAAAGCGGCCTGGGCTACACCACGCCCATGCCGTCGCTGTTCTCCTTCAATTCCGCCGTGGGCGCCTGCGATGCCTGCCGCGGTTTCGGGCGCGTGATCGGCGTCGACTGGGGGCTGGTGATTCCCAACGACAAGCTCACGCTGCGCACCGGCGCGGTCAAGGCCATACAGACGCCGGCGTGGAAGGAAATCCAGGACGATCTGCTGCGCCACGCCGAGGCCGAAGGCATTCCGCGCGACACGGCCTGGGCCAAGATGACGGCCGAGCAAAAGGCCTGGGTGCTCGACGGCTCGCCGAACTGGAACGGCAAATGGAACCAGACCTGGTACGGCATCAAGCGCTTCTTCGAGTACCTGGAAAGCAAGGCTTACAAGATGCACATCCGCGTGCTCTTGTCCAAGTACCGCAGCTATACCGAATGCCCGACCTGCGGGGGCGCGCGGCTCAAGACCGAAAGCCTGTTGTGGCGCCTGGGCAGCAAGCCGGCCGCCGACGCCGTGCTGCCGCCTGGCAAGCGCTTCATGCCCGCAGGCGTGGATTGGCGCCGCGAGCAGCTCGAAGCCCTGCCGGGCCTGTGCCTGCACGATTTGATGCAGCTGTCCATCAACCGGTTGCAGCAGTTTTTTGCGTCGCTGGCGCCGCCGGCCCAGACCCGGGCCTCTGACGGCGAAGCCCAGGCGCTGAAAATGCTGCACGCCGAAATCCACACCCGGCTCAAATACCTGGCCGACGTGGGCATTGGCTACCTGACGCTGGACCGGCAAAGCCGCACGCTCAGCGGCGGTGAAGTGCAGCGCATCAACCTGACGACGGCGCTGGGCACTTCGCTGGTCAATACGCTGTTCGTGCTCGACGAGCCCAGCATTGGCCTGCACCCGCGCGACATGCAGCGCATCACCGAAGCCATGCAGCGCTTGCGCGACGCGGGCAATACGCTGGTCGTGGTCGAGCATGATCCGGCCGTGATGTTCGCCGCCGACCGCGTGATCGACATGGGCCCGGGCCCGGGCGCGCGCGGCGGGCAGATCGTGTTCGACGGCACGTCCGAAGAACTGCGCCATGCCGATACGCTGACCGGCGCCTATCTGGGCGGACGCAAGCAGGTCGGTTTCGGCCTCAAGCGCATGGTCACGGAAACCACGCCGCGGCTGGTGCTCGAAGGCGCGCGCGAGCACAACCTGCAGCACCTGGACCTCGAATTTCCGCTGCAGCGCCTGGTCACCGTCACCGGCGTCAGCGGCTCGGGCAAGTCCACGCTGATCCAGGACGTGCTGGCGCCGGCGCTGTTGCGCCACTTCGGCAAGCCCACGGACGCCGCGGGCGCCTTCGACCGCCTGACGGGCGCGGACCAGCTGAGCGACGTGGTGTTTGTCGACCAGTCACCGATCGGCAAGACGGCGCGCTCCAGCCCGGTCAGCTATGTCGGCGCCTGGGACAGCATTCGCGAGCTGTTCGCCGTGGTGCCGTTGTCGCGCCAGCGCGGCTATACGGCCTCCAAATTCAGTTTCAACAGCGGCGACGGCCGTTGCCCGACCTGCGGCGGCTCGGGCTTCGAGCATGTGGAAATGCAGTTTCTGTCCGACGTCTACCTGCGCTGCCCCGACTGCAACGGCCTGCGCTACCGTCCGGAAATTCTTGAAGTGCACATCGAGCGCCACGCCCAGGGCGAGCTGCAGCCGCGCAAATTGAGCGTGGCCGATGTGCTGGAGCTGACGGTGAGCGAAGCGGTGGCGCTGTTCGCCCAGGACCGTGACGTGCTGCGCGCGCTGCAGCCCATCGTCGAAGTGGGGCTGGAATACGTCAAGCTGGGCCAGCCCGTGCCCACGCTCAGCGGCGGCGAATCCCAGCGCCTCAAGCTCGCGGGCTTTCTGGCCGAGGCCGCCAAGACCGCGTCCAAGTCGCGCCAGGCCATCGCGCGCAAGGGCACCTTGTTCCTGTTCGACGAGCCCACCACGGGCCTGCATTTCGATGACATCGCCAAGCTGATGCGCGCGCTGCGCAAGCTGCTCGAAGCCGGCAATTCGCTGATCGTCATCGAACACAACCTGGACGTGATCCGCGCCAGCGACTGGCTGATCGACCTGGGCCCCGAAGGCGGTGAAGGCGGCGGCCATATCGTCGCCCAGGGCACGCCCGAAGACGTGCGCCAGCACCCGACTTCGCACACCGCCCAGGCCTTGCGCGAGTACGACCTGGCCATGGGCGTGGGCGGCCAACTGGTGACCGAAGTCGCGCCCATGCTCTACCCCAGCCGGGCCCGGGCCGTGCCTGCGCTGGCGGCGAAGAACGTGATCCAGATCGTCAATGCGCGCGAGCACAACCTGCAGCAGCTGTCGGTGGACATTCCGCGCGGCAAGTTCAATGTGGTGACCGGCGTCAGCGGCTCGGGCAAGTCCACGCTGGCCTTCGACATCCTGTTCAACGAAGGCCAGCGCCGCTACCTGGAATCGCTCAACGCCTATGCGCGCTCCATCGTCCAGCCCGCGGGGCGGCCCGAAGTCGACGCGGTCTACGGCATTCCGCCGACGGTGGCCATCGAGCAGCGGCTGTCGCGTGGCGGGCGCAAATCCACGGTGGGCACGACCACCGAAGTCTGGCATTTCCTGCGCCTGCTGTACGTGAAGCTGGGCACCCAGCACTGCATCCACGACGGCGCGGCCGTGCAGCCGCAGACGCCGGAAAGCATTGCCGCCCAGTTGATGACGCAGTTCCGCGGCCAGCACATCGGCCTGCTGGCGCCGCTGGTGGTCAACCGCAAGGGCGTCTATACCGAACTCGCCGACTGGGCCCGGCCGCGCGGCTACACCCATTTGCGCGTGGACGGCGAGTTCCTGCCGACCACGGGCTTCCCGCGCCTGGACCGCTTCAAGGAACACAGCATCGACCTGCCCGTGGCCAGCATTGAAGTCACGCCGCGCAACGAAGCCGAGCTGCGCGCCCACCTGACCCAGACGCTGGAGCTGGGCAAGGGCGTGCTGCACGTGCTCAGCGGCATTGGCGATCTGGCCGCGGCCATGGCGGGCGGCCAAAGCACGGCCGGCCTGGGGCAGCTGCAGGTGTTTTCCACCCAGCGCGCCTGCCCGGTCTGCGCGACCAGCTACGCCGAACTCGATCCGCGTCTGTTCTCGTACAACAGCAAGCACGGCTGGTGCCCCGACTGCGTGGGCACGGGCGTGCAACTCAGCAAGGACCAGCGCAAGGTCTATGACGACACCTTGATGGCCGAAGACAACCGTGGCCGCGAAGTGAAATTCGAAGGCCAGGAAGTCGAGGATCTGGCCGAAGTGGCCTGCCCGACCTGCGCCGGCAGCCGGCTCAATGCCACGGCCCGGGCCGTGCGCTTTCATGGCGTGGGCATTACCGACATCGCCCACCTGGCGGTCAGCGACGTGCGCGCCTGGGCGCAGGCGCTGGTGTTGAGCGGACGCGAAACCGACATCGCGCGCGACCTGCTGCCCGAAATCCAGGGCCGTCTGGAGTTCCTCGAAGAAGTCGGCCTGGGCTATCTGACGCTGGACCGCGGCGCGCCCACGCTCAGCGGCGGCGAGGCCCAGCGCATCCGCTTGGCGGCGCAACTGGGCAGCAATCTGCAAGGCGTGTGCTATGTGCTCGACGAGCCGACCATAGGCCTGCATGCGCGCGACAACCACATCCTGCTCAACGCCCTGCACAAGCTGGGCGACAAGGGCAATACCCTGGTGGTGGTCGAGCACGATGAAGACACGATTCGCCGCGCCGACCATGTGATCGATATCGGCCCCAGCGCCGGCAAGCGCGGCGGCCGCCTGGTGGCCCAGGGCAGTCCCGAGGACGTGATGCAGGCCGGCGAATCGGTCACCGGTCGCTACCTGCTGCACGCCATGCGCCACCCCTTCCAGCCGCGCCGTCCCGTGGTCTGGCCGCCGGTGGCACAAGCCGCCGAGCCCGAAGCCGTCGAAGCGCCCAAGAAGCGCACGAAAAAGCAGATCGCCGCCGATGCGACGGCCGCCTTGCAGGCCGACAGCGCGACCGCCAACGCGGCGCTGGCCCAGCCCGCGCCGCGGGGCAGCGGGCCGCAGCACTGGCTCAGCGTACTGGGCGCCGACCTGCACAACCTGCAGCGCGTCGATGCCCACCTGCCGCTCAAGCGCCTGGTCGCCGTGACCGGAGTCAGCGGCTCGGGCAAATCCACGCTGGCGCGCGATGTGCTGTGGACCAATGTCGCGGCCTGGGTCAGCCAGCGCAGCACCCATGCGGGGCGCGAAGCCATGGACGCGGGCCAGGCCCCGGCACTGGTCGGCTGCGCGGGCCTGCGCGGCTTTGAAGGCATAGACCGGGTGCTGGAAGTCGATCAGACGCCCATAGGCAAGACGCCGCGCTCCTGCCCCGCGACCTATATCGGTTTCTGGGACACCATTCGCAAACTGTTTGCCGACACGCTCGAAGCGCGCGCGCGGGGCTACGGCCCGGGGCGCTTCTCGTTCAACACCGGCGAAGGCCGCTGCCCGGCCTGCGAAGGCCAGGGCCTGCGCACCATAGAGATGAGCTTCCTGCCCGACGTCAAAGTACCTTGCGACACCTGCCACGGCGCGCGCTTCAATCCCGAAACGCTGGCCGTCACCTGGCGCGGCAAGAGCATTGGCGACGTGCTGCAGATGGAAGTCGACGAAGCCGTCGGTTTCTTCGCCAGCATGCCGGCGATTGCCCACCCGCTGCAGCTGCTCGAGGACGTGGGTCTGGGTTATCTGACCCTGGGCCAGCCTTCGCCCACGCTCAGCGGCGGCGAAGCCCAGCGCATCAAGCTGGTGACCGAGCTGACCAAGGTGCGCGACGACATCGCGCGCCGCGGCAACAAGGCGCCGCATACGCTGTACGTGCTCGACGAGCCCACGGTGGGCCTGCACATGGCCGACGTGGAAAAGCTGATCCAGGTGCTGCACCGCCTGGTCGATGGCGGGCATTCGGTCGTGGTGATCGAGCATGACCTGGATGTGATCGCCGAAGCCGACTGGGTCATAGACCTGGGGCCCGAAGGCGGCAACGGCGGCGGGCGCATTGTTGCCGCGGGCACGCCGGAAGCGCTGGTGGCGGCGGGCACGCACACGGGCCAGGCTTTGGCCTCGGTGCTGGCGCGAACCTGATGCGCGAATACGCCGTGCTGTGGCATGAGCAGGCGCCGGCCAAGCCATTGCTGGGCGCGCCCTGCAATGGCTGCGGCCTGTGCTGCCTGGCCGAGCCTTGCCCCATGGGCATGCTGGTCTCGCGCCGCCGCACGGGCGCTTGCAGCGCGCTGCGCTGGGACGATGAGGGCGGGCATTACCGCTGCGGCGTGCTCGAAGACGCCAAGGCGCTTGCCGCTGCGCCTGGCCGTTGGCAGCGCTGGCGCGGCCGCTTGCGGCTGCTTCTGGCGCGGCGCTGGATTGCGGCGGGTGTGGGCTGTGACGCGGACCTGCAGGTGGAAAAGAGTCAGCCGTAGTTCTGCAGGAGCGTGCGCAACAGCGGCTTGAGACGGGGTCTTGGTATCAGCGACCCCCTCCGCGCCAGTTCGGCTGGAACCTTTGTTTCCGTAAGGTGACTCACTGGCATCCAGATGGCTTTGCAAGCATGCATGGATGTTGGCGCCCGACCTATGCCGCCGCCCCAGGCATGTGTTGCGGCGGAGGACATGCGCGCGACAGCATTTTTGTCGGCAGTGGCGACCCGTTCAACGGTCCGGGTTTGCCAGCGGGTCGCTCAGACACCGCTTCTGATGTTCCAGCGAGACAGCGGTCCCGGTCGCTTGCGTCTGCCTGCGTGAGCTTGAACACGCTGCATCGATTTTTCACAGTTCATAGAGGTAGACGCAGCAATTGCTGCCCAAGGAATCACCATGAGAGCGTTTTTGTTTCAACGATGGGGCCGATGTGCTGCTGCAGCGCTGATCGCCGGCCTGATGGCCGCCTGCGGCGGTGATGGCAATGGCGTCGCGACGCAGACTCAGGATGCCCCGCTGGCAACCTTTGCCGAGCAGAAGCTTGATTGGCAGGCGTGTGATCCTGAGATGCTGGGCGAGGACGTCAATCAGGCGCTGGCGCTGTACGGCAAGCATGCGCAATGCACACGGATGCGTGTGCCGATGGACTACGACAACTCCGCTGGCGCCGAGTTGAAGATAGAGGTGTTGCGCGTGGCGGTGGCGCAACCGACGCAGCGTCTGGGAGCGATCGTGTTCAATCCCGGCGGTCCGGGAGTGAACGGCCTGATGACCGCCGTCTACACGGGTTTCCAACTCATGGCGTCGGATGACGCGCGGCTGCAGGCGATGGCGGGCCGTTACGATCTGATCGGCTTTTCACCCAGAGGGACTGGCGCGAGCAACCCACTGAACTGCGATGCGGCGGGTACGTTCGCAGAGTTCGGGAGCTACACCTTCAACCGCAGCGCCGAGAATCTGCAAGCCGTCCAGCACAACGCGCGCTTGCAGGCCGAGGCCTGCCTGAGCAATCCGCTGACGCAGCACATCCATACCGATGCCACGGCGCGCGACATGGATCTGCTGCGCGCCGTGCTCGGCGAGTCCAAGCTCAATTACATCGGCTACTCCTACGGCTCCTGGCTAGGCGCCTGGTATGCGCGCCTGTTTCCCGATCGCGTCGGGCGCATGCTGCTCGACGGTGTGGACAATATTGCCGACTCCCTCGCATGGGTGTCCGACAAGGGTTTGGGCCCGCAGCGGATCCTGGACCAGGTCATGCTGCCGTATGCCGCTCGCCACGACGACAAGCTCGGGCTCGGCGATGCCGCGACGCTGCGCAATGCGCTGCTGGCACTGTCGCCGGAGCTGCAGGAGGTGTTGTTCGACAACATTGAGTTCGCGAAGTCTTCCAAGATTCAGGACAGCATCCTTTGGATGAGCGCGGCGGTCGGGCTGCATGCGTTGATGCAGGCACATCCAGATGCGGACGAGGAAGCGATGAGAATCCTGATCGAAAGCCACGATGCTTTTTCGCCGGTGCCGAGGATCAATGCAGACGTGAAAAAATTCGCGCTTGCCTTGGTCGACAAGCTGACTGGAGACGACGACGACGACGACGACGGGCCAGACACCATGGCTGTGCAGGATGCGGACGGCAGGATAAGAATCCTACCGACCTTCAACGTGCTGATGAGCGTGCGCTGCAACGAGTCCGCCAAAGTGGGCGATGCGCAGTACTGGCTGGATAAGAGCCACGAGGCTGTGCTGCGTTATCCGACCGCTGGCGGATTCGCGGCAGGCAATTTCTGCGCCCATTGGACCCTGCCGACACGGCCGTTTCCCGCTGCGACAACGACCGAGAATGCACCCTTGCTGATGCTGCAAAGCCGTTACGACGGACAAACCCCCGTCGAGGGCGCGATGGCAACGCTGGCGGCCTTGCCCCAGGCGCGCATGATCGTGGTCGAGGATGAGTACGAGCACGGCGTGTTTCCGTACGGCACGCAATGCGTCGATCGCCAGGTCGCCGACTATTTTCTCGACGGCACGCTGCCGCAGCGTCTGAGCAGCTGTGCCGGCAAGCCGCTGGGCGGCGCATTCAACGGAACTTCGCCTTCGCCAAGTGACTGAACAGGGGCTTAGCCAGGACGCTGGCCGGTCTGCAGCTGCTGGCGCAGCAGCTGCACGAAGACATCGGCCCGGCCCGAAGGCGCGCGGTGCAGGGGCAGGGCCAGCGCGATCTCGACCGCGCACTGCGGCAGCAGCGGCCGTATGGCCAGCTCCGACGCGAACTTGTTCGCCACATAGGGGTTGACCACGCCTATGCCCGTGCCTTCGGCCGCGAGGCTGCAAATGGTCGACGAGTAGGTGGTCTCTATGGTCGAGCGTGCCTGCACGCCATGTTTCTGCATGGTCTGCTGCAGCTGCAGAAAGATGTTGTCGTCGGCGTTGAGCGTGAGCAGCAACTGGTCTTGCAGGTCGCTGACATGCAGCGTCTGGCGCTGGGCCAGCGGGTGGTCGGGGTGCATCACGCAGACCGCATGGCTGCGGTGCAGCACGGTGGCGCTGAGGTCGGGCGAGTCTATGGCCAGGGTGCTGACCACGAGATCGAACTGGCCCAGCTGCAGGCCTTCGCGCAGATGGGCCGTGCCCAGGGTCTGCAGGCTGATCGGCGTGCTCGGGTGCTGCTGCACGAAGGCATGCACCACGGACGGCAGCACGGACAGGCCCAGCGCCGGCGTGCAGCCTATGCGCAGCGTGCCCGCGCCCGACTGGCGCAACCCTTGCAGGTCGCGCTCTATGCGCTCCAGGCCGACGAAATGCTGTTGCACGGTGGCGTACAGTTCCAGCGCTTCGGGCGTGGGGCGCAGCCGGCCCTTGTGCATGTCGAACAGCTTGAGACCGGCGCCGGCCTGCATCTGGGTCAGCAGGCGGCTGACCGACGGCTGGGTGGTGTGCAGCAGTTGGGCCGCGGCCGTGGTCGTTCCGGCCTGCATCACGGCACGGAAGGCTTCAATTTCGCGAAAACTCAGAGGGCGGGGCATGGTGGCGAGGGTATACCAATCCTGTATAGGTGATGCGGAAAAATGCATTTTGCAGCGTGGTCTGCGCTCCCTACACTGGATTCATACACAGACAACGCCGCGGTCGTGCCGCGACACTCTTTTCCAGAAGGCATCCACATGAACCAACAATTTGCGCGCCGGAGTTTTGGGCTGACGGCCTTGGCAGCCACCCTCATGGCCTGCACTACCGGCGCCTGGGCAGACAACGCGGCCTTCCCCAACCCCTCTCGCCAGGTGCGCATCATTGTTCCGTTCACGGCCGGAGGCAGCTCGGACGTCCAGGCCCGCATGCTGGCCGACAAGCTCAGCCGCCTCTGGGATCAGACCGTGGTGGTCGAGAACAAGCCGGGCGCTGGCGGCCACCTGGGCGGCCGCTACGTGGTCGACCAGCCCGCCGATGGCTATACGCTGATGGTCGGCTCCATCGGCCTGCATGCGGCCTATGGCATCTACAAGAAGCTGTCGTACAACCCTGCCACCGACCTGCGCGTGGTGACGGTGCTGGCGGAAATGCCCCACGTGGTGGTGGCTTCGCCCGGACTGCCGGTCAAGGATCTGCAGCAGCTCACGGCGCTGGCCAAGAAGGCGCCGGGCACCGTCAACTTCGGCTCGGCCGGCGTGGGCTCGTCGGTGCACATGATGGGCGAGCTGTACAAGCTGCAGTCGGGTGCGCCCATCGTCCATGTGCCCTACCGCGGTAGTTCGGCCGCGCTCAACGACCTGCTGGGCAACCAGATCCAGCTGATGTTCGAGAACCCGCCCACGGTGCTGGGCCACATCCGCGCCGGCAAGATGAAAGCGCTGGCCGTGACCGGCAAGCAGCGCTTGGCCGCGCTGCCCGACGTGCCCACGGCCACCGAAGCCGGCATCCAGGGCTTCGAAGCCACGTCGTGGACCACCGTGGCCGTGTCCTCCAAGGTGCCGCAGGCCGTGGTCGACAAGATCAGCGCCGATGTGCGCAAGGTGATCAACACGCCCGAGTTCCGCAAGGGCCTGGAAGACCAGGGCATGACGGCCGTGGCCAACAGCCTGCCTGAAGCCCAGCGTTTCGTGGCCCAGGAAAAAGTCCGTTGGGACCGCGTGATCCTCGAAGGCAAGGTCTCGGCCGACTGAGGCCTGTCTCGAGCGCAGCCCCGATATCCCTCTGCCCGGACCACCGGGCAGATTCATTTGAGCATTTCACTTTCCGTATGACCGAATCTTCCAACGCCGCCCCCTATGTGCCCTGCCGCCGCGTGGGCGATGGCAGCCAGCACCATTTCTTCGGCTACTACAACAAGTCCAACTGGGACAAGACCAACCGCCTGATCGCCGGCCAGCGCACGCCGGCGATGGACCAGTACCTGACGCCCGACGCCAAGGCCACCATCGGCTATTTCGACACGCAGGATGGCGACCGTTTCCACGCCGTGGGCGAGACAGGTGCCTGGAACTGGCAGATGGGCAGCCAGCTGCAGTGGCTGGACGGCGCTGCCGGCCGCCAGCTCATCTACAACGACCGCACGGGCGACATGTCGGCCCGCTACCCCGGCTTTGGCGCGGTGGTGGTCGATGTGGATACGCAGGCGCGGCGCGTGCTGCCCATGCCGGTCTACGTGGTCGCGCCCAGCAGCGCCTGGGCGCTGTCGGTCAACTACCGGCGCCTGTACGTGACGCATGAGACGATTGGCTACAGCGAAGTCGGCGGCCCGTTCGCGCTGCCGCTGGCCCCAGAGGATGACGGTATCTGGCGCATGGACCTGGCCACGGGCGAAGCCGCCTTGCTGGTCAGCTACGCCGGTCTGAAAGCTTTCCATCCCCGGGCGTCGATGGACCAGGCCATCCACTGGGTCAGCCACATCGAAGTCAACCCGGCCTCGTCGCGCATCCTGTTCCTGCACCGCTGGACCGAGCGCGTGAAGGATGAGACCTGCTTCCTGCACCGCCTGATCACCATGAACCCCGATGGTTCCGACATGCGCCTGCTCGAATGCTCGGACCACCCGCTGCCGCAGCTGGCCGCCGATTTCGACCCCAGCGCCGTGGGCACCTTCGACTACGAGAAGTCCGAGTACCAGATCTCGCACCCGCTGTGGCAGGACGACAGCCACATCATCGTCTGGGGCCCGCATGCGGGCGAGATCCACTACCACCTCTACCATGACGTCGAAGGCGGCGAAGTGCAGGTGGTCGGGCGCGGCGTGCTGGTCGAGAACGGCCACATGACCTTCTCGCCCGTGAGCACGCGCTGGATGCTCAGCGACACCTATCCCGACGACAAGACGCACGAACGCTTTCTGTTCCTGTTCGACATGCAGACCGGCGAGCGCCGCAACCTGGGCAGCTTCTACGCCACGCCCGAGCTGAGCAAGGAAAACCGCTGCGACCTGCACCCGCGCTGGAGCCGCGACGGCCGCCAGGTCTGCATAGACTCGGTGCACGAGCATCAGCGCCAGATGTACGTGCTGGACGTGTCGGCCATCGTCGGCTGAGCACCTGCTGCCCCATGCAAAAAAGGCTGCCCGTGGGCAGCCTTTTTTGCATGGGAACGTGGGATCCCGGTTTACTGGAAGCCCAGCGTATGCGGCAGCCAGGTCGACAGTTCGGGGATGAAGGTCAGCAGTATCAGCACCACGAGGTGGGCCAGCAGGAACAGCGGCATTTCGCGCGTCAGATCGGTGATGGACACGCGCGTCGCGACAGCGGTCACGAACAGCAGGCCGCCGACCGGAGGCGTGATCATGCCCAGCGTCAGGTTGACGATCACCACCATGGCGAAGTGGGTCGGATCGATGCCCAGGCTGAAGGCGATGGGGGCCAGGATGGGCACCAGAATCATCACGCCAGGCAGCGGCTCCATGAAGATGCCGAAGACCAGCAGCAGAATGTTCACGGCGACCAGGAACATGGTCGGCGAGAGCTGCCAGCCGACGATCAGCTCCGACAGGTATTGCGGAATGCCTTCCACCGTCAGCACCCAGGCGAAGGCCGCCGAAGTGGCCATCACCAGCAGCACCGAGGCCGTCAGCATGGCCGAGCGCGCCGTGATGCCGGGAATGGCTTTCCATTCCAGCGTGCGGTAAATCCACTTGCCGCAGACCAGCGCGTAGAACACCGCCACGACCGAGGCTTCGGTGGGCGTGAAGATGCCGAAACGGATGCCGACGACGATCAGCACGATCAGCATCAGCGCCGGAATGGCCTTGAAGCTGGTGATCCACATTTCGCGGGCGCTGGGGCGCGGTTCGCTCGAATGGTAGTCGCGCTTCTTGCAGACCCACCAGTTGACGCCGGCCATGGCCAGGGCGATCAATATGCCGGGAATGAAGCCGGCCATGAACAGGCCGCCGACCGAGACGTTCTCGTCCTGCATGGCGTAGATGATCATGCTGACCGACGGCGGAATGATGGGGCCGACGATGGCCGTGCTGGCCGTCAGTGCCGCGGCGTAGGGGCGGGCATAGCCGGCCTTGTCCATCATCTTGACCATCATCGAGCCCGGGCCCGCGGCGTCGGCCAGGGCCGAACCGGAAATGCCCGAGAACAGCGTCAGCGACAGCACGTTGGCGTAGCCCAGGCCGCCGCGCAGGTGGCCGACGAACTGCGCCGCAAAGCGCAGCAGCACATGGGTCAGGGCGCCGCCCGACATCAGCTCGGCCGACAGGATGAAGAAGGGCACGGCCATCAGCGGAAAGCTGTCGATGCCGGTGAACATTTCCTTGAACACCACCAGCTGCGGGTAGCGTCCGCCGACGAGCACGGCCAATGCGGCCGAAATGGCCAGCGCGAAAGCCACGGGAAAGCCCAGCACGAGCAGGACGATGATGGCGATAAAAAGGGTGATACCCATGGTGTAAACCTTCAGATGGACGCCGCAGCGTCCGCATTCATCTCGTCGGAGTCGGCATAGTCGCCGCCGGCGATGTAGTTGCGCGCGACAAACAGCAGATGCACCAGCATCAGCAGAAAGCCCACGGGCATGGCCAGGTAGATGTAGGCGATGGGAATGTCGGTGGCGGCCGTGGTCTGAAAGCGCGTGGCCCAGGCGTAGAGCACCGAGAAGTAGGTCATGAACACGCAGAAGCCGGCAATGCCCAGCACGACGATGGTGCGCAGGATGCGGGCCGTGCGGGTGCTGACGGCGCGGTGCAGGTTGTCGATGGCCACATGGCCGCCAAAGCGCAGCACCAGGCCCGCGCCCAGGAAGGTGACCCAGATCATCATGTGGCGGGCCACTTCTTCGGCCCAGACGATGGAGTCGCCCGTGGTGTAGCGCAGCACCACGTTGGCAAAGACGATGCAGGCCATGGCCAGCAGCAGCACGATGAGCAGCCAGCGATTGGTGGCTACGAGTGTGCGTTCGATTCGGTCAAGCATATGCGGGTCGGCTGCCGCTCAATGCACCCAAAAGTGCCGGCGCAGCCGCTTTCTGAAAAAGAGTCAGTTTTCCGTGGCGCTCGCACGACCTGGAGCCCTGGAAACTGGCGTGCCCCAACGCAGGGCAGCGAGGAAGGGCCGCCCCGTACCGAGGCTGCCGTCCCCCTCCACCGAAGGTTGAGAGGGGGAAGACGCGAAGCGGCTCAGGGGGTGCTTACTTAGCGTTCGCGATGCCGTCCAGCGTCTTCTGGCCGAACTTGGTCGCGTACTGCTTGTAGGCAGGCTCCAGGGCGGTGCGGAACGCGGCCTGGTCGACCTTTTCCACGACTTGCATGCCGTGCGACTTGGCTTCTTCCACGCCCTTTTTCTCGACCGAGTCGACAAAGGCGCGCGAGGCCAGGGCGCCGATCTTGGCGCCTTGCGTGAAGGCGGCCTTCTGCGAATCGTTCAGGCTGGCCCAGAAGCCGGGCGAGACGATCAGTGCCACGGGCGCGTAGACGTGGGCCGTGAGCGTCAAGTGCTTTTGCACTTGCCACAGCTTGGCCGAGGACAGCACGGAAATCGGGTTTTCCTGGCCGTCGATCGTGCCCTGTTGCAGCGCACCGATCACTTCAGGCCAGGACATGGGCGTGGGCGAGGCACCCAGCGTGCGGAAGGCGGTGATATGCACCGGGTTTTCCGTCACGCGGATCTTCAGGCCCTTGAGGTCGGCCACGTTCTGCACGGCGTGCTTGTTGTTGCTCAGGTGGCGAAAGCCTTGCTCGCCCCAGGACAGCGCGATCAGGCCGCGCTTCTGGAACTTGCCCAGCAGTTCCTGGCCGAAAGCACCGTCGAGCACGGCGCGTGCGTGGGTGGTGTCACGGAACAGGAAAGGAATGTCGACCACGCCGACGTCAGGCACGAAGTTGCTCAGTGCGCCGGTGGACACGATCACGGCCTCCACGGTGCCCAACTGCAGGCCTTCGATCAGCTCGCGTTCGCCGCCCAGGGCCGACGAAGGGAACTGCTTGAACTTGAAGGCATTGTTGGTGGCTTTTTCCGTCGAATCCGCCCAGGCCTGGGCTGCAGCGCCGTAGTGCGAATTGATCGCCAGTGCGTAGCCAATCTTGACTTCTTTGGACTGTGCCAGGGCAGGGCCGGCAGCGGTCACGGCAGCAGCGGCGACGCAGGTGGCAACGAAGGAACGGCGGATCATGTGCATAACAGTTGTCTCTTGTGTGTGGGGGCCATAGGAACAGGAACGCTGCTGCATTTTAGGTGCTGTTTCCCCCCTGAAACCGTCCCTGACAGAGGTGTTGTCGGACATCGCCACAAGGACGATGGCCTCCGTTCTCGATTGGAGACGGAGGCCATCGTGAGATGCGTGCGCCGCTGTGGGCGGCGCAGTGATTTCAGGCCGCGGGCCGCTCCAGGATGGCCTGTACGAGCTCGACAAAACCTTCGCCGCGTTCGCTGGGCGTGACGTAGCGCGGCAGGTGCGCGAGCTGGGGCACGAAGCGCGCGATATTGGCCACGCCGAAGCTGTTGTCGAAGCGCTCGAACATCAGCTGGTCATTGGTGGAGTCGCCGATATAGACCCAGCGGTCGAGCTCCGCGGCCAGGTCGCGGTCGAACAGGGTGCGCACTATCCATTGCGCGCCATCCCACTTGTTGTGGGCGCCAAACCAGCCGTTGATATGGATGGAGCTGACGGTGGCGTTCATGCCGGCCGCGCGCATGATGGCCACGCATGCATCGATCTGTGCCTGCGGCAGCTGGGTGAATTCGCTGTGGTCTACAGCGATGTCGCATTCGCGACCCGCGGAGTCGGTGGCACGGCGCGCGCCGGGCACGCTGGCCTCGATCTGCGCCAGCACTTCCTGCATGCGCGCGAAGTTGGCGCTGCGCGTGGCTGCGTCCTGCTGGTAGAGCTTGTCGAGGCCGCCGGCCGCGTTGCGGCGCAGGGCCACGGCGCCGTTTTCGGCGACGATGGAATCCACCGGCCAGGCGCTGGCGAAAGGCACGCTCCAGCCCACGGGCCGGCCCGTGATGGGCACGATCTTGAGACCGGCGTCGCGCAGCGCGGCGATGGAGGCCACCACATGCGCGGGCACTTCGCCGTCGGTGGTCAGGGTGTCGTCAATGTCGGTGAGCACACCGATCAACTGGCCCGGGGCAGGGCGGGGCCACTGCGCGAGGGGCAGCAAATTTTCCTTGGACATCAGGCAGGCAATCTCGATCAGCTGTTGTGCAGCGACAGACCCGCGTGCTCGCGCAGCGGGTGGAAGTGGATCTTGGGGAAGCGTTCCTGGGCCAGGCGCACGTCGTAGGGCGAAGTGCAGAGGTAGGCCAGGGTGTTGGCCGCGTCGTGTGCCATGCGCAGCACATAGGCGTTCTCGAACTCGCGCAGTTCGGCCGGGCTGTCGGCCGTGATCCAGCGTGCGCCGGTGTACTGGCAGCCTTCGAGGCGGATGTCGGCGTCGTACTCGGCCTTGAGGCGGTGCTGCACGACTTCGAACTGCAGCTGGCCGATAGCGCCCAGCAGCATGTTGCCGCCGGCATCGGGCTTGAACACCTGGATCGCGCCTTCCTCGCCGAGCTGGGCCAGGCCCTGCTGCAGCTGCTTGGTGCGCAGCGGGTTCTTGAGCACCACGGTCATGAACATTTCAGGCGCGAAGAACGGCAGGCCGGTGAACTGCAGGGCCGCGCCATCGGTGATGGTGTCGCCCAGCTGCACGCCGCCGTGGATGGTGAAACCGATGATGTCGCCCGCGTAGGCTTCCTCGACGGCTTCGCGGCGCTGGCTCATGAAAGTCACCACCGAAGTCGGGCGCATGTCCTTGGCGGTGCGCTGCACGCGCAGCTTCATGCCCGGGGTGTAGCGGCCCGAGGCCACGCGCACGAAGGCGATGCGGTCGCGGTGGTTGGCGTCCATATTGGCCTGGACCTTGAACACCACGCCCGAGAAACCCGTGTCTTCGGGTTGTATGGTCTTGACCACGGGCTGCTTGTTCACGACCAGCGTGCTGACGCGCGGGCCTGGCGAGGGCGACATGTCGACCAGCGCGTCGAGCACTTCCATCACGCCGAAGTTGTTCACGCCCGAGCCGAAGAACACGGGGGTCAGCTTGCCGGCCAGGAAAGCTTCATGGTCCCAGGCAGGCGAGGCACCCACGGCCAGTTCCATGCTTTCCATGGCGGTGTCGAAAGTGTCGCCAAAACGGCCGCGCAGATTGTCCACATCGGTCAGCGGAATGGCTTCGAAGTCCTGCGGGCGGCGCTCGCTGCCCGACTCGAACACCGTCATGGTCTGGGTGCGCAGGTTGATGATGCCGCCGAAGCTCTTGCCCTGGCCCACGGGCCAGGTCATGGGGCAGCAAGGCATGCCCAGTTCACGCTCGACCTCGTCCATGATGTCCAGTGGATCGCGCACTTCACGGTCCATCTTGTTGACGAAGGTGATGATGGGCGTGTCGCGCTGGCGGCAGACTTCGATCAGCCGGCGGGTCTGGGCTTCGACGCCGTTGGCCGCATCGATCACCATCAGTGCCGAGTCCACGGCCGTGAGCACGCGGTAGGTGTCTTCCGAGAAGTCCTTGTGGCCGGGCGTGTCGAGCAGGTTGACCACGTGGTCGCGGTAAGACATCTGCATCACCGACGAGGCCACCGAAATGCCGCGCTGCTTTTCGATTTCCATCCAGTCGGAGGTTGCATGGCGGCTGGCCTTGCGGCCCTTCACGGCGCCCGCGATCTGGATCGCGCCCGAGAAAAGCAGCAACTTTTCGGTCAGCGTGGTCTTGCCCGCGTCCGGGTGGGAAATGATGGCGAACGTGCGGCGGCGCCGGGTCTCAGATGCGTAGGACACAGTGTTGTACGGGTGCGTGGCCGCTGGCGGTGAAGCCGGCGGCAGGAAAGCGAACAGGCGCTGGCGGGCTGGGCGCTGAGGCAGCGCCGGCCGACGGGGCCCGAAGAAGTCGGAGATTTTACCGAGCGCGGCGCATCAGTGGGCCGCGGCGGGAATAAACGGAGCGGATTTCCCCTTGGCACGGCGCAAGTCCGGCGACCTGGATCATGCCGCTGATGACGCAGCGACATCTGGATTTGATGACATGACTACGTCGGGATTGGCTGGCATGACCCGGATAGGGCTTCTGTAAACATGGGGTCTCACGATGGCATTTGCAAGCCATGGACGCGTTCCCTGCATGGCTGCTTGCCACCGCCGATTCTGTGGCGCGATGCGTCACCACCGACGAGGAGCGTGTCCGATGAAAAGCATATTAGCGCTGGCTGCAGCCCGCAAGGAACGTCTGGCGGCCCATCCCTTCTTCGCGTGGATGCGGGACGCCCAGGTTCCCCTGGGGCGCAAGCTCGACATCGCGCCGATCATGGCGAATTTCGTCATGAACTTCCGGGACATGAACCTGTGGTTCATCCGCTTCGAAGGCGTTTCCAATGCATTCCAGGAAGTCATCAACGGCAACACCGACGAGGACGAGACGCACTCGCGCCTGTTTGTGGAGGATTGGCGCAAGCTGCATCTCGACGAAAAGCTGGGCTGGCGGGCGTCCGACGCCCTGTGGTGGTTGTTTCTGGCACCCGAGTCCGAGCCGTTTCGCGCCTATGCGTTCGACTTCGCCCGGATGACGGTGGTCGACCGCGGCGATCCCTTGCTGCGCTTCGCCCATTCGGAGGCCGGTGAAGCCTGCGGCAACGCCTTCTTCAGCGCGGTGAGCCCGATTGCGGTCGAGCTGCGGCGACAGACGCAGGTCGACTACCGCTATTTCGGCGACTACCACCTCGATCGCGAGCAGGGGCATGTGATTGCATCCGAAGGCGTTTTCGACCGCCAGGAACTCGACCCGCCGCGGCGCGAGAAAGCCTTGGTGTTGGCCAACGCGATGTTCGACATCTTCTTCGGCATGCATGACTGCTTTTACGACTATGCCCGCAACTACGTGGAACGCGGAATCGTGCCGCGGCGCGTGCGCTCCCCCTTGCCGCCGATGCGCCCCCCACCAGCGGCAGCGCAGCCGTCCCACGCTCAGGCGATCACGGGCCGCCATGTGGAGGTGCAGCGCGTACTGGAGGGCCGCAAGGCCCGCACGGCGCGCCATCCTTTCTACACCTGGCTGCAGGCGCGCGGCCCCATTTCTGCGTTGAGCCGGCTGCAGCGTTTCATTCCGATGTGGGTGATGGACATCATGGGCTACCGCGACTTGAACCGCTATGCGCTGCGCTTCAGATCGCCGCAGAGTCCCAACGAGCTGGCTTTCAACCGCTGGGTGCAGGCGCTGGAGACGCACAGCGAACTGTTCCTGCACGACTGGGACGCGCTGGGCATGGACGATGCCTTGCGCTGGAGCGCCAGCGACACCCTCGAGTTCCTCTTCCTCGATCCCGGCACCGACATCCACCGCGGCAACATCGCCAAGTTCACCAAGCTCGCGATCGCGCACGAATCGTCGGCGCTGCGTTTCTGGCTGCTCGAGGCGCTGGAAGCCAGCGGCGAGGCCTTTTTTGCGAATACCCGCGAGCTGGCGCGGACCGTCGAGCGCGACACGGCCCTGCGGCTCGACTACCTCGCCGACCGGCATTACCTCGCCCATGCCGAAGGCGAGGACGACCCCGCGCGAAGCTATCCCTTCAAGAGCGAGCCGCTGAGCGCCGAGCAGGCGCGGATCGCCATCGCCATGGTCCACACCGTCTTTGACGCCGTCGATGCGCAGCTGAGCCTGTCGCTGGCCGTCGCCGAGCAGGACCGCTTCGGCATCGACGGCGATGCGCAGCCCGCCGCAGCCACGAGCCCGGCATGAGTCCCCGCCCGCTGCCACCGGGGCCGCGGTGGCTTAGACCGCTGAATTTCTTCCAGGCCGGGCTCACGCCACCGGCGCCGGTGCTGGCACGCCTGGCGGCAAGATACGGCGACCCGTTCCGGGTGTCGTACTTTTCGCGCCCCGTCACCTTTACCGGCAACCCGCAGGCGCTGCGTGCCATTTATACGGCCCACCCCGACTGCTTCGATGTCTGGGGCGGCGGCTTCATCGAGCCGGTGTTCGGTGAGACCTCGGTCGTGGTGATTTCCGGCGACCGCCACCGGCAGGACCGCAACATCCTGGCGCCGGCGTTCAGCGGGCCGGCCATGCGCAACTATGGCGAGACCATGGCCGCGGTGGCCGACGAAAAGATGGCGCAGGTCGAGGTCGGACGGCCGTTTCGCATGCTGGCCGTGACCCAGCGCATCACCCTCGACATCATGATCCGGGTGGTGTTTGGCATGCAGGACGAGGCGCGGGTCAGGCGCACCCGTGCGGCGGTGCTGGAACTCATCGAGTCGCTGCATGTCATCCTTTTCCTGTTTCCGTCCGCGCGTCGCGTTCTGGGCGGCCATGGCCCTTGGGCCAGAAACCAGCGCGCGGTGGACGCCTTGCGCGCCCTGCTGCGCGAGCAGATGCGCGAGCGCCGCGCGTCGGGGGCGCCGGGCACGGATCTGCTCGGCCGGATGCTGGCTGCGCGCTACGACGACGGCTCGGGCATGGAGGATGCGGAAATCCTCGATCAAATGCGCGGACTGCTCTTCGCCGGCCATGAGGCGACGGCCACTGTGCTCACCTGGATCTTCTATTGGCTGGGACGCGAACCGGCGGTGTTCGCGCGCGTCGCGCAGGAGATCGAGGCCTTGGGGCCCGAGCCCGCGCCCGAAGCGCTGGCGGCCCTGCCTTATCTCGACCTGGTGTGCAAGGAGTGTCTGCGCCTTTATCCGCCGGTCGTCGATCCGGCGCGTGTCGTGCGCGCACCGTTCGAGCTGCTGGGCTATACGATTCCAGCGGGCGAAGTGCTGCGCGCTTCGAGTGCGCTGCTGCATTCCCGACCCGAGCTCTACCCCGAGCCCCAGCGCTTTTGGCCCGAGCGCTTCCTGGAGCGCAAGTATTCGCCGTTCGAGTACATCCCTTTCGGCGGCGGGGCGCGCCGCTGCCTGGGTGCGGCCTTTGCCATGTACGAGTTGAAGGTCGTGGTCGCCACCATTCTGCACAGCCATCGCCTGCGCTTGCTCGACACGGGGCCCGTCGCGCACGCCCGCCGCGCGCTGAGTCTGGGGCCGCGCGGAGGCATTGCCATGGTCGTGGAGGAGCGGCGGCGGCCGGCATGGGGGTAAACGCGAACCCGGCCGAGGTGTTGCGCTGCACAATCGGTGGGTCCGTCCTCTTCGTTGCTCAGGCCATGTCTACCCTTTCCCCCAGCGCCGCGCCGCCAGTTCCTGGGGCCGTGCGCGGCTCGCCAGCCTACCGCCGCATCAGCCTGGCGCTGTTTCTCGCGGGCTTTGCGACTTTTTCCCTGCTGTACTGCGTGCAGGCGCTGCTGCCGGCCTTCGTCGCCCACTTCGGCGTGACGCCCGCGGCCAGCGCCTTGTCGCTGTCGCTGAGCACGGGCTGCCTGGCGGTGTCCATCGTGCTGGCCGGGGCCTTGTCCGAAGGCTTGGGGCGGCGCGGCCTGATGTTCGTGTCCATGCTGCTGGCCGGTCTGTGCAATCTGTTCGCGGCGTTCGCGCCCAGCTGGGAGGCGCTGCTGGTGGCGCGGGCGCTCGAAGGCTTCTTGCTCGGCGGCGTGCCGGCCGTGGCCATGGCCTATCTTTCGGAAGAAATCGAGCCCCAGGGTCTGGGCTTTGCCATGGGCCTGTATGTCGGCGGCTCGGCGCTGGGCGGCATGCTGGGGCGCGTGGCGGTGAGCGTCATGACCGAATACTGGGACTGGCACGTGGCGCTGGCCGCGCTGAGCCTGGTCAATGTGCTGGCGGCCCTGGGCTTTTACGCCTTGCTGCCGGCGTCGCGCAATTTCTCCCGCAAGGCCGGCTTGGGCGCCGCCTACCACCTGCAGGCCTGGGCCCGCCATCTGGCGCAGCCGGGCCTGCTGTGCCTGTTCCTGATCGGCTTCGGGCTGATGGGCGTGTTCGTCAGCATCTACAACTACGTCGGCTTTCTGCTCGGCGGCTCGCCCTATGCGCTGAGTCCGCTGCAGATCAGCCATGTGTTCTATGCCTACCTGTTCGGCGTGGTGGCGTCGCCGCTGGGCGGCGCGCTGGCCGATCGCCTGGGGCGCGGGCCGGTGCTGCTCGGCGGCGTGGGGCTGATGGCGCTGGGCCTGGTGCTGACATTGTTGTCGGCGCTGGCCGGGATCATCACCGGCATCGTGCTGCTGACCATAGGCTTTTTCATGGCCCATTCCGTGGCCAGCAGCTGGGTGGGTCGCCTGGCGAAGCAGGCCAAGGGCCATGCGTCGTCGCTGTACCTGCTGGGCTACTACCTGGGTTCCAGCCTGCTGGGCGCGGGCAGCGGCTGGTTCCTGCAGCGGACCGGCTGGTCGGGGCTGGTGGCCTGCATGCTGGCGCTGCTCGCCGGAGTGTGGGTGTTGGCGCTGCGGGTGAAGAAGTTACATCCGTTGCTTACCCGCTAACGTCCCGCGCTGGTCAATGGCATGGCCTTTTTTTGTACAATACGCGTTTTCCGAGGAGCGTTGCAGCGCAACCCCGCACCGGTTCGGTGTCTGGCGGTGCGTGAGGCTCGGAACCCGCCTGTGGCCCTGCGGCCCCGGCGTTCGCAACGACGCTCGCCCACGTCGTCTGTGCGGTGAGTGCCTTCCCCCAGAGCGTGGTTTTTTCAGATATCCGAGACGGAGAAAACCATGAACGCAGCTGTTCCCATGACCCCTGTTGAGTCGGCCATTGCCGACATTTCCCTGGCCAGCTGGGGCCACAAGGAAATCCGCATCGCCGAGACCGAAATGCCCGGTCTGATGGCGATCCGCGAAGAATTCGCCGCCGCCCAGCCGCTCAAGGGCGCGCGCATCACAGGTTCGCTGCACATGACCATCCAGACGGCCGTGCTGATCGAGACGCTGCAGGCCCTGGGCGCGCAAGTGCGCTGGGCATCGTGCAACATCTTCTCGACGCAGGACCATGCAGCCGCGGCCATCGCCGACGGCGGCACGCCGGTGTTCGCCATCAAGGGCGAGTCGCTGGCCGACTACTGGGACTACACCCACCGCATCTTCGACTTCGGCCCCAAGGGCAGCGAAGGCGAAGGCCCGAACATGATCCTCGACGATGGCGGCGATGCCACCATGCTGATGCATCTGGGCCAGAAGGCCGAGAAGGACTTGTCCGTGCTGGCCGACCCCGGCAGCGAGGAAGAAGTCATCATGTTCGCCGCGATCAAGGCCAAGCTGGCCCAGGACGGCACCTGGTACACCCGCAAGTCGGCGCAAATCATCGGCGTGACCGAGGAAACCACCACCGGCGTGCACCGCCTCAATGAAATGTCGGCCAAGGGCACGCTGCTGTTCCGCGCCATCAACGTCAACGATTCGGTGACCAAGAGCAAGTTCGACAACCTGTACGGCTGCCGCGAATCGCTGGTCGACGGCATCAAGCGTGCCACCGACGTGATGATCGCCGGCAAGGTCGCCGTGGTCGCCGGTTACGGTGACGTGGGCAAGGGCTGCGCCCAGGCCCTGCGCGCTCTGAGCGCCCAGGTCTGGGTGACCGAAATCGATCCCATCAACGCCCTGCAGGCCGCGATGGAAGGCTACAAGGTCGTGACCATGGAGTGGGCAGCCGACAAGGCCGACATCTTCGTCACCACCACCGGCAACCGCGACATCATCCGCCACGAGCACATGCTGGCGATGAAGGACCAGGCCATCGTCTGCAACATCGGTCACTTCGACAATGAAATCGATGTCGCCTCGATCGAAAAGTATGAGTGGGAAGAAATCAAGCCCCAGGTCGACCACATCAAGTTCCCCGACGGCAAGAAGATCATTCTGCTGGCCAAGGGCCGCCTGGTGAACCTGGGCTGCGCCACCGGCCACCCCAGCTTTGTGATGAGCGCCTCCTTCGCCAACCAGACCATCGCCCAGATCGAGCTGTTCACCAAGCCCGACGCCTATGCAGTCGGCAAGGTCTACGTGCTGCCCAAGCTGTTGGATGAAAAGGTCGCCCGCCTGCACCTGAAGAAGGTCGGCGCGATGCTGACCGAACTCACCGAAGGCCAGGCTGCCTACATCGGCGTCTCGACGCAAGGCCCTTACAAGCCCGACACATACCGGTATTGAGGTACCCCCTGAGCGGTTTACACCGCTTCCCCCTCTCAACCTGCGGTGGAGGGGGACGGCAGCCTCGGTGCGGGGCGGCCCTTCCTCGCTGCCCCTTTGTTGGGTCATGCCAGTTTTGTAAGCTGTGCGTGGTGCGAGCGCCATGAATGTTTTTTCGCCCCCTCGGGGGCACTGTGCCGGTGGTCTGTGACTGTCGGCGGCGATTTCTTTTTTGAGACGGATTTTTCCATGCGTGCCGATCAACTGCTTGTAGACAAGGGACTGGCCGCTTCGCGCGCGCAAGCCCAGCGCCTGATCGCCTCCGGCGTCGAGTGGCGTACCGCGGCCACCGGCCTGTGGCAGGCCATCAAGAAGAACAGCGAAGACCTCAGCGAAGATGCCGAGCTGCAGCTGCTCGACGTCTCCGCGGCGCGCTATGTGTCGCGCGGCGGCCTCAAGCTCGAAGGCGCGCTGGCTTCGTTCAAGGTCTCGGCCCAGGGCAAGTGGTGCCTGGACGTGGGCCAGTCCACGGGCGGTTTCACCGACTGTCTGCTGCAGCAGGGCGCCGAGCGCGTCGTGGGTGTGGACGTGGGCCATGACCAGCTGAACCTGACGCTGCGCGGCCATGAGAAAATCATCTGCCTGGAGCGCGTCAACGCGCGCACGCTGGATGTGGACACGCTGGTCGAAGCCGGAGCGTTCGACGACGCCCCTGACGATTCCCAGCAATTCGACCTGATCGTTGGCGACCTGTCCTTCATCTCGCAAACGCTGGTGCTGCCGGCCGTGGTGCCGTTCCTGGCGCCCGAAGGCGACTTGGTGATGCTGGTCAAGCCCCAGTTCGAACTCCAGCCCGAGCACATCGGCAAGGGCGGCATGGTGCGCGACGCGGCGTCGTACGCCGTGGTGGAAAAGCGCATCCGTGAATGCATGGCCGAACTGGGCCTGGAAGTGCGCGGCTGGATCAACAGCCCGATCGCCGGCGGCGACGGCAACCGTGAATTCTTTGTCCACGCGCGGAGGAGCGCATGAGCCAGGCGACGACCTTTCCGATCAGCTTTGAGTTCTTCCCGCCCAAGACCCCTGAAGGCGCGGAAAAACTGCGCGGCGTGCGCCAGCAACTGGCGCCCCGCCGGCCCGAGTTCTGCTCGGTGACCTATGGCGCGGGCGGCTCGACCCAGTCGGGCACGTTCCGCCTGGTGCAGGAAATCCAGGCCGAAGGCATGAGCGCGGCTTCGCACTTTTCGTGCGTGGGCGCGACCCAGGCCTCGGTGCGTGCCGAGCTGCGCGAGCTGCAGGCCATGGGCATCCAGCGTCTCGTGGCCTTGCGTGGCGACCTGCCCAGCGGCTATGGCCTGGGCGGCGAGTTCCAGTACGCCAGCGACCTGGTGGCTTTCATCCGCAAGGAGTTTGACACCGCTTTCCACATCGAAGTCGCGGCCTACCCCGAAATGCACCCCCAGGCGCGCTCGCCCCAGGCCGACATGCAGGCGTTCGCCGCCAAGGTCCAGGCCGGCGCCGACTCGGCCATCACCCAGTACTTCTACAACGCGGATGCCTATTTCCGCTTTATCGACAGCGCCCGTGCGCTGGGCTTGGACATTCCGGTGGTACCGGGCATCATGCCCATCACCAGCTCGACCCAGTTGCTGCGCTTCTCGGATGCCTGCGGCGCTGAAATCCCGCGCTGGATCCGTTTGCGCCTGCAAAGCTATGGCGATGACACTGCTTCCATCAAGGCTTTTGGCCTGGAAGTGGTGAACGATTTGTGCGAACGTCTGCGCAGCCAGGGCGTGCCCAGCCTGCACTTCTACACCATGAATCAGAGCGCTGCGGTGTTGGCTATCTGCGATAGCCTGGGCTTGTAACCATTGCGGTCATGGCGTTGCGGCGCTGCGGCGGCCTCCACGGGAAGACTGTATGGATGAACGCAACTCCAGCCGCCGGCGGCTGAACCAATGGCTCAGCCTGGGTGCCTTGTCGCTGCTCGCGGCCTGCGCGCCCTTGCCCGTCACGCAGCCGGTCGATGGCGCGCCGCAATGCTTCGTGAGTGGCGGGGAGGTCGATGCCATGCCCCAGCCCTGTCCGGTGGAAACCGCTCCGGCCAAGCCGCGCAAGCCGACGCGTGCGCCCAAGCCGGCCGCGGCGCCAGCGGCCGAATCCGAGCCACAGGCACCGGCCGAGCCGTCCACCTCTTCGACCTATGAGCTGTCGCCACCGCGCGAAAGCGACCAGCAGGGCCTGGCGTCCTGGTATGGGCCGCAGTTCCATGGCCGGCGCACAGCCAGCGGCGAGCGTTTCGACAGCAAGGAGCTGACGGCCGCGCACCGCACACTGGCATTCGGCACGCGCGTCTGCGTGCGCAGCAGCATCACCGGCAAGGGCGTGGTGGTGCGCATCAATGACCGGGGCCCGTTCTCGGGCGGACGGGTGATCGACCTGAGCCAGGGCGCGGCCGAAGCGCTGGGCATGATTGGCCTGGGCATCAAGCCGGTGGAGCTGTGGCAGCTCGACGACGACGAGCGGGAGTGCCCGGAGGCGTTCGACGACCTTGGCAGTGCCAGCGCTGGCGCCGGCAGCAAGCGTTCAGCCCAAGGCAAGAAAACCATACGCAAGCCGGCGCCGGCGCGCAAACCCATCCAATCGATCAAGGCGCCGACGAAACCGCGCAAGCGCTGAAGAACCTGTCGGCCATGAAAAATGGCCCCCACGCTCCCCACTGCGTGTGGTTCGGCGATGAAAAAAGCCAGGCGCAGGCCTGGCTTTTTGCGGGGGCGCTGAACCTTCAGCCGCCCGACTCCAGCGTGAACGTGGCATTGCCGTCCTGGCCCAGCAGCTTGACCAGTTGGGGCATGGCCGGCTTGAGCAGCTCCTTGAGCTGGAACGGCGGGCTGACGATGAACATGCCGCTGGCGGGCAGGCCGCCGCGCTCGGACGTCTTGTTGCTCTTCACGGTGAGCGTCACGTGCAGCCAGCTCTTGCCGGCCTTGACGGCCAGGGTCTTGAGACGGCGCGGCAGATCGTGGGCTTCGGGGCGGGGAATGATGGGGTACCAGACCGCGTAAGTGCCGGTGGGGAAGCGCTTGAGGCTGTCGGCCACCATGTCGAGCACGCGGCCGTAGTCGGTCTTGATTTCGTAGCTGGGGTCGCACAGCAGCAGCGCGCGGCGCGCGACCGGCGGCAGGAATTTCTTGACGCCTTCGAAGCCGTCCTCGTGCAGCACGGCCAGCTGGCGGCCGGCGTCGAGCTGGGCGACATTGCCGGCCAGCGAGCGCATGTCGGTGGGGTGCAGTTCGAACAGCTTGAGCTTGTCGTGCGAACGCAGCAGGGCCTGGCTGATGAACGGCGAGCCCGGGTAGTTGCGGATGGCACCGCCCTGATTGAAGGAGCGCACCAGGGCCAGGTACTCCTGCAGTATGGGCGCGAGCTCCGCGGTCGGGGTCTCGGCGAGCTTGAGCACCCCTTCGCTGGCTTCGCCGCTCTTGCTGGCGTAGTCGCCGTCGAGGCGGTACAGGCCCGCGCCGGCGTGCGTATCCAGAACGGTCAAAGCCGCGTCTTTCTGCGTGAGGTATTGCAAAGTGGCAATCAACACCGAGTGCTTGAGCACGTCGGCGTGGTTACCCGCATGGAAGGCGTGGCGATAACTGAACATGGGGCAATGGTAACCAGCCGCAGCCGGGAGGCAAGATGGCGGGTCTTTGGAGTAAGACAGGTATTTTTGCATGGCTGCAACAGCCATGCAGGACAGGGGCCGCGCCATTTCGTATAATGGAGGGCTTCGCAGCGATTTTAAGGTCCCGCGGCGAAGTGTATTGCGGCATGTAGTGCCGCATGCATCGCCACCTAAGAGGCTTCCTTCAGAGAAGCGCCGACCGTGGAAAAGGACCGCCAAACCCTCTTATCGAAAAGAGAAAACTCATGTCTACATTCAGCGCAAAACCCGCTGAGGTGCAACACGAGTGGTTTGTGATTGACGCCACCGACAAGGTGCTCGGACGGGTAGCCAGCGAAGTTGCCCTCCGTCTGCGCGGCAAACACAAAGCCATTTACACACCTCACGTTGATACCGGCGATTTCATCGTCATCATCAACGCAGCCCAGCTCAAAGTGACTGGCACCAAGTCTTTGGACAAGGTGTACTACCGTCATTCCGGCTACCCGGGCGGCATCACTGCCACGAACTTCCGTGATATGCAGTCGAAGCACCCAGGTCGTGCTCTGGAAAAGGCCGTCAAGGGCATGCTGCCCAAGGGTCCTCTGGGCTACGCCATGATCAAGAAACTCAAGGTGTACGGTGGTGCTGAGCATCCCCACACCGCGCAGCAGCCAAAAGCGCTGGAAATCTAAGGAGCCTTGAGATGATTGGTGATTGGAACAATGGCACCGGCCGTCGCAAATCCAGCGTCGCCCGTGTGTTTCTGAAGAAGGGCTCCGGCAAGATTACTGTGAATGGCAAAGACATTCAAGAGTACTTCGGCCGTGAGACTTCCATCATGATTGCTAAGCAACCGCTGGCACTCACGGAAAACCTCGAAACTTTCGACGTGCAAGTCAACGTGCACGGTGGTGGTGAATCCGGCCAAGCCGGTGCGACCCGTCACGGCGTGACTCGCGCCCTGATCGACTATGACGCAGGCCTGAAGCCCGTCCTGAGCCAAGCCGGCTTCGTGACGCGTGACGCCCGTGAAGTCGAGCGTAAGAAGGTCGGTCTGCGCGGCGCTCGTCGTGCAAAGCAGTTCTCCAAGCGTTAAGCCCAAAGTCCTGCTGTTTGCCGGATGCTTGCATCCGGCGACCGCAAGAAAAGCCACCTTCGGGTGGCTTTTTTCATTTCAAAGCCCCCACTTGCTTTGGCGGCAAAGACAGGGCTGTCCAGAATTCCCGACCGGTTTGCAGTACCATTCATCCCAAACCTTGAATATCGGAGTATCCCCATGAGCGCCGTTGCAGAAAACATCCAGAGCGAAATGCCTTCTCCCATCCTTTTCACCGACAGCGCGGCGGCAAAGGTGGCGGACCTGATCGCCGAAGAAGGCAACCCTGAGTTGAAGCTGCGCGTGTTCGTCCAGGGCGGCGGTTGCTCGGGCTTCCAGTACGGTTTCACGTTCGATGAAATCACCAACGAAGACGACACCATCATGAGCAAGAATGGCGTGTCGCTGCTGATCGACGCCATGAGCTACCAGTACCTGGTCGGCGCCGAGATCGACTACAAGGAAGACTTGCAGGGCGCCCAGTTCGTGATCAAGAACCCGAACGCCACCACGACCTGTGGTTGCGGCTCCAGCTTCTCGGCTTGAGACGAAGCACCCCCTGAGCGGCTGTCGCCGCTTCCCCCTCTCATCCTTCGGTGGAGGGGGACGGCACCCTCGGTGCGGGGCGGCCCTTCCTCGGTGCCTCTTTGCTGGGGCACGCCAGTTGCATGGAACGAGGGCTGGTGTGAACGCTACTGAAATCGAGTCCGATTGCTTTTTGCTCAGCCGCCTGTCACAGGCGGCTTTTTTGTGGCCGCTGCTGCCGCACTCCTGAGATTGTTCCATGACGCTCGCTCGTTCGAATTCGGTGTTGCTGTGGTTGGTCGCCATCGGCTTCTTCATGCAGACGCTGGATGCCACCATCGTCAACACGGCGCTGCCCACCATGGCGGCCGCCTTGGGCGAGAGTCCGCTGCGCATGCAGTCCGTGATCGTCGCCTATTCCTTGACCATGGCCATGGTCATTCCGGCCTCGGGCTGGATTGCCGACCGTTTCGGCACGCGCCGGGTCTATCTGACGGCGATTGCGCTGTTCGTGCTCAGCTCGGTGCTGTGCGCCTTGGCGGTCAGCCTGAACCAGCTGGTGGTGGCGCGCATTTTTCAAGGCTGCGGCGGTGCCTTGCTGCTGCCCGTGGGGCGCCTGGCCGTGCTGCGTGCCTTTCCGCGCGAGCAATTTCTCAAGGCCATGAGCTTTGTCGCCATTCCCGGCCTGATCGGTCCCCTGGTCGGCCCGACCCTGGGCGGCTGGATGGTCGAGTACGTCACCTGGCACTGGATTTTTCTGGTCAACGTACCGGT
Source organism: Acidovorax bellezanensis (assembly GCF_025421555.1). Taxonomy (NCBI): domain Bacteria; kingdom Pseudomonadati; phylum Pseudomonadota; class Betaproteobacteria; order Burkholderiales; family Comamonadaceae; genus Acidovorax; species Acidovorax bellezanensis. The sequence goes on from NZ_JAODYH010000017.1 coordinate 84,043, forward strand.
CGGCGTGGTGGGCCTGCTGGCCACGCTGCGCTTCATGTCCGAGGGGCCGCGCATCGACGTCAAGCGCTTTGACGTGGCGGGTTACGCGCTGCTGGCGTTCGGCATGGTGGCCGTGTCGCTGACGCTCGATGGGCTGTCGTGGCTGGGGCTGGCTGGTGCGGTGGCGCTGCTGATCGCCGGTCTGGGCAGCCTGGCCGCCTATTGGTGGCATGCGCTGCGCCGTCCCGACCCCTTGTTCGCTCCCGAGTTGTTTGCGCTGCGCAGCCTGCGCATAGGCCTGCTGGGCAATCTGTTTTCCCGCCTGGGCAGCGCCTGCATGCCGTTCCTGATTCCGCTGGTGCTGCAAGTCTGCTTGCAGTACTCGCCCATGCAGGCGGGGATGATGATGCTGCCCACGGTGCTGGCCAGCATGCTGGTCAAGCGCATCGCGACGGCACTGATCCAGCACTGGGGCTACCGGCGCACGCTGGTTGCCAACACCTGTGTGCTGGCGGCGATGATTGCCAGCTTTGCGCTGATCGGCCCCGCCCTGCCGCTGTGGCTGCTGATCGTGCAGTTGCTGGTGTTTGGCGCGACCAATTCCATGCAGTTCACGGCCATGAACACGGTCACGCTCAAGGACTTGAATGCAGTCCATGCGAGCAGCGGCAACAGCCTGCTGTCCATGGTGCAGATGCTGGCCATGGGCATGGGAGTCGCTGTTTCCGCGGCCGTGCTGGCCGGTTTCCATGACCTCTGGGGCCAGGCCAATCCGCACGAGAGCCTGCGCGCATTCCAGGCCACGTTTGCCTGCATGGGGCTGCTGACCTTGGCGTCGGCGGCGATTTTTGCCCGGCTGGACCGCGTGGAAAACCTGCGGCCTCAGGCGGAGCAGCCGGTCACCGAAGCTTAGGCGGGATAGACTGCGCCCAGCACGCGCGGACCGTGCGCACCGGTCACGCGCGCCAGGTTGCCCGGCAGTCCCCGCAGGGTCTGGCGTGCCAGCCAGGCAAAGGCCGTGGCTTCGACCTGTAGCGGGGGCAGGCCGCTGGCCGTGGTGGACTGCACTTGCAGGCCGGGCAGCAAGGCGGCGAGCCGCGCCATCAACTGGCCGTTGAGTGCGCCGCCGCCGCAGACCAGCAGCTGAGTGGCATCCCGACCCCAGCGCAGCGCGCCATCGGCGCAGGCGCGGGCCGTGAATTCGGTCAGCGTGGCCTGCACGTCCTCGGGGCGGGTGGCGGGCGGCAGGCCGTCCAACCGGCTGCCCAGCCAGTCCAGGCTGAACAGGTCGCGGCCCGTGCTCTTGGGCGGGGGCTGCTGCAGGAAGGGCTCGGCCAGCAGTTGCTCCAGCAGCGCCGGCAAGACCGTGCCGCTGGCCGCCCAGGCGCCGTTGTCGTCATAGGCCTGGCCGGTATGGCGCTGGCACCAGGCGTCCATCAAGGCATTGCCTGGGCCGCAATCGAAGCCGGTCACGGCGCCGTCGGCCGGCAGCACGCTCAGATTCGAAATGCCGCCGATGTTGAGCGCCAGCACGGTCTGCCCGGCCTGGCCGAACACGCTGTGGTGGAAGGCCGGTACCAGCGGTGCGCCCTGGCCGCCGGCGGCGACGTCGCGGCTGCGGAAATCGGCCACGACGCTGATTGCGCAGCGTTCGGCCAGCAAGGCCGGGTTGTTGAGCTGCAGCGTATAGCCCGTGCCGTCGAACATCTGCGGCCGGTGGCGCACGGTCTGGCCGTGGGCGCCCACGGCGCGCACCGCCTGCGGCGGCAGGCCGGCCTGGCTCAGCAGCTGTTGCACCACGTCGGCGTAATGCGCGACCAGGGCGTTGGCCGCGAGGGCCGCGCGGTGCAGCTCGTTGTCGCCAGCGGTGTTGAGTGCCAGCAGTTCGGTACGCAGTCCGGCGTCGAAGCCGCGGCTGGCGTAATGCAGCACCTGGCAGCGGTCCTGCTGGAAATCGACCAGCACGCCATCGACGCCATCGAGCGAAGTGCCCGACATCAGGCCGATGTACAGATCAGGAGCGGGGGCAGCAGAGGTCATGTGGGCAATGGTAGCTGGATGGCAGATGCAAAAAAGCCGCTTTGCAGCGGCTTTTGTGGGGGCAATCGCGAGGCTTATTCAGCGCTTGCAAGTGTTTGCTGGGCGGAGTCGAGTGCCAGTCGCATTTGCGCGGCCTGGCGGTCGAAGGACTTGCGTACCGCGGCCGAGATGGGCTGGGCGGTCTGTGCCTGGCCGATGACGGTCAGTGGGTCCTGGGCCTGGCCGTTGACGCGGACTTCAAAGTGCAGGTGCGGGCCGGTGGCCCAGCCGGTGGAGCCGACGGCGCCAATGGTCGTTCCCTGGGCCACGGAAGCGCCCTTGCGCACGTCGATGCGGCTCAAATGGGCGTAGACCGTGACGTTGTTGTCCGGGTGCTTCACGAAGATCACATTGCCGTAGCCGTTTTGCACGCCGGCGAACTCGACCACGCCATCGGCCACGGTGCGCACCTTGGTGCCCGTGGGCGCGGCGAAGTCCGTGCCGTTGTGGGCGCGCCAGGTCTTGTGCACGGGGTGAAAGCGCATGGCAAAGCCGCTGCTGACGCGCGAGAAGGCCAGCGGTGCCGACAGGTAGGAGCGCTCCAGGCTGGCACCGTCGAGTGCGTAGTAGGCGCCCTTGGCGGCGCCCGGGGCCTGGAACCACATGGCCTGGTGGACGGAGCCGTTGTTGTGGAATTCCGCGCTCAGCAGTCGGCCGCTGCGCAGAGGCTCGCCGTCGGCTTCCAGCGTTTCGTAGACCATGGTGAAGCGGTCGTTCTTGCGCAGGGCGCGGCGAAAGTCGATCTTGCCGTTGAAGACTTCGGCCAGTTGCGAGGCCACGGAGTCGGGAATGCTGGCGGCATCGGTGGCGGCGAACAGCGAGCTCTGGATCACGCCGCCGGCGAGGCGGCTGTTGGAGACGAGCTTGCCGGTTTCGAGGCGGGTGACGAAGCCCTTGCCCTGGCGTTCGACGACCAGGCGCTGGAAAGTGTCGCTGTCGTCATCGGGCGCCCAGCGGGCGGTCAGGCGCGTCAGTTGGTGGTCGTTGGTGGTTTCGGCCGATACCAGGCGACCGGCGCGTCCCAGCAGGTTTTCGCGCGCCTGTGCATCGCTGCGCAGGTAGTCGGAAGCTTGCGGATCGGCGATGCCCAGGCGTTGCAGCAAGGCCTGGGCGGAGTCGCTGCTGCGCGTCAGGTCCGAGCGGTACAGCGAAAAATTCTGCAGCTCGGTCAACTCGACCAGCGGCGTGTCGTCAGCCAGCGAAGCGACCTGTTGGGTCAGGGTGCGCACCGGCAGGTCGGAGGGATCGGGACCCAGGGACGCGACGGCGAATGCACCGCCACCGGCGGTCAGCAACAAGGCCGCAACGGCAGCCGAGACGCGCTTGGGATGGTTCTGCAATGTAGTGCTCAGCCGGGCAAGCAAGGCGTTGCCGGCGGTGATCAGGCCAGATTTCAAAATGGGGTTCCCGGGTCGCTGCGCGTCCAGTCGGTCAAAAATACAGGTGTGGCAGGACACGCATCCAGGGGGTGTAAGCCATTCGGCAGTGCCGATATGGGGACCCTACTAGAATTCGCCACAGCAATAAGCCACGAAGTATACCGGTGGCGACTTACTCCGCATCGAAAAAAACCCTTATGAATCAACCTGCTGTTACAACATACCCCGTCACCGAAGGTGTAGGACAAGCGCTTGAGATTTCCTTGCGCGGCGTCGAGGAACTGCTGCCCAAGGACGAATGGACGCGCAAGTTGGCACGCTCGGCTGCCACTGGCGTGCCTTTGCGCGTGAAGCTGGGTCTGGACCCGACGGCGCCGGATATTCATATCGGTCATACGGTGGTGCTCAATAAGATGCGCCAGTTGCAAGATCTGGGCCACCAGGTGATTTTTCTGATCGGCGACTTCACCACGCTGATCGGCGACCCCTCGGGCCGCAACTCCACGCGTCCGCCGCTGACGGCCGAGCAGATCAAGATCAACGCCGAAACCTACTACCGCCAGGCGGCGATGGTGCTGGACCCGGAGCGCACCGAAGTCCGCTATAACAGCGAGTGGTGCGACAAGCTGGGCGCGCGCGGCATGATCGAACTGTCGGCCAAGTACACCGTGGCGCGGATGATGGAACGCGATGATTTCCACAAGCGCTTTCACGGCGGCCAGTCGATTTCGCTGCACGAATTCCTCTACCCCATGCTGCAGGGCTATGACTCGGTCGCACTCAATGCCGACCTGGAACTGGGCGGCACGGACCAGAAATTCAACCTGTTGATGGGCCGCCATCTGCAGCAGGAATACGGCCAGGAGCCGCAGTGCGTGCTCACCATGCCGCTGCTCGTGGGCCTGGACGGCGTGGACAAGATGTCCAAGTCCAAGAACAACTACATCGGCATCACGGAAGAAGCCAACACCATGTTCGCCAAGGTGCTGTCGATTTCGGACACCTTGATGTGGGACTGGTACACGCTGCTGTCGTTCAAGAGCCTGGCCGAGATCGCCGTGCTCAAGGCCGAAATCGCGGGCGGGCGCAATCCCAAGGACGCCAAGGTCATGCTGGCCAAGGAAATCACGGCGCGCTTCCATTCGGCCGCCGCCGCCGATGCCGCCGAGCAGGACTTCATCAACCGCAGCAAGGGCGGTGTGCCCGATGAGATCCCGGAAGTCACGCTGTCGGGCGCACCGCTGGGCATAGGCGCGCTGCTCAAGCAGGCCAACCTGGCCCCATCGACCAGCGAAGCCAGCCGCCTGATCGACGGCGGCGGCGTGCGCGTCGATGGTGCGGTGATCAGCGACCGCGGCCTCAAGCTCGAAGCCGGCACTTTCGTGGTGCAGGTCGGCAAGCGCAAGTTTGCTAGGGTAACCCTGGCCTGATGCCCATACTTTCCTGCGCAGGCGTTGCCAACAGCCCATGAAACTGGCGTGTCCCAGCCCAGGGGCACCGAGCAAGGGCCGCCCCGCAGCGAGGGTGCCGTCCCTAGCCGGGCGCCCCCCTCCACCGAAGGATGAGAGGGGGAAGACGGGGCCCGCCTAGGGCGAAGCGGCTCAGGGGGTGGCGCTCATTGCGCTGCGCGTCAGCGCGGCCTGGTCACGCAGCCAATCGCAGAACGCCTGCACCTCCGGGCGGGGCGCGCTGCGCGGGCCGGGCAGCAGCCAGTAGGCCAGGGGTGAGTCGAGCCGGTGCGCGGGCAGCACTTCGACCAGATCGCCGCTGGCCAGCGCGTCGGCCACCAGCGGCAGGCGCGCGATCGCCAGGCCCTGGCCCGCGAGCGCGGCCTGGACGATCTGGTGGGCGTAATTGAAATACAACCAGCGCGGCGGCTGCAGCTGCGCGCAGCCGTGCGCATGGAACCAGCGCTGCCAGCCCAGCCAGGCGAGTTGCGGCAGGCGTTGGGCGTCGCCCGTTTCTATCAGCGTGAAGCGCGCGGCATCGGCAGGCGTGCGGATGGCCGGCTGGCTGCGCAGCAGCCAGGGGCTGGCGACCACGGCCAGCTGTTCGCCGAACAGACGCTCCGCGGATGCGGACTCGGGGGCACGGCTGTAGCGCAAGGCCAGGTCGACATCCGTGGTCTCCATGTCCATCACCGTGTCCGAGGTGTCGATGCGGATGTCGATATCGGGGAACTCACGCTGGAAGGCTTCGAGCCGCGGAATCAGCCACATGGCCGCAAAACTGGCCCAGGTGGTGATGGCCACGCTTTTGCGCCCCGCCGTCTGGCGCAGCTGGCGTACGGCGGCATCGATGCGCTCCAGGCCCGGCGCCACGGCGCGCAGCAGGTGCACGCCGGCGCTGGTCAATTCCACGGCCCGGGTATGGCGCAGGAACAGCGGCACGCCGACTTCGTCTTCCAGCGCCTGGATCTGCCGGCTCACGGCCGAGGGCGTGAGCGCCAGCGTGTCGGCGGCGGCGCGGAAATTCAGGTGTTCGGCCGCGGCCACGAATGCCCGCAGATGGCCTGCCGCCACGGCGCGGGTGCGCAGCGGTGGCGAGGGGGGCGTGGGCGGCGAAGAGGGCATGGACGGCTCCAGGGCAGGGGTACGGCGGCAAGGCGCCGGTTCTCTCTGAAATGTAAAAGATATTTGTTTGCCGTTGCCAGGATTGCCGCCGGTGCGCGAGGACGAAGCACGGGCGCGATAATTCGCCACCGTGTCTGTGCCCCGAGGCGCAGACGTTCGATCACGACAGGCAATCAAATGACAGCATCACTGGACCTCATCATCATGGCCGCGGGCAAGGGCACGCGCATGAAAAGCCGCTTTCCCAAGGTTTTGCAACGCCTCGCGGGCCGGCCACTGCTGCAGCATGTGCTGGATCAGGCCGCGCACCTGGGTGCGCGCAGTGCGGTGGTGGTGACCGGCCATGGAGCGCAGCAGGTCGAGGCCGCCATTTCCGCGCAGGCCGCGGCCCATCCCGCCGGCTTCGCGCTGAAATTCGCGCGCCAGGAGCCGCAACTGGGCACGGGCCACGCCGTGCAGCAGGCCGTGCCCTTGCTGCCCCAGGACGGCGTGGCCGTGATCCTGTCGGGCGACGTGCCCCTGACCCAGGCCGCCACCTTGCAGGCCCTGGTCGATGCTGCGGGCAGCGACCGCCTGGCGCTGCTCACGGTCACTCTGTCCGACCCGACCGGCTACGGCCGCATCGTGCGCACACCCGCCGGCGCGGTGACGGCCATCGTCGAGCACAAGGATGCGAGTGAAGCGCAGCGGCGCATCGCCGAAATCTACAGCGGCATCATGGCCGTGCCCGCGCGGCTCCTCAATGGCTGGCTGGCGCGCCTGACGAACGACAACGCCCAGGGCGAGTACTACCTGACCGACATCGTCGCCATGGCCGTGGCCGACGGCGTGCCCGTGGTGGCGCATTGCATTGACGACGCGCTGCAGGTGGCGGGCGTCAACAGCCCGGTGCAGCTGGCCGAACTCGAGCGCGCCCACCAGTTGCGCCAGGCCCATGCGCTGATGGAGCAGGGCGTGCGCCTGGCCGATCCCGCGCGTTTCGATCTGCGCGACGATACGCGCAGCGGTGCGCGCGCCTCCCTGGTCTGCGGCCAGGATGTGGAAATCGACGTCGGCTGCATCTTCAGCGGCGCGGTGACGATTGGCGCGGGCGCGGCTATCGGCGCGCATTGCTGCATCGCCAACGCCACCATCGGCGCGGATGCGGTCATCCATCCCTACACCCACATCGACGGTGAAAAATTGGGCGTGGCCGTGGGCGAGGGCGCACTGGTCGGCCCGTTCGCGCGCCTGCGCCCCGGTGCCCAGCTGGGCCGCGAAGTGCATATCGGCAACTTCGTCGAAGTCAAGAACAGCACGCTGGCCGATGGCGCCAAGGCCAACCACCTGGCCTATCTGGGCGATGCCACGGTGGGCGAGCGCGTCAACTACGGTGCCGGCAGCATCACCGCCAACTACGACGGCGCCAACAAGCACCGCACGGTGATTGAAGCCGATGCGCACATCGGCAGCAATTGCGTGCTGGTGGCGCCGGTGACGGTGGGCGCGGGCGCCACCGTGGCTGGGGGTTCCACCATTGCCAAGGATGTACCGGCAGGCACACTGGGCGTGGCACGTGGTCGCCAGATCACCATCACCCATTGGAAACGCCCGACCAAAAACCCCAAGCCATGACACCCGACCCCTCCTCCTTCGCCCCCGATCCAGGGGAGCCTGCCGCTGTGAACGATTTGTCGCAGGCTCTGGCCTTGCTGGCCCGGCGCGAGCAGGAGCTTGCCGCGCTGCACGCCGGTCACGAAGATTGGGTGCGCGCGGTTTCACACGATTTGCGCGCGCCGCTGCGCCACATCACGTCGTATGCGCCGCTGCTGCGTGAAACCCTGCATGGCGCGGGCTTGCAAGGTGTGGACGCGCAGGAGGCCGAACAGTTTCTGGGTGTGATGGAGCAGGCGGCACGGCGTCTGGGCAGCATGCTCGACGGCACGCTGCTGATGGCGCGCGTGCTGCGCCAGCGACAGCCGCTGCACAGCGTGGACCTGGCGCAGATGGCGGCCGAAGTGCGCGATGCGCTGCTGGCCGCCGAACCCGCGGACCAGGGCCAGGCGGTGCAATGGCGCCTGCCGGTCGCACCTGTGCTGCTGCAGGCCGACCCCGATCTGCTGCGCCAGATGCTGCGGGCGCTGCTGGACAATGCGCTCAAGTTCTCGCGCGGCAGCAGCCCGGCGCGGATCGAGCTGCAGGCACAAGCCTTGCCGGATGGCGGCTTGCGCTGGCAGGTGCAGGACAACGGCGTGGGCTTCGATGGCGCGCGCGCCGCTCAGGCTTTCGGCCTGTTCCAGCGCCTGCACCGCGAAGGCGAGTTCGACGGTGTGGGCGTGGGGCTGGCCCTGGCCCAGGCCGTGGCCCGGCGCCATGCTGCCGGCCTGGCCCTCACCGGCACGCCCGGCCAGGGTTGCACCGTGACGGTGGACTGGCCCGCGGCGCCGGCGGGCTGAAAACTCAGCGGCCGGGCGCCAGCGGGATCTTGGTCTCGAACTTGGCGCGCTTGGTCGCGAAGAACGCGCGCACATTGCGCACATTGCTGTCCTGGGTGAACAGGCGCTGGGTCAGTGCCAGGTAGTCGGGCATGTCCCGGGTGTAGGTGGACAGCATGAAGTCGGGGCCGGGCGAGACACGCCAGCATTGCTGGACCGCATCTTCGGCCACGGCGCGGGCCTCGAAGCGGTCCAGCGCCTGCGCGTCCTGGCGGTCGAGCGTGACTTCGACCCAGGCCGTGAGGCCATGGCCCACCAGCGCCGCAAGCCGCTCGGGCTGCAGCAGCGCAACCTGGCGCTCGATGATGCCTTCCTCGTGCAGACGCCGCACGCGGCGCAGGCAGGTGGGCGGGGACACGTTCACCCGCTCGGCCAGCGTCTGGTTGCTCAGGCTGGCATCGCGCTGCAGCAGGTCCAGCAGTTGCAGGTCAATATCGTCCATCGATTTATTTCTTTTGTTGATTGTTTATGAAAGTAAATTTCACTCTGATGATTTTAAGAAATAAACAATCATTTTTCAATAAAAAACGATCAGAAATTTCTATCTAGTCCGCATAGCATCGCGTTCTCTTTTGTGAAGGATCTTCTATGTGTGGCATCGTCGGCGCAGTTTCCAACCGCAACATCGTTCCCGTTCTGGTGCAGGGCCTGCAGCGCCTCGAGTACCGCGGCTATGACTCTTGCGGTGTGGCCGTGCACGCACTGGATGCGTCCGGCGAGCGCAGCGTCGGGCTGCAGCGGGCCCGCAGCACGGCCCGTGTGGTGGAATTGCTCGAGCAGGTGCAGACCGAGTCCTTGCAAGGCTTCACGGGCATTGCCCACACCCGTTGGGCCACCCATGGTGAGCCGGCAGTGCGCAACGCCCACCCGCATTTCAGCTATGGACCGGGCGAAGCCCAGCCAGACCAGCCCGCGCGCGTGGCGCTGGTGCACAACGGCATCATCGAAAACTACGAAGCGCTGCGCCGCGACCTGCAGGCCAAAGGCTATGTGTTCACGAGCCAGACCGACACCGAAGTCATCGCCCACCTGGTGGACAGTCTCTACAACGGTGACCTGTTCGAGGCCTTCCAGGCCGCCGTGGCCCAGCTGCATGGCGCCTACGCATTGGCCGTGATGCACAAGGACGAGCCTGGGCGCGTGGTCAGCGCGCGCGCTGGCTCGCCTCTGATCCTGGGCATTGGCGAAGGCGACAGCGAATTCTTCGTGGCCAGCGATGCCATGGCCTTGGCCGGTGTGACCGACCAGATCATCTACCTCGAAGAAGGCGACATGGTCGACCTGCAACGCGGCCGTTACTGGCTGCTGGACAAGTCGGGCCAGGCGCTGACGCCCGAGCAGCGCCCCGTGCGCACGGTGCAGGCCCATAGCGGCGCGGCCGAGCTCGGCCCTTACCGCCACTACATGCAAAAAGAGATCTTCGAGCAACCGCGCGCGATCGGCGACACGTTCGAAGGCGTGCACGCCATTGCCCCCGAACTGTTCGACGGCCAGGCCTTGCACGGTCAGACGGGTGCCGCTGCCTGGCGCGTGTTCAAGGAAATCGACAATGTGCTGATCCTGGCCTGCGGCACCAGCTACTACAGCGGCTGTGCCGCCAAGTACTGGCTCGAAGGCATTGCCGGCATTCCCTGCCAGGTCGAAGTGGCCAGCGAATACCGCTACCGCACCAGCGTGCCCAATCCCCGCACCCTGGTCGTCACCATCAGCCAGTCGGGCGAAACGGCCGACACCCTGGCCGCGCTGCGCCATGCCCAAAGCCTGGGCATGAAGCACACGCTGACCATTTGCAACGTGGCCACCAGCGCCATGGTGCGCGAGTGCGAACTGTCCTATATCACCCGTGCGGGCGTGGAAATCGGCGTGGCGTCGACCAAGGCCTTCACCACCCAGCTGGCCGGCCTGTTCCTGCTGACTTTGGTGCTGGCACAAACCCGGGGACGCCTGAGCGAAGCGCAGGAAGCGCGTTATCTGGCCGCCATGCGCCATCTGCCCGTGGCCTTGCAAGGCGTGCTGGCCCTGGAGCCGCAGCTGATCAGCTGGGCCGAAGACTTTGCGCAACGCGAAAACGCGCTGTTCCTGGGGCGTGGCATCCACTACCCGATTGCCATGGAAGGCGCGCTCAAGCTCAAGGAAATCAGCTACATCCACGCCGAAGCCTATCCGGCCGGCGAACTCAAGCACGGCCCTCTGGCGCTGGTGACCAGTTCCATGCCGGTGGTGACCGTGGCGCCCAACGACGAGCTGCTGGAAAAGCTCAAGAGCAATATGCAGGAAGTGCGCGCGCGCGGTGGCGTGCTGTATGTGCTGGCCGACGCCGACACCCGTATCGAGAGCGCCGACGGCATGCATGTGATCCGCATGCCGGAAAACTATGGCGCCCTGAGCCCCATCCTGCATGTGGTTCCGCTGCAGCTGCTCGCCTATCACACGGCCTGCGCGCGCGGCACGGACGTCGACAAGCCGCGCAATCTGGCGAAATCGGTGACGGTGGAATAACGCGCCGGGTTGGCACGCACCAGTGTTCTGGGTAATTAAAGTCGTAAACCGGCAAATAAAGTCGTAAACCCGGGGCTAGCATTCATGCGGGTTTGCGGGGCGGTGATTTGTAACTGTAAAGTCGTAAACTCGAGCTGATCATCGTGATCTTGGGTGGGGAAATATGGCTGCTTGTTACACCACTGGTGCAGTCCTTGCTATGAAAAGAGCGCTCACATTGAGCGCTCTTTTTCTTGCGTGAACGCGGCTGCTTGCGGCTGTGCAGTCGTCGGAGAATTTCGACGCGATAGCTGCTTCAGGCTGGGTGCTGTCATCCAAAGTTAGCAGCGCATCGACCGCTGTTGCGGGCACCGGTCATTGGACGGATTCGCAGCCGAATGCCTGCTGCGCCTTCGTGACTGGCCTTTCAGAATTGGTCTTGCCTCCGCCGACCAAGGACTCAGGTGCCCCCGGGTTCAATGGCAGCTCTAACGGTCGGCCAACTGGCGGTACCGACCCATTGCTGTCTTTTGATTCCTGTCGAGCGACGACTGCTCTACAGCAGAAGCGGATATTGGCTATAGGAGAGCCGATGTCTGCATTGACGTTGAGGGCCTTCCGGGGAAGGTAGGGCTCACCCTTCACTTATTGAGTGATGCACCAGCCGGGGAGCTCTCGAATTCAGGCTACGAGCATTTCAGCAAGCTTGTCTGGCATCGACACCATCGCGTCATGTCCTGTTTGTAGCTCTGAGTAATTCCAACCGTGTTCGCGTGCATACCTGGCCGAAGGCTCGATGTTGGGCAGGGCGGGATCGACACACCGGATGAAACACTTCGGCAGCTTGCCCCCAGGTGGTCCGCTCAGAGCCAGCGGCATCTCGTAGGCTCTCAATGGCATCGGTGTCATTCGTCGATTGACCCATGCGACCTGCGCTACGTCGGACAACCCAAAGGCTGTAGACGACGGTGGCGTAATGACGCGTGTGCCATTGATCACGTCCGCCGCAGCCAAGCGTGCCTGCCGCACATCAGCCGGGGCCTCTCCCAGCACCGAAACGCCGTTGGAGCCCATGGGCGCGTCGAGATAGATGGCCGAAGCGATGCGTTCGGGTATGCGGTCGATGACACCACTGGCCACGTATCCACCGAAGCTGTGAGCGACCAGCGTGATGCCCCGCAGCTCTTCAGCCTCCACCATGGCCGTGACGTCCTGGATGAACGTGTTCAGGTCGACGGTCGGGCTTAGCAGGTGGGCGCGTTCGCCGACGCCTGTGAACGTCGGCGTGAAAACACGATGGCCCTGGGCGCGCAGGCGCTCGGCTACGGGTGCCCAGCACCATCCGCCGTGGAATGCCCCGTGAAGCAGCACGAAGGTCTTCCGGTCCGCGGCGCGAACAACTGTAGAGCCGAGCAGGCCTGCCGCCGCCGAAGTGCCTGCGGCCAAATGGAGGAGAGTTCGTCTTTGCATGAGATATGGTTGTTGGCGAATGTCAGAAGTTGCCATCAGTCGACGTGGAGGCGGTCGGGCTTTTCAGTCGCTCACCCGCGTAGTGAAGGTGAGCACCGGCCCGAAGGTCAGCAGCGGCCCCAGTTCTTTCATCACACTGGCCACGTGGGCGTTCTGGGAGTGGGAGTCGACCGCCGCCTGGTTGGCCCAGCCGTCGATGATGAGGAAGGTGTTGGGCTCGCCCTGCTTCTGATGAAGGTTGTAGTACAGGCAGCCTTCTTCGGCCCTGGCGGGCTCGACGAACTGCAGCGCGAGTTCGCGTACGCGCTCGCGGTCGGCCGTCTCGCAGCGCAGCTCGCACACGATGTGGATTTCGTCCAGTCGGTTGGCAGTCATGGTGCTTCTTCCTTCAGTTCTTGCCGGCGTAGACGCGGGTCATGCCACCGTCCACCACCAGGTCGACGCCGCGGATATACGCACTGGCGTCGGACGCCAGGAACACCAGGGCATCGCCAATGTCTTGGGCGGAGCCGACGCGACCAGCGGGTATTTCGGTTGAGACGCGGTCGACGTAGTCCGCCACCTGCTGGTCGGTCATCTTCTGCTCCTTGCCGTAGCCCTCGGTAGGCACTACGCCAGGACTGATGGTGTTCACGCGGATGTCGCGGTGCTTGAGGTCCGTTGTCCAGCTGCGGGCGAGTGAGCGCACCGCCGCCTTGGTCGCGGCATAGACCGCGAAACCCGACAGTCCCATGTCCGCCGTGATGGACGCGTTGAGCACCACCGAGGCACCGTTGCGCAGCACGTCCAGCATGGTCTGCATCGTCAGCACGACGCCTTTGATGTTGATGGACAGTTCGCTGTCGATCTGTGCTTCGGTCAGTTCTTCAAGTGGGGTGGCATGGCCGCCGCCGGCGTTGGCGAACAGGATGTCGAGCTTGCCGTGCGCAGCCTTGATGGCGCCTGCCACCCGCTGCATGTCGGCCTTGACGCTGGCATCGGCCTGGATGCCGTGGGCGCCCTTGCCAAGCTTGGCGACCGCCGCGTCGAGAACCTCTTGCCGGCGGCCCGTGATGTAGACGGTGGCGCCATGCTCGATCAGGCGCTTGGCCGAGCCAAAGCCTATGCCAGTCGTGCCGCCAGTGACGAGCGCAATGCGCCCCTGAAGCGTTTGTGTAGTCATCGCAGTCGCCTCAACGGTTGACGGTTTTCATCATGGCGGCGGTGTAGCGCTCGCCCGTGACCGGCACCTTGGTCATCACCTCGGCCAGCTCCTTCAGGTCGGCAGCCGTCAGTTCGACGCCCGCGCCACCGATGTTTTCTTCCAGGCGGTGCAGCTTGGTGGTGCCTGGGATCGGAGTGATCCAGGGCTTCTGTGCCAGCAGCCAGGCCAGGGCCACCTGCGCTGGTGTGGCGTTCTTGCGTTGGGCGACTTCGCCGATCAGCGTGACCAGGTTGTGGTTGGCTTCCCGTGCTTCGTCGGCAAAACGCGGCAGATTCTTGCGTACGTCGCCCTCGGCGAAGGTCGTGGAGGCATCGATTTTGCCGGCCAGAAAACCTTTGCCCAACGGACTGAAAGTCACGAAACCGATGCCCAGTTCTTCCAGGGTCGGGATGATTTCGAGTTCTGGCTCGCGGGTAAACATCGAGTATTCGCTTTGCAGAGCAGCCACGGGCTGCACCGCATGGGCGGCGCGGATGGCCTTCACGCCGGCTTCGCTCAGGCCGAAGTGCTTGACCTTGCCTTCCTGGATGAGGTCGCGCACGGTGCCGGCCACGTCTTCCATGGGAACGTTCGGGTCGACACGGTGTTGGTAGAACAGGTCGATGCAGTCGGTCTTCAGGCGCTTGAGTGATTGCTCGGCCACAAGGCGGATGCGGGCAGGCGTGCTGTCGAGGCCCGCAGTCGGGATGCCGTCCTTGAAACCGAACTTGGTGGCCAAGACGATCTGGTCGCGGAAGGGGGAGACGGCTTCGCCGAGCATTTCTTCATTCACCGCGCCATAGGCTTCGGCGCTGTCGAAGAAAGTGACGCCGCGTTCGAACGCCGCGCGGATCAGTTCGATGCCGGCCGACTTCTCGGTTGCGGGGCCATAGCCAAAGGTCAGGCCCATGCAACCAAGGCCGATGGCAGAGACTTCGAGACCGTTATTGCCCAGTGTGCGCTTTTGCATTTTCAGTTCCTTCAGAGTTGATGAGTGCCTGCCGGAATGGCACTTCCGCAAGGCATGTGTGTACTTTAAGAACTTGCTGGTCATGCGAGAACCCTGCATACTCATCTAAGCAATATGAGCAATATTCATGGCAAATAAAATAGACCTCAACAGCCTTTCCTCATTCATCGTGGTGGCGCGAGAGCGCAGCTTCACGCGGGCGGCGGCCCAACTGGGCGTGACGCAGTCGGCGCTAAGTCACAGCATGCGGGCGCTGGAGGAGCGCCTGGGCGTTCGGCTGCTGGCGCGCACCACCCGGGGCGCATCGCCGACCGAAGCAGGCGAGCGACTGCTCATGAGCCTGGTCCCGCACTACGAAGGCATAGAGGCGGAACTCGCGGCCGTCAGCGCGTTGCGCGACAAACCTTCGGGCACGATTCGCATCACCACGCACGACCATGCGGCGTCCACCATCCTCTGGCCCAAGCTGTCGAAGCTGCTGCCCGAGTACCCGGACATTCGCTTGGAAATCAACATCGGCTACGGCCTGATCGACATCGTGGCCGAGCGCTTCGACGCTGGCGTGCGCATCGGTGACCAGATTGCCAAGGACATGATTGCGGTCCGCATCTCCCCGGACTTCCGGATGGCCGTCGCAGCGTCGCCGGCCTACTTCGCGAACCGGGCTAAGCCGCAGACGCCACAGGACCTCACGTCGCACAACTGCGGCAACCTGCGCATGGCAACTCACGGGGGCTTGTACGCCTGGGAGTTCGAGCAGGATGGGAGAGCGCAGCACGTTCAGGTATCCGGGCAGATCATCTTCAACACCTCGACTCAGCTTCTCAATGCCGCGCTGGAGGGCTATGCGTTGACTTATGCGCCGGAAGACGTCATCCAGCCGCATGTGGAGGCCGGGCGCCTGGTTCGTGTGCTGGAAGACTGGAGTCCGACTTTTCCGGGATACCACCTTTACTACCCCAGCCGCCGCCAGTCCCTGCCGGCGTTCGCGCTGGTGGTGGAGGCCCTCAAGCTAAGGACTTGAGGGCCGGGGACTAGCTCAGCGCAAGAACGGCCTTGATTGTTTCCGACCCCGGTGGCCGGGAAAAATCGGGCGCCCACCTTGCCACCAAGCTGAGGACAGAGCTTGTCACCCCGCCAGCCAACTCGATCTGTCGGATCGCGGGGGCCTCGGTGCGCTCGGAGCGGCTACCGATGGCATCCAGGGGGACCTGCACCGTGTAGCCCGCCGCGATGCCGTCGATGGCCGCTTGCAGGACTGCCACTTCGGCGGTGAAGCCCGCGATGACCAGCGTCTTGCGACGATTGGCCGCGAGCCTGGCCACAATGCGGGGCTCCATGAACGGACTCGCAAGCACC
This sequence comes from Acidovorax bellezanensis, assembly GCF_025421555.1. Classification (NCBI taxonomy): domain Bacteria; kingdom Pseudomonadati; phylum Pseudomonadota; class Betaproteobacteria; order Burkholderiales; family Comamonadaceae; genus Acidovorax; species Acidovorax bellezanensis. Next base: position 99,987 of record NZ_JAODYH010000017.1, read on the forward strand.
CGGCTGAAGGTGGTCTCCGGCGTTGCATATTCGACGAGTTCGGGGATCAACTGCCCAGGTTGGCTGGCCACCGGAACCACTGCAAACGTCATCGGGATGCCGAGGATGCGCGCTGACTTTGCCAACGCGCCTGCAGCAGCAGAAAGCATTTCGGGAGCGACCGTGCGACTGCCTTGAATCAACTGCGGCTGCAGGTCCGCGAATAGAACCTGAAGGTCTTGGACATTCGTCGCGTTGCCTCGGTGGACATTTTTTCTCTCTCGCCCGGATTCGTCTGCGACCGCGTGGGACGTGAACGACGCCAAAAGAGTTGCGGCGGCAAGTGATGGTGCTGCGCGCAGGAGCGTCCTGCGTTCTTCGTCAGGGGGCATGGTCATCCAACTCTTTCAAATGAGGTCTGGGATTTGCAGATGTAGGTTCTGTCGTCAGCGGCTGCTGTTTGCCGTACTGCTCGTCAGTGACCTTTTCCAACCACTCGACCCGCTTGCCGTCCAGAGCCGCTTGAATGGCGATGTGGCTCATGCCCGTGGTGACAGTGGCGCCATGCCAGTGCTTCACGCCAGGCGGTGTCCAGATGACATCGCCCGGATTGATTGCCACGCGGGCGCTACCTTCCTGTTGCACCCAGCCTTTTCCTGCCGTCACGATCAAGGTCTGACCCAGGGGATGGGTGTGCCACGCCGAACGAGCCCCTGGATCGAAGGTGACCAGGCCGCCCGATGTCCGTGACGGTGACACGGCGTCGAACAGTGGTTCGCTGCGTACCGACCCAGTGAATGTTGCGGTAGCGCCCTTAGTCGATGGCTGCGAGCCATTGCGGGTAACCACCATCTCGGCGGCGTGCACGCTGCCGAGCAAGGCGAATACCGTCAGCATTGCTGCGAGGGATTTCATCGAAGTTCCTTGGTCAGGTGTGCGGGGTGACTTACTTGGGCGTCTTGGTGGACAGGTGGCGCTTGATGGCCTCACCGACCCTGGTGCCAGCGCCAGCATCGACTTGGTCGGCCAGCACCTGAGCGAGCTCGTTCAACTGGGGTGCGGTGATCCCGATATTCATGCTGATGCTCACGTGGGACTGCAGCTGCGAATCCACGCCTTGGAGGGCTGCGAGCATGCTGATCGTGGCCAGCTCTCGGCTCTGCCAGTCGAGGTTGTCGCGCTCGAAGATGTCCCCGAACAGATGGGCCTTGAGGTACTGATCGGCAGCCGGAGCGAACTTGAACAGCGGACCCTTGGCCGGCGCGCCAATGAGTTTGGTCTGGTTGGCCGTGCCTGCCGTCAGCAGCGCATCGCCCGTGGGGATGGCGCGAGCAGGCTCCTGGCCGACGACGTCCTGAACGCCGCGCTGCTTGCGGGCCTCCACCTCCTTCATCAGCTGACCCAGGGCATTCAGGCTGCGCGGAAAGCCGGCGTAGGCATAGAGCTGGACCAGGACTTCCTTGGCGTCGTTTACCGTCAGGCCGGCATCCAAGCCCTGGTTGATGGCCGTATTCAGGCGGGAGATGTCGCCAGCAGCGGCAAGCGCTGCGATGGGGGCGATGGCTTGCTGGCGAGCGGAGAGAGTTTCAGAGGAGGTTTGCGAATTCGTCATGGTCGAAGAGTTAGTTGGAGTGGCGGCTGATGCCGAGAAGGCGAAGCCGCAGCAGCAGGCATATAGGGCTGCCGCGACGAGCTTGTGCATAGGCAATCCGGTGGATGGGCTGCTGGGATTCAGGTGGTCTCGAGCGGACCGTCTTGGTACTGCTCGTCGGTGACGGGCTCCATCCATTCGACGTTCTTGCCGTCAACCATCTCAGTGATCGCCAAATGAGACATCGCGGTCGCGATGGAGGCTCCGTGCCAATGGCGCTTCCGGCAGGGGCACCAGACCACGTCGCCGGCGCGAATCTCGGTGCGGAGTCCGCCTTCGCACTGCGTCCAGCCCACGCCGGAAAGAACGATGAGGGTTTGCCCGGCCGGATGGAAGTGCCAGTTGGTGCGGGCGCCTGGCTCGAAGGTCACAATGGCACCACCAGAGCGGCCTTCGCCGTCCGCTTGAAACGGGCTGTCAATGCGAACCGTGCCGGTGAAATACGCGGCGGGTGCCTTGGCGGATGGCTTGGAGCCATTGCGGATGATCTTCATGGACAGGTCCTAAGTTTTTGCTGGAGGGTGATCACCCTCGGACATCGGAAAACTGTAAGTGGTGCCTAGTCCAAGCAGAAGGCCTGTTCGCTGCTAACCCTTATGAATCCGGTTCATGTTGTGCTGCGGCAGTCTGTCACGTTGAGAACGCCGCTAGTAAGCGGTCGTTCATGAACAAGTTGGGAATGTCTCAGATCAGCCTGAAGCTGCCAACTACGGAAAAAGGCTGACCGACTGTTTCTGGCCGTTAGGGTGAATTCGTAGCTGCACCAGGAAGCCGACAGTCAGCAGTTCAGCCGCCCATCGCTAGCCGCTTAGGAGAACTGGGTGTGTGCCTGCTCGAGAGTGCATCCTATGTGGCCCTCAACTCGATGGGAGACTATCATGGCTTCTACAGCTAATACTGCTCATCGCGAGCCGTGGAACAAGGGCAAGATCGTTGGGCAGAAGGCGCCGTTCAAGCTCAAGGAAATCTGGGCACTTCGCGTGAGGCTCCAGATGGAGGGCCGGCTGCGCGAACTTGCTCTCTTCAATTTGGGCATCGATAGCAAGCTGCGGGGATGCGACCTCGTCTCCCTCAAGGTTCGAGACGTATGCCACGGGGGCCAGATGGCGACGCGCGCTGTCGTCATGCAGCACAAGACTCAGCGTCCAGTGCAGTTCGAAATCACGCAGGCTGCCCGTGACGCCGTGCAGGCCTGGATCAAACAGGCTCAACTGAAGCCAGAGGACTTCCTGTTTCCAAGCCGGCTACACGACTCACCGCATCTAGGGACTCGGCAGTACGCCCGGATCCTCGGGCACTGGGTCGACGAGCTAGGCTTGGACCGCATGGAGTACGGTACGCACTCGATGCGCAGGACGAAAGCGACACTGATCTACCGCCGCACCAAGAACCTGCGCGCTGTGCAGTTGCTACTCGGCCACTCGAAGCTGGAGTCGACAGTGAGGTACCTGGGCATCGAGGTCGACGACGCCCTTGAGATATCTGAGCAGACGGAGATCTGAAGCTGCCTCTGGCGGCCACCCCGGTAACTACGGCCGGGTGGCCGCCTTCAACGACTGCAATACAGCGCTGGGCCGAACTGGCACTCCCGGCCAGGAGCGGGCTGTCAACGCATGTGCTTGTGTTTCCGCTTCAGCCCTGAGGGCCATCGTTACGCTTTGGCAGTCAATGGGTGATTTGAATGCCACCAAAACCCTCATAGGGTTTTCATTTGCATGCGTCCATGGTTAAAAAGCTGTCGCAATCTGACAACTCTGCAATTGCCGTACGCCTGAGAATTTCCTCAACGGATGAATAAGGCATGTGGATACAGCCTTTCCTGCTGCGGTGAGCCTTGTTAAGAAAAGAACCGAACCGGCGTACCGCGATATCGATTCACGAAAAGCATCCAAAAAATCGGGCGCCGCGGGACGCGGCAAAGGGAGCTTTCCCAGGCCAGTTATCAAAGGACTGCATGCTAGTAAAAGAAGGTTTACCGGCGCGAGAACGCACGCTTGCACTGGTTGTGACCATTGTTGGGGCATTCATTGCTGTAGTTGATGGCACCATTGTCAACTTGGCCCTGCCCGACATTACACGCGAGCTCAATGCCAGCGCCTCTCAGGCTATCTGGATCATCAATGCCTACCAGCTAGCCACACTGGCGCTGCTGCTGCCCCTGGCCACACTTGGTGACCGAGTGGGCTATCGCCGCGTTTTCTTGGTCGGCATGGTCGTGTTCGTGGGGGCCTCCGCCGTTTGCGCGATGGCGACTTCATTGACCACTCTGGTGCTGGCACGCGTGCTACAGGGGGTGGGCGCGGCTGGCATCACCTGCGTGAATATGGCGCTGTTACGACTTATCTTCCCGAGTCACCTGTTGGGTCGGGGCATTGCCATCAACTCGCTGGCCGTTGCTGCGGCCTCGGTGTCGGGTCCGACCATCGCGGCCGGCATTTTGTCCGTCGCATCATGGCCATGGCTGTTTGCCATCAACATTCCCCTCGGCTTGTTCTGCTTGCTGCTGGGCCGTCGCACCTTGCCGCACAACACGGTCAAGGCAGCCAGCACGGGCTTTTCCGTGCTGGACGTAGTGCTGAACGGGTTGATGTTCGGCCTGGTGTTTCTCGGCATTGACGGACTGGGCGTCAGGGTCGAAGCCAGTGCCACGGTCGAGGCCCACGGCACGCCGCTGTGGCTGGCTCTGACTGAGTTGCTGGCAGGTCTGGCGGTGGGCGTGTTTTACGTGCGGCGCCAGTTGACCTTGCCGGCGCCACTGTTCCCGGTCGACCTGCTGCGCATCCCGGTTTTCGCGCTCTCCGTGAGCACCTCGGTGGCGACCTTTTGCGCGCACACCCTGGCCAGTGTCGGCCTGCCCTTCTTGCTGCTGGGCCCCTTGGGACGCAGCCATATCGAGGCTGGTCTTTTGCTCACCGCCTGGCCGATATCTCTCGTGGTCGTAACTCCACTGGCAGGCCGCCTCATCGGCCGTCTTCCGGGTGGCGTGCTTGGCTGCGTGGGCCTGGGCCTCATGGCCATGGGCCTGGTCCTGCTAGCCGTTTTGCCCCCCCACCCTACCGATGCCGACATCATCTGGCGCATGGCTCTGTGCGGCGCGGGCTTTGGCCTGTTTCAGTCGCCCAACAACCACGCCATCATCAGCTCGGCTCCTGCCCATCGGATCGGCGGCGCCAGCGGCATGCTGGGCACAGCACGCTTGACGGGGCAGACGCTGGGTGCAGTGCTACTGGCCATCATCTTCAGCCTGTTCGGCACAGCGACTGGCCAGGGCCCGCAGGTGGCGCTCTACCTGGCAGCCGCTTTTGCGGCACTGGCCGGAATCTTCAGTGCACTGCGCACCCGCCAGGCATGAAGTAGGCTGCGCAGTAAAGCAGACCTCGACGCTGGCTTTGCAAAAGACTGCTTTGGGTCGGTAGCACCTGTTCGCCTCCTGCAGAAGCAGCCATCCAGATCATGCAAGGCATCGCAACGAGCCCAATGGTTGGTTTGAGATGTGGAGCGGAAATTCAGGCCAACTGCCCAGCAATGTCGGCTGCCGACACGAGCTGTCGTTGGCTGGGTGGAACTGGATGACGGCAACCAGCCTGAAGCTGTCCACCCAACAATTGCACGGACCGGCTTTTTCTGGCCGAACCCGGACTCTGAAGGCGGCACTTCTGAGGTCTTCCATCTGCAGTTGCGCTTCGGTAGAGTGGGGGCGTGCCCATCACCCCAGACCTGTTTTCAGACTTTCAGCTCCTGAGCTGGCTGCCTGACGAAACGCTTTTCAGCCTGGTGAGCCGACAACACTTGTTGTCGGGTGAGGTCATTGCCTCCCGAACCAGTGAGCGATTCTTCGGGGGGAGTCGAGCAGGCGCCCAGCATGACTTCCCCAATCACCTGGCGACATTTGTCGAGCGCACGGGAGGGCGGCTAGGAGGTCTTCAGGAGGTCGGGTTGCATCGGACGCTGCTCAACTTCTATCGCGCTTTCATCACCTCACAAGAGTGCACGCATGCCATCGAATGCATGGCAGGTGATAGCGTGGCACACCTCAAGCTTCGGTTGGGCATTTTGACCAGCCGCTTTCGCGCGCATCATCCTCTGAAGGCTTGTCCAGCCTGCATGGAGGAGGATGCCAACAGTTCCGGGTGGGCGTACTGGCATCTACAGCATCAATATCCAGGGGTTTGGATGTGCACCAAGCATGCTCAACCTCTGCTTTCTTCAACGCTCAAGACGACAGGTGTTCAGCGTTTTCAGTGGATCCTGCCACGTCGTCATGAACTCTGTGATGAGCGAGCGGCGTCACAAGGTGATGACTTGTCAGGCAGGCTGTTTCGTCTTGCTTCGCTGATAGAAACATTGGTACAGCGAGGTGCGCGGGAACCGCTTCCAATACCTCAGTTACACCGGACGTATCGCAACGCCATGCTGCAGCGAGGCTGGTTGACGGCGGCTGGGAGCTTGCGGATGAATGTGATCGCAAAAGAGTTTCTGGAGCATATCCGACCGCTGCGCGAAGTGGCTGAGCTCGCAGGGTTGCCGCAAAGCATAGATGAAGCAACCATCATGTTGGGCCGCTTGCTCAGGCCTCCGCGCTCAGGGACCCATCCGCTGCGGCACATCGTGATGATTGATTGGTTGTTTTCCGACGTCTTGGACGTTGAGCAAGCGGTTCGGGAAGGGTGCTCTGTATGGGACGAGTCTGGGTCGATTAGTGCCCGACTCGCAGAGCGAGTTGTCGATCCACGAAAGAAAGAATTGCAGGGGTTGCTGGTTGACGAGAAGCGTTCTGCACGAGCCGCAGCCAAGGCCTTAGGCATTGATACGCAAACAGCGGTGCTGTGGGCTGCGCAACTGGGCATTCCCGTTACCAGGCGTTCGAAAAAGCTATCTGACGATGTGCGCGCAACGGCAGTGCTCGCGTTGCGTCGCGGCGCAGAAAAGCGAGATGTCGCGCTGCAAACGGGCCTTGCGGTTGGCTCCATTACGCGCTTGCTGCTCGCGGAGCCCTCATTGCACGATGCCTGGCTTCAGGTCAGGAGCGAGCAGGCACGCCAACGGGCCAGAGCCGCCTGGTGTGCGGTGTTGAAGGATGCGGCAGGGCAAGGGGTCAAGTGGCTGCGAGCCCTTGAGCCTGGCGCGTATGCGTGGCTGTATCGCCATGATCGGGTTTGGTTGGACGCGCACAAGCCTGAAGCCACCGTGCAGCTGGTGCGTGCATCGTCGGTGGACTGGGATGCGCGTGATGCGGTTCTGAGCGCCGCTGTGCGCGAAACAGCCCTGCGCTTGATGGGGGAGGGTGGGCTCCGCCGTCTTTACTTTTGGCAGCTGTATCAGCAGATCCCTGAACTTAAGGCTAAACGTTCAGCGTTGCATCAATTGCCCCTGACACGGGACGCCATTCAGGCCGTGTTGCGAGCATCTCCCCCTGCGACTGACAGTCTTTGGGATTGAAGTCTTCGTTGGTGTTGTGGTGTTGCTGATTTATTCATTTATGTATTCAGATATGCTTTAGGCATGATTCCTCAAGAAGCCAAAGCACGGGCAGCCAATGCATGGCGGATATCCCAAGAACATGGCATCACCCAGGCGGATATCGCTGCCCATGTCGGTGCGAGTCAGCCACAGGTGAGTCGCATCCTGACCGGCGAATGCATGCGCGTCTCTCGACTGTTCGAAGAAGTCTGTTTGTTTGTCGAACGGTTTGAATCGGGCGTCACCGTCGATGCCGTGCGTGGCAACCGTGATTTGATTGATGCGCTGCAGGTCACATGGGATGGTTCTGCGTCGCATGCGAAGGCATTGGCCACTGTGATTCGATCCATGGCAGTGCTCAGACCAGGGCAGAGGTCGTCGGTGATTCCCGGAAGGAAACTATGAACATGCTCGTAGCACCAGCCCCGTTGCCCGAAGAGATCGACCGCGGCTACCTGGGGCGCGTAATGCGCATAAATGGGTATCGCAATTTGCAAAACCTCTCTGATGCCATCACAGAGCTTCAGCAACTGCCTGCCTCACCGTATGGCCGCTCCTGGCATGCGTTGCTGAGTGGAATTTCTGGCTTGTCGAGTGAGCAGTTCACCCTGCGGCATACGACCCTTCCATTGCGTCGCGGGATCACGTCGTACTTTCCGGATGCACCCCATGGCGGGGAGTCGAGACCTCTCATCACCGCTAAGAACACCGTTCTTCGCACGTACGTTGCGGCATTCCTTTGTGAGCAGTGCGTCCGCGCAGACATCGCGTTCCATGGCGTCAGCTATTGGCGACGCGACCATCAGACGCTGGGACAGTTCTGGTGCTCGAAGCACTTTTCCCCCTTGAGTTGTACTACCGAGCCGGATGCAATGTTGTGCTCTCCTGCGCAGTACTTGTCCAAGGCATCCTTGCTTTCCATTGGTGTTGTGCAAGATGCGCAGGCGAATGGCTTTGTGCAGCGCTATCTGGAGTTGGTCGCGGCGATGTACGAGCGTACCGCTCCGTTGAGCGTGGCAAGGATTGCACCTGTTCTGAGGGATCGTGCGAAGTTTCGTGGTTTTCAGGCGAATGTCGGGCCGGTTCGTGCTGCGCTAGTCAGCGATCATATTCGGGAGGCATGTCCTGTACGGTGGCTTGAGGGGGTGTTTCCTGGTCTCATCCAGAAGCCACCTGGTGTGTTCTTGCCGCAGATCGATGGCGCGCTTTACATGCGCCAATCGTCTTCTTCAACGACCGCGTATTTGCTGGTTTTGGCAGCGCTGTTTGACACTGCGGACGAGGCCGTCAACCTGCTGCAGGCTGCGCACAGCGGCGTGCATGTGCCGAAGGTGCTGAAGGAGCGGACGGTACTGAAAAGATACACGCGGTATGCATTGCCTGCTGACAACGAACTGATCGACAGCTATGTCAGTGCACGAGGCTCGGTCGTCCGTACGGCACAAGCATTCACGCTTCCCAAACACATTATCCAAAAGCGATTGCTGGATTTGGGCTTCCCCAACTTGGACGGAGACCTGGATCAGCCAGGTACACCAATCGCTGGGCTGCAGTCCTTTTATGTGCATAAGCGTGCGTATGCGGAAAGTCTTACAACGTCCGGCATGACGGCTCGCCGTTTTGACGCCTTGCTCCGGAAGTGCGGACCTAATTTGTTCAAGGCCTTTGTGAAAATGGCAGCTACCGAGAAGCGATGCTCTCGTAAAGATCTTGCCCATAGTCTGCTGTGCATGCAGGCCGATCACCAGTTCATGCCGCAAGAATCGGCGGTCCTTGAGCATGAACTGTTTGAAAGCTGATGACTCAGCAGTGTGAGACGTCGCCCCAGAAACGCATCCAGAATGAATTGTCCCGGGGAGACAGATCTTCATACCTGCGTAGGCGTGTGGGATCGTTGCTGCACAACGCTCGCACTGCTGGCTGCACGAGCGCGAGATAGCTGTCTGCGGCGTCGCGGAAGTCGTCTAGTCGTAAATCATCAGTTTTTCTCTCAAATGCGACGCGTTGAGCTGCAATCCACAAGGCAATGATCAAGCGCTGGACCCCTCCTGTTTTTTCCCAAACAAGTTGGGCGAGTTCATCCGTGATGGCGATAGGTTTTGCAACAAATTGGTAGTCACTCAACTGTGCCAGGAAGAGTCTTCTGAACACGGGGTTCGAGGCTGCGGTGAAGTGTGTGAAGGCATGATATCCAGAGGTGACGATGCGTTCGGCGTTGCTGAGGCGCTTGGTTAAGGCACTAATGCCATCGGGTGTACCAGAGACAAGCAGCGGTATCTGCCAGGTGTTCATCAGGGTCAGAATCCACCTGATGCATTGGTCCTCGACGATGCTCAGTTCTTCTGGGTCGTCTCCACTTTTACGCTTGCGGCGACGATCCACGGTGGGCAGCTTGAAAAAATTCTGGATTTCATCCAGATGCAGTAATCCCAAGAAATGGCTGGATGCGACTTGGCGCCATTCCTCCAGCATCTGAGGTCCGTTGCGCCACACGCCAGCAAGTGTTCTATCGAAGCGTGTGCTGCCTGTCGCCTTTTTCCAGGCGGTCATCAGCGCTGCAGCCAGATCCGTGGCTCTGCCGCTGGGCGGTACGTCTATGGATAACCAAGTCACTTGCTGCAGGCCATTGGCCATTTTTAAAAAAGACTTGTGCTGGATGACCTGCTGCGGATAGGTGCTCAGGCAGCGCAGGATGGCTTCGCTTTTTCCCGCACCAGAAATTCCTTCCACAGCCGCGCCGAAGGCTGGGGATCCAGGGCGTTTCCATTGTTGGACGGGCTCCCCGCTGATCAGGCTCCATGTTTTGGATGCTGCCGGATCCATATAGCGGTAGTTCTGGCGGATCATCAAGTCGATAGACTCATGCAGGCGCAGTTCCTCTGCACTGGGTAAATGCAGATCTCTGAGTCTCAGCAGCATGTGCGGGCGCAAATGGCGGGGAACTGACGCGATGTCCGGCGGAGGCTTCGGGGGGAGCTCAATCAGCAGTTTTCCTAGTTCGCTGCGTGTTCGAATAGGTCCGAGGCCTTTGATCAGTGCATTTCCAGCGTAGGGATCGTATGTGTGGAGTGGCGATTCAGTTTGCATTGCCTTGCTCCTCATTCATTTCGCCAAATAGCGTTTCTATCATCTCAATGTGGGTTGTCTCTGCTTCCGTACGTAGCCTGCGCGTGCCGCGTATCTCTGCAATGGGTGTGGCGCCTTGCAAGGCGACTTCCATTGCTCGAGCTTCGGTTATCGTCGGCTGCCGACCTCGGGCACGATCCAACGCCATGCGCGTCTGCTCGACGGATGAAGCTTTGATGGCTTGCATGCGCCGCAAGGCCTGAACGCTTTTAAGCACTCGTTCGTGTTCCACTTCAGCAGCACGCAGTCTTTGGTAGGCGAATGCATCCACCATCTCATCGTGGGTGAGCTCTTCCGATGCCCGAGCGAAGTCTGAGATCTGTAGATTGATCAGGCCTTCACCGGAGACGTTGGGCGTCCATATCTTGGACACGGAGCCTGGGTAGTACTGGACGGGGATGTGCCAGCCTTTGCCAGATGTGCGTGCAATCGTTGACCACTGCTCGGCTTCGACGATGGGAGAAAGATAGTCATTTCCGCAAAACTTTACGCCAGAGCGTGAAACTCTTCCCTTGTCAGACGTGGGCAGAAGCAGGTTGATAAGTTCCGCCTCGGCACGCACCTGTCGATAACCTATGCCCAGGGCATGGCCCCAGCTCCATAGCCCGGCCGGACTGGGGAAAACGCCGGCGGGCACCATGTGAGCGTCCAGTCGGTGCGACCGATCTGCCGTCAGGTTATAGAGGAAGAAGCACTCGTGGAGGTACTGCATATAGTGCCGTACCGTCATCGTCGCTTCTGCGGGATTGGAGCGACGGAGATCGTATTCAGCTCGACGAGCATCCATTGCTCCTGGCAGAAAGTTGTACTGTGTGTTCTTCAGGATGCGATGCATCACTTCGACAATGCCTTTGAGATCGGGTCGAAATGGCGGCGCATAGCCTAGGTTCAGTTTTAAATCCATGCCCGTTGCTTTTGCCCGTTTAGAGAGGTACTCGCCGCGGTCGCATTGCAATGTGTAGGGCAGAGTCGGGGCAGGAAACAGCGACGGCTGCATGTCGTATCCCCAAAGGTCTCCAAGCAGCTGCGAGGGGGTTACGGTATTAAATAGACTGACTTGCGCGGTCTCCCAACTGGGACCTGTCAAACAGACATAGAAGCCCACAATCGCGGTAGACCAGACGTCGACAAGGATGTAAACGATGGGGCGGCCAACGATCCAAGACGGATCGATAGAGGAGCGCAGATAGATGTCTCCGATCGTCGAGTCGATCGCGTAAACATAGCCAGGACCTGACGTGCCCTCCCAATCCCGACTTTTCATTCCGCGCAATGTGCGGTCGAAGTGTCCCTGGCTGGTTTTTTCTAGAACTTTCTGCAGCCAATGGGTGTCTGTTGTGAGAACACGTTTGACTTGCTGGTAGTTGGGGTAGTTACCCAGGACCAATGGGCGATCGACAATTTTGCCGTCGGATTCAAAGGCTTTCGCTTTAGAAAAGTGGCTGGTGATGATCTGTCGATGGCGCTCGCGCATTGACGGTTTAGGAGCGGGGATTTTGTTGTCCGCGTGGATGATGATGGCGCGCCATGCGATGCTCATGCCCGGTTGTATGGACTGCCCGTAAGTGCCGTACAGAGCTTTGGATAGCCTTTGCCCGCTTGTCTTTCGACCTGATTTTTGTCGTGTCAAGACAGGTGATAGGTCACGCTTCTTGCCTTTGCCTCCACAGCGGTCCCAGCGTGGTCGCAGACTGATCGATGTAAACCCGTAGGTGCAAAGCATAGACCAAAGCCGGCGTACGTAGGCTTGGCTTACGCTGTACTCTTTCATGGCCTGTTGCACCAATCCACTGAGGTTTCTATGCGCAAGAAGGCCTTCCCGCAACTGCGAAAAATCCAGGAATGCCTGCATGATGCAGCATCGCTGGTCAAAGGTTTCTTGGGTTTTCGGATCGTCGAGTGGACGGTAATAGATGGAATGCAGTTCCAGGCTTTGTGGAACGAGCTCGTGGCCGTCGAATAGCTCCTGTAAAAGCGTGTGGCTTATCCAACTTAAGGCACCTACTTGAGCTACTTTGCGTGTCTGACCAAGTCTCTTCGGCTGAGCGATAGGTAGGCGTCCGCCGGGCTTCCTGCGGGTGGGGTCCGCAGGGCGAATCAGCACGCAAACGGCAATGTCGGCTTGTGGGTCTGCGAAGACCATACGGTACAAACCTGCTGCAAGTCCGTAGGCCTCCTCAAGCAGTTTGAAGGGCTGGTTATGGCTCAGAGGCATGCTGACCTCCGGGCGGCAATGGGGTTCTGGGCAAGGAAGGCGCTGGATGAAATGAATTGGAGTGGTAGATGCGGACGCCAGCCGCGACGTAAATCAATAGGTATCAGTCCTTGCCATACGGCTTGCCAAAAGGCCTGTTGAGCGTGCGGCTGGAAACTGCTACCTCCGAAGCAATCCGACAGGTCGGCGATGAGGTCTGAGTAAGGATGGACCGGCCTGGCCCGCGCGACTTGCTGCGCTATCGCAATGGATTTCCTGTCAACGGGATCTGCCAGGCCCCATGGGGCCGTGCGACGGAGTGTCAGGCCAACACTCTTCTGGTATTCCTCCGGAGTGATCAATAGCCAGGTGACGCCTCGCAGTTGCCAGTAAGTTTTCTCAAGCAGCAAAAGCTGCTTTGCGCGGTCACTTAGTGATTTGACGGGCTCTTGCTTGATTGAAACCGCAAGCAGTTCCTTTTGACCAGCGTTTGTACCCAGCACCAAGAGGAGGTCCGTGGTGCAAGTCCAAATCTCCTCCGTATCGAACTCTTTCAGTCGTGGGTGTCGAATGCCTTGCATTTGCGCAATGGACATGGTTCCGGGGTAAGACTTGTCGTCCGTACGTATGTCCCATCTAGATAGTTCGTTGCTAGCGTCCTCCCTGTGCAGTGGAAATTGTTCTGTCAGATCGAGCACGTTGGGCAACAACGCTGCGAAGTTGAGCCCGGTCCATTCGCCATCCGACAAAAGCTCACGCTGCCGGTCGCGCCAGATGAGCAGGTGCGATCGTCCGTGACTGGAAGGGTCTGCGCGTGAGACGCGATGCCACGGTATGTAGTCGGCATAGGTGCCGGTGCCTCGGCCATCACGCAGAAAGCGTGTAAGGACGGAGGGGGTAAAGCGTTTTTGGGTCCTCATTTCTATCTCCATTTTTGGACGTGCGTATGCACCGTCCGCCCGTAGGGCGTGCGTTCTATGAAGGTTTGTGCGGCCAGGTTGAGCGCGCCCTAGCTGCTTTGCAATGCGGCAGCAGGGGGCTCATCGGGGCATCTGTGGCCTGTGTCGAGCGGTCAAGCACGTCCACAAAGATCCACAAAAGAAGACTTGACCCTCCGTTCACGGACGGATAGATTTGAGCGTGTTGATAGCAGCTCTGAGCAAGTCTTTCAGAGTAACGCGGCCTCGGATTGCAGTCTGTGGCCGCGTTTTTTATTCCATGAGCACACGGCTCTGGAATGTGGTGTTTCTTTAGAGGGTGCGCAGCGCTACTTCATGCCGAGCTCCTTTGCGATTAGGGCGCTTGCTCCGCGCAAGCACTTGCGTTCACCCCTCAAAATTTCGTAGACGAGTCGAGGGTTGAAGCCTCGGACGCGCGCCCAAGCGGACACTGAAATCCCAGCGGCATGGAAGTCGTTCCATGCCATAGGCGCTCGCACTTCATGTTGAGCTTCAGGTTTTGGTGGGGTGAGGTGGTTTGTTGGCACGGTGCGATTTGATCCATTGTGCATCGTCTCTCATCGTACATGGCCAGTAAATGTTTTTTTTGGCGCTGAGTTTCTAATTGTTTGTTGTTGATTGAGGTGGGCGATAAAAATATCTATTTAATTTCATGGGGTGGGAGTGTGACTCTCATGTTGTGAAAATAAATGTCAATTTTTTAATTAATTTTTCGCGGCTGGTATTTGTTTCATTTTGTTTCATTTCTTTTTTGAGGCAGTCGTTCACGACGTGATTGGTGGTCCTCGGCAGCTTGTAGGAAATTATGAGGACGGTGTTGAAGCGTGAGTTCTGCAGGCGGCAGAATTGCCCTTTTTGTTAGAGCTGTATTTGGCGAATAGACGGCATCCGGAACATCGCCGCTAAATTAATTTATCGACTGAGGGCAGCGGATAGGTTTGGTTTTTTAGGTGTACCCGCAGGAGCCTGCTGAAATGGCTTTGTGAGATTTATAGCTAGCGATAAAATCGGGGTGGTTAGTTGTGCACTGAGCGTAACGATGTTGGTGTTTTCCTTGAATAATTTTTGGCATCCATGTCTGCCGTTTCGATGATCGCCACGCACATTAATTTTCCTTAAGGCTCCGTAGTGACGTCAAAAAACGTGGAGGCCAGCTTTAGGAAAGGGGTGTTCTGCGCAGCATCAGGCGAGGAGTCGGGCCTGTTGCCACCGGCATCGAGAAGAAGCGGGAGTCCAAGGCTCGGCTGAATAGAGGGGAGGGGTGCCCGGATAGGGAGCAAGGCAGGGCTGCTTTTGCTGCAAAAGCATGTGTCCTTCAGGGCTCAACTGCGCGCGTTAGCCGTGGCGAGGTGCTCAGGCGGGAGAGGTGCTTGCTCGCTAGAAGGTACAAAAGGCTGCGGGAGCACAGCAGCTTGTGCGTCGTACATCACTGGCCGCTATGGGGCCAGGAGCAGAAATTGCGATGGGCCTGTGCTCGATATTAGTCCCGTCACTTTGCCTTTCAAGTTGGCTCCTCGAATTAACGACTGGGCCGGTAAAAATAGGTGGGCGAAGCTTCTCCAAGATAGCTGATTTCAGCCAGCTTGTCAGCCTCCTCACTTCAGCGATTGCCTTGGGGGAGATTCTCCTCGTCAACATCAATATTTGGGGGGTATCCTTTTTCCTTCATAAAATCCCTTGAGTATTTCATGCTCCCGTATGCTGATGAAGAACTGAGACTTCATTTCCTTCAAGTCCCTGTCCCGAGATACCGGAGTGACCCGCCCCGGGATCCGTGGAGGCTGAGCCATCGGTAGTGAGCCGGAGGTGACGAGCCCAGCGCAGGTCAATGCGTGCGAAAAGTAGTTTTGGCAACGACCTTCAGGAGTACGACGGAGCTTGGTAGGTACGAATCGACGACTAATTCTGCTTGACTTTAAGTGGAGCGAAAGCGGTCCTGATGACGTCATGATCAGAATCCTTGTTGAGCCAAAAAGGAGAGCTCATGTTCCAACCAAGAAA
This sequence comes from Acidovorax bellezanensis, assembly GCF_025421555.1. Taxonomy (NCBI): domain Bacteria; kingdom Pseudomonadati; phylum Pseudomonadota; class Betaproteobacteria; order Burkholderiales; family Comamonadaceae; genus Acidovorax; species Acidovorax bellezanensis. Next base: position 115,357 of record NZ_JAODYH010000017.1, read on the forward strand.
AATCCGATACGGAAGTCTGCAAATGGGTGATATTTCAAGTGACTCAAAAATACGCCTTTTAAGATGCATTTTTTGGTGTCGATAAGCGTCAGTTATCGCGAACTATCAGGGTCAGGCCCTGGGAAGTTCATCCACGCGTCATCCAGCAGCAGTTCTGAAATCGCCGCGTATCGGGCCTCTTTGACAGCCTGCGGCACTTCCTCGCGGTAGGTCAGTTTGAGGAGAATCGACTGCTCGAATTCCAGCTTCTCACGCTGTGCAGAAGTCAGTGGCAGCTGCGGCAATGGGTCAAATTCGTTGGTCATTCAAGTACCTTTCTTGCATGGGTCCGATAATCCCATCTTGATGCGGTACATCCCTCTGTGCAAGGTCGTGTTCACGAAACCTACGTGGACACGATGCTCAAAGACTCTCAATCTCCTCGCTACTCGGTGCCACGCACGCGCCGCACCTATACCCCGCAGTTCAAGAGAGAACTGCTGACCGCCTGCAAGCAGCCCGGCGCCTCGATTGCCGCTTTTGCCATCGCATCATCAATCAGAGGCCGCCGGCTTCCAGCAAAGAGATCAAGTAAGCTTTAACCCGGACTTCCGACTGCTTGGTATGGCGGAAGGGGGCAGGTCACGTGAGGCTGCTGTGATCCGGTCTGGGTTCCGTGGAGACGGATCCAGGGAGCAGTAGTCTGGAGGAGACGAGCCCAGTGCAACAGGTCAAGGCGTGCGAAAAGTAGTTTACGACTTTAGAAAAGTAGTTCTAAGGCGTGATCGCCTTGAAAGGCGCATGAATGTTAGCCTCGTGTTTACGACTTTAATGATCCAGAATAACCCCCCTTGCCTTGCCTTGGGCAGGCCACTTCAAACCCTTCTTCGGCCGCTTTCCGCCATGCTTGAAATTGACGCCGCTGCCTTGATCACGGCCTTGGGTGAAACCATTGGAATTCCCGCCTTGCGATTCGATGCGCAAGGCTGCTGTCGTCTGCTCTTCGACGGCACGCTGATGGTCGAATTGCGCCATCTGCCGGCCCAGGAACGCTGGCTGCTGTCATGCCCGCTGCGTGGCGGTACGCCCGATGCGCAAGGCCAGCGTCTGCTGCTGCAAGGCAATTTCTGCGGCGCGGGTTTCGGCGGTGGTTGGGCCGGCCTCGATACTGCGGGCCAGGCGGTGCTGCACCTGCCGGTGCCGCAAACGCAGGCCAGTGCGGCCGCTCTGCTGACGGCCGTGGAGTTGCTGCTGTCCCATGCCGAGCGCTGGGAAAAACGCTTGCAGGAATCCAGTGCGCCGACGCCCGTGCGTTATCCGACCGACTGGGTTTAGGCCTAGGCCATGGACATGCCCGCGCCCAGGCCCTGCCAGTAACCGCTGACCAGCCCCTGGGGCTTGCGTGCGGCGCGCACGCTGGCGCAGTCTTCCCAGGCGTCCATTTGCACGCTCAGTCCCGCATACACACCGTAGCCCGGACCGGCGCAGATGTCCGCGTCGGCCTGCAGCGTTTCACCGGCCTTGATGGCGCCCTTGGCGGTGATGGCGCCACGGGCGCGAATGCCCCAGTCGGCCTGCAAGTGCTTGCCGCAATGCACGTCGCCGCCGGCGTCTATGCCGTGGCTGGCGTGGACATTGCCGTGGGCGGTCAGCGCGCCGCCGCTGCGCAGGCTTTTGGCGCAGCGGATGTCGCCCGCGACCAGCACTTCCTGGCCGATCTGGCCTTCGCCGCTCAGCGTCAGGTTGCCCTTGCAGTCCAGGCCCCAGCCGGTGCGCAGTTTCTCGCAGCTCAGGTTTTCCGCGGTCTCCACGCTCCAGGCGGCCTTGACGGTGCCGCCGGCCAGCAGCGCGCCACCGCAGAAGATCGCGCCGCCGCTCTGAATGTCTTCGCCCGCTTCCAGGCGCCCGGCGCGGATGCCGGCGCCGACCTGCAGATTGCGGCCCACGCGCAGCACGCCGGCGACGCGCACGTCGCCATGGACGATGACGCTGCCGGCAAACACCAGGGCTTCGGCTTCCAGATGCTCGAGGTGCAGTTCGGCGTCGGTGGGGCCGAACTGCGACAGCAGCCAGCAGGCGTCTTCGATGCGCCCGTCGCGCACCAGGTTGTCGAGCAGCAGCTGATAGTCCTTGCCCTCGTGCTGGTGGCGAATGAACCAGCGAAATCCTGCGGCGCAGGGGCTCTTGGCTTTGAGAAAGTCTTTGGAGAATTCCATGGGGGGTCCCGCGAACAATGGCGCGCAGCGCGTGATGCGCTACGCCAACGTGCAGCCAGGAAGGCGCCCCAGAGGGTTCTGATGTCCTGACATGCTCCATGCAAAGCTGCTTGCAATGCAAGCAGCTGTGGGGCCGTGCGGGAAGTCAGGCGGCTTGTGCCGTGTCCTGAGCTTTCCGCACGGCGGCGGAAAGCAGGGCCGTAAAGCCGCAAAGGCTGATGAAGGCCGTGGGAACCTGCCTGCGCACCCGGGCGGCCGACGCGCGCGACTGCACTGCGGGCAGGGCCAGGCAGTGGTCAGCGAACGGGAAAAAGGCAGCGGGCATTTCGGGGGGCAGGGAATGGATGGGGCGAATTATCGCATCGCACCCAAGGCCTGTGCAGCTGTCCGGGCTCAGGAAAAACCTATAGCCCGGCCTGCCTCGCGGGCGCGTCACGGTGGCCCCAGCGGGGATTCGTTAACATTGCCATCCCTTTTGACGCCGAGGCCCGAGGGCCTCGCGTTCCAGCGGCCAGGTGCTGCGCAGGCCACCGCCGGCCTGCCCGCGTGCCTGCCGCGCTGATGACGTCGGATCTGAACATGAACCCAACACCTCCCTCCCTCCTGTCGCGCATCGCCATTGCGGTGAGCAGCTTTTTTGCCATCCTGGGCAACGCCAAGCTGGCCAGTGACGTCGCGCGCCTGCGCGGCGGCGAGCGCCTGGCGGCCGATGTGCCGGCGCCCGTGGCGGCTCCCGCACCCGCGCCCGTAGCGGCGCCAGTGCCCGTACCCGCCCCGGTAGCACCGGTGCCCGCGCCCGATACCGCCGCCCTGCAACTGCTGGGCCTGCTGCAGCGCGAAGCGCGCTTTGTCGACTTCGTGCAGGAAGATCCCGCGGGCTACAGCGATGCCGACATTGGCGCCGCGGCGCGCGTGGTGCATGCCGGCTGCCGCAAGGTGCTGGCAGAGCATTTCACGCTGGAGCCGGTGCGCAACGAAGACGAAGGCAGCCGCGTGACGCTGGCCGCGGGCTTTGATGCCACGGCCGTGCGCCTCACGGGCAATGTCGTCGGTCAGGCTCCGTTCACCGGCACGCTGGGCCACCGGGGCTGGCGCGTGACGGCCACGCGCCTGCCCCAACTGACCGACCCCAAGGCGGCCAGCGTGATCGCCCAGGCCGAAGTGGAGCTGTGAGCATGGAGACGTCGGAAAATACCAACCGCTACACCATAGGCATCGATCTGGGCACCACGCATTGCGCCCTGTCCTGGGTCGATACCCAGGCCAGCGACGGCGATGAAGTGGTTCAGGGCGTGCTCGACATTCCCCAGCTGACCGGCCCTGCGGCCGTCGAAGCCAAGCCGCTGCTGCCCTCATTTCTCTACCTGCCGCATGAAAGCGAACTGACGCCTGGCGACCTGGCCCTGCCCTGGGGCGCGCAGCAGGACTTCGCCGTCGGCGAGCTGGCCCGCGTGCGCGGTGCGGCCACGCCGATTCGCCTGGTGAGCAGTGCCAAGAGCTGGCTGTGCCACCCGGGCGTGGACCGCCGCTCGCCGCTGCTGCCGGCCGATGCGCCCGAGGAAGTGCATCGCATTTCGCCGCTCACGGCGTCCATCCGTTATCTGTCGCACCTGCGCTGGGCCTGGGAGCAGGCCCATCCGGAAGCGCCGTTCGACGCCCAGGACATCACGGTGACGATTCCCGCATCGTTCGATCCGGCCGCGCGCGAACTCACGGCCGAGGCCGCGCGTGCCGCGGGTTTCCAGCAGCTGACCTTGCTTGAAGAGCCGCAGGCCGCGCTCTACAGCTGGATCCAGGGCAGCGCCGGCCAATGGCGCAAGCAGGTGCAGCCCGGTGACGTGATCCTGGTGGTCGACGTGGGCGGTGGCACGACCGACTTGTCGCTGATGGCGGTGCTGGAACGCGACGGCCAGCTGACGCTGCAGCGCGTGGCCGTGGGCGAGCACATTCTGCTGGGCGGCGACAACATGGATCTGGCGCTGGCCTATGGCGTGGCGCGCAAGCTCGCGGCCGAAGGCCGGCAACTCGATGCCTGGCAGACCCGTGCCCTGTCGCACGCCTGCCGCGCGGCCAAGGAAGCCTTGCTCAGCGATGCCTCGCTGGACAGCGTGCCGGTGGTCGTGCCCAGCCGCGGCTCCAAGCTCATCGGCGGCTCGGTGCGCACCGAAGTCACGCGCGCAGAACTCACGCAACTCCTGGTCGACGGCTTTTTCCCGCAGGTCGCGGTCAGCGACAAGCCGCTCACCCGGGCGCGCGCGGCGCTGACCCAGTTGGGCCTGCCCTATGCGCAGGACGCAGCCGTCACCCGCCACCTCGCGGCCTTCTTGACGCGCCAGGCCGGTGCCACCGAAGCCATTGAAGGCCTGCAGGGTACGCAGCCCGCGGGCGCCGGCTTTCTCCATCCTTCGGCCGTGCTGTTCAACGGCGGCGTGCTCAAGTCGGGACTGATCGCCGAGCGTTTGCTGACGGTGCTCAACGGCTGGCTGGCCGCCGAGGGCGCGGCGCCCGCACGGCTGCTGGACGGTGCCGATCTGGACCTGGCCGTGGCCCGCGGCGCGGCCTATTTCGGCTATGTGCGGCGCGGCCGCGGCGTGCGCATTCGCGGCGGCGCGGCGCAGTCGTATTACGTGGGCGTGGAATCGAACATGCCCGCCATCCCCGGCATGGAACCGCCGATTTCGGCGCTGTGCCTGGCACCCTTCGGCATGGAAGAGGGCACGGAAGTGACCCTCGACGCCCAGGAGTTCGGCCTGGTCGTGGGCGAGCCCGTGCGCTTGCGCTTCTTCGGCTCGTCGACGCGGCGCAACGACCAGGTCGGCAGCCTGCTCGACTTCTGGGGCCCCGACGAACTGGTCGAGCTGCAGGAAATCGAAATCCATCTGCCGGCGCAAGGCCGCGCGCCCGGCGAAGTGGTGGCCGTGCGTTTGCATGCCAGCGTGACCGATATCGGCACGCTGGAATTGCATGCCGTGCCGCTGGGCAGCGAAGAGCGCTGGAAGGTGGAATTCGATGTGCGCGCTGATAGCGCCGCAGGCTGATCATTCCGCGAGCCATGGCACGCTACATCGTCGGCATCGACCTGGGCACCAGCCATACGCTGCTGGCCTATGCGCCAGCCGATGGCAGTGCCGGGGTGGCGCTGCTGCCGGTCGCGCAGCGCGTGTCCACGGCCGAAATCGCGGCCACGCCCTTGCTGCCGTCGCTGCGCTACCAGGCGGGTGATGGCGAACTCGCGCCCGCGACCTGGCAGCAGCCCTGGCCGCCGCTGTTCGCCAGCGAAGCCGCGCCGGCGCTGCTCGGCCGCTATGCCCAGGACCTGGGCGCGCAGGTGCCGGGCCGGCTGGTGAGCAGCGCCAAGAGCTGGTTGTCGCATGCGGGCGTGGACCGCTCGGCCCCCATCCTGCCCTGGGGCGCACCCGAAGGCGTGCAGAAGATTTCGCCCTTGCAGGCCAGTGCGAGTTACCTCGCGCATCTGCGCGCCGCCTGGGATGCACAGTTTCCCGATGCGCCGCTGGCGCAGCAGGAGCTGGTGCTCACGGTGCCGGCGTCGTTTGACGAAGGCGCGCGCGCGCTGACGCTGGAAGCCGCGCAACTGGCCGGTCTGCCGTCGCTGCGCCTGCTCGAAGAGCCCCAGGCCGCGCTGCACGACTGGCTGCTGATGCAGTCGGCGCAGGTGGCCGAAGCTTTGCAGGGCACGGAATGGCTGCTGGTCGTCGATATCGGCGGCGGCACGACCGATCTGAGTCTGGTGCAGGTCAAGGCTACGGACGGCCTGCCCGAACTCATGCGCCGCGGCGTGGGCACGCACCTGATGCTGGGCGGCGACAACATGGATCTGGCGCTGGCCCACGGCCTCGAGGCTGAAATGGCCGCGCCGCAGCCGCGCCTGTCGGCCGCGCGCTTCGCGCAACTGATGCAGCGCTGCCGCGTCGCCAAGGAGCTGTTGCTCGCGGATGACGCGCCCGAAACCGTCACGGTCACGCTGCTGGGCAGCGGCGCCCAGCTGATGGGCGGAGCACGTTCGGCGGAACTCCGGCGCGAGACCGTGCAGCAACGGCTGCTCGATGGATTCTTTCCGCTGCAGCCCGCCGACGCGCGGCCGCAGCAGCGCCAGGCCGGCCTGCTGGCCTGGGGCCTGCCCTATCCCTTTGACGCGGCCATCACGCGCCATCTCGCGGCTTTTCTGGCCGCCCATGCGTGCATGCCCGACAGCGTGTTGTTCAACGGCGGCGTGTTCCACAGCCCGGCGATTGCGCAGCGCGTGGTCGATCAACTGGTGCAGTGGCGCGGCGCACCGCTGCGCGTGCTGGTCAATGAACACCCCGACTGGGCCGTGGCGCGCGGCGCCGTGGCCTATGGACTGGAGCGCGCGCAGCGCGGCCAGCCATCGGCAGCGCCACGCGGCCTGCGCATTGGCGGCGGTTCGGCGCGCAGCTATTTTCTGCGTCTCGATAGCGACGACAGCCACCTGCGTGCCATCTGCATCCTGCCCCAGGGCAGCGAAGAAGGCGTGGCCCAGCGCCTGGCCGACCAGCGTTTTTCGCTGCGCCTGGGCCAGGCCGTGCGCTTTCACCTGCTGGCATCGACGGCGCTGGGCCAGGTGCAGTCTGGCGAAGTCCGCGATCTGGCGGGCGAGGAGCTGGTGCACCTGCCGCCGCTCACCGCCGTGCTGCCCGCGCCCGCGGGCCGCGAACGCGCTCAGGTCGAAGTCCTGCTGCAGGCGACGATGACCGAAGTCGGCACGCTGGAAGTGCAGTGCGTATCCGTGCAGGACCCGGCGCAGACCTGGCCGTTGGTGTTTGCGGTGCGCGGGGAAGTCGAAGCCAGGCAGGCGGCTGCCGCCCCTGCGGCGCTGGACAGCGCGATCGCGCAGATCGAGCGCGTGTTCGGCAGCCAGGACCAGAGCGTGGCCACGAAGGAAGTCAAGCAGTTGCGCACGGCGCTGGAAAAGATACTGGGGGCGCGCGAAAGCTGGGACCTCGCGCTGCTGCGCACGCTGTTCGACGCGCTGCTGGCGCGCGCGCGGCGCCGCCGGCGCACGCCTGAGCATGAGCGCAGCTGGCTCAATCTCGCGGGCTACTGCCTGCGCCCGGGCGTGGGCGCGGAACTCGACGACTGGCGCATGGCCCAGGTCTGGGCGCTGCACGACCAGGGCATTGCCCACCCGCAGGACAGCGGCAACTGGGCCGAATGGTGGATCTTCTGGCGGCGTGCGGCCGCGGGCCTGAGTGAAGCCCAGCAGATGCAATTGCTGGAAGACGTCGCCGGCCATATGCAGCAGGCCGGGCAGCGCGCGCAGGGGAAGTCATCGGCGCTGGGCAGCTACGACGACATGGTGCGGCTGTTTGCCGTGCTGGAAAACGTGCCCTGGGCCTACCGGCTCGAGATGGGACAGTGGATGCTGGAGCGTCTGCGCAAGCCCGGCGAGTCGGTGCAGACCTGGTGGGCACTGGGGCGCATCTGCAGCCGCGTGCCGCTGAGCCCCGCGGGCGCGCACCAGATCATTCCGCCCGAACAGCTGGATCCGTTCCTGGAAGCCGTGCTGGCCCAGGACTGGCGCCAGAACGACAGCGCCATGTTCGCCGCCGTGCAATTGGCGCGCATGACCGGCGACCGCGCACGCGACTTGAGCGACGCGCAGCGCGCGCAGATAGCTGAACGCCTGCAGCAGGTGGGTGCGCCCGCCGTCTGGCAGGCCATGGTGGCAGGCGTGGTGGAACTCGACGCCGCCGAGCAGCGGCGCAGCTTTGGCGAAAGCCTGCCGCCCGGGCTGCAGCTTATTTCTTGAGCGGGATGGGCGTGGCCTGCGGCACGGTCACGGCCGTGATGCTGTTTTGCGGCGAGCCTTCGATCACGCGGTCGGAATAAGTCATGTAGACCAGGGTGTTGCGCTTGACGTCGACCATGCGCACCACGCGCAGGCGCTTGAACAGCAGCGAAATGCGTTCGCTGAAGACTTCGTCCTGCTGGCGCAGCGGCTCGGGGATCTGGATGGGCCCGGTCTGGTGGCAACTGATCGAGGCTTCGGCGCGGTCTTCGGCCAGGCCCAGTCCGCCCTTGATGCCGCCGGTTTTGGCGCGCGAGACGTAGCAGGTCACGCCCGGCACCTTGGGGTCGTCATAGGCGTCGACCACGATCTTGTGGTCGGGGCCGAGAATCTTGAAGACCGTGTCCACCGACCCAATGGTTTCGGTCTGGGCGGCGCCGCAGCCGGCCAGGGCGAGGAACAACAGGAATTTGAGCGGTTTGTGGTGCATGGCGGGCAGAAATGAAAAAAGGGGGCAGTGCCCCCTTTGTACCATTCGCGCCGGCGTTCAGGGCGCTGCGGTGCCCGCGGCGTCATCCACATGTTTTTGCAGATGGGCCAGCGCTTCCTCGACCTGGTCGATCAGCACCAGGCACAGATCGCCGGGTTGCAGGCGTGCCAGCGCGTGGTCGATGGCGTTGAATTCGCCGTGGATTTCGGTCACGTAGCGGGTGCGGCTGGCGCCGGCCAGGCCTTGCTGCAGCAGGCCCAGCACTTCGCCGTCTTCACGGCCGCGCTGGCAAGCGTCCTGGTAGAGCACCACGTCGTCGAAAGCATGGCCCAGGATCTTGGTCTGCTCGGTGATGTCCTGGTCGCGGCGGTCGCCGGCGCCGCTGATGACCACGCTGCGCTTCTTGGCCGGAATGCCTTCGACGGCCTGGACCAGGGCGCGCATGGCGTCCGGGTTGTGGCCGTAGTCGGCGATGACGGTGGCGCCGCGGTAGTCCATCACATTGAAGCGGCCGGGTGCGTTGTCGCTGTCGTTGACAAAGCCCGACAGGCCACGGCGAATGGTTTCCCAGGGCAGGTTGGCGCCCCAGGCCGCGGCCGTGGCGGCCATCACGTTCTCGACCTGAAAGCCGATGGTGCCGCCGCGCGTGATGGGTACATCGCGCAGCAAAATGGTTTCGCGCCACGAGCCTTCGGCGGCGACGATGGCATCGCCGTCGACATAGACCACGCGGTTGCCCTGGGCGCGGTGGGTGGCCATCACCGGATGGTGGCGGTCGGCTGCAAAGTAGATCACCTTGCCGGGGCAGACGCTGGCCATGGCGGCCACATGCGGGTCGGCGGCGTTGAGCACGCCGTAACCTGTAGGCGCGACGTTCTGCACGATCACGCGCTTGAGCACGGCCAGGTCTTCGACGGTGGTGATGAAGTTCAGGCCCAGGTGGTCGCCTTCGCCCACATTCGTGACCACGGCGACCTGGCAGCGGTCAAAGCCCAGGCCTTCGCGCAAAATGCCGCCGCGCGCGGTTTCCAGCACGGCCGCATCGACTTCGGGGTGGGCCAGCACATTGCGTGCGCTGCGCGGACCCGAGCAGTCGCCGCTGTCGATCTGGCGGCCGTTGACATAGACGCCATCGGTATTGGTCATGCCCACGCGCAGGCCGTGGGCCGCGAACAGGTGGCCGATGATGCGCGCCGTGGTGGTCTTGCCGTTGGTGCCGGTGACGGCAATCACGGGAATGCGGCCGTTCTGGTCATGGGCGAACAGCTCGTCGACCATGGGTACGCCGACATTGCGCGGCTTGCCGAACGAGGGCGCAAGGTGCATGCGCAGGCCGGGCGCGGCATTGACTTCGACCACGCCGCCGTTCTGCTCTTCGAGCGGGCGCAGCATGGTTTCACAGACCACGTCGACGCCGCAGATGTGCAGGCCGATGGTTTGCGCGGCCTCGACGGCGCGCGCGGCGATTTCGGGGTGCACGTCATCGGTCACGTCGGTGGCGCTGCCGCCGGTCGACAGGTTGGCGTTGTTGCGCAGCACCACGCGCTGGCCCTGGGCGGGCACGGAGTCCGCCGTCAGGCCTTCGCTGGCGATGCGTCCGATGGCGATGTCGTCCAGGCGGATCTTCGTCAACGCCGTGCCATGGCCCGAGCCGCGGCGCGGGTCCAGGTTGACGATGTCGACCAGTTCGCGGATCGTGTGCTGGCCGTCGCCGAGCACCTGGGGCGGCTCGCGGCGGGCGGCGGCGACGAGCTGGCCGCCCACGACCAGCAGACGGAAGTCATGGCCGGGCAGGAAGCGCTCGACCATCACCGTGCCGTATTCGACGGCCGCGGCATAGGCGGCTTCGAGCTGGCTGCGTTCGGTCAGGTTGACCGTCACGCCCTTGCCCTGGTTGCCGTCCTGGGGTTTGACCACCACGGGCAGCCCGACTTCGAGCGCGACTTCCCAGGCTTCGTCCACGGACTGGACCGGGCGGCCCAGCGGCACGGGCACGCCGGCCGAATGCAGCAGGCGCTTGGTCAGGTCCTTGTCCTGGGCGATGGATTCGGCCACGGCGCTGGTGATGTCCAGCTCGGCGGCCTGGATGCGGCGCGCCTTGGAACCCCAGCCCAGCTGCACCAGCGAGCCGGAAGTCAGGCGGCGAAAGGGAATGCCACGGGCCACGGCCGCATCGACGATGGCGCCGGTGGACGGGCCGATGCGGCCGTCTTCGTCGAGTTCGCGCAGTTCGGCAATCGTGGCTTCGGCGTCAAAAGCGCTGTCGCTGAGCGCGGCCAGGATCAGTGCCTGCGCCTTTTCCATGGCCAGCTTGCCGACGGCTTCTTCGGTGTACTCCACCACCACCTGGAAAGTGCCGTGTTCCAGCGTCTCATGCGTGCGGCTGAAGGTCACGGGGCAGCCCGCCTGGGCTTGCAGCGACAGGGCGGCGACTTCGAGCACATGGGCCAGCGACAGGCGCTGGGCTGCGCCGTGGGGCTGCAGCGGGGCGATGCTGGGGAAGCGCGCGCGCAGCTTGTCTTCAAAGCCGTCAATGGCGGTGTACAGCTGCTCGTTGTCTTCGCACTGCACGATGGCTTCGATGGCGGTGCTGCGGGTCCAGAGGTTGGGGCCACGCAAGGCTCGGATGCGGGTGATCTGCATATGGGTTCTTTCAGATGGCGGGCTGGCTCAGGACCAGCCGCGCGTGCATGTCATCGTGGTTTGCGTGCAATCAGACGGTGTATTCAAAAGTCTTGATGCCGGCGCCGATCAGGTCGGGCGAGATATCCAGCGCCCAGGCGGTGGCAATCGCGGCCAGCAGCGCAGCCGTGTCGGGGCGTTGGCCATTGGCCAGCGCCAGTGCTTCCAGCGTGCCCAGCACGCGCTCTTGCCCACCCGTGGCCAGGACCACCTGGCGGCCCTTGACGAGCACGGCGCGACCGCCTTCCTTGCTCTGGCGGTGGGCTGCGACGACGGCGTTGTCGGCATGCTGCGTGTACAGAATCACTTCGCCATCGCACAGCTCGGCGAGTTCCGCCACTTCGGGCAGGTCGGCATTGAACACGCCGGCGCCATGGGCCAGCACGACGTCGATCTGGGTGCGGATCACGCGGCGCATCTGCGCGGGCTCGCTCACATCATGGTCGGGCAGCGTTTCGTAGCCTTCCATGTCGGTGACGACGCCGACCAGGCAGCGGTCATAGGCCAGGCCTTCCTCAAGGATGGAGCGCGAGGTGGTCTGGATCACGGCCGCCTCGGCCAGGCAGTTGGTCAGCAGACGGTGGGCGCCAGCCCAGTTGGCGGTATTGGTCTTTTGCGTCTGGCGGTTGGCCAGGAACATGCCTTCGCTGCTGGCCACGCCCGTGCGCTTGCCCGACAGTTGCAGCAACCAGCCGACGAGGCGGGCGATGAAGGCGTTTTCACGCGTGCCCACGATGCCCACCACAGGAATGCGGCCCGCATCCTTGTCTTCTTCCGAGCGGGGAAAAAGGTGATCGGCGATCGCCATGCCCACGGGGCGGGGCGTGCCGCTGGTGGGCTTGAGGTGCATCAACAGCCCGGGGCCGGCATTGACTTCCAGAATCGCGCCCTGGCCTTGCATGGGCTGGGAGATGTCCTTGAGGATCATGTCCATGCCGGCGATGTCCAGGCCCACGATCTTGGCGGCCAGCGTGGCGTAGTAGGCGACGTCCGGGTGCACGTCGTCGGTGCAGTCGATCGCCATGTTGCCGTTGCGTTGCAGCAGCACGGCCTGGCCTTTGGGAATGACGGAGTCGGGTGTCAGCTTCTGGCGGTTGAGTTCCAGCTTCACGGCACCGGCTTGCAGATTGATCCAGTCCAGCGGGAATTCCTGCTCCGGGCCGCGACGCGGGTCCTGATTGAGCACTTCCACCAGCGCGCTCAGGGTGGCGGTGCCGTTGCCATAGACGCTGACGGTTTCGCCCTTGGTGGCGGCGACCACTTTGCCGCCCACGACCAGAATGCGGTGTTCCACGCCGTCGATGAACTTCTCGACGATCACGTCCGAGCCTTCAGGCTGGGCCAAGGCGAATGCGGCCTTGATGTCTTCTTCGTGGTACAGCTCCAGCGTCACGCCGCGCGCATGGTTGCCGTCGGAAGGCTTGACGGTGACGGGAAAGCCGATGTCCTGCGCCACTTCCCAGGCTTCTTCGGGGCTGGCCACGATCTGGCCTTCGGGCACGGGCACGCCGCAGGCCGACAGCAGGCGCTTGGTGAAATCCTTGTCCTGGGCAATGCCTTCGGCAATCGCGCTGGTCTGGTCGGACTCTGCCGTCCAGATGCGGCGCTGTGCGGCGCCATAGCCGAGCTGCACCAGATTGCCGTCGTTGAGGCGGATATGGGGAATGCGGCGCTCGCTCGCGGCATCGACAATGCAGCCGGTGGAGGGGCCGAGGTAGCTGTCGTTGATCGCCGTCTTGATGGCGCGGATCGCGGACTTGGTGTCGAAGGCCTCGTCATTGATGGCGGCCATCAGCAGCTTGTGGCCGTTTTCCAAGGCCACGCGGGCCACGGCTTCTTCGGGGCAGCGGAACACCATGCGGTATACGCCGCGCTGGGAAATTTCCCGGGTCTGGCCGAATTCCGCCGGCAAGCCCGCGAGATTGAGCAATTCGATGACCACGTGCTCGAGCACATGGCCCATCCAGGTGCCGCCTTCGAGCCGCTGGATGAAACCGCCGCGCACGCCAACGCCGCAGGTGTGTTCGATCAGGTCGGGCAACCAACTGGTCAGGCGCTCGTTGAGGCCTGGAATCTTGTTGGACGGGTAGTCTTCGAGCTCCCCCAGATCCAGCCAAACCTCCAGAACGGGGCGGTAGGTCCAGACACTGGGGCCACGCAGGAAGGTTGTGCGCAAGAGTTGGATGTCGTTGAATTTCGCCATGTCGATCAGCGGATAAAAATGGGGGAGAACAAGATTGTGATCTTCCTGTCCAGGATGCAGAGCATTGTGACGGTTGTCAGCCTAAATGCAGGCTCGCGCGTTAAGCAAAATGTATCGAGTGTCCGGCGCGGCCGCGCTCACCTTGCCGGTGCGGTTTCCGCATGACTCTTGAAGCCGCCAGCGGCGGAGGAAAATAAGCCAACATGCAACATCACCATACTGTGGACGCCTCGGCAGTCTTTGCCGGCCCCCTGGGGGACGAACTGCGAGCCAAGCTCGCTTCCCATGAAAACGTTTTAGCCATCGTTCCGGTTGACCTGAGTGCTGATTTGCAGTTTGGCAGCGGTCTTTTGGCGCTGACGCAAGACAGGTTGCTGGCCTGCGACCCCAAGTCCAAGCAGTGGAGTGAGTGGGTACTTGCTGTTGATCAAAGCCTGCGTCTGCATGACCATGGTGGTGTGGGCGTTCTGGAGCTGCACAGCCCGCATGCGCTGCTGGCGCGTTGGCACAGCACGCTCACGCACCATGCGGCCATGGTGCTGCTGCAGCAGCAGTTCGACCGCCAGCGTGAGCGCATCGCCAGCCAGAGGGTCTATGCCGCCGTCGATGACGAGGATGCCGCGCATTGCCCCGTCTGCCACGCCTCCCTGCCGCCCAATACCGACGAATGCCCGGCCTGCGCACGCCAGCAGGCCCCCCAGACTTCGACCTGGGTGCTGCTGCGCCTGTGGCGTTTTGCCCAACCCCACCAAGGCCAGCTGCTGCTGGGCTTTCTGCTGACGCTGGCCACGACGGCTGCGCAGCTGGTCGCGCCCTACCTGACGATTCCGCTGATGGACAAGATCCTGATCCCGTTCCAGAACGGTGAAAAGATCGATTCCAGCCTGGTGACCTTTTATCTGGGCGCGCTGCTGGTCTCGGCCTTGCTGGCCTGGGCGCTGGGCTGGGGGCGGACGTTTGTGCTGGCCAAGGTGTCCGAACGTATCGGCGCGAACTTGCGCACCACCACTTACAACCACTTGCTGACGCTGTCCCTGGATTACTACGGCAGCAAGCGCACGGGTGATCTGATGGCGCGTATCGGTGCCGAAACCGACCGCATCAACCTCTTTCTGTCGCTCAACGCGCTGGATTTCGTCACCGACGTGCTGATGATCGTGATGACTTCGGTCATCCTGTTCTCCATCAACCCCTGGCTGGCGCTGGTGACCCTGGTGCCGCTGCCCTTCATCGCCTGGATGATTCACACGGTGCGTGACCGCCTGCGCACGGGCTTCGAGAAGATCGACCGCGTCTGGTCCGAAGTGACCAATGTGCTGGCCGACACCATTCCCGGCATCCGCGTGGTGAAGGCCTTTGCGCAGGAAAAGCGCGAAGCCGCACGCTTTCACGAAGCCAACCAGATCAACCTGGAAGCCAATGACAAGGTCAACAAGACCTGGTCGCTGTTCACGCCCACCGTGACGCTGCTGACGGAAATCGGCCTGCTCATCGTCTGGGGCTTCGGCATCTACCTGGTCGCGGACGGCTCGATCACCGTCGGTGTGCTGACGGCCTTCATCGCCTACATCGGCCGTTTCTACAGCCGTCTGGACTCGATGAGCCGCATTGTCTCGGTCACGCAGAAGGCTGCGGCCGGCGCCAAGCGCATCTTCGACATCCTGGACCACGTGAGCAATGTGCCCCAGCCCGCGAATCCCGTGAAGCTGGCCAAGGTCCAGGGCGCGATCACCATGGAAGATGTGGGCTTTCGTTACGGCAGCCGCAGCGTGATCAAGCACCTGGACTTGCATATCAAGCCCGGCGAAATGATTGGCCTGGTGGGCCACAGCGGTTCGGGCAAGAGCACGCTGGTCAACCTGATTTGCCGCTTCTTCGACGTGACCGAAGGCTCCATCCAGCTCGACGGCGTGGATGTGCGCCGCATGTCGGTGTCCGACTACCGCCGCAATATCGGCCTGGTGCTGCAGGAGCCCTTCCTGTTCTTCGGCACCATCGCCGAAAACATCGCCTACGGCAAGCCCGAGGCCACGCGCGCCGAAATCGTCGCCGCGGCCCGCGCGGCCCATGCCCACGAGTTCATCCTGCGCCTGCCGCTGGGCTATGACTCGCTGGTCGGCGAGCGCGGCCAGAGCCTGTCGGGCGGCGAGCGCCAGCGCATCAGCATTGCGCGTGCGCTGCTGATCGATCCGCGCATTCTGATCCTCGACGAAGCCACGTCGGCGGTGGACACCGAAACCGAGAAGGAAATCCAGAAAGCACTGGACAACCTGGTCCAGGGCCGGACCACGATCGCCATTGCCCACCGCCTGTCGACCCTGCGCAAGGCCGACCGACTGGTGGTGATGGACCGCGGCGAAATCGTCGAAGTCGGCCCGCACGACGAACTCATCGCGCTGCGCGGCGCCTACTGGCGGCTGTACGAAGCCCAGGCACGCCGCGCCGAAGAAGATGCGCAGGCCGCGGGTCTGGTGCTGCAAACTCCGCTTTCCAAGGATTGAGCCATGAGCGAAACATTTGTTGAGACCCCGATGGACATGCAGTTGCAGCGCGACGCCCATGGCGCCCTGGTGCTGACGCTGGCCGACGGCACGCGCCACGTGGGCGTGGTGCCGGTGCGCGCCTTTCCCATGGCCGCGCCTGAGGAAGGTCTGTCGCTGGTGCGCAGCGACGGCAAGGAAGCGCTGTGGGTGGCGCATATGAACCAGCTGCCGGCGGCCGCGCGGACGCTGATCGAGCAAGACCTGGCGGTGCGCGAATTCGTGCCCACCATCCTGAAAATCCGTAGCGTCTCGGGTTTTTCCACGCCCAGCACCTGGCAGGTCGACACCGACCGGGGGCCGACCCAGCTGGTGCTCAAGGCCGAAGAAGACATCCGCAAGCTCCACGGCCGCACCCGGCTGCGCATTTCCGGCAGCGATGCGGTGCAGTTCTCGATTCCCGATACGACCGCGCTGGACCGGCATTCCCAGCGTTTGCTTGGGCGATTTCTATAGCAGCCGGGGCGCATGTCGCTTGGCTTTCCGCGGGGGCAAGAAAAAAGGCGAAGAAAAAATTGGTTTTTTTCGGAATTTCCTTTAGTTTCCGAAAGTGCTGCCGATAAACAGAGCGAGGCGGGTTTTTTCCGCCATTCGCCTTTGTCTTTGAGCCACCGAGGGACTTGCCATGCAAATTACACCTGCCGATCGATCGTCTGCCTGGCGGCCCCAAGGCGCTGATTTGTATTCCACTGGCGCTTCGGGCACCGTGCCCGTGCGCCCAATCAATCCGGCGAACGCCGTCGAATCCATGGACCGCCTGGGTGAAGGCGCCATCGTGCGCGAGCCCGACAAGCCTTCGGTCCCGGACCAGTCCAACCGCGACTGGACCATGGTCAAAGAGAAAAAGCAGGCCGAGGAAGTCGAAGAGCCGCCCAAGGAGCCGATTTACAAGCATTTACTGGAAGTCATCCAGTCGATGTGGCGCGCCAGCGCCATGGCCGTCGACCAATCCCAGCAGGTCAGCAAGACCGATGAGATCGAGCGCAACCAGTTGCAGGTCAAGGACGAGCCGCTGACCTACTCGGAGCCCAAAACCAAGCGCACCGGCGGGTTGTAAACACCGTCCTGGTTAGTCGGCAGGCTGTGCCTTGGCTGCGGCTGCCTTTGCCTGGTCCCGCTCGGCGCGGTAGTGGCGCGTGAACACTTCCACTTCTTCGAAGGACACGAATCCGTCCTTGTCGGTATCGGCCGTGTCGAACGCTGCGGCCAGGCGCGGGAACAGCGCCACTTCGGTGCGGCTGAGCTTGCCGTCCTTGTTGAAATCCAACAGCTGGAAATCACGCCGTGCCTTGATTTCGCCTTTGCTCAGCGGCGCGGCGCCTTCGGTGGGGGCAGTCTGGGCCCAGCCCAGGCTGCAGGCGCCCGCCAGGGCCAGTGCGCCGAGCAGGCGCAGGGGGAGAGGGGAAAGAAAATGGGCCATAGCGTGGAATGGTGCCATGGCGGGCCCGACCTGACCCAGGCCTGCGCAATCACCCCAAGGGCGGCTGCTTGCGGCTGGTTGCAACTGTTTCCGGCGCTGCGCTGCGCACATGGCCTGAAGGCACATGCCGGGCCGCGTTGCGCACATGGCCGGTCTGGTCGTCAAAAAAGAAATCGGGCTCGAATTCACGCAGGAACGGGCCCTTGCCCAGTCCGCCCAGGAACATGGCTTCGTCGACGGCGATATTCCAGCTCATCAGCGTCTGTATGGCGCGCTTGTGCGCCGGAGCGCTGCGTGCAGTGACCAGGGCCGTGCGTATGCGCATGCCGGGCACATGGATCTGCTGCAGCTGGTGCAGGGCGCTCAGCAGGGGCTTGAACGGCCCGTCGGGCAGGGGCTGGCCGCGCTTGTCGGTCTCGTGGCGCTGGAAGGCTTCCAGGCCCTGGGCCTGGAATACGCGCTCGGCTTCGTCGGAAAACAGCACGGCGTCGCCGTCGAAAGCAATTCGCACTTCGTGCGGGTGGGCTTGGCTGGCCTGGGCCGACTCGGTGAACACATGGGCCGCGGGGTAGCCCAGGCGCAGCGCTTCGGTCACATCCTCGGCGTTGGCCGACAAGAACAAATGCGCGCCCAGCGGACGCAGGTAGCCGAAGGGCGCACGCCCCTGGGTGAACACGCCGCGCTGCAGCGCAATGCCCGCGGACTCGGCCGAGTGGAAGACGCGCAGGCCGCTCACCGGGTCGTTGCGCGACAGGATCACCACTTCCACGCGCTGCTGCTCGGGCGTGTTGAAGGCCAGCAGCTTTTGCACCAGCGAAAAGGCGATGCCGCGGCGCGCCGGCAGCTCCAGCCGTTCGCGCTGCAACTGCAGGTAGGTGGCGGCGTCGCTGTGCTCGAACAGCCGGTTTTCTTCCTCGAAGTCGAACAGGGCGCGCGACGAGATGGCGACGACGAGCTTGTCATCCAGGGTCACGGTCATGTACGGCTCCGGGCAGGCTTCATTTGACGAACTGGTTGAGCTCGATGATGGGCATCAGCACGGCCAGCACGATCAGCATCACCACCATGCCCATGACCACGATCAGCAGCGGCTCGAGGATGGTGGCCATGTGCATGGCGCGGCGCTGGACTTCGGTCGACAGCTGGTTGGCGGCGCGCTGCAGCATCACCGGCAGCTGGCCGGTCTGCTCGCCCAAGCGCGCAAACATGGCCAGCAGGCCGGGAAAGCGTTTCTTCTGCGCCAGCGCCGAAGCCAGTGGCGCGCCTTCGCGCACCAGCACCAGCGCATCCAGCGCGTCGGCCCGCAGCGCGTGGTTGCTCAGCGTTTCGGCCGCGGCCTGCAAGGCTTTGAGAATCGGTACGCCGGCGCCGGCCAGCATGGCCAGGGTGCTGGCAAAACGCGCGGCGTTGTAGCTGCGCGCCAGGCGGCCGATCAGCGGCAGCCGCAGCCAGGCCGCGTCGAAGCGCTCGCGCGTGGCCGGGTTGCGCAGCAGGCGCCGGCCGGCCAGCGCCGCCAGCACGGCGATGCCCAGGAAAGTCCAGCCGTAGTCGCGCACGGCGTCGCTGACGGCGAGCAAGGCCACGGTGAGCATGGGAAGCTGGCGCTTGGTGCCTACGAACACGCTGGCCACCTGGGGCACGACGTAGCTCACCAGAAACAGCACGATGACCACGGCCACCAGAGACACGATGGCCGGGTACAGGGCTGCGCCTATGAGCTTGGACTGCAGCGCCTGGCGCGCTTCCAGGTCGTCGGCCAGGTTGGCGAGCACCAGGCCCAGGCTGCCGCTGGATTCACCGGCGCCGATGACGGCGCAGTAGATCGCGGAAAACTCGCGCGGGTGCTGCTGCAGCGCGCGCGAAAAAGTCGAGCCTGCATTGACTTCGGCGCGCAGCGTGGCCAGCAGATGGTGCTGGCGTTCGTCTTCGGCTTCGTCGGCCAGTGCGCTCAGCGCGCGTTCCAGCGGCAGGCCGGCGCTGACCAGGCCCGAGAGCTGGCGTGTCCAGACCGTCAGCGCGCTGGCGTTGAATACGGGCCGCGTGAACCAGCGTTCCTGCCAGGTCAGCTCCGTGCCGGGCGCGCTGCCCGACCCGATGGGGTTCACGGACAGGGGCACCAGGGCCTGGGCCCGCAGCAGGTTGCGCGCGGACTTGGCGGTGTCGGCTTCCAGGGTGCCCTTGCGGGTGGCACCCTGGGCGTCGAGGGCTTCGTAAGAAAAAGCGGGCATGGGGCAGGAGTGGGGCGCGCGTGCGTGTGGAGTTCAGCACATGTTAGCGGCTGCAGATGACAGAGCGTGTCAGCCGCAGGCCTGGTGGCCTGCGCTGTGGCTCAGGAGGCGATGGCCTGGGCGGCGATTTCCAGCGAACGCAGGCGCAGCGCCGGGTCGTAGATATCGCTGACCAGCATGAACTCGTCGGCCTGGGTGGAGTCGAGCAAGGTCTGGAAATGGCGGCGCACGCTGTCCGGGCTGCCGACCACGCCGGCGCGCAGGAAGTCGCCGATGGCGGCGCACTCCGAAGGCGAGAGCTGGGCGGCGTAGTTTTCCACGGGCGGCTGCAGGCGCGAGCGCTGGCCCGTGAGAATGCCCAGCACGCGCTGGTAGGTGCTGCTGGCCAGGAACTCGGCTTCTTCGTCGGTGGGGGCGGCAATCACCGGCACGCCGACGATGGCATAGGGCTTGGCCAGCGTGGCCGAGGGACGGAACAGTTCGCGGTACATGTCCAGCGCCTGGTGCAGCATGCGCGGCGCGAAGTGCGAGGCAAAGGCGTAGGGCAGGCCCATGTGCGCGGCAAGCTGGGCCGAGAACAGGCTCGACCCCAGCAGCCAGATCGGCACGTTGGTGCCCGCGCCGGGCATGGCGATGATGCGCTGGCCGGGCGTGACCGGGCCCAGCAGTTGCTGGAGTTCGGCCACGTCGCGCGGGAAGTCCTGCTCGGTTTCGACGCGGTCGCGGCGCAGTGCGCGCATGGTCGGGCCGTCGGTGCCGGGCGCGCGGCCCAGGCCCAGGTCGATGCGGCCCGGGTAGAGCTCGGCCAGTGTGCCGAAAGCTTCGGCCACGACCAGCGGCGCGTGGTTGGGCAGCATCACGCCGCCCGAGCCCACGCGAATGCGGCTGGTGCCGCCCGCGATGTGGCCGATCAGCACGGCCGTCGCCGAGCTGGCAATGCCCGGCATGTTGTGGTGTTCGGCCAGCCAGTAGCGGGTAAAGCCCAGGGCTTCGGCCTTTTGCGCCGTGCGCAAGGCGATCTCCAGGGCCTGGGCCACGGTGCCGCCTTCGCGCACGGCCACGAGATCGAGCAGGGAAAGGCGAGTGTCTTGGAGAGATTTCATCATGCAGCGGGTCCGTTCAGCGCAGTCGGCGTGTGATTTCGTTCTTGCAGGTTATACCCACCACGATGCACCAGACGAAGGACAGCACGGCAATCCCCCAGTTGTTGCTGCCCATTTCCATGGCCACGAAGGACAGGGGCAGGGCCACCAGCGCGGCCAGCCGTATGCAGCGGCGCAGCTGGGCCTCCAACAGGCGGGCCTTGTAGAACAACAGCAGCCCGTAGCTGGCCACGGCCAGCAGGGTCAGCAACAAAAAAGTCTCGCCGCCGTAAGGCGCGCTCCAGGTGCGAAGGGATTCCATCATGGAGACCATTGTCGCTGCCATTGCTCAGCCGCGCTGCGAGGGCTTTGTTCAGCGTTCGCGTCGCCAGCAGTCCACGCAACTGGCGCGGCCCAGTAAGGGGGCAGCGAGGAAGGGCCGGCCCGCACCGAGGCTGCCGTGCCTGGGCGGCCCCCCACCCTCCACCGCAGGTTGAGAGGGGGGAGACGGGGCGGCCCATGCCGCGAAGCGGCTCAGGGGGTGCTTTAGTCCCTCGTCACGCGCAGCACTTCCTCCGCCGTAGTGATGCCGGAGCGCACCAGGCGCTCGCCATCGTCGCGCATCAGCGTCATGCCGCTGGCCAGGGCCGCGGCGCGGATGTCGGCTTCGCTGGCCTGGCCGTGGATCTGGCGGCGGATCGCATCGTCGACCACCAGCAGCTCGAAGACGCCGGTGCGGCCCTTGTAGCCGCTGGGCTCGGAGTCGTCCTTCTTGCGCACCAGGCGCTGGGCCAGCACGCCCAGCAGCGAGCTGCTGAGCAGGAAAGGCTCGACGCCCATGTCGACCAGTCGGGTGATGGCGCTGGGCGCGTCGTTGGTGTGCAGCGTGGCCAGCACCAGATGGCCCGTGAGCGAGGCCTGGATGGCGATCTGGGCGGTCTCGAAGTCGCGGATTTCGCCGATCATGATCACGTCCGGGTCCT
This sequence comes from Acidovorax bellezanensis, assembly GCF_025421555.1. Lineage (NCBI taxonomy): Bacteria > Pseudomonadati > Pseudomonadota > Betaproteobacteria > Burkholderiales > Comamonadaceae > Acidovorax > Acidovorax bellezanensis. The sequence continues at coordinate 136,947 of NZ_JAODYH010000017.1, forward strand.
GGCGCAGGATGGCGCGCAAGGCCTTGGCGAACGTCAGGTCGATCTTGGCGTTGACCTGGGTCTGGCCCACGCCCGCGAGCTCGTACTCGATCGGGTCTTCCACCGTCATGATGTTGCCGCTCGAAGCGTCGAGCCGCTGCAGCGCCGCATACAAGGTGGTGGTCTTGCCCGAGCCCGTGGGGCCGGTGACCAGGATGATGCCGTGGGGCTGGCGGATCAGCGACTCGATGCGCTCCAGCGTCTGACCTTGCATGCCCACGGCTTCGAGCGTGAGCTTGGAGCCGCTCTTGTCGAGCAGACGCAGCACGGCGCGTTCGCCATGGGCGCTGGGCAGGGTGGAGACGCGCACGTCGATGGCGCGCGTGCCCAGGCGCAGGCTGATGCGTCCGTCCTGCGGCAGGCGCTTTTCCGAAATGTCGAGGTCGGCCATGATCTTCAGGCGCGAGATCAGCGCCGCGTGCAAGGCCCGGTTGGGCTGCACGACTTCGCGCAGATCGCCATCGACGCGAAAGCGTACGCTGGAATGCCGCTCGTAGGGCTCGATGTGGATGTCGCTGGCGCCGTCGCGCGCGGCCTGCGTGAGCAGGGCGTTGAGCATGCGGATGATGGGTGCGTCGTCGGCGGTTTCCAGCAGGTCTTCCACCGCCGGCAGGTCCTGCATCATGCGCGACAGATCGGCGTCGGATTCCACTTCGCTGACCACGCGCGCGGCGCTGGATTCGCCCTGGGCATAGGCGGCGCTGATGCGCTGCGCCAACTGCGCGGCATCGAGCGACTGCCAGTGCGGCACGGCGTGCTTGCGCTGCACTTCGGACAGTGCCTGGAAGTCGGGCGTCGGGCCGTGCCACAGCACGGGCTGCTGACCGTCGTCTTCGAGCAGCAGCTGGGTGCTGCGGGCATAGGCATAGGGCAGGGGATAACGCATGGCTTCAGGGCGCGCTGTAGGTTTCGTCAGACTCGGAGACGGGCACGACGCGCGGACGCGCCGGTTTGGCTGCACCGGATGTGAAAGGCACGGTGGCCAGTGGTTGCGTCGGACCGCCGGGCTGCAGCTGGGGCATCACTGGCGCGCCATCCACCGAGCCGAGGATGGTGCTTGGCGCCGGCTGCACGATCTCCTGGTTCGCCCGGATGGCGTCGTAGCGGTCGAGCATCAGCGCATCGCTGGCCGCCGCATCGCGCACCACCACCGGGCGCAGGAACACCATCAGATTGGACTTGCTGCGCGTGCGGTTCTGGCTGCGGAACAGGTTGCCGACGCCCGGCAGGTCGCCAAGCAAGGGCACCTTGTCCTCTGCCAGCGAGTAGTCGTCCTGCAGCAGGCCGCCCAGCACCAGAATGCTGCCGTCCTCGATCAGCACGTTCGATTCGATCGAGCGCTTGCGCGTGGTCGGGCCATTGGTGTCCTTGAGCGTCGACAGGTCGATGCTGGAGACTTCCTGGTAGACCGACAGCTTCACGGTGCCGTTCTCGTTGATCTGCGGGCGCACGCGCAGCGTCAGACCGACGTCCTTGCGTTCCACGGTGGTGAACGGGCTCACGCCGGAAGTGCCGGTGGTGCTGGCGTAGGAGCCGGTGACGAACGGCACGTTGTTGCCGATGATGATCTTCGCTTCCTCGTTGTCCAGCGTCATCAGGTTTGGCGTGGACAGCACGTTGGCGTCCGTATTGGTCTGCAGGAAGTTGGCCAGCGCGCCGAGGTAGTACTTGCCGTTGATGCGCGGCGCGATGCCGATGTTCAGGCCCTTGCCCAGGGAGCTGAGCGCCGTGGCCGCGGTGGCGCTACCGCCGGCAATGCCGGCTGTGACGCCCAGGATGTTCGCGCCGCTGGTGCCGGAATTGGTGCCTATCACCCCCATGGTGCTGCCGTTGCTGCCCAGCAGCGACTGCCACTGCACGCCGACCTGGGCCAGCTTGGTGGCCGAGACTTCGACGATCAGGCTTTCCACCAGCACCTGGGCACGGCGCCCGTCGAGCTGGTCGATGACCGCGCGTAACTGGCGGTAGACCGGTGGCGGCGCGCTGATGATCAGCGAATTGGTGGCCGGGTCGGCCTGGATTTGCCCGCCCGTGGACGGCTGGTTGCCGCTGTTGCTGCCGCTGCTGGTACTGCTGCCCAGGCCGTAGCTGCTGGTGCTGCCGCCCATGCCGGAACTGCTGCCTTGCTGGGTGTTGGTGCTGGTCGACGTGCGCGTGCTGTTGGCACTGCCGGACACGCCGCCGGTCGAGGACGAAGCGGCGCCGCCGTCGCTGCTCATCGCCGCGCGCAGCGTGGTGGCCAGGGTCACCGCATCGGCATTCTTGAGGTAGACCACATGGATGTTGCCGCTGCCTGCTGCCGAGCTGGCGTAGGCGGGTTGGTCGAGGCGTGCGATCAGCGAGCGCACCTGGGCCAGTCGCGCGGGATTGGCGGCGCGCACCACCAGCGCGTTGCTGCGCGGCTCGGCCATCAAGGTGGTCTTGTAGGCCGTATCGGCCTGGCCCTGGGCCACGGCGCCGGGCACCGCGCCCGCGCTGCCGCCTTCGATCAGCCGGCCGACCAGCACCGCCATTTCGGAGGCGACGGCGTGCTGCAGCGGAATCACGTCGACGTCGGTGGCGTTGGATACGTCCATGGCGGCGATGACGCGCGACAGGCGCTGTACGTTGTCCGCATAGTCGGTGATGACCAGCGAGTTGTTGCCCGGGTTCACGTTGATGGTGTTGTTCGGGCTGATCAGCGGCCGCAGCACGGGCACCAGATTGGCCGCGTTCTCGAAGTTGAGCTTGAAGATCTGGGTCACGATCTGGCCGCCGGCCGGAGTGCCGCCGCGTCCGCCTTGCGACACCGCCACACTGCCCGACTGGAGCTTGGCATCGGCTTCGGGAATGACCTTGTACAGGCCCGCGGCCTCGACCACGGTGAAGCCCTGCAGGCGCAGCGCGGCGAGGAATTGCTGGAAGGCCTGGGTCGGCGCCAGCGGTTTCTCGCTGATCAGGGTCATCGTGCCCTTGACGCGCGGATCGACCACCACGTTGCGGCCGGTGATGGTGGCCATGGCGCGGGCCACGGCTTCGATCTCGGCGCCCGAGAAGTTGAGCGTCACGGGCTCGGTGCGGTTGCTGGCCTGGGTCTGGGCCAGTGCCGGCCCGCTGGCGCAGGCCAGTATGGCGCTGGCGGCAATGGAGTGGAGTGCGACGCGCAAGCGGCGTGAAGTGATGAACGTCATGGAATTCAGCCCAGGGAAATGAGGGAGCGCGCGCCGCTGCGTCGCCCGATGATGTTGAGAAAGTTGGCCAGGGCTGCTTCACGTTCGGGCGTGGCCGTGGCCTCGCCGCGAAACCGCAGACGCTGGCCTACCCATTGGCCGGAGCCGCTGAGCTGTAAATGGCCTTCGAGCGTGCTGAGCGTCACCGTGGGGGAATCCCCGCCGTCTATGACCAGCCGGTAGCTGCCCATGGGGCGCAAGGTGGACAGCCGCGAGGACACGCCCAGCGCGTCGAGCTGGAGCTGGCCTTCGCTGCGTCCGCGGCCGGCCAGCCATTGCAGGCGCAGCCCCTGGGTACGCAGCAGCAGCTGGCCCTGGATTTGCGCCGTGTTCCATGGCGTGCCCAGGCCGGTGAGCAGGTCCGCGGGCCACTGGCTTTGCTGGTCCTGGAATTGTGCTTCCAGGCCTTGCCAGCGCAGGCGCAAGCGGGCCTGCAGCGGTTGCGGCGTGCAGCATGCGGCCGACAGCTGGATGCGCGCACCCAGCCAGGCGGGGCGCAGTTGCCACTGCACGCGCGAAGGCAGGGCCAGCTGGTCGCGGCTGCCGGCGCCGCCCGTGAGCACCAGGCGCGCGGAGCCGGTCCAGACCGTGCCGCGCGGCTCGCGCAATTGCAGCTGGCCCTGGCTGGCGCGCTCCAGGCCCGCGGCCAGCCAATGGGCGGGCGCGGCCAGCACCAGCGTCAACAGGCCGCCGGCCAGCGCGCCGGCCAGGGCCCAGGCGCGCGGGGATCGGGCGGTGCCGGGTCGGGCCGAGCCGGCAGCGGTGCTGCGCGCGGGGCGACTCAAGGCTTTCATGGTGCGGGTCCTGGTTGCGGCAGGCCCAGCACCAGGCTGCCATCCCACCGCGGGTCGCCGGCCGGCGCCGGCTTGGCCGATGGGGCGCTGGCCGTGAGCTTCATTTCCAGCGTGTTGACTTTCAGGTTCTGCCGCACCTGGCTCAGCCATGCTGCCAGGGCGTCGGCCGGCACGCCTTTGAGCGTGAGCATGGCGCGTTCACCTTGCAGCGTGAGCTGGGCTCCGCTGCCCAACTGCTGCACAGACTCTTTCAGGCGGGTGGGCACATCGGCCGGCGTCGCCAGTCCGTCCTGTGCGCCGGGCAGGGGCGGCGGCATGTCCGCCAGCAGGCGCTGGGCTTCGGCTTGCAGGCGCTGCATGCGCAGCAGTTGCTGGTCCAGGGCCGCATGCTGGGCCGGGGCCTGGCGCAGGGTCTGCAAGGCCGGCGCCAGCAGCACCCACCACAGCAGGCCTGCGCCCAGGGTGGCAGCGGCCAGCAGCAGGGCCTGGCGCTCGCGCGCGGCGAGTCCGTTCCACTGTGTGCGCCAGGCTTTCAAGTGGGCAAAGCGGCCGGGGGAGGTGGCAGCATTCATGGTTGTTCCTTCACTCGCAGCAGCAGGCTTTGTCCGTCAAAGCGTGCGGCATAGCCTTGCGCGGCCAGTTGTGTCCGCACATGTTCCTGGGCCGCGGCGTCCAGCGTCAGTCCGCGCAAGCGCAGCTCCTGGTCACTGTATTCGATGGCCTGGGGGCGCAGACCCGCGGGCAGCGCCTGACCGGCGGCGGCCAGCAGGGGCTCCAGCGCATGGGCCGACAGGCTGCCGGTGCGCTGGCGCAATTGCGCCACTTCGCGTTCCATTTGCACGGGCGCGTCGACCACCAGCTGCACCTTGGGAAAGGTCTGCAGCAGGCTGGCGCGTACCGCGATCTGCTTGGCGGCCAGTGCCTGGCGTTCTTTCCAGGCCCAGGCGTTGAGGCCGACGAGCTGGGCCACGACCAGCACGCCCAGCGCCCAGCGCGCGGCACGCCACTGCGGTGCGCGTACAAAGGCCAGGCTGGCGCTGGCCAGGCGCCGCAGCGCATGGCTGCGCCCGCCCAGGGCCAGGTCGAACTGGGCCAGATCCCAGGAGGTGCGGCTGGCGTCGAGCAGGCGCTCGGCCGTGCCCGCCAGGCGCACCGGGCGCTGCAGGCGCTGCTCGGCCAGGCCGGCGACCGCGGGCGCGGCATCCACCAGCAGAGCGTCGGGCGCGCCCAGCAGGGCCAGGCCGTCGCTGGACAGCGGGGCCCAGGCCACGCCCTGGTCCGCGGAGCAGCCGCTGGCCAGCAGCCAGGCCGATTCGGGTGTGCCCACGGCCCACAGGCGCGGGGCCTCGTCTTCGGCGGCTGGCGTCATCTGGACCGCAATGCGGTCCGCGCTGCGCCCCGCGGCTTCCAGGGCTTGCAGATGGCCGCGCAGCCAGGCCCGGTCGCAGACCGCGACCCAGACGCTCTGGCCGGCACGCGCGCCTGGCTGCAGCGCAAAGTGCAGCAGTTCAGGCTCGTCCAGCAGGTGTTCTTCGAGCAGGCCTTCGACCACCGAGCGCAGCCTGCCGGTGGCATTGCGCGTGCCGACGGCAATGCCCGCGGGCAAAGTGATGCGGTGCCAGGACAGGGCCTGTGGCGGCACGACGGCAACGATTTCGCCGGCCCGCCCGGCTTCGGGCAGATCGGTGACATTGGCCGCCGCATGGCGGGTGACGGCCTGGCCGTCGGGGCTGAGCGCGTAGACATACTCGCCGTCGGGACCGGAAGATGTCAGTGGCAGTTGAAGTATCAGAAGGCTCATAGGCGGGAAGGGCGGGCCATATTAGGGAGCAGGTGACTGGCCTGGCAGGGGGAGGCTGGGGGAGGTCCAGCTGCCGCGTTCGCGCCACAGCGTGACGACATCCATGTTCTTGCGCTGTACCAGGGAGCGCTCGCTGACCAGTGCGTCTCCGAGCCGCAAACGCCCGCGAATTTCGAAGAAAGATGATGAGACCGCGAGATTGTTGCTCGGCGTGTCGGACGCAACGCCCATGCGCGTCAGTGCATCGGCCGTGTTGCGCAGCGGGCTGGCTTCACGGGACTGGACGAACTGGCTGGCCTTGGCCCAGTCCAGGCCGTCGACGCTGGCCCAGATCACTTCGGCGCTGGCGGTGTTGACATTGATCGGTGTGCGCATGGGCAGCAGTGTCACATGGGGCTCGAGCCGGGCAATGACTTGCGGCGCAATGCCCAGCCATCCCAGCTGGACCAGCGTGCGCGGCATCAGCGGGGCCGTGCTTTGTTCGTTGCTGCCGGCCGCCTGGGCCTGGCGCAGGCCCATCGCGATCTGCTGCAGCGTGCCCGACGGCAGGCCCAGGCGCTCGAACAGGCGCTCGAACGGGAGGTTGGCGTCTTCCCGGTCCAGCAGATTGCGCAGGTTCATCCGGGATTGCAGGTCGATGATTTCGCCTGACAGGAAAGCGTTGGCGGTTTCGCTGGAAGCGTCGTCGACCTGGCTCACATTGCCTTCGGCCGCGAGAAAGCTCGACAGGCGGGCTTCCTGCAATGGCACGGCCCAGGGCTCGGCCAGGTGGTCGGGTCCGCCCGAGCGCGCATCCTCGCGCAGCACCACGCGCGACCAGTCGAGCGCGCCCAGCAGTATCCAGGCCGCCTGGGCGCGTGCGCGCTCGGCGGTTTCCACTTCCACGGAGCGCCATTGCTGCCACAGCGCCGTTGCCGCAAAAGTGGCCACCAGGGTCACGGTGAGCATGGCGGCGAGCAGTGCGGCGCCGCGCGCGCGCAGCCGTGCCAGGCCGGGCGGCGCCAGGCGGCGGGCAGTGTGGGCGCGAGCAGGCTGCTTCATGTGCGGTTGTTCGGGCGCAGGGGGTTGACCCAATCGCGCGTGAGGCGGCCCGCGAGGCCGGCACCGGGCGCGAGATCCAGCTCCAGCCGCACGCCTTCGGGAATGTCGGATGGCGGGGTGGCGGGGGCCGCGCCGGTCGCCGGGGGGCTGGCGGCTTCACCGGAGGAATCGCTGGACTGCGGATGGCTCCAGGCGCCGTCGCGGTAAAAATATATCTTCCAGCCCTGCAGTGGAAACAAGGCTGTTTCACGCCGGCGCTGGTCGTCGCTGGGGTTGCGCGCCCATTGCGCGGCCTGGTTCCAGGCATCGCTCCATTCGCTTCGCGTGCGCACGGGCAGCGACTGCCAGCGCAGCCACTGGTCCTGGCCCTGGCTGGTGCGACGGGTCCAGGCGACGACCAGCGCCCCTTCCGAGGGGGCGGCGGCAAAGCGGCGGGTCATGCGCAAGACCTGCCCGTCCCAGACAATGGTCTGGGTGTTGTCCAGGGCCATCAGGCCTTCGAGGTCGGCATTCCACTGGGCCAGCGCGGTCTGCAGCACGGCATGGGCATCGGTGTGGGCCTGGGTGTATTGCTGCGAGCGCAGCATGCTGTCCAGGCCGCGCCAACCCATCAAGGCCATCAGCGCCATAGCGACCAGCGCTACCAGCAGTTCAACGAGGGTGAAGCCGCGGGCCCGGGAATAAGAACGGCGCGCGCGCGGGGGCATTTCAGGCACCCAAGACGCTTGCGTCGTCCCATGGCCTATGAAACTGGCGTGGCCCTGCAAGGGGACACCGAGCAAGGGGCGCCCCGCAGCGATGGTGTCGTCCCCCTCCACCGAAGGATGAGAGGGGGAAGAGGCGAAGCCTCTCAGGGGGTGCTTCATCTCAATATCTTCCTATGATGGAAGTGATGCTCAGCACCGGATAGCGGCCGTCGCTGACCTTGACGTCGGCGCGGCGGAAACTGGGGTTGGGCGTGGGGCGCACGACCAGGGTCACGTTGAACGCCTGCCCCGCTTGTTCGCAGCGCAGCGTGGTGTCGCCCACGGGCGGCATTTGCCGCGACAGGCGCATGCGCACCAGCTCGTTTTCGGCGCACAGCTGGCCGAGCAGCATGTCGGACTGGCGCTGGGCGTTGCGCGTCAGCGCCGACGTGGCCTGCGCGCCGGCAAGCAAGGCGATGGCCACGATGCCCAGTGCCACCAGCACTTCAATCAGGGTGAAGCCTCGGGCGCGCAAGCCCCGGCGCGGCAATGGCGACCTCACTGGCGGCTTTCGGGTGCAAACGGGCGCAGGCCGTCGGTGGCCACGGACAGGCGCAATTCGGGCGTGTCGACATGGGTCAGAACGGTGCGCTGCGGCGGCAGCAAAGGCTCGGGGCCGAGAACGAGCACGTTGCCTTGAACGACCCGGGTGCCCGCATCCAGCCACTGGGTGGGCAAGCTGTTGCCAGCGGGCAGGCCTTCAAAACGAAAGCCCGACCCTTGAGCCTGCCAGCGCACCAGGGTGCCGCTGGCGCGGGCCTGGGCACGACCTGCTTCGAGCAGGGCCGACAGCCTCTGGCCTTCGCGCTCCAGCCGGCTTTGGCCGCTGTCACGCAAGGCCATGCCCACGCCGGCCGTGGCCAGCGCCATGATGCTGATCACCACCAGCAACTCCAGCAGGGAAAAACCGCGTGCGCGCGTCATGAGGGGAGAGTGTCAAAGCCAAAGTCGGGGCTGTGGCGGCCCTGGCAGTCAGGCGCAGCAGTCTGCGCACCTGCCCGGGCCGGCGACTTCACTGCCAGCTGCCAATGTCGGCGTTCTTGCCTTCGCCGCCGGGCTGTCCATCGGCGCCCAGCGACATCACGTCCACTTCGCCCTTGATGCCAGGGTTCAGGTACTGGTAGGGATGGCCCCAGGGGTCATTGGGCAGCTTTTCCACATAGGGCTTCCAGTTGTTGGGCTGGGGGCCGCTGCTGGGGCGCGCGACCAGGGCTTGCAGTCCCTGCTCGGCCGTGGGGTAGCGCTGGTTGTCCAGGCGGTAGAGCTTGAGCGCCTGCATGAGGTTGGTGATGTCGGTGCGCGCGGCCGTGTGGCGTGCATCGTCGGCACGGTCCAGCAGATTGGGCACGATGAGTGCGCCCAGCACGCCGATGATGACCAGCACCACCATCAGTTCGATCAGGGTGAAACCGCGCTGCACGGCACGGCGCAATGCACGCCAGGACGAGGAACGCGGAGCTTGATTGGGGTTCAGTGGCAGAACAGTCATATGTCTCCATGATAATGGGCCATGGTGACAAATTCACTTCAACGTTGGCGTGTGCGTGGTGGCACCTTCATTCTCTGGGGTCTGGCGGGAGCCAGCCTGGTGTTCTGGGGGCTGCGCGTTGTCGCACCCGCGGATACCGCCATGGTCGCCGTGGCCGACCCCGGAACCGTGTCCGTCGATCCCCAGGCGCTGGCCAGGGCATTGGGCGTGGGCCCGGCGCAGTCGGTCGCGGCCGCCCCTGCCGCTCCCAGTCGCTATGCGCTGCAAGGCCTGCTGGCGGGTCGCGACAGCGGCCGGGGCGCGGCCGTGATCACCGTCAACGGCCAGGCGGCCAAGGCCTTTGCGGTCGGTTCGCAGGTCGACGAGGGCTTGGTGCTGCAGTCGGTCGGGGTTCAGCAGGCAAAGCTCGGACCGTCGCGTGAGGGCAACGCTACCGTGACCCTGGAATTGCCCTTAAAGAAATAAGCCCTACAGCCAGCCTCGCTGTAGCGTGGCTGCCCTACCCCCAAGCGGAACGGGGCGGCTTATGGCAAAAAAGTAAGCCACTCGCCGGGTGCGGGTGCGGCCTGCGTCCATTGCGCGGATGTCGGGGCCTGTCCAGCTTGCTGTTGCAGCCAGTGCACGCAGCGCGCCACGCCCGCATGGCTGATCCATACCGTGTCTTGCGCGCTGGCGCGCTGGCGCGTGTCTTCGAGGGCGGCCTGCACGCGCGCCAGCATGGCGGCCAGCGGCTCGCCGCCGCCGGGTGCATAGCCGTTCAGGTCCTGGGCCCAGGCGTCGAGTTCGGCGCGGGGCAGATCGTTCCAGGGCCGGCCTTCCCATTGGCCAAAATCCATTTCCTGCAAGCGCGCGTCTTCCTCGCAGTGCAGCTCGGGTCGCAGCACGCGCAAGGCCTGGGCCAGCTGCGTGCAGCGCTGCAGCGGAGAACTGAACAGGCGCACCCGCGGCGGCAGCGCCCGGGCCAGGGCCTGCGCCGCCTGCTGCGTGGCCTGGTCGTCGGCGCGCAGGTCGAGCCGGCCGTAGCAGATGCCGGGTGCGACCAGGGGCGCCGCATGCCGCACCAGCCACAGGCGCGGGGAGGCCATCAGACCGCGTTGCGCAGGAGCATCACGGCCGCGCCCAGATAAAACGCAATTTCGCTGACCTGCTGGGTCGCGCCCAGGCAGTCGCCGGTAAAGCCGTGCAGGCGCCGTGCAAACCAGCGCGCCATCCACATTGCGGCCAGTGCGCTGCCCAGCAGGGCCAGGCCCAGCACCCGTGGCGACTGGGCCCAGGCGTAGAGTGCCAGCGGCGGCAGGCACCACAGGCCCGCCACGCACAGGGCGCTGGCGCTGATCTGTTCGGCCAGGGGTTTGCTTTTGGAGCGTGCCGCGTCGCCTACATGCGGGAGGATGCGGATCAGGCACAGCGGCCAAAAACGCGACACCACCTGCGCCAACGCCAGCGCCGCCACGGCGGCGCCCAGGCTGTGGCTGCCCAGCACGGCCAGCAGGCTGGTCTTGGCCAGCAAGGCCAGCACCAGCGCCATGGCGCCATAAGCGCCCAGGTGCGAATCCTTCATGATGGCCAGCGCGCGCGCCGACTCGGCGCTGCCGCCCAGGCCGTCGGCCACATCGGCCAGGCCGTCTTCATGCAGGCCGCCCGTCATGCAGACCGTGGCCACGCAACTGAGCACGGCAGCCGCGGCCGGCGCGAACGGGCTGGGCGCGAGCGCGAGATGGATGGTGCCGTAGACGCCGGCCCCGACCGCGCCCGCGATCCAGCCTATGCCGGGGAAATGCGCGGCGCTGGCGCGCAGCATGGTCGGGCTGTAGCCGACCCAGGCCGCCAGCCGTCCGGTCACCGGAATGCGGGTGAAGAATTGCAGGGCCAGCAGGAAGTGGCGCAAGGCTTGCATGGATGTGCAGCCGCGGCGCTTACTGCAGGAACAGGCGGTAGGCCGGGTTATTGGTTTCCTCGACCCAGGGGTAGCCCACCGAGGCCAGGAAAGTGTCGAATGCGGCCGCGTCCTCGGGCGGCACCTGCATGCCCACCAGGATGCGGCCGTAGTCGGCGCCCTGGTTGCGGTAGTGGAACAGCGAGATGTTCCAGGTCGGAGCCATCATGCTGAGAAACTTGAACAGCGCGCCGGGGCGCTCGGGGAAGACAAAGCGCAGCAGCCGCTCTTCCTGGGCCAGCGGCGAATGCCCGCCGACCATGTGGCGCAAGTGCTCCTTGGCCATTTCGTCGAAGGTCAGGTCCAGCGCTTCGAAGCCGTTCTTCTGGAAATTCTTGGCAATCTTTTCCGACTCGCCCTTGGCCGCCGTGGTCAGGCCGACAAACACATGGGCGCGCTGGTGGTGGCTGATGCGGTAGTTGAACTCGGTCACATTGCGTTGGCCGCCGGGCAGCTTGCCCACGACTTCGCAAAAGTGCCGGAAGCTGCCGCGCGCTTCGGGGATGGACACCGCGAACAGGGCTTCACGCTCCTCGCCCACTTCGGCGCGTTCGGCCACAAAGCGCAGGCGGTCGAAATTCATGTTGGCGCCGCACAGGATGGCAGCGTAGGTCTCGCCCTTGGTCTTGTGCTTGGCCACGTATTGTTTGATGGCGGCCACGGCCAGCGCGCCCGAAGGCTCGACGATGGCGCGCGTGTCGACGAACACATCCTTGATGGCGGCGCAGACGGCATCGGTGTCGACCACCACATACTCATCGACCAGGTTGCGGGCAATGCGGAAAGTCTCTTCGCCGACCAGCTTCACCGCCGTGCCGTCGGAGAACAGCCCGACATCGGTCAACTCCACGCGCTTGCCGGCCTGCACCGAGCGCGCCATGGCGTCCGAGTCGCGGGTCTGCACGCCAATCACCTTGATGTCGGGCCGAACGGCCTTGATGTAGTTGGCCACGCCCGAAATCAGGCCGCCCCCGCCGATGGCGACAAACACCGCGTCCAGCCGCTGGTTGCCCAGCTTTTGCAGCTGGCTCAGCATTTCCATGGCGATCGTGCCCTGGCCGGCGATCACGTCGGGATCGTCGAACGGGTGCACAAAGGTCAGGCCCTGCTCCTGTTGCAGCAGCAGCGAGTGCTGATAGGCATCGGAATAGCTTTCACCGGCCAGCACGACTTCACCGCCCAGCGCCTGCACGGCATCGACCTTGAGCTGGGGAGTGGTGGTTGGCATCACGATCACCGCACGGCAGCCGAGCTTGCGCGCGCTCATGGCCACGCCCTGGGCGTGGTTGCCGGCCGAAGCGCAAATCACGCCGCGCTGCAACTGCTCGGCCGTGAGGTGGGCCATCTTGTTATAGGCGCCACGCAGCTTGAAGCTGAACACCGGCTGCTGGTCTTCGCGCTTGAACAGCACTTTGTTGTGCAGGCGGCGGCTGAGGTTCTTGGCGGGCTGCAGATCCGACTCCACGGCCACGTCGTAGACGCGCGCGTTCAGGATCTTGGTGAGATAGTCGGCGGGAGTGAGGTGTTTGGTCATGGTCGGGCAAAAATGCATGCCATGCGGGCTGCATGCCCGCCGGGAGGCTGGGCTGCCATCATAGGCGTTTACCCGGCTTGGGCCTGTGCGGCAGCGCGCGAGCTCCAGGTTTTTTGCTGTGAAGCGGCTTGGCCAAAAAAAAGCCCCAGACCGTGAGGCCTAGGGCTGAATCCACCATTAGAGGAGGTGGAGGAGACAAATGGTGCGATGCAAGATGTTTGATCTTGCTGTCCGCCTGAAAAATACAATGCAATCAGGCAACGCTTGGGGCAATTGTAGCGCAAAAGTTGCTGCGTTGCAGCAAAATCAGGGTTTACCGGAATGGCGATGCCATTTCACTACATATAAGCAAAGGAAACAGCATGGAATGCACAGTCAGCTGGACCGGTGCCAGCGGCACCCAGTCGGGCATGGGGTTTGTGGCGGAAACGGGCAGCGGCCACATCCTGGCCATGGATGGCGCACCCGATGAAAAAACCCCGGCCAACGGCGGACGCAACTTTGCGCCGCGGCCCATGGAAGCGCTGCTGGCCGGTACCGGCGGCTGCACTGCCTATGACGTGGTGCTGATCCTCAAGCGCGGCCGCCACGACGTGCGCGGCTGCAGCGTCAAGCTCAGCTCGGAGCGCGCCGAGACCGAGCCCAAGGTCTTCACCAAGATCCACATGCATTTCACCGTGACCGGCAAGGGCGTGCCAGCCACCGCCGTGGAGCGGGCCATCGCCATGAGCCACGAAAAATACTGCTCGGCCAGCATCATGCTGGGCAAGACCGCCGAGATCACCACCGGGTTTGAAATTATCGAAGCTTGAGGAAGCCGCGAAGCGGTTCAGGGGGTGCTCTTATACGTAGTGCGCCGTGGTCGTCATGACCTTGGCTGCGGCGCGCATCAGGTTCTGGACGGGGGCGGGCAGGGGCAGGGCGCCGGCTTCCAGCGCTTCGGCCGCGTGCCGCTCCTCGTCGTCCTTCATGCGCTGCACCACGGCGAGCGAGGCCTGGTCTTCCTGGGGCAGACGCTCCAGGTGGCTGCCCAGGTGGGCCGACACCTGGTTTTCCGTTTCCACCACAAAGCCCAGGCTCATGCGGTCGCTGATCTTGGCCGCGACCAGGCCGATGGCGAATGCGCCGGCAAACCACAGCGGGTTGAGCAGGCTGGGGCGCTGGCCCAGGGCGTCGAGGCGCTCGCGGGACCAGGCCAGGTGGTCGGTTTCCTCGCGGGCTGCTTCGAGCAGGTGGATGCGCAACTGCGCGTCCCGCGTGACCATGGCCTGGGCGTTGTACAAGGCCTGGGCGCAGACTTCGCCGACATGGTTGACGCGCATCAAGGCGCCGGCCAGGCGCTGCTGGTCGTTGCTCAGATCGGCTTCTGGAATGGCTTGCGCGGGCGAGGGCTGGGACGCCGCCGGGCGGGCAAACAGGGTGCGCAGCGCCGCATCGGCTGCCGTCAAAATCTTGTCCATAGAGATAAAAAAGCTGCTGCAAGGCGACAAAAATGGACCCATCCAGGGCGGGGGCGTCGCGATCAGGGCCGGTTCAGGCACTTGCGCACGATGGTACCGCTCCGGGAGGAGGTGTTGCAATGATGCAACGAATTCCTGGATTCCGGCCGCTTGTGGGTGAATTTCTTTGCGCATCGGCCAGCCGTCTGTTCGAATACGGGAAGCTTCCCCACCAGGAGGTTGGCGCGGGAAATCGCGGCGGAGACCCAGGGTCTGACCCTGCTACTACCCCCAACGCACCGACGCCCTCTGTTAAACCTTGGAGTAATTCGCAATGAAAAAATCCCTGATTGCCTTGGCCGTGCTGGCTGCTTCCGGCGCCGCCATGGCCCAATCGTCTGTTTCCCTGTTCGGTATCATCGATGCTGGCGTCGGTTACGTGGACAACGCTACTGCTGCTAACGGCAACAAGTACGGCGTCGGCACTAGCGGCAACCAAACCAGCCGCATCGGCTTCCGTGGTACGGAAGATCTGGGCGGTGGCCTGAAGGCTGGTTTCTGGCTCGAAGGCGAAGTTTTCGCTGACGGCGGCAATCCTGATGGCCTGAACTTCAAGCGTCGTTCGACCGTGGGCCTGGAAGGCAACTTCGGTGAAGTGCGCCTGGGTCGCGATCTGACCACCGGCTACTCGAAGACCAGCTCGTACGACCTGTTCAGCCAGACCGGCATCGGCCAGTTCTCCGCATGGCGCAACTGGGGTGGCGTCGTCGCTACTGGTGACGAAAACGGCATCCGTTCGAACAACATGATCAGCTACTTCACCCCCAACTTTGGTGGTGTCAAGGCTGCTGTCAGCTACGGCTTCGACGAGCAGGCGACCGGTAAGGCTGGCCGTTACATCGGCGGCAACGTGTCTTATGACAACGGCCCTCTGAGCGTGGCAGTGTCGTACGACCGTCTGGACTTCGTCGGCGGCGACCGTGACGCAGCGACCCTGGGCGCTTCGTACAACTTCGGCGTGGCCAAGCTGAACGGTATCGTTCAGCAGCAGAAGTACTCTGCCAACGCTGGCGGCGAAGCCAAGTTCAACAACTACATGTTGGGCGTGTCGGCTCCCGTGGGCGGCGCTGGCGAAGTCAAGCTGCAATACGCACGCTACGACCAGAAGACTTTCAACGGCAACGCTGACCAGCTGTCGCTGGGCTACGTGCACAACCTGTCGAAGCGCACTGCTGTTTACGGCACCGTGGCTTACCTGAAGAACAAGGACGGCTCGGCTCTGGGTCTGCAGTCCAAGGGTATCAACACCGTCGCTGCTGCCAACCAAAAGCAAACCGGCGTGCAAGTCGGCATTCGCCACTCGTTCTAATGACAGGCTGAGTTCGCTCAGCTTCTCTTAGAAACTAAAAAAGCCAGTCTTCGGACTGGCTTTTTTTTGTGCTTTTTTTGTGCGAGAAAACCGCCAAAAAGCAGGGTAAACCTTCGGCTAGGGTAAACCTGCGGCTAGGGAAAACCTGTGTTGTGATGCTGCACTCGCATCTATGCGCAAGAAAAGAGGGTTCATAGAATGACTATTCCAACCCATTTTTTGTTCATAAAGAGAGACAGCATAATGCGTAATTCGTTTGTGAAGAATACCCTTGCACTGGCTGCCATGGCAGTCGCTTCTCCTTTGCTGTTTGCGCAGCAGGCCAGCAGCAGCGTACAGTTGTACGGCATTGTCGATGCAGCTGTTCGCCATACCAACAATGAGGGGGTTGGGGCTAATTCGTCGCTGACCAAAATGATTGGTGGCGGTATGTCGCAAAGCCGTTGGGGCATTAATGTGACGGAAGATCTGGGTGGTGGCCTCAAGGCCATTGCCAACCTGGAAAATCGTTTCCTGACCGATTCAGGCACGACGGCGTCGGCCAATTACTTCCAGCAATCGTGGCTGGGCCTGCAAGGCAACTACGGACGCCTGACCATGGGTCGTCAGTACAACGTGCTGTTCGACCTGGTGACATCGACTTATGCGTCGTTCCCCTATTCGCCTTACATGGAAGCCTACAAGCCGGAAATCGGCATGGCACTGGGCGCGCGTGCGAACAACATGCTCAAGTACACCGCCGAGTACGGTGCAGTTCGCGGTGCCCTGCAGTACTCATTCGATGAGAAAGACACGACGACGGGCGCCAGCGCACGCACTGCTGGTGGCTACCTGCGCTACTCGGCCAATGGCTTCTCTGCAGGTGCGGCTTACCAGAATTACAACCTGCCCCAGAATGCGAAAGTGGACGCCTTTACCTTGGGTGGTTCGTACCGCATGAATGCGCTCTACGTGAACCTGGGCTATGGACAGAACAAGCTCAAGGGCACACCTACGGCGCTGGATTCCGCAGTGCTGGCGAGCATGTGGGGCGGCGATACCAATGGCGGCTTCACGCGCGGCGCGGCGACCAAGCGTGATATGTTCAAGGTGGGCTTTGGCTATCAGTTCACGCCCCAGTTGAATGTCGGAGCGCACTACTTCCATGCCAAGCAAAAGGGTAGCCCAGTGGCGGCCGATAATGGCAAGGCCGACTTCATCGTGGCAGTCGCGGATTATGCTTTCTCCAAGCGTACCGATGCCTATTTCGGTGTGGACTACACCAAGGTCAAGGGTGGCGCCAATATCGCACTGGGTGCGAATGGCGCGCGTGATCGCACCGGTATTACCGCAGGTCTGCGCCATCGTTTCTGATGGTCTCTGCTTCCCAATAAAAAAGCCCCGAAAGGGGCTTTTTTATTGGCTTTATAAAAGGCCGGTATTTCATTTTGAATATATGTCGGAGAAGGTCGATCAAATATTTCCTGTGCCGCTGAATGGCGTGTAGGAGATGGCCCGAGGTTCGATGCGGAAGGCGTGGATGGGCATGGCTCAGGTATAGCGCTTGGCGCGCAGATTGTCTTTCATCTGCTGCAGAAGCGGCTGCAAAGGCTCGCCAATGCGCAGCGCGACGCAGGTCGCGAGCACGTCGATGATCAGCAAATGCATCAGGCGCGAAACCATGGGGCTGTAGCGGTCGTAGCCTTCGGGATGGTCGGCGGCGAGGTGGATTTCGCAGGCGCTGGCCAGGGGCGAGCCGCTGGCCGTGATGGCAATGGTGGTGGCGCCGCGCTGGCGCGCAATGTCGGCGGCGTCCATCAGATCGCGCGTGCGGCCGGAGTTGGAGATGATGATGGCGCAGTCGCCGGGGCCGAGCAAGGTGGCGCTCATCACCTGCATGTGGCCGTCGCTGGTGGCCAGGCTGGTCACGCCCAGGCGAAAGAATTTGTGCTGTGCATCCTGCGCGACGATGCCGGAATTGCCCGCACCGTAGAACTCGATGCGCCGGTTTTGCTGCCAGCTGCTGACGATGGCCTGGGCGGCCTGCTCCAGGGCCGGGGTGCTGGCGGCATTGCGATATTGCAGAAAGGCCGCGACGGCGTTGTCCACGACTTTGACCAGTACATCGCCGGTCTTGTCATCGCTGTCCACGCTGCGGTGGATGAAAGGCACGCCTTCGGTGCCCTGGCCGGCGAGCTTGAGCTTGAAGTCGGACAGGCCGTCATAGCCCATGCTGCGGCAAAAGCGCACCACGGTGGGTTTGCTGACATGGGCCCGCTCCGCGAGCAGGCGCACGGGCAGTTGGGCAAAGGCCCGGGGATCGGCCAGAACGAGACGCGCCACGCGTTGTTCGGCCGGGGCCAGCGAGGGCAGGGAGGCAGTGATGCGATCGAGCATGGAAATCCTGGACGGAGGCAAGAAGCTTGCGGGGCCTGCGACCCCGAAGGTCGGCGGACAGGGCCCGCGGGTGGCCGCGTTCAGCGCGACCGTCAATGTAACCGCAGTTTCATCTGCTTGCCTTCCCTGAGGGTGAGCGATCCGCCCGTTGCGCGGAACGGCGCAAGGCAGCGCATACACTGGGGGCTGGCGTGGGCGAGTTCCATTGGATGGAAGTAGAGCCCGCCCGGGACACGGTCTGCCCCATCCTCAGCGGCGGTGCTGCCTCTGCTGGCTGCGGGCTTGTAAGATCGCTACAACGCACTCCACCCATGGAGGCTCTACAAGAATGGAATTTGGCATGAGTCAGCTTGACGCACTTCGACAGTTCACTACGGTGGTGGCGGATACCGGTGATTTTCGCCAGATTGCACAATATTTACCGCAGGACGCGACGACCAACCCTTCGCTGATCCTCAAGGCCGTGCAGATGCCGGAGTACGCACCGCTGCTGCAGGCCACCGTGGTCCAGCGCCGCGGACGGCCGCTGGACGAGGTCATGGACCGTTTGCTGGTGCGCTTCGGCTGCGAGATCCTGGCGCTGGTGCCAGGCCGGGTGTCGACCGAAGTCGACGCGCGGCTGTCCTTCGACACCGAAGCCACGGTGACCCGCGCGGAACGCCTCATCGCGCTGTACCAGGCCGAAGGCGTGCACATTGACCGAGTGCTGATCAAGATTGCAGCCACCTGGGAAGGCATTGAAGCGGCGCGCCGTCTGGAGCAGCGCGGCATCCACACCAACCTGACCCTGATGTTCTCGCTGTGCCAGGCCGTGGCCTGCGGCCAGGCCAAGGTGCAACTGGTGTCGCCGTTTGTCGGACGTATTTACGACTGGTACAAAAAGCAGGCGGGTGCGTCCTGGGATGAGGCCGCGATGGCCGGTGCCAACGACCCGGGCGTGCGCTCGGTGCGGGCGATCTATGCGCATTACAAGCACTTCGGAATTGCCACCGAAGTGATGGGCGCGAGTTTTCGCAATCTGGGGCAGATCACAGCCCTGGCAGGCTGCGATTTGCTGACGATTGCGCCGGAACTGCTGGCCCAGCTCGCGGCCAGCGATGCGCCGCTGACACGCGCCCTCGACCCCCAGGCCGCGAAAGCGCTGGACTTGCCGGCGCTGCACTACGACGAGGCCGGCTTTCGCTTCGCCCTCAATGCCGATGCCATGGGCACGGAAAAACTGGCCGAAGGCATACGTGCTTTTGTCGCCGACACTTTCAAGCTGGAGACTTTGATGCAACAGGTGGCAGCTTAGGATGAGCGTGCAATGCAATGAAACCGCAGCCTGGGAAGCGCTTGCGCGCCACTACCAGCAAGACATGGCGGCGTTTGACATCGCTCAGGATTTTTCCGCCAACCCGCAGCGCCTGTCCGCGCTGAGCCAGCAGGCGCCCTATGTCTTCGCCGACCTGTCCAAGAACCGCATCACCTCCCACACCGAGCAGCTGCTGATCGCACTGGCGCAGGAATGCCGCCTGCCCGCGCAGCGCGAGCGCATGTTCGCTGGCGCACCGGTCAACAGCACCGAAGGGCGCGCGGCCATGCACTGGCTGCTGCGCATGCCGCGCGATGGCGGCCTGCTGCGTGAGCAGGCGCTGGTCACGGCCATGGCGGCGCCGGTGCGCGAAGCCCTGGAGGAGGTGCATGACACCCTGGACGCGATGCTGGCTCTGGCGGAGCAGGTGCGGGCCATGCCCCATATCACCGACGTGGTCAACATCGGCATCGGCGGCTCCCATCTGGGGCCGGAAGTGGTGGTCAACGCGCTCGAGGACTGGTGCGATTCGGGCAAGCGCTTTCATTTCGTCTCGAATGTGGACGGGCATGAACTGGGCCATGTGCTGTCGCGCGTGCGCCCGCACAGCACGTTGTTCCTGGTGGCGTCCAAGTCGTTCACCACGGCCGAAACCATGCTCAATGCCCATTCGGCGCGCACCTGGTTCCTGGCCAACGGAGGTTCGGAGGACGATTCCGCCGAATGTGCGATCGCCGATCATTTCGTGGCCTTGACCACCAATGTGCAGGCGGCGGCGCAGTTCGGCATCCACCGCACCCTGGGCTTCTGGGACTGGGTGGGCGGGCGTTATTCACTCTGGTCGGCCATCGGCCTGCCGATTGCGATTGCCGTCGGCGCAACGCATTTTCGCGCCCTGCTGGCGGGCGCGCATGCCATGGATGCGCACTTCGTCACGGCGCCGCTTGCGCGCAATCTGCCGGTGCGCATGGGCCTGCTGGATATCTGGTATCGCAACTTCCAAGGCTTTGGCAGCCGCTGCATCGCGCCTTACAGCCACGGTCTGCGGCGCCTGACGGCGTATCTGCAGCAGCTGGAAATGGAAAGCAACGGCAAGCAGGTCGATACCCAGGGACGTCCGCTGGGCGTGGCCACGTCGGCCGTCGTCTGGGGGGAGCCGGGTACCAATGGCCAGCATGCGTTCTTCCAGATGCTGCACCAGGGCCAGGACGTGATTCCCGTCGAATTCATCGCCCTGCGCGGTGGCGGCAAGTACCTGGGCGCGCACCACCACAGCCTGCTGGTCAACGCCGTGGCCCAGGCCCAGGCCTTGATGGTGGGGCGCAAGAACGAGAGCAGCGAAAAATACTGCCCGGGCAACCGTCCCAGCAGCTTTCTGCTGCTGCAGCAGCTCGATCCTGCATCGCTGGGGGCGCTGATTGCGCTGTATGAGCACCGGGTGTTCGTCACGGGTGCCGTGTGGGGCATCAACAGCTTCGACCAGTGGGGTGTGGAGCTGGGCAAGGGCCTGGCGCGGGATCTGGCTGCACGCCAGGAGCGCGACGACTGGCAAGGCGTGGATGCGTCGACCGCGGGCCTGATGCGACGCCTGATTGCGGCGGATATATAAGCACCGCCTGAGCCGCTTCACCGGATGGCCGGCCCCGGCTCCCCCCTCTCATCCTTCGGTGGAAGGGGGCGCCCGGCTAGGGGTGCCCGGCTAGGGGCGCCCGGCTAGGGGCGACACCATCGCTGCGGGGCGGCCCTTGCTCGGTGTCCCTCGCTTTTGGCCGCGCCAGTTTCAAAGGCTGCGAGCGATGCAAATCGCAGAGAGAACGCCGGTAGACAATAAAAAACCCGCAGCCCTTTCGGACTGCGGGTTTTTTGTTGGCTGGGACTGGCGGGCCTTGCGACCCGCCGGACAGCGCAATTTCCCGAGGGAAATTACATGCCCATGCCGCCCATGCCACCCATGCCGCCCATGCCGCCGCCCATGCCGCCCATGTCGGCACCAGCGTCAGCCTTGGGGGCGTCGGCAATCATGCACTCGGTGGTCAACAGCAGGGAAGCGACGGAAGCTGCGTTCTGCAGAGCAGTACGCGTGACCTTCGTGGGATCCAGGATACCCATTTCGATCATGTCGCCGTAGGTGTCGTTGGCGGCGTTGAAGCCGAAGTTGCCAGTGCCCTTGAGCACGGCATCCACCACCACCGAAGGCTCGCCACCGGCGTTGGCCACGATTTCGCGCAGAGGCGCTTCGATGGCCTTCAGGATCAGCTTGATGCCGGCGTCCTGGTCGGCGTTGTCGCCCTTGATCTCGCCCACGGCTTGCTTGGCGCGCAGCAGTGCCACGCCGCCGCCGGCCACGATGCCTTCTTCCACAGCTGCACGGGTAGCGTGCAGTGCGTCTTCAACGCGGGCCTTCTTTTCCTTCATCTCGACTTCGGTGGCAGCGCCAACCTTGATCACGGCAACACCGCCGGCCAGCTTGGCCACGCGCTCTTGCAGCTTTTCACGGTCGTAGTCGGAAGTGGCTTCTTCGATCTGGATGCGGATTTGCTTCACGCGGGCTTCGATCTCAGCAGCTTGGCCAGCACCGTCGATGATGATGGTGTTTTCCTTGCCGATTTCGACGCGCTGGGCTTGGCCCAGGTCTTCCAGCGTGACCTTGTCCAGCGTCAGGCCGACTTCTTCAGCGATGACCTTGCCGCCCGTCAGGATGGCGATGTCTTCCAGCATGGCCTTGCGGCGGTCGCCGAAGCCAGGAGCCTTGACAGCCACAACCTTCAGGATGCCGCGGATGGTGTTGACCACCAGCGTCGCCAGGGCTTCGCCTTCGACGTCTTCGGCAACGATCAGCAGAGGACGACCGGCCTTGGCAACTTGCTCCAGCGTGGGCAGCAGGTCACGGATGTTGCTGATCTTCTTGTCGAACAGCAGCACGAAGGGGTTGTCCAGGATGGCCGATTGCTTTTCCTGGTTGTTGATGAAGTAAGGCGACAGGTAGCCGCGGTCGAACTGCATGCCTTCAACGACTTCGAGTTCGTTGTCCAGGCTCTTGCCTTCTTCAACCGTGATAACGCCTTCCTTGCCGACCTTGTCCATTGCGTTGGCAATGATCTGGCCCACGGACTCGTCCGAGTTGGCAGAAATCGAGCCGACCTGGGCGATTTCCTTGGAAGTGGTGGTGGCCTTGGATTGGGCCTTGAGCTGCTCGACCAACACGGTCACAGCCTTGTCGATACCGCGCTTCAGGTCCATGGGGTTCAGACCAGCGGCGACGTACTTGGAGCCTTCGCGCACGATGGCTTGGGCGAGCACGGTAGCCGTGGTCGTGCCGTCACCAGCGATGTCGTTGGTCTTGGAAGCCACTTCCTTCACGAGCTGAGCGCCCATGTTCTGCAGCTTGTCCTTGAGTTCGATTTCCTTGGCAACGGACACGCCGTCCTTGGTCACCGTAGGGGCGCCGAACGAGCGCTCCAGCACCACATTGCGACCCTTGGGGCCCAGAGTCACCTTGACCGCATTGGCCAGGATGTTCACGCCTTCAACCATGCGGGCGCGTGCTTCACCACCGAAAACTACGTCTTTAGCTGCCATTTTGATTCTCCGAATTCAGTTAACAGGAAGGCCGGGAAGGAGAAGTGCTTACTTCTCGACGACTGCGAACAGGTCGTCTTCCTTCATCACCAGCAGTTCGTCGCCATCGACCTTGACGGTCTGGCCGCTGTACTTGCCGAACAGAACGCGGTCACCGACCTTGACGTTCAGAGCGATCAGTTCGCCCTTGTCGTTCTTCTTGCCGGGGCCGACGGCCAGGATTTCACCTTGGTCGGGCTTTTCGGCGGCGTTGTCAGGGATAAAGATGCCGGAAGCGGTCTTGGTTTCGTTTTCGAGGCGCTTAACGATCACACGATCGTGCAAGGGACGAAGTTTCATAACATCTCCAGATACATCAACAGGTTGGAACCACACTGCCAAGCCGGGAGCGGCTCGACATTCGAAATTGCCGGGGGCAGGGCACTGTTAGCACTCTATCCCAACGAGTGCTAATGATAAGGGCGTTTTTCGGACTTTCAAGTGTTTTGCGGCAAGAGGCCTTGGCGAATCCGGGGATCGCAGAGGGTGCTTGGAAGCCTCGTCCGGGAAATCCCTGTGGTTTTTGGCGGCGGCCCAGGAGGGAAAAGCCGCAAAAGATAAAATCAAACGAGAATCATTTTTGTTTTTATTATGAAAAACCCGTCACTGCGCCCCACTGTGGGCGCTATTGCCTTGTGGGCAACTGCGTGCACGGCGGGGGCGCAGCCAGCAGCCTCTGCCCCCGAGATGGACACGGTCACGGTCGAAGCCAGCGCCGATGCCTCGGTCGAAGGCCTGGCCAAGCCCTTTGCCGGCGGGCAGGTGGCGCGTGGTGGCCGCGTGGGCCTGCTGGGGCAGCAGGACCTGATGGACACGCCGTTTCAGCTCACGAGCTATACCAATACGCTGATCCGCGATCAGCAGGCGAAAAGCGTGGGCGAAGTGCTGCTCAACGACCCTGCCGTGCGCAGTGCCCGGGGCTATGGCAATTTCCAGGAAATCTACATGCTGCGCGGTCAGCCGATGTACTCGGACGACATCGCCTACAACGGCTTGTACGGCCTGCTGCCGCGCCAATATGTGGCGTCGGAATTCTTCGAGCGCGTCGAAGTGCTGCACGGTGCAAGCGCTTTCCTCAATGGCGCGGCCCCGGGGGGCAGCAACCTCGGCGGCGCGATCAACCTCGTTCCCAAGCGCGCGAGCAATGAAGCGCTGAGTCGCGTGGACCTGGGCGTGCAGTCGGGCGGCCAGGTGTCGGCGTCCGTCGACCTCTCGCGCCGCTTCGGTCCGGACAACAACACGGGCGTGCGACTCAATGCCGTGCGCCGCGATGGCGGCACGGCTATTGACGGCGAAAGCCGCGGGCTGACGGCGTTGGGTCTGGGCCTGGACTGGCGCAGCCGCGATGTGCGCGTGTCGGCGGACCTCGGCTACCAGGACGACAAGCTCAAGGGCGCGCGTCCCAATCTGACGCCCGCTGCGGACTTCATTCCCGCCGTGCCCGACAACAAGACCAACTACGCCCAGCCCTGGACCTATTCCAATGCCAAGGACCTGTTTGCCACCGCGCGCGCCGAATGGGACCTCAGCGACCAGGTCACGGCCTGGGCCGCGGGCGGGCTCAAGCGCGGCAAGGAAGAGAATTCACTGGCCAGTCCCACGATGGTCGATCGCTCCGGGATGGCGAATACGGGCCGTTTCGACAACAGCCGTGAAGACGATGTGAAGACCGGCGAAATCGGTCTGCGCGCGCGCTTCGCGACCGGCGCTGTCCAGCACCAGGTGGTCGCGTCCGCCTCGTGGTTCGCGCATGAGGAGCGCAACGCCTGGGCCATGTTCACTGGCGGCAATTTCCCCATCAATATCTACGACCCGGTGGGCTCGGCGCGCCCGGCCACCAATCTGGGCAGCGGCAATCTGTCCGACCCGCTGCGCGCGGGCGTGGATAAGCTGCAGAGCTATGCGCTGGCCGACACCTTGTCCTTCCATGACGATCGCGTGCTGCTGACCCTGGGCCTGCGCCACCAGAGCATTGAGCAGAACAGCTTCAGCAATGCGACCGACCTGCAGACTGGCAGCTACAAGAAGTCGGCGACCACGCCGGTCGTGGGTCTGGTGTTCAAGGCCACGCCCGCACTTTCGCTGTACGGCAACTATGTTGAAGGCTTGGTCAAGGGTGAGGTGGCACCCACCTCTGCCGGCAACCTGCCCGTGCTCAATGCCGGTCAGGTGTTCTCGCCCTACCGCGCCAAGCAAAAAGAGGTCGGCGTGAAGTGGCAGCAGGGCGGACTCGGCGCCACGGCCGCGCTCTACACCATGGACAAGCCGGTCAGCTATGTACAGAACCAGGTCTTCGGCGAGTTTGGCACGCAGCGCTACCGCGGCCTGGAGCTGAATGTCTTTGGCGAGCCCGTCAAGGGCCTGCGCGTGCTCGGCGGTGTGACTTTTGCGGACGCCAAGCTCAAGACCACGGCCGGTGGCTTGTACCAGGGCAACAACGCGATCGGCGTGCCGCGTCGCCAGCTGACGCTGGGCGGCGACTGGGATGTGCCCGGCGTGCAGGGCCTGGCGCTCAATGCGCGCCTGATCCACACTTCGAGCCAGTATGCGAATGCGGCCAACACGCTGAACGTCAAGGGCTGGACCCGCACCGATCTGGGTGTGCGCTACATGATGGACATCGGCAACGACCGCCTGCTGACGCTGCGCGCGCGTGTCGACAACCTGTTCGACAAGCAGTACTGGGCGTCGGTCGGCGGCTATCCGGGTTCGAACTACCTGGTGCAGTCCACGCCGCGTACTTTCGCCCTCAGCGCCAGTGTCGATTTCTGAGGTAGCGCCACATGCGTGAGTTCTGGACCGTGGTCCACCGCTGGATGGGCCTGACGGTGGCGCTTTTCCTGATCGTGGCGGGAGCGACCGGTGCGGTGATTTCGTGGGACCACGAGATCGATGAATGGCTCAACGGCGACATCATGCACACCCCGGGGCGGGGCGCGCTGCGGAACCCCTTGGCACTCGCGGCCGCGGTCGAAGCCAGCGACCCGCGCGCCGAGGTGGCCTACATGACGCTGGGATTGGAAGAAGGCCATGCGGCCTCCTTTCTGGTGCGCCCGCGCAAGGACCCGGCCACGGGCCGGTTCCATGTGCTCGACTACAACAACGTGTTTGTCGACCCGGTGACCGCGCAGATCACCGGGCACCGCGATTCCAAGAGCCTCACGCTCAGCACCCGCAACCTCATGCCCTGGCTGCGCCATCTGCATGAAAGCCTGCACATGCCGGCCTTCTGGGGCAGCGACCGCTGGGGCTTCTGGCTCATGGGCGGCGTGGCGCTGATGTGGTTGATCGACAGCTTTGTCGCGCTCTACCTCACGCTGCCGCGGCGCCTGGCCGCGCGCCGCGTGTCAATGCCGTCAACAGCCCATGCAACTGTGCTGTCCCAGCGCAGGGGCAACGAGGAAGGGCCGCCCCGCACCGAGGCTGCCGTCCCCCTCCACCGAAGGTTGAGAGGGGGAAGCCGCGTGAGCGGCTCAGGGGGGTCAAAATCTTGGTGGAGCCGTTGGCAGCCGTCGTGGGTCGTGCGCTGGCGCGCGGGCGGCTATAAGCTCAACTTCGACCTGCACCGCGCGGGCGGCCTGTGGATCTGGGTCCTCATCATTGTGGTGTCGTTCACTTCCTTTTCGCTGAACCTGTACCGCGAGGTGTTCTATCCGGTGATGCGCCAGATCTCGACGACCACGCCCGGCCCGTACGAAACCATCACGCCCGCGCCTTTCGGCAGCTTCATCGAACCCAAGGTCTCGTTCGCCACGGCGATCGATATCGCGCGCCGCGAAGGCGAGCGCCTGGGCTTCGAGCACCCGCCGGGCGGCATCTGGTACGGCGGGGATTTCCCGTTCTACAACGTGTCGTTCTTCGATCCGGCTGATGAAATGGGCGGCATGGGCATGGGTCTGTCGAACATCTATGTGAGCGCGGACAACGGCGAAGTGCTGGGCATGCACCGGCCCTGGCATGGCACGGCCGCCGATGTGTTCGTGCAACTGCAGCTGCCGCTGCATTCGGGGCGCATCCTGGGCCTGCCGGGACGCATCATGATGTCCTTCATGGGCCTGCTGGTGGTCATGCTGTCGGTCACGGGCATCGTGATCTGGGAGCGCAAGCGCCGGGCGCGCAGGGCCAAGGAGCGTGCGCTGGCGGTCAGCGCGGCATGAAAAAACCGCCTGCGGGCGGTTTTTTCATGGCCCGCATGGGCGCGCAGGCTTCAATGCAAGACATCAAAAGATGCCAGGGTACTCGCCGCCGTCGATCAGCAGGCTTTGTCCTGTCATATAGCCCGCCAGATCGGACGCAAGATAGGCAATCAAGGCCCCGACTTCCTCAGGCCTGCCGAATCGGCCTGCCGGATTGTGTGCTTCCCGTGATTTGCGGATGGCTTCCACGGAATCCCCCTGGCTCAAGGCCAGCTTCTGGATGTGCCGTGCCTGGGCATCGGTGTCGAAGGCCCCTGGCAGCACGTTGTTGACGGTGACGTTGTCACGCACCGTCTGGCGCGCCAGGCCCCCGCAAAAGCCGACCAGGCCCGAGCGCGCGCCATTCGACAGGCCCAGCTCGGCATGCGGGGCTTTGACGCTGCGGGAGACGATGTTGATGATGCGGCCGTACCGGCGTGCGCGCATGCCGTCGACCACCTGGCGGATCATGTCTATGGGGCCGACCATCATCAAGTCCAGCGCGCGGTGCCAGGTCTCGCTGTCCCAGTCCTGGAAATCACCGGGTGGAAAGCCGTCGGCATTGGTCACCAGAATGTCGGGCGCCGGGCAGGCCTGCAGCGCGGCCTGTCGCCCTGCCGCCGTGGTGATGTCGGCCACCACGTGGCGCACCGCCAGGCCGCAGTCCTGCGACAGCTGGGTGCTGGCGCTTTGCAGCGTGCTTTCGGTGCGCGCGGCAATCACCACATGCACGCCTTCGAGCGCGAGCTGGCGGGCCGTGGCGTAGCCCATGCCCTTGCTGCCGCCAAAGACCAGGGCGGATTTTCCGGCGATCTTCAAGTCCATGCGGCAGTCCTCAGGTGGCGTCTGCCAGGGCGGCAGCGGCGTTTTGGAAGAGAAAGCTGTCCGAGTAGATCTTGTCCATGGCGGCGCCGGACAGGGCCAGCACCGCCTTGGCCTCTTCGATCATGCGCGGCGACCCGCACAGGTAGATCGAATGCTCGGAGAGGTCGTCGAAGTCTTGCGTGATGGCATCTTGCACATGGCCGCGCCGGCCGGTCCAGGCATCGGAAGGGCGCGACAACACGGGGATGAAGCGAAACTCATACAGCCGGCTGCTCCAGCGCTCGAGCTCGTCCAGCAGGTACAAGTCCTGCTCGCTGCGCATGCCCCAGTAGAAGTGGATGGGTGGGCAATCCTCGTCGTCCAGCAGCGATTCCAGAATGGCCCGGATGGGGGAAAAGCCCGTGCCGGTGGCCGCGAACACCATGGGCTGGTAGTCCTGGGCGTGGTGGTGGAAGTTGCCGTGGGGCAGCTCCACCTGCAGGTCATCGCCGGGGCGTGTCGTGGCCAGCATCTGGTCGGTGAACTGGCCGCCGGGGATCTTGCGGATCTGCAGGCTGATGCGATTGCCCTGCAGCGGGTTGGCCATGGAGAAGCTGCGCACTTCACCGTTGCCCAGCGCAATGTTCAGATACTGGCCCGGCGCATAGCGCACACCGTGCTCGGCCGGCAACTCCAGCGCCAGATGGTAGATGTCAGGAGAGTGCAGCGCCATTTCCACTACCGTGGCGGTCAGCGTCTGTGGGGGCGAGCACGCCGGCCCCTGTTCCACGCTGATCACCAGGTCGGATTGCGCGCGTGCCTGGCAGGCCAGGGCGTAGCCCTGTGCATGTTCTTCATCGGTCATCGCCATCGGCAGTTCGCCGTCTGGATAGGCAATGCTGCCGGTTTCGACCTTCATGCGACAGGTGCCGCAACCGCCGAACGTGCATTCGTGCGGCAAATCCACACCATGGCGCGTGGCGGCTTCGAGCACGGATTCCTCGCTGTCGACATCAAACGCTTGCTGCGTCTGCAGCCAAAGTACGCGGTAGGTCACGGTTTCTCTCCTTGCACGCGGTGGCTTATTTCTTGATATCGGCCTGTACCAGTACTTCGGCGCGGCTGCCCAGCACTTCCTGCAAGGCTTGCAAAGCAGCCAGGCCGCAGGCCGTGTCCTGCTCGCCATTGCCGCCCGACAGGCCTACGCCGCCAATCACTTCGCCGTTGACGACGATGGGGAAGCCGCCGACGAACACGGCGAACTTGCCTTCGAAACTCCACTGGATGCCGAAAGCCTCGTTGCCGGGCAGCGCGGGGCCGTTGGGGGCGGTGTTGAACAAATGGGTCGAGCGTTTGTGGCCGGCGGCGGTGAAGGCCTTGTTCCAGGCGATCTGCGGTCCCGTCACGCGTGCGTTGTCCATGCGTTCGAGCACCAGCGGGAAACCGCCTTCGTCGGTGATGCAGACGGTTTCGGGGACGCCAATTTCCTTGGCCTTGGCCAGTGCGGCGTGGGCCATGGCCCGGGCTTCGTGCAATTCCAGTTTCAGTGCGTTTTTCATGGTCGGTTCCTGGTTCGGAGAAGAAGGGAAAGGCGTCAGACGCCGCGGTAGACGGTCTTGATCTGGGTGAAGAAATCCAGACCGGCGCGACCGGATTCACGGAAGGTGGAGGTGCTGGAGTTCTTGATGCCGCCGAATGGGGCATTCACCAGGTTGCCGGTGGTGGTGCGGTTGATCTTCACGGTGCCGGCCTGGATCTCGTTGGTGAAGATGTGCATGTAGCGCGGGTTCATGGTCACCAGGCTGGCGGACAGGCCGTATTCGGTGTCATTGGCCTTGGCCAGTGCATCGTTGAAATCGGCGGCTTCGATGATGGCCAGCACCGGCCCGAAGATTTCCTCCTGGGCAATCCGCATGCGGGGCGTGACATCGGTGAAGACGGCCGGAGAGACGTAGTAGCCCTTGTCGAAACCCGGGCCGCTCAGGCGCTCGCCGCCACACAGCCAGCGGGCTTCCTGCTTGCCGATGTCCACATACTTGAGCACGGTCTGCATCTGCTTTTCCGTGGCCAGCGGGCCCAGGTCCATGCCGGGCGTCATGCCGGGGCCGATCTTCAGTTCGGCGACGCGCTGCAGCAGCTTTTCGGTGAAGACCGCCTTGACGCTGGGCACGACGATGATGCGGCTGGTGCCGGTGCAGGCCTGGCCGGTCAGCGAGAAGCCGCCCTTGATCGCCAGGTCGACGGCATGGTCCAGATCGGCATCTTCCATGACGATCAGCGGATTCTTGCCGCCGAGCTCCATCTGCAGGCGCGTGGTCAGGTGCACGCTGCGGTGGATTTGCGTGCCGGCCACGGTCGAGCCGGTGAACGAGATGGCGCGAATGGTGTTGGAGGTGGTGATCACCGGACCGACATCGCCGGCACGGCCCGTCACGCAGTTGACGACGCCGGCGGGAATGCCTGCTTTTTCCAGCGCCTCGACCAGGCGCAGGCCGCTCAGCGGGGCATCGGAAGAAGGTTTGAAGACCACGGTGTTGCCGGTGATCAGGGCCGGCGCGAGCTTGCGCGCCGGTATGGAGGCCGGGAAGTTCCAGGGCGAAATCACCGTCACCACGCCCAGGGGCTCGCGGTGACTGAAGACGTGCATGTGGGGGTCATCCTGCGGGTAGGTTTCGCCGCCGCAGGTCTGGCCTTCGGTGGCGTAGAAGCGGAAGGTTTGCGCGCTGCGCAGGAACTCGTCCTTGGCCTGGGCCAGGGCCTTGCCTTCTTCCCGGGTCAGCTCCTGGGCGAACTGGTCGACGTTCTGCTCCAGATACAGTGCGGCGTCATTGAGGATCTTGGCGCGCTTGCCGATGGGCGTCTTGCGCCAGGCGTCGAAGGCTTTTTGCGCGGCGGCGACGGCGGCTTCCGCGTCGGCGGAGCCGGAGGCCTGGAACTGGCCGACGATGTCGTCCGTATCGGCCGGGTTGGTGTTGTCAAAGCTTCGGCCTGACTGGCAAGGCAGCCATTTGCCATCGATGTAGTTCAAGAACTTCTGCACTGTTGCGGTCATGGCGGTCGGTGAAGGTTGGTAGGGGGGCGTTGTCGGGCGGTATGGGAAGCGGGCATGGCGCATGTCGCCATGCCCGCGCAGGCCTGGGGCCTGTTTCAGGCGGCGACGAGTTCCTCGGCGGGAATCTGCAGTTCGTGGGCCACGTAGTCGTGGTAGAGCGCCGTGGTGTAGAGCAGACGCATCTGGGCGCCGATTTCGCAGATGCGCAGGCACTGGGCTTGCAGCTCGGGTGTGTTGGCGTGCTCGAGCACGATCTGGTAGCCGCGCTCGCCGTGGATCTCGTCGGAGACGATGTGCAGGTCGAAGAATTCGACTTCTTCGTCGGTGAAGCCGTATTTCTCGCGCAGCGTGGGCGTCTGCTTGCGGTAGATCGAAGGCACCTGGGATTCCAGGCCGACCACCAGGCCGGCGACCGCCACCACGGGGTCTTCGCGCATGGCCACGGCATAGCACCAGGCCTGCAGGCCGCGGGTGGTGGGCGACATGTTGTCGGGGTTGACGACGCGCTCACGGGTGGTGCCGCAGGCTTCGGCGAAACGGATCAGCAGGTCGGTATGGCGGTCGCCGCCAATTTCTTCCTCATACATGTTGGCCAGCAGGAAATCCTTGGCTTCCGTCATGTGGTGCGGCGTGCGGGCGTACAGGTAGCCCAGGTAGTCGGCAAACGGGCCCACGTAGTGGTAGTGGTTCTCGGCCCAGCGCGCCAGGTGCTCACGGCTCAAACGACCACTGGCCCAGGCCACGCTGAACGGTGCCTTGTTGGCACTCTGGCTCTTGATGGCGTTTTCCAGGGCAGCACGAAATTCATCACGGTTCATCAATTTGTCGGTCATGGCGGGTCCTTGTGTCGGTGGGTTGATCGTGTCGCGGCTTGCGAGCTGGATGCGACGACTTAGAATACTGTATACAAATTGTCTGTCAACCCATTTCGCTTAAATATTTCAAAAAAGACTTACCGGGGTAATTCAGGATTTTTTGCAGGATGAACTCAAAAAAATCTGACTGAGTGAAGAAATATGTATACAGTATCCACATCGTTCTAGTGGAGCTTCTCATGCCGCGTATTACTTTTCACAAGAACGGCCAAGTCTTTGAAGATGAGGTCAAGTCGGGCGCGAACCTGGTGGTTCGGGCTGGGATCAAGCAGTACCCCTATCCACACCTGGTCTACGAGTGCGGGATGGGCAAATGTGCCAAGTGCGCCTGCAAGGTGCTGTCAGGAGGCGAGCTGTTGCCGCCGCCGAACTGGAAAGAAAAGAAGCAACTGGGCGCGCGCCTGGATGAGGGCTTTCGACTGGCATGCCAGCTGTGGCTGGAGCATGACCTGGAGCTGGAACAAATCCCCGAAAGCATCTGAGAAAAGGAGCCCCCGATGTTTGTCATCTTGACCAGCAAGCCCGGTCAGTACGCCACCCACGCCAATGCGGACATTGAGCTGGTGGAGGCCTGGGACTATGTGTTTTACGGCCGCCAGCAGGCGCAGTTCGTGATCGGCCGCCTGTTGCGTGAGACGCGCGTGAAAGTCGTGGAGGACGCCGATGCCAGCATCGTCAATTGGGTGCCCTCCAAATTCCTGGAGCGCTTCGACACCCTGGAAGCGGCACACGTCGAGCTGGCACACCTGTGCAAGTTCGGCTCACTGGACGCCAAGCTGGTCGAGCGCGCCTTGAGCAGTCTTGCAACGGCGTGAGCCGAGGAAACAAAGCCATGCCCCAAATCATTTTTGTCAGCAACGGCGGCAAAGCCGTTGAAGCCCCGGAAAACAGCAATCTGCTGCGCGTGTCGCTGCGCGAAAAGGGCGGGATCCCTTTCAAGTGTGGAGGCGGCCTGTGTGGGACTTGCAAATGCAAGATCGTCGAAGGCCTGGCCAACACCGACGCCGTGAAAGCCAAGGAGCGCAAGCACTTCTCGGACGAGGATTTTGCGCAAGGCCACCGGCTGGCCTGCCAGACCTTTGTCAACGGTGATGTCAGCGTGACATGGTGAGCCTGTACGCACTGTTTGGCAGCTGGCTGGACACGCTGTCGCTGTCGGCCTATCTGTGCATGGGCTTGATGGTGCTGGTGGGGGCTGCGATGCAAGGGGTTGGCGGCCTGGGCTATGCCATGCTTTGCGCGCCGCTGGCAGCCCTCTATTTCCCGGAACTGGTGCCTGGGCCATTGCTGGCGGTCGGCGCGCCTCTGGCCTTGCTGGCCTATCTGCGGGAGCGGCAGGCGCTGGATGTGCGCGTGGCGGCGGCGGCGCTGGCTGGAAGAGTGGTTGGCACCGCGGCGGCAGCCGTCCTGCTGAGCCTGGTCGACGCCGACGGGCTGGCCATCTTCTTTGCGCTGTTGATTCTGTCGGGCGTGGCGCTGAGCCTGGTGGGTTGGAAAGTGGCGCCCACGGTCAACAATTTATCGGTGGCCGGCCTGTTCTCCGGGGTGATGGGAACGATCACCGCGGCCGGCGGTCCGCCGTTTGCCATCGCCATGCAGCGACTGCCACCCGCGACCCTGCGCTCCACCCTGGGCATGGTCTTCTTCATCGGCACGTTGGTGTCCCTGGCGGCATTGACCTGGGTTGGCCGTATGGGCGGCGCGCAGTGGTTTTACAGCCTGGCATTGCTGCCCTGGATGCTGGCGGGTTTCAGCGTTTCCACCGCGCTGGCGCGCAAGGTCAGCCGCGACCGAATCCGCCACTGGCTGCTGGGAACGGCGCTGGTGAGCTCCCTGGTCATTCTTTGGCAAGCCCTGTAGGGCCTGCTTTATCCATATCCGTACAGAGAAGAGTTCCTATGCTGCACATCACCGATGCAATGATTGATGCCGTGGTTTCCCCCGACGACGCGCTGGAGGCGATGCGTACCGCGTTCTCGTCCTTTGGCCGGGGTGAGGCGGCCATGCAATCGCGCGAGCGCACCGAGGCGGGGGGCGTCAAGCTCTCGACCTTGGGGGCCGTGATTCCAGCCCACGGGGTGACCGGGGCCAAGGTCTACACCACGATTCAGGGGCAATTCAACTTTGTCATCTTGCTGTTCTCCACGGAAACCGGCGCGCCGCTGGCGACCATGGAGGCGAATGCGATCACGCGCTTGCGCACCGCTGCGACGACCGTGCTGGCGGCGGAGTATCTGGCGCCCCGGCAGGCGCAGCAGCTGTTCCTGTGCGGTGCCGGCGTGCAAGGCGTGGCACACGCGCAGCAGCTGACCCGGCATTGCGGCTTCAAGCGCATCCATGTGTTCGATCCCTATGCGCCGGACGCGGTGTTCGAGCGCCTGCAGGCCGCATGCGGAGTGCCTGTCATCCGTGTGACGGACACCCATGCGGTTGCGGATGCGGAGGTGGTGGTGACCGCCTCGCGCTCCGCCCAGCCCCTGTTTTCCGGCGAGCGCATTGCCGACGGCGCATTTGTGGCGGCCATAGGCTCCAGCCTGCCGCATACGCGGGAGCTCGATGATGCGGCCCTGGCTCGGGCCGATGTGATCGTCGTGGAATGGGCCAGGCAGGCCGCCGTGGAGGCCGGTGATCTGGTGCTGGCCGCGCCTGCATTGAATGTGGCGGGCAAGCTGCTGGAACTGGGCGCGCTGCTCAACGGCAGTCCGGTGCAACGCCCCGCGGGCGACCGGATTTCCCTCTACAAGGCGGTGGGCGTGGGCCTGGAAGACATTGCCCTGGCGGGGCTGGCCTATCGCCGGCACCTCCAGGCCGGGAACATCGCTTAGGGCTCTATGCCCGCGGCGTTGTAAATGTGCCGGGCTGCGAGCAGGCCCGCCAGTTCCGAGTCTCCCTTGATCACGGCGCGCAGGATGGCTGCGTGCTCTTCCCAGTTCTGCGGAGCGCGATCGCGATTGAGCGGGGTGAAGAAAATCGCCGTTCTATCGCGCAGCGAGGACATCACTTCCTGCAGCACGGAATTGGCCGCCACCTGGCCCAGGGCCACGTGGAACTTGGTGTTGAGTACGCCCAGCACATCGGCATCGGCGGTGCTGGCGCGTTGCACGCCCTCGTCCAGCAAGGCCTGCAGGGCCGCGATCTGCTGGGGGTCGTGGCGCTTGGCGGCCAGTCGCGCATTGAGCGCTTCCAGGGTGGCCCGCACTTCGACCAGCTCACGCAATTGGTCGAGATGAAACTGGGCGACCGAAGCGCCCTTGCGGGGCTCGATGATGACCAGGCCGCTGGCCGCGAGCTGCCGCAGCGCTTCACGAACCGGCATGCGGGATACGGCAAACTCTTCGGACAGTCGCTCCTCGACCAATCGCTCGCCGGGGGGCAGTTCCCCGGACAGTATTTTTTCCCGCAAGGCATCGACCAGTTGCTGCGTCAGCAGCGAATGGTTCAGTCTGCCCTTTGTCGTCCCTGGGGAAGCGTTCTGCATAGAGAGATAGTGGAGTAAGGAATGGAAGCGGCGTTGGTAGGCGCCCAAACAACAAACGCGGCCGGAGCCGCGTTCGTTGGCGAGACAAGTTTACATCTTGTCTACAAAAGACATCAGCCTTGGCTGCGGCGGATCTCAGCGAGGGAGCGGGTGTCCTGCATGGCTTGGGCCCAGAGCTTGCCAGCCGGGATTTCCTGCAGCCGCTTGGCCTGCCACTGCACAAAGGCCTGTTCGATACGCGCGATCCAGCCGGTGCCAGGGCTGGCAGTCTGGGGATTCGAGAAGTGAAGGCTGTGCTGAGTCATGGCTTGGTCCTTTTTTACTAGGTGTTAACCATGATTTTAGCGATTCATCCCCGGCTTGGTGCTTGCGCTGGATCAATCCCATGCCGATGGCGTGTTTCGGCACCAAAAGGGTGATCTGTATACAGATTGTGGTTGGCACAGTTGTTGCGAAGCAAATATTGCCGAAAACTAGGGTATTTCCAGTTGGTTTTCGTTGGATTGTATGTAGTATACAAAATCATAAGTTTTAGCCACCTCTCAGGAGTAGCCGTTATGGAGCTGTCAGTTACTGTAGGACCCGCGCATTGGGCCTATTTGGTGGGCGTGCTGGTCATCATCGTCACGATGGCCTTCAGAGCCAATGTGGTTGTTCCTTCCATCATCGCGACGGCCGTAGTGGCTTTCGCCTGGAGTGGAAGCTGGGTGACGGGGATAGGCAGCGTGTTCAGTGCCAGCATGGTCGCCGCCAAGGAGTTGTTCAACATCTTCCTGATCATTGCCTTGATGACCGCCTTGCTCAATTCCCTCAAGGCGCTGGGCTCGGACATCCGCATGGTCAAGCCCTTCCGCGCGGTGATGCGCAACGGCCATATCTCATATTTCATCCTGGCCCTGGTGACCTATCTGATATCGCTGTTCTTCTGGCCCACCCCGGCCGTGCCGCTGGTGGCTGCGGTGTTGCTGCCGGCGGCCATCGCCGCGGGCCTGCCGCCGATTGCCGGGGCCATGGCGATTGCCATTGCCGGGCAGGGGATGGCGCTGTCTTCCGATTACGTCATCGGCGTGGCGCCTGGCATCAGCGCCAAGGCCGCGGGCGGCATCAGCGCGGCGCTGGTGGGCGATCGCGCCCTGATCCTGTCCTGGATCGTGGGGGTGATCGCCTTGACGTTGTCCTACGTCAAGGTCTGCAAGATGATTGTGCCGGGCAGCAATGCCTTGCTGGAGCGCTGGGAAATGAAGCCCGTCGGCATCGATTCGTCGATGGACGGTCCCGGCACCTATGACAAGGCCGAGATTGCCCGTGGCACGGCCCATGACACGGATCTGGGCACCAATGCGGAATTGGAAGCTGAGCTCAAGAAGACGGCCAATCTGCAGTCCGCGTCCAAGCTGTTTGCCGTGGTGACGCCGCTGGCCTTTCTGGGGGTGATCATTGCCATGGCGGCACCCAAACTGATAGATGGCGCACCCGACCTCAAGGGCGGGGATGCTGCCATGCTGATCGGTGGCGTGGCCGCCTTTCTGATGATCTGGGCAACCACCTCCGCCATGGGTTTTCGCAAGATGCTCGACGGCGCCGCGGACCATCTGACCGACGGTTTTGTGTTCGCGTTCAAGGCCATGGGCTCGGTGCTGCCGATTGCCGGTTTCTTCTTCATCGGCGGCGGTGAGACGGCGGGAGCCATCCTGGGCGTGCCGGCGGGCACACCCGCTCCGAGCTTGCTGTTTGAAATGGTGCAGGCCAGCCAGCACATGATTCCCGACAGCCAGCTGCTGGTCTCTTTCGGGGTGCTCATCATGGGCATGATCACCGGGATCGACGGCTCGGGCTTTTCGGGCCTGCCCTTGACTGGCACTTTGGCCGGCGCCCTGGGCCCTGCATCGGGCATGGAAGTCGCGGCCCTGGCCGCGGTGGGCCAGATGGGTGCGGTATGGACGGGCGGCGGCACGCTGATCGCCTGGTCGTCCTTGATTGCCGTGGCCGGTTTTGCGCGTGTGAATGTGCTGGAGTTGGCCCGGGTGCTGCTGTTCCCGGTGCTGACCGGTTTGACGGTGGCCACCGTCGCCGCGGTATTCCTCTGGGGTCGCTGAAATGAAACACCCCCTGAGCGCCTTCGGCGCTTCCCCCTCTCAACCTTCGGTGGAGGGGGCGCCCGGCCAAGGGACGGCACCCTCGCTGCGCGGCGGCGCTTGGCTTGTGCCCCTGGGCTGGGGCGTGCCAGTTTCATAAGCGGTGCGTGGCGCGTAGCGTCTGAGGAGAACTGACATGGTCCCGACGTTGCAAAAATCGGCGACAGGCCATGCCGCCATGGTGGCGACGGGCCACCCGCTGGCCGCAGCGGCTGCGCGCGCGCAGTTGCTGGCCGGCGGCTCGGCCGTCGATGCCGCGATTGCCGCGGATGCGGTGCTGGGCGTGGTCGAGCCCATGGCCACGGGCATTGGCGGAGATCTGCTCGCCATGCTGGTGCTTCCCGGCGAGGAGCCGGTCAGCTACAACGGGACGGGGCGGGCCCCTCTGGGGCTCAGCGCCGCGCATATCCAGGCCCTGCCGGGGCACAGGATTGCCGAGCGCCATCCCTTGTCCGTGACCACTCCAGGCGTGGTGCAAGGCTGGCATGACCTGCACCAGCGCTACGGCAAGCGCCCTTGGGCCACGCTGTTTGCCGACGCCATCCATCTGGCCCGGGACGGCTTCGAAGTCGCCGCGGTGTGCGCCAAGGAATGGGCGCTTTTCCAGCCGGTGCTGGCCAAGGACCCGGCCGCCGCGCGCTTGTACCGCGCCGATGCCGTGCCCCAGGCTGGAGACATTTTCCGCAACCCGGCCTTGGCCGACTTGCTGCAGGAAATTGCCCAGGACGGGCCCGGCGCTTTCTACCAGGGGCGCATTCCTGCGGCTGCCGAGCAGGCCATGCAACGCCACGGCGGGGTGCTGGCGGCACGCGATTTTGCGCTGCACCAGGGGAATTTCTGCACTCCGGTGACCGCGCGCTTCAAGGGCGTCGATGTGTATGAATGCCCGCCCAATACCCATGGCGTGGCCGTACTGCATGCGCTGCAGGCCCTGGAGACGCAAACGCTGGCGCTGGACACGGCGCAGACCACGCTGGCCATGGTCCAGGCCATGGAGCAGGCGATGGCTTACGCCCAGCGCACCGTGGCCGATCCTGCGGGCAACACGGTGTGCACCACCGTGGTCGATGCCCAGGGCATGGCGATTACGCTGATGAGCAGTGTGTTCAAGCGTTTCGGTTCCGGATTCGCGGTGGCCGAGGGCGGTTTTGTGCTGCAGAACCGGGGCCATGGCTTTTCCGAACCCGGCCACATCAATGGCCCGGCGCCAGGCAAGCGCCCCTATCACACGGTGGTTCCGGGCCTGGCCATGCGTGACGGCAAGTTCCTGGCGGTCTTCGGCGTGGTGGGCGGCGCCATGCAGCCCCAAGGGCAGGTGCAACTGCTGTACCGGATTCTGGCGGACGCCGAACAGCCCCAGGCCGCCTTGGATCAGCCGCGCTGGCGCCTGGAAGGCCAGCGCATTCTGGCCACCGAGCGCGGCATGTCCGAGGCGGTGGTGCAGGCGCTGCGCGCTGCCGGCTACCGCGCGCCCAGCACCGAAGGCGAACTCGGGGGGCGCAGCGATTTTGGCGGAGCCCAGTGGATCATGCGCATGCCCGATGGCAGCTTGCAGGGCGCTTCCGACAAGCGCAAGGACGGCATGGCGCTGGCCGTTGCCGTTTCATCAACCCCGATCAATGAGTGAACCATGAGCTTGAAGATTTATGGAATTGCCGCATCGCGCGCGATCCGGCCTTTGTGGGCGGCCGAAGAACTGGGCCTGCCCTACGAACATATCAAGTTGCACTACAACGCCCCCGAGACCAAGCAGCGGCCTTACCTGGACTTGAACCCCAATGGCACGGTGCCGGCCATGGAAGACGATGGCGTGGCCATGTTCGAGTCCCTGGCCATGACGCTGCATCTGGCCAGGAAGCACGGACAAGGCAGCTTGTGGCCCGAAGGCGAGGGCCCGCAGGCCCAGGTGTTGCAATGGACGCTCTGGGCGGCGTGCGAGGCGGAGCCTCCGGCCCGGCAGTGGTTCCAGCACACCCAGTTTCTGCCGCAGGCGCAACGCGACCCGGCATTGGCCCAGGCCGGCCTGCGCCAGGCCCAGGACAAAGTCATGCTGCTGGACCGGGTCCTGGCCAAGCAGGCCTATCTGGTGGGAGATGCCTTTACCGTCGCTGACCTGAATGTATCGGCGGTTCTGCAACGCCTGCCGGCCATTGCCGACGGCCAGGCACCACACGCGCTGGCATGGCATCAGCGCTGTTTTGCACGTGCCGCGGCCCAGCGGGCCTTCGCTTTGCGGGACGCGAAATAAGCCGTCCACGCGACGGATCCGCAGCAATCAAAAAGGGCCTCGAGAGGCCCTTTGTTGTTGTCATACCCAACGCTTAGCGTTGTTGCTGCTGTTTATTGGAAGACGGGTTGTTGGATTGCTGCTGCTGTCCTGCGCCAGGTGTCTTGCTGCCGGGTTGCTGGTTTTGACCGCTTTGCTGCTCCTGCTGCTTTTGCTTGTCGGCAGGATTGGCCTGGTTGGGGCTCTTTTGATTGGGGTCTTGACTGTGTTGTTGAACCATTGTCGTATCTCCAAAGAGTGAAGCGGCTGGCTGGGAATCAGTCAGCGCAGTTCCATGGTGGACTTCTGGAAAACCCTGGGGCGTAGGACTGGACCGACCCCGGGTTTCATTTGGTGAGTGTTTGAAACGCGTGTTGCGACAGGGCTGGTGATGCAGCGAAATGCAGCGTTCAGGCCTGGTCCTGCGCGGCCAGGTCAGCCAGGGCCTGGCCTGTGAGGCGGTAGCGCACCCATTCGTTCTGCGGCTGGGCGCCCAGGCTTTCGTAGAAAGCGATGGAGGGCGCGTTCCAGTCCAGCACGCTCCACTCGAAGCGTCCGCAGTCCTTTTCCACGGCGATGCGCGCCAGGTGCTGCAGCAAGGCCTTGCCCGCGCCCTGGCCGCGGCTGTCGGGCGAGACATACAGGTCTTCAAGGTACAGGCCGTGCCGGCCCTGCCAGGTGGAATAGTTGAAGAAGTAGACCGCGAAGCCCAGGGGCTGATCGCCATTCATGCACATCAGGCCGTGCACGGACGGCTGTTCGCAAAACAGCGTGCGGTGCACATGCGCGGGCGTGGACAGCACTTCGTGCTCGGCCTTTTCATAGATCGCCAGGTCACGGATGAAGCGCAGGATCTGGTCGGTGTCTTCGATGGTGGCGGGGCGGATGTGCAAATCGGACATGGGGCAGCTCAAGAAAAATAGGTGGAATTCAGGCCGGCAGGGTGCAAAAGCCTTCGAGGCAGCTTTGGATCGCATGGAAGTGGTCTTCGAAGAACTGCGTCTCCAGCGTCGGCAGCTGCGCCAGCGGTACCCAGCGCGCGAGCGCCGCATCGTCCGCGCCCTGGACTGCCGGCAGTTGCGCGCGGTCGCCAAGATCAAACACATGCACGTGGGTGATGGTGCGCCCGCGCAGGCTACGGTCGGGGTGGTCGAAGACCTGTACGCCCTGGAAGGCGGCTTGCAGCGCCGCCACTTCGACGGCGCAGCCGGTTTCTTCCTGCAGCTCGCGCAGGCAGGACTGCCACAGGCTGTCGCGCGGCTCGACAAAGCCGCCGGGCAGGGCCCACAGGCCTTTGCCCGGGGCATGGCCGCGCTGGATCAGCAGCAGGTGGGCGTTGCACACCAGCAGGGCGTCCACGGTCACGAACACCGGCGGGTAGGGCGCGCAGGCCCAGGCCTGGCGGTAGTCGCGCAGCATGGCGGCTTCGTCCTGCATGGCGGCGTAGTCGGGCCTGTCCATCCAGGCGTGCAGAAAATCCAGCACCGAGGCCGGCACCTGCGGGGCCAGCGCGGCCAGCACGTCGGCGACGGGCGCACCGGCCGCATTCCAGTAGATGTCACGCAAAGGCGTGGCATCGAACGCACCCAGCCGGGGCAGGCTGGTCAGCGGCCAGCCGGGAAAACTCTGCAGGTAGCTGCTGCTGCTGTCCTTGAAGTGGCCGAACAGCGCAATGCCCGCGCCATGTGGCACCAGGGCTTGCACGCCCTGGCGCACGGCTTCGACCCAGCGGGCTTCGTTGTAGTAGTCGCGCACGGGCAGGCAGTGCACGCGTGCGCTTTCTTCCGGGGACAGCGTGCCGCGCACCATGGCTTCGCGTTCCTGCCAGGTGAACGGGTTTTTCGGGCTGCGCGCCTGGTGGGCGCTGCCCAGCACGACCACGACCTGCCGGGCCTGCTGCAAGGCGGCCTGGAGCAAGGCCATGTGGCCGTTGTGCCAGGGCTGGAAACGCCCGATCAGGACGGCCGTGTGCGGCGGTGGAATGGCGGGCGGGGCAGAGGGATTGGCAGTGATGGCCATGGGCTTGTCTCCAGGAGCGCGCCGGCCACCGCTGCGCGCGGTGGAGCACGGGCTGGGGCCAGGCAGGCAAATCGGTGTTTGCCGGAATGTCTTATTTTCGGATAAAAAATCAGGCTGTGCAGACAGTCCTGGCTATTCGTAGTGCGCGGCAATCGGCATTTGCCGGCCGGTGCCGAACGCGCGGGCACGCAGGCGCAGCATGGGCGGAGCCTGGCGGCGCTTGTACTCGCTGCGAAAAATCATGCGCTGCACCCGCTCCACCAGGGCCTGGCCGCCGGGCTGCAGCCGCAACTGGTCGACGAACTGGCGCGCGCTGGTGTATTCCTGGCAGGACAGGTGACTGCCTTCGATCAGCAGCTTGAGGATTTCATCCAGTACCGGGTAGGGCGGCAGGCTGTCCTCGTCCTTTTGCCCCGGTGCGAGCTCGGCCGAAGGCGGTTTGTCAATGATGGCCTGGGGAATGAGCTCGCGGCCGGCCGTGGCGTTGATGTGACGCGACAGTGCAAACACTTCGGTCTTGTACAGGTCGCCCAGCAGGCCCAGGCCGCCGTTGGTATCGCCGTACAGCGTGCAGTAGCCCACCGAGACTTCGGACTTGTTGCCCGTGGTGAGCAACAGGTGGCCGAAGGCATTGGAGAACTCCATCAACACCGTGCCGCGTATGCGCGCCTGCAGGTTTTCCAGCGGCAGGCCCTGCAGGGGGCGGCCGAAGCTGCGCGTGAATTCCAGGGCGTAGCCATCGACGAGGTCGGCGATGGGGTGCCGGTGCAGAGTGATGCCGAGGTTGTGGCACAACTGGACCGAATCGTCGACCGAGCCGGCCGAGGAAAAGCCCGAAGGCATGGTCACGCCGACCACGTTGTCCGCGCCCAGGGCTTCGGCGGCCAGGGCCAGGGTCAGCGCGCTGTCGATGCCGCCCGAGCTGCCGATCACGGCCTGGCTGAAGCCGCAGCGGCGCGCATAGTCGCGCAGGCCCAGCACGATTTGCTGGCGGTAGAACTCCATGGTGGGCAGGCCGGCGGCGGGCACGGCCGGCAGCGCCGCGCCCGCGCTGCTGGCGAAGCGGCCGTCCTCGAAGGCCAGGGTGGTGACCATCTCCTGGAAGCGCAGGGCTTCGAACACCACGCCCTTATCGGTTTCGACGGCGAACGAGGCGCCGTCGAACACGATCTGGTCCTGGCCGCCGATCTGGTTGACATAGAGCATGGGCAGGGCGTGGCGGCGGGCTGCGGCGCTGAAGATCTGGTGGCGCTGTTCGCGCTTGCCCAGGTGGCTGGGGCTGGCATTGATGCTGACCAGCAGATCGGGCGCGGCATCGGCCATGCGCCGCAGCGGGTTGGTGGCGTAGTCGGCGCCGCTGTCGTTCCAGCCGTCCTCGCAGATCAGAAAGCCGACCTGGGTCTGGCCTATGCGCAGCACCTTGGCCACATCGGGACCGGGCTCGAAATGCCGGCGCTCGTCGAAGATGTTGTAGGTGGGCAGCAGCTGCTTGTCGTATTGCAGACGCACTTTGCCGCCCTGCAGCACCAGCAGGCTGTTGTGC
Organism: Acidovorax bellezanensis; assembly: GCF_025421555.1. Classification (NCBI taxonomy): domain Bacteria; kingdom Pseudomonadati; phylum Pseudomonadota; class Betaproteobacteria; order Burkholderiales; family Comamonadaceae; genus Acidovorax; species Acidovorax bellezanensis. Next base: position 179,979 of record NZ_JAODYH010000017.1, read on the forward strand.
AGCGGCTTGCCCGGACCGCCGGCGGGCGTGGGTGCGCCCACCACCCAGTGCAGATGGGGCAGCTCGGCCGAAGCGTGGCGCAGCGTTTCCAGGCCGGCCCGCACCCGCTGCAGGAAAGCGGCTTCGTCGAGCAGGTCGCTGGGGTAGTAGCCGCAAAGCGCCAGCTCGGAAAAGACCACCATGTCGGACTGCTCTTCGCTCGCCTGGCGCGCAGCCGTCAGCATGCGCGCCACGTTCCCGGTGATGTCGCCCACGGTGAAGTTGAGTTGGGCCAGGGTGATGCGCAGCATGGAAGTCTCCTTGTCAGCCGGCGGCGGCGGGCTCAGGGTCGGGAATGCCGAACACCTGGCGCAGATAGGCCAGGTAGGTTTCGTCGGTGCACAGGGTCTTGCCCGGGCTGTCCGAAATCTTGGCCACGGGCTGGCCGTTGGCGTGGGTCAGCTTCATGACGATGTTCAGCGGCGTCAGGCCCATGTCATTGGTCAGGCGTGTGCCTATGCCAAAGCCCAGCTGGATGCGGTCGGCAAAGTGGTGGTAGAGCTGCAGCGCGCTGTCGAGGTTCAGGCCGTCGGAGAACACCAGGCGCTTGCTGTGGGTGTCAATGCGCAGGCGCTGGTAATGGGCCAGCGCTTTCTCGCCCCAGACCACGGGGTCGCCCGAGTCGTGGCGCAGGCCGTCGAACAGCTTGGCGAAGTACAGGTCGAAATCCTGCAGGAAAGCGTCCATGCCCACGGTGTCGGTCAGGGCGACGCCCAGGTCGCCGCGGTACTCCTGCACCCAGTCTTCGAGCGCGGCATTCTGGAAGTCACGCAGGCGCACGCCCAGCGACTGGTAGCTTTGCAGGTACTCATGGGCCATGGTGCCTATGGGCACGATCTGCAGGTCGCGCGCCAGCAGCACGTTGGACGTGCCTTTGAACCACTGCGGCGCTTCGGTCGCGAAACGCTGCACCACTTCGCGCTGCCAGGCGCCGGAAAAGCGCCGGCGCACGCCGAAGTCGAACATCTCGAAAGGGTGGCGACGCTGGACGGCGCCGGCCAGCGCGTTGAGCTGCGTGACCTTGTGGTCCAGGCGCGCGCGTCCTTCGCGCAGCGCGGCCTGGGCGTCGAAACGGCGGAAATACAGCTCGTTGACGATGGCCAGCACATAGATCTCGAAGCCCATCACATGCACCTGGGGGCCATGGGCGACGATCTGCAGGGTGTCGCCGTCGGCGCGCGCTTCGATGAACGCGCGCTGGAAACGGAAGATGCGCAGGAAGTCGATGAAGTCGCTCTTGATGAAGCGCAGCGAGCCGAGGTAGTCGAGCTCGTCCCGGGCAAACGACAGCGCGCACAGCGCATCGAGCTCGCGTTCGACTTCGGGCAGGAGTTGGGCCAGCGGGAAGTCGGGCGTGCTGCGGCAGACAAATTCGTAGCGGGCCTGGGTTTGCGGATGGCGGTGCAGCATGGCCTGCCACATGGTGAACTTGTACAGGTCGGTGTCGAGCAGGCTGGTGATGATGGGCGGCATGGCGGATGGGGAAAGTCGTTCAGTCCTGAAGCACCAGGGCGTCGCTGGTGGTCGATTGCACACCCTGGGCATGCATGGCAGCGAAAAAATCCTGCTCGGCGGCTTCGAAACCGGCCACCGGCCCCATGCAGTCGGTCAGCAGCACCAGTCGCCGCGCATGTCCTGGGGGCAGGTAGGTCACCAGGTGCTCGACCGTCGCGCGCACGCAATGGCTGCTGGCTTCCCCGGCGATGACCAGCAGGTCGGCCTGGGCCAGGCGGTCGAGCAAGGGCCGGTTGAGCTGGGTGGCCGGATCGGCCGGGTCCACGACTTCGGCCATCAGGGCGCTGTAATGCTCGGTCCAGGGGTTCAGGCCCTTGAAGACCTGGGAGACGGCGCGCTGGTGCTGGAGCTGCCAGGCGCCGAAAACATCTAGCAGATCGGCATGCAGGCCATGGCCCCAACTGCCGACTTCGCAATGCACGGGCCAGACCATCAGCGTGTAGCGTCCCTGGCGTTCGAGCGCATCGAGGTAGGCGAGGGCGCGCGGCAGGTGGGCCGGCAGGCGTGGCAGCCACTGGCCGGCGCGCACCTGGGCGGCGGTGATAGCCGTGAATGCGGGCACGTCGGCGCCATCGGCCTGCTGCCAGAAACCGGGGTGGGCGATATCGAAGCGCTGGTGCGAGTCCAGCGTGACCGTGATCTGGTCTATGTGCTGGCCTTGCTGGCGCAGCCAGCGGGCCAGGCGCTGCATGTGCTGGTGCGCGCCCGCCACCGGCAGGCTGGGTTGCGTGCGGCGTCCGTTGGCGTGTACCGGCCAGCAGGGCGTGGGCAGGTCACAAAAATCATTTTGCGGGTCGACGGCCAGCAGCTGAACGGAACGGGTCATGGCAGGGGTCGTTACAAAGCGGCAAACGATCCCAGTGTAGACCGCCGTCCGCGGCTGTGGGGTTGGTCTACGGGATTGTCTTGCGCTGGCGCCTGAAGCCCTGAACGGTCAGCAGCCCGAAAACCACGGCCGTCAGCAGTTAGGGGCGGCCCAGCGCCGGCGACGAAAAAGGCCTGCGCAGTGGCAGGCCTTTTTCATGCGGTCCGGCAGGCGCAAAGGCTTGCCGGCTGTCAGCAGGGCTTACTTGAGCCCGGCGGCGGCGCGCAGCAGCGCAGCCTTGTCGGTCTTTTCCCAGGTGAACTCGGGCTCTTCGCGGCCGAAGTGGCCGTAGGCCGCGGTCTTGCTGTAGATGGGGCGCAGCAGGTCCAGCATCTGGATGATGCCCTTGGGACGCAGGTCGAAGTGCTCCGCCACCAGCTTGGCGATCTGGTCGTCGGGAATCACGCCCGTGCCTTCGGTGTAGACCGTGATGTTCATCGGGCGGGCCACGCCGATGGCGTAGGCCACCTGGATCTGGCACTGGCGCGCCAGGCCGGCGGCCACGATGTTCTTGGCCACGTAGCGCGCGGCGTAGGCGGCCGAGCGGTCGACCTTGGTTGGGTCCTTGCCCGAGAACGCGCCACCGCCGTGGGGGCAGGCGCCGCCGTAGGTGTCGACAATGATCTTGCGACCGGTCAGGCCGCAATCGCCCTGGGGTCCGCCGACAACGAAGCGGCCCGTGGGGTTGATCAGGTACTTGGTTTCCTTGAGCCACTCGTTGGGCAGCACGGGCTTGATGATTTCCTCGATGATGGCTTCGATGAAGCTGGGCTTCATCTTGGTGGCCGTCTCCGACTGGTCGGGGCTGTGCTGGGTCGAGAGGACCACGGTGTCGATGCTGTGGGGCTTGCCGTCCACATAGCGCATGGTCACCTGGCTCTTGGCGTCGGGACGCAGGAACGGCAGGCGGCCGTCCTTGCGCAGTTGGGCCTGGCGCTCGACCAGACGGTGCGCATAGTAGATCGGCGCGGGCATCAGCTCGGGCGTTTCGTCGCAGGCGTAGCCGAACATCAGGCCTTGGTCGCCGGCGCCGGTGTTGAGCTCGTCGTCGCTGGCCTTGTCCACGCCCTGGGCGATGTCCTGGCTTTGCTTGTCATAGGCCACGAGCACGGCGCAACCCTTGTAGTCGATGCCGTATTCGGTGTTGTCGTAGCCTATGCGCTTGATGGTGTCACGAGCGACCTGGATGTAGTCCACATTCGCGCCGGTGGTGATTTCGCCGGCGAGAACCACCAGACCGGTGTTGGTCAGCGTCTCGGCTGCCACACGGGAATAGGGGTCTTGGGTGAAAATGGCATCCAGGATCGCGTCGGAGATCTGGTCTGCCACCTTGTCGGGGTGTCCTTCAGAGACAGATTCCGAAGTGAAAAGAAAATCGTTCGCCATTGAATAAACTCCTGTGTTCCAGCTTTTAGGGCGTTGGCCAAGCTGACGGAGCTCCGGCGAACGCTTTAGCAGAATTTTTTTACGTCGCCCTGCAAGTTGCTCATTTAACTCAGCGACCCTCTTATTTTAATGCCAAGCCTGTTTCGTTTCTTCTCGTTGCTTCCTTTGTGGCTATTACACGGTGTGGGCGCCGCCCTGGGATGGGTGGTTTTTGCCTGTTCAGGAACTTACCGTCGGCGGTTTTTGCACAATGCCCGCCAGGCCGGCTATCGGTTCTCCCAGATCAGCTCCGCCGTGGGCCATGCGGGTCGGTTGGTCGCCGAGCTGCCGCGCATGTGGCTGCAGGACGAGCCGCCGCCTTGCGCGCTGGTCAACACCGAAGTGGTCGAGCAGGCCTGGGCGCGCGGCCGTGGCGTGGTGTTTCTGACGCCGCACCTGGGCTGCTTCGAACTGTCGGTGCAGGCGGCCGCCGGCCGCTGGAGCGCTGAACATGGCCCCATCACCATCCTGTACCGGCCGGCGCGCCAGGCCTGGTTGGCCGAAGTGATGGCGACGGCGCGCAACCGCCCCGGCGTGAAGGCCGTGCCCACGGCGCTGTCGGGTGTGCGCCAGATGATCAAGGCCTTGCGCCGCGGCGAGGCCGTGGGCCTGCTGCCCGACCAGGTGCCGCCCGAAGGGCAGGGCCTGTGGTCGCCTTTTTTCGGCCGTGAGGCCTACACCATGACCCTGGCCGCACGGCTGGTGCAGCAAACCGGTGCCACGGTGATCGTTGCCCGCTGCGAGCGCAAGCCCTGGGGGCAAGGTTATGTGCTGTATTTCGAGGAGTTGCCCGTGCCTTTGTCAGATTCGTTGGAAACCGCTGTGCTGGAACTGAACCAGGCCATGGAGCGGACCATTCGCCAAAGTCCTGCGCAGTACCTGTGGGGCTATGCGCGCTACAAAAACCCGCGTGCCGAGCAGCCCGCAGACACGCAGGTGGCGGCATGAGCGCGCGTTTTGGCGTCTGGTTGATGAACCTGCTGGGGCATTTGCCGCTGCGCTGGCTGCGCGCGCTGGGCTGGTTGCTGGGCCGTGTGCTGTTTGTGCTGGCCGTGCCACGGCGCAAGATTGCACTGCGCAATCTGGAGCTGTGTTTTCCGCAGATGGAGGCCGCGCAGCGCAAGGCCCTGGCCCAGGAGAGCTTCGTGGTGTTCTGCCAGACCTGGCTGGACCGCAGCTGGCTGTGGTCGGCCCCCGAGGCCGTGGTGCGCCAGCGCGTCAAGCTCCAGGGCGCGTTGCATGAGCTCGAAGGCGATACGCCGACGATTGTGTTCGCGCCGCATTTCTACGGCATGGACGCGGGCGGACTGACGTTGCCGCTCAACACCACGCGGGCCTTCACGTCCATTTTCTCCACCCATCCCAATCCGGCCATCGATGCCTGGTTCATGGGCGGGCGCCAGCGCTTTGGCGATGTGCGCATGCTCAACCGTGCCGACGGCGTCAAGCCCATCATTTCCAGCCTGCGCCAGGGCGGCCTGCTGTATCTGCTGCCCGACATGGATTTTGGCAAGAACGACTCGGTGTTCGTGCCGTTCTACGGCGTGCAGGCGGCCACCATTCCTTCGCTGTCGCGCTTTGCCCGACTGGGGCGGGCCAAGGTCATAGGCATGTACACGCGGCTCACGCCCGAAGGCTATGTGGCCGACATCACGCCGGCCTGGGAGGACTTTCCCACGGCGGATGCGGTGGCCGACACGGCGCGCATGAACCGCGAGCTGCAAAAGTGGATAGACACCATGCCCGCCCAGTATTTCTGGGTCCACAAGCGCTTCAAGACCCGGCCCGAAGGCGAGCCCTCGGTGTATTGAAACACCCCCTGAGCCGCTTCGCGTCTTCCCCCTCTCATCCTTCGGTGGAGGGGGACGGCAGCCTCGGTGCGGGGCGGCCCTTCCTCGCTGCCCCTTTGCTGGGGCGCGCCAGTTTCACAGGCCTTGCGCTATGGATGGCTGAGAAGTCTGAGTTCTCAGCCAGCGATGTAGTCCGGGCTGAACTGCTGCTGCACAAAATGCTCCAGCTCGTCGATCACGCGGGCCGGGCGCTCGTGCACCACCCAGTGTGAAGTGTTGCGCAGGTGCTGGACCTGCAACTGGGGCACCCAGTCCTGCAGGCCGTCGAGCAGGCCTGGCTGCAAGGCAGGGTCGCTCATGCCCCAGAGCACCAGTGTCGGCACATCCACGCGCAGCATGGCTTCGGGCAGCTGCAAGCTCTGCAGATGGTCGGGTGCGCCGGGCGCGGGCGGGTACAGGGGGCTGATGCCGTAGTAGTGGCAGGCGCCTTGCAGGCCCAGTGCCCAGTGCTGGCGGTATTGCGCTTGCAGCGCCGGCGTGAGCCAGGCGGGCAGGTGGCCGTCGGGCTGCGCAAAAAAGTGGAAAGTGCGGCGGAAATCGTCCTCGGCCAGCAGCGTCGGCGCATCGGCGCGGCGCAAGAAACGCATATAGGCACTTGCCTGCTGCTGCGCGGGATTGTCACGCAGCTCACGCAACAACGCCCCCGCGTGGGGGGCGTTGAGAATCATCAGTCGCTGCATGCAGTCGGGGTGCTGGCTGGCCACGCTCCAGGCCAGGGCGCCGCCCCAGTCGTGGGCGACGAGGCAGGCCAGGGGCGCCTGCGGGCTCTCCAGCGCGATCAAGGCCCGGATGTCCTGCACCAGGTGTTTGGCATGGTAGGCCGTGACTTCGCTCGGGCTGCTGGAGCCGCCGAAGCCGCGCAGGTTCGGCGCCACGCAGCGAAAGCCGCCGTTTTCAGGCGCGGAAAAATGCGCGAGCATTTCATCCCAGATGAACGCGCCTTCGGGGAAACCGTGGAGGAACATGAGCACGGGCCGCCCTGGCGTGCCGGCGGTGCGGCAGCGCAGGGTGATGCCGTGGGGCAGGACATGGTCGCAAGTCTGGATCATGAAGCTACTCAATCGGTAGCGTCCAGCGCTTGGGCGGCGCCTGCTCTGAACGCTATGGGGCCAGGGAATCCTCAGCGCTGTCCGTGGCAACGGATGGCTCGGCGGGCGTAGCCGCATCGGCAGGAACTACCGGGTGCGACCATTGCCATAGTAGCTGAGCCACTTCGTCCACGCCTTGTTTCTTGAGGGCTGAGAAGATCTTCGCTTCTCCGCCGCCGGCTTGCAGTCGCGCAATCGACAAGGCCTTGGCCTGTTCGGCGCGGGTCAGCTTGTCGGCCTTGGTCAGCAGGATCAGGAACTTCAAGCCGTCTTCCACGCGCGGACGCACGGCTTCGAGCAGGGCTTCGTCGAGTTCGGTCAGGCCCAGGCGCGGATCGCACAGCAGCACGATGCCGGTGAGGCTGCTGCGGGTGATGAGATAGTTCACCATCACCTGTTGCCAGCGGATCTTGTCGGAGCGCGAAACGGCGGCGTAGCCGTAGCCCGGAAGGTCGGCGAGCACCGCGTCGGTGATGCCTTGGCGGCCCAGCGAGAACAGGTTGATGTGTTGCGTGCGGCCAGGCTTCTTGGAGGCAAAGGCCAGCTGCTTTTGCTGCGTCAGGGTGTTGATGCAGGTGGACTTGCCGGCGTTCGAGCGGCCGACAAAAGCGATCTCTGGAACGTCAATCGTGGGCAGATGGTGCAGTTGCGCAGCCGTGGTCAGGAAGCGCGCGGTGTGCATCCAGCCCATGGCGAGCTTGCCATCAATGGCGGGAGGAAGCGTGCCCGCAACCGGTGCGGGGGAGGAGTTCGTCATGGGTGGTATCAATGCTTTGGAGCCTCATTGTAGAATTACAAGGTTCGTGCACCTCAACAACAGACCCTCGATATGAAGTTGCTTGCCTCTTTGCTGACGGCCGCCGTTTTGGCTGCCTCCGCTTTTCCCGCCTTTTCGGCCGGAGAAACGCCCGCTGCACCGCAGACAAACGCCAAGCTGGACTTGGCAAAAGGAGGGGCAAGCTTTGCTGCAGTCTGCGCAGCATGCCACGGTGCGGATGGCAATTCCACCATTGTGGCCAATCCTGTACTGGCGCAGCAGCACCCGCAATACCTGCTCAAGCAGCTGCAGGAGTTCAAGAGCGGCGTGCGCAAGGACCCCGTGATGCAGGGCTTTGCCGCCACGCTGTCGGACGAGGACATGAAGAATGTCTCGGGCTGGCTGGCGTCCCAGAAGGCCAAGGGCGGCTTTGCCAAGGACAAGGAACTGGTCGCCCTGGGCGAGCGCATTTTCCGCGGCGGCATCCAGGACCGCAACGTCGCGGCCTGCGCCGGCTGCCACAGCCCCAACGGTGCGGGCCTGCCCGCACAGTACCCACGTCTGGCCGGCCAGCACGCGGACTACACTACTAAACAACTGGTAGAGTTCCGGGACGGCAAGCGCGGCAACAGCCTGCCCATGACCCAGGTGGCTGCCAAGCTCAACGACCGTGAAATCAAGGCCGTGTCGGACTACATCGCCGGCCTGCGTTGATGGACTGAATCGTTTTATTGTTTTTTGTCCTGCTCGGGACAGGGAACCAAACGCCAACAACAAACCCCAATACGGGCGGGTCCATCCTTTGCAGTGATGGCCCCGCCTTTTTGCTTTCGGGCTTTGCGTTCTTTTTTCCATGCCAGACATTCCTACCCGCTCGACTTCTTCCTTTCGATCACAGGCTTGGCGCCGGGCCGTCGAGTTGCTGTCCTCGATGCGCTTTGCGATTGCATTGCTGACGGTGATCTGCATTGCCTCCGTGATCGGCACCGTTCTCAAGCAGCATGAGCCCGCGGTCAATTACGTGAACCAGTTCGGACCGTTCTGGTCGCAGCTGTTCTTGGCCTTGAAGCTCAACGCGGTCTACAGCGCCTGGTGGTTCATGCTGATCCTGGCCTTTCTGGTGGTCAGCACCAGCCTGTGCGTGGCCAACCACGCGCCCAAGTACCTGGCCGATCTGCGCACCTACAAGGAAAACATCCGCGAGCACAGCCTCAAGGCCTTTCGCCATCGCGCCCAGGCCGACGTGGCGGACAGTCCGCAGGAAGCCGCGCAGCGCCTGGGCAAGGTCCTGGCCACGGGGGGCTGGAAGGTCAAGCTGCAGCAGCGCAACAGCGCGGCCGGCGAAGGGACGGGCTGGATGGTGGCCGCCAAGTCGGGTGCGGCCCACAAGCTGGGCTATATCGCCACGCACAGCGCCATCGTGCTGATCTGCCTGGGCGGACTGTTCGATGGCGACCTGGTCGTGCGCGCCCAGATGCTGTTCGGCGGCAAGACGCCGTATACCGGCGGCGGCCGGGTGTCGGACGTGGCTCCCGAGCACCGCCTGTCCGAGCGCAATCCCACGTTCCGCGGCAATCTGATGGTTGCCGAAGGCACGCAGTCGAGCACGGCCATCCTGAACCAGTCGGACGGGGTGCTGCTGCAGGATCTGCCATTTGCGGTGGAACTCAAGAAATTCATCGTGGAGTACTACTCCACCGGCATGCCCAAGCTGTTTGCCAGCGAAGTGATCATTCACGACAAGCTCACGGGCGAGCAGACCGCCCAGCGCATCGAAGTCAACCATCCCGCGCATTACAAGGGCGTGGAGATTTTCCAGTCGAGCTTCGATGACGGCGGCTCGTCGGTGAAGATGCGCGCCGTGCCCATGGACGGCACGGGCAAGCCTTTCACGGTCGAAGGCATCATCGGCGGCACCAGCGAATTCACGCGCGCCGGCGTCGGCAAGGGCGATGGCAAGGACGCGCTGACGCTGGAATACACGGCGCTGCGCACCATCAACGTGGAAAACTTTGGCGGCACGGCCAACAACACGGGCACCGACGTGCGCAAGGTCGACCTCAAGGCCTCGATCGACGCACGCCTGGGCGCGGGTCACAAGACCACCACCGAAAAAGTGCTGCGCAACATCGGCCCTAGCATTGGCTACAAGCTGCGCGACGCGGCGGGCCAGGCGCGTGAATACCAGAACTACATGCTGCCCGTGGACACGGGCGACGGCAATCCGGTGTTCCTGCTGGGCGTGCGCGACAACCCGGTCGATGCTTTCCGCTATCTGCGCGTGCCGGCCGACAAGGAAGGCACGATGGACACCTTCCTGCGCCTGCGCACGGCCCTGGCCCAGCCCGCCATGCGCGAGCAGGCGGCGCGCCGCTATGTGGCCAAGGCCGTCGACGCCGCACGCACCGATCTGCGCGAGCCCTTGATGCAATCGACCTTGCGGGCGCTGGAAATGTACGCCGGGACGACGACCGCGACCGGCGAGAAAATCGGCGGCCTGCAGGCGGTTTCGCACTTCATGGAACAGAACGTGCCCGAAGCCGAACGCAGCCGCGCCAGCGAAGTGCTGGTGCGCATTCTCAATGGCGCGCTGTTCGAGATGGCCCAGCTGCAGCGTGAAAACGCCGGCCTGCCGCCCCTGGACAGCGACGAGCAGACGCTGGCGTTCATGACGCAGTCGGTGTTTTCGCTCAGCGACGCCCAGTTCTACCCGGCGCCCATGACTTTCATGCTCGATGACTTCACGCATGTCCAGGCCAGCGTGTTCCAGGTGAGCCGCGGTCCGGGCAAGAACGTGGTCTACCTGGGCTGCCTGTTCCTGATCCTGGGTATTTTTGCCATGCTCTACGTGCGCGATCGGCGCCTGTGGATCTGGCTTGCCCCCGCCGGCAAGGACCGCAGCCACGCCACAATGGCGCTATCCACCAACCGTAAGACAATGGATGGTGACAAGGAATTTGCCATGCTGGCTGAAAAACTCATTGGGGCCCAGCCTACCGCGCGCCACCCGGGAGCTTCTGAATGACGACCGCAACTACCACCATCACCCTGCACGAGGGGTTCTTTTCGCGCCGCAACTGGTTTGACTGGCTGTTTGCCGTGATCGTCACGGCAGGCGGGCTGTTTGCCTTGCAGCGCTATGCCGCCTACATGGACGGCTACGAAAAAGCGATTTTGCTGGGCACGATTCCCTGCGCCATCTGGCTGGGCTGGTTCTGGCGCCCGCTGCGGGTGCTGATGCTGGCCGTCGCCGGGTGCTCGCTGCTGGCGCTGGGCCTGTACCAGGCGGATGGGGCGGGCGATCTGGCCCGGGCCGACACCGTGTTCGGCCTCAAGTACTTCCTGTCGAGCCAGTCGGCCATCCTCTGGATGAGCATGCTGTTCTTCATGAGCACCATCTTCTACTGGATAGGCATGTTCTCGCGCAACGAAGGCAAGACCATGTCGCTGCTGGGCTCGCGCATCGCCTGGGTGGCCGTCGCCATGGCGCTGATCGGCACCATGGTGCGCTGGTACGAAAGCTATCTGGTGGGCGTGGACATCGGCCACATCCCGGTGAGCAATCTCTACGAAGTGTTCGTGATGTTCTGCTGGATGACCACGGCCTTTTACCTGTACTACGAAGAAAGCTACGACACGCGCGCACTGGGTGCTTTCGTGATGCTGGTGGTGAGCGCGGCCGTGGGCTTCCTGCTCTGGTACACGCTGGTGCGTGAAGCACATGAAATCCAGCCGCTGGTGCCGGCACTCAAGAGCTGGTGGATGAAGCTGCATGTGCCCGCCAACTTCATTGGCTATGGCACGTTCGCGCTGGCGGCGATGGTGGCGTTTGCCTACCTGATCAAGCAGCAGGCCGGCGAAACCCGCTGGTACAAGCTCGCGCCCCTGTGGCTGCTGGGCATCGTGCTGTGCTTCGAACCCATCGTCTTCCGCCAGGGCGGAGCGACGGACAACACCAGCAGTTACTGGATGGTGTATTTCGGCATTTCGGCGATGATCGTGGCGGGCATTCTGCTGGCCCGCAACCACATCGCCGCGCGCCTGCCGTCGTTCGAAATTCTCGATGACGTGATGTACAAGTCCATCGCCGTGGGCTTTGCCTTCTTCACCATTGCCACCGTGCTGGGCGCGCTGTGGGCCGCCGAGGCCTGGGGCGGCTACTGGAGCTGGGACCCGAAGGAAACCTGGGCGCTGATCGTCTGGCTCAACTACGCGGCCTGGTTGCACATGCGCCTGGTCAAGGGCCTGCGCGGCACGGTGTCCGCCTGGTGGGCGCTGACCGGCCTGGGCGTGACGACTTTCGCTTTCCTGGGCGTCAACATGTTCCTCAGCGGCTTGCACAGCTACGGCGAGCTGTAAGCCTTGCGGGCCTGAATGAAAAGAGCGTCCAGCGATGGGCGCTTTTTTTGTGGCCGGGCCAACGCCCCCTCGGGCGGGCCGTGAGGCAGGCGTGGGGGCCCATTTTTTCGGCAAGCAGGTTGAACCAACCACAGTCACAATGCATCAGACAAGGCCATCGGCCCAAGGAACCGCCATGCTCATACGAACCGATAGCGACGGCTTTAATCATCCCCTGAGCAGTGAAATCACGCCGCAGCCGGTCTACGAAGAGCGGCGCCAATGGCTGCGCACCATGGCCGCTGGCGCGGCCGGAGGCACGCTCGCGGCCTGGGCCGGGCGCGACGCGCTGGCGGCGGTGCAGCGCCCGGGCAAGCTCGCCGCGCTCGCGGGGCAAGCGAGCCAGGTCGCTGGTGCGAACACCATGGAAGCGCTCACGGCCTATGCCGACGCCACGCAGTACAACAATTACTACGAGTTCGGTCTCGACAAGGCCGATCCCGCGCGCAATGCCCACACGCTGAAAACCACGCCCTGGACCGTCAAGGTCGAAGGCCTGGTGGCCAAGCCCGGGACCTTCAGTCTCGAGGAGCTGCTGCAACTCAGCCCCCAGGAAGAGCGGGTCTACCGCCTGCGCTGCGTGGAAGGCTGGTCCATGGTCATTCCCTGGGTGGGTTACTCGCTGGCGCAGTTGCTGCGCCGCGTGCAGCCGCTGGGCAGCGCCAAATACGTGGAGTTCGTCACGCTGGCCGACCCCAAGACCATGCCGGGCCTGCGCAGCGGGGTGCTGGACTGGCCTTATACCGAAGGCCTGCGGCTGGACGAGGCCATGCACCCGCTGACGCTGCTGGCGTTCGGCATGTATGGCGAAGTCCTGCCGGCGCAAAACGGCGCGCCGGTGCGCCTGGTCGTGCCCTGGAAGTACGGCTTCAAAAGCGCCAAGAGCCTGGTCGCCATCCGCCTCACCGACAAGCAGCCGGGCACGGCCTGGAACAAGGCCGCGCGCAACGAGTACGGCTTTTACTCCAACGTCAATCCCGACGTGCCGCATCCGCGCTGGAGCCAGGCGACCGAACGGCGCATTGGCGAAGGCGGACTGTTCGCCAAGAAGCGCAAGACGCTGCTGTTCAACGGTTACGCCGAGCAGGTCGCGCAGATGTACGCGGGCATGGACTTGAAGCAGCAGTTCTGAGCATCTCCCACTGATGCCCGCAGTACTCTCGCGCTGGAAAGCCTGGCTCATGCACCCGGCGGCCAAGCCGCTGCTGTTCGTGCTGTGCCTGCTGCCTTTTGCCAACCTGTTTGCAGGCGCGGTGTTCGACACGCTGGGGCCCAACCCGGCCGAAGCCTTGATCCGCGCCATGGGCGACTGGACGCTGCGCTTTCTGTGCGTGGTGCTGGCGGTCACTCCGCTGCGCGTTCAGCTGGGCCTGCCCGCGCTGGCGCGCTTTCGGCGCATGCTGGGCCTGTTCGTGTACTTCTATGCGGTGCTGCACCTGCTGTGCTACTCGGTGTTCGACCAGGGGCTGGACTTTGGCGAAATCTGGCGCGACATCCTCAAGCGCCCCTTCATCCTGGTGGGCATGCTGGCTTTCGGCCTGCTCACGGCCCTGGCGCTCACTTCACCCCACCGCATGACCCGGTGGATGGGGGCGCGCCGCTGGCAGCGCCTGCACCGCTGCGTGTACGCGGTGGCCGGTCTGGCCATACTGCATTTCTTCTGGATGCGTGCCGGCAAGAACAACTTCACCGAGGTGGCGGTCTATGGCGCCATCCTGGCGCTGCTGCTGGGCTGGCGTTTGCAGCGCTGGCTGCGCAAGCGCTGGGCCACGGTCCGGCCAGAGGTCAGCCGTTGACCGCTCGCAAGGGCGCGTGGGTCTGGCGCGTGACCGGGTCGATCACGGCCATGGGCAACTGGTAGGCGCGCTGGTCGAACAGGTCGATACCGCAGGCCAGTTGTTCCAGCCAGTCGAAGAAGGCTTCGATCGCCGGCCGTCCCTGGATGGGCGCGCCATGCTGGGGCACGAGCATGGCGATGTCGAGCTGGCGGGCCATGTGCACCCATAGCCGCAGGATCTTGTTGGACACCATGTAGCGCCGGTGAAAACCTTCCATGCGCGCGATGTGCGGGCCCAGGTCGGTGATGGGCACGGCAGCCTGGGCGCCGGAGACCATGGACACGCCCAGGTCGCCGGTGAACAGGATCCGGCTGACCGGATCGTAGAAATGGAAATTGCCTTCGGAATGCAGAAAGTGCGCGGGCAGCAGCACCAGCTCGTGCCGGCCCAGCGGCAGGCGTCCGCCTGCGTCGGGCACGCCGATGATGCGCTCATCCGTCTTGCCGACCTTGGTGAAATGCGGCACGAACCGCTCCCAGACGCGTGAGATCACCAGCGAGGCCTTGGTGCTGGTCATCCAGCGATCGAGCGAGGCGATGATGTCGGGGTCGGCGTGGGAGGCGATCACATACGACAGCCGGGACGGCGCGAAGTGGCGCGTCATGCCCATGAACAATTCGTTGAACGCCAGATTGCCGCCGGGGTCGATGATGGCGCCGGTGTCGCCGTCGACGATGAGGAACTGGTTGGCCTGCACGGCCTGGCCATCTTCCTCGATCAGGTCGCAGAACATCAGGCAGGCATGGTGTCTGTCACGGTACAGCTCAATCGGCATGGCGGGGCAATCCAGCGGAAAAGCCGACTGTAGGCGCCGCAGCGGCCTGCAGGCTTGATCTGGATCAAGCGCCAGGCCTGGGGTGGCTGGCGGGCTCAGCGGCCGCTGGAGGGCTGCTGTGGCGCAGCCGCGTCAGGTTGGGCGGGGGCGGGCGTGCTCACGCCAGGCGCCTCGTCGCCCAGCTGGGGCCGCAGTGTTTCTGGCAGGGTGGCGCGCTGCGCAGCCTCGGGTGCCGTGGGCAGAAACAGGGGGCCGCGTTGGCCGCAGGCTGCCAATGACGCCGCACAGAGCGCAAGGGCAAAAGTCCTGACTAAAATTTGGGAAGCTATCAACATGTGCAAATTGTAATGAACGACCTTGAATTCCTGGATTGCGCTGAAAAACTTCTGCTGGCCGTGGAGCAGGGCTGTGACCGCATCAATGACGAATCCGATGCGGATATCGATGCCCAGCGCACGGGGGGCATGGTCACGCTGACTTTCCCCAATCGCAGCCAGATTGTGATCAATCTGCAAAAGCCTCTGCACGAAGTGTGGCTGGCCGCCAAAGCCGGTGGCTTTCACTTTCGCTTCGATGCCGATAAGGCCTGCTGGATGGACACCAAGGGTGCGGGCGAGTTTTTTGCCGGCCTGAGCCGCTACGCCTCCGAGCAATCGGGTCTGGCGCTGACTTTCACGGCTTGAGCGGACAGCAGGCTTGCCTGGGGCCGCGCATGCCAAGGCCCCAGGCTGCCTGCATCATTTGCTGGCGCGCATCAGACGGCGTTCTGATGAGCGGGCAGGGGCGCCTGTCAGCGCCCATTTCTACCAGTAATCAGAAAGCGCATTGGTGATTTGAATTTTTTCGGAAATCTCATTGAGCTGCGCAGCACTCATTTTTCCCAACAAGGAAGCACGCATTTTTTCCGCTGGAATATCGTTTTGGTCCGTGTCATTGTCTTCTGGACGCAGCTCTCTGACAGGCCGGGTGATCTGAGTACGATGCGTGCGATCGAGATTTGGTAGATTTTGCTCATTGCCATCCCGGATTTTTTTCTCGGTTGCGTCAATTTGCTTTTTCGAAGAAGCCAGACTTGCCTTGAGAAAATCGTCCACTTTCGCCAGCGCCAAGTCACGTTCCGCACCTGCAGGCATCTTCTTGCTGATCTCCTGCTTGAGTTCACTGCAGCGGTCTTCCAGAACGCCTGATTCCATCTCCAGCCTGTGCAATTTCTCATGGTTGCCGTAACGCATCATGCAATCATCGATGTAAGGCTCATCCATGATCGTTCGGAGTCTTTCGCCGACATTGAGTGGCTGACTGCTGCCGGCACCCGTCGAGCTCGACAGCTTGGTCAGATCCGTCAAGGACTTCACCTGGGCGGAGAGTGCGTCCTCGAGCACAAGACTACGCAGCATGGCCTTGTCTTGCGTCGCATCCATTGAGGAAGTTTTGCTGGAGACTTCGAAAGTCGTGGCCGTATTCGCCGTTCCGATTGAACCAATGTTCATAGCTATGCCTTTTTCATTGGGAAATGAGTTGATTCAAAGCATTTGATGAAGGCGGTGCGAATTCTTGAGTGCCGTCGTTTTCAATGCGGCAGTTTGCATTTTTGCGTCTTGCTGAATGCACTCCGTTTCGCGCTGAATTTGTTCTCGGACCTGGGCCACGTCCTCGGCGGACATTCGCTCTTCCAGAAGTGCGATGGCATCGCCGTCCGCCAATCCATTCTGTGCGCGAAATTCCTTGGCTTTTTCGAGCGCACGGTTGGCTTTGACGATCGCCTGCTCCAGTGCTTGCGCAACTTGAGCCGCTGTGGACTGCTTCATCACTATCTCCTTGTGCAGTGGAACGCTTCAATGCATTGAGCACTTGGGAGATTTAGTAACGCGCGCAAATCGCGAGTTCCACGCAAAGGCGGTTTTGCAAAAATAGCAGGCAGGCGCGCGGCTGCAGATTTCCGGTGCAGCCATCGCCTGAGAGCGTAGATGGATGGCCGGGAGGGGGGCCCGCGTATATGGACTGGATACGGGGCGCGCTGGCGGCTGTCTTATCGGTGCAGTGCCGGCATACACCGCGGTCTGGCCATCACTGACGATGCAAAAGAATGCGCCCCAGCCCGGGGCGGCATTCCTCAGTTCCGGAAAAGATCAAGAATGCGGTTGCGTTCTTCTGGTGCGGGCGGCGCGCTGCCGTTGCCCGGTGCAGCCCCGTCTTCCATGCCCAGACTGCTGACGCCGGGGTTGCGCGCATTTTCTTCGTAAAACCATTCGCCGCCGACGTTGACCACGCCAGGCGGTACGGGCAACTCGGCCACGGGAACGCCTTTGAGGGCGTGCTGCATGAAGCTGATCCAGACCGGCAGGCTCAGGCCGCCACCGGTTTCCCGTGAGCCCAGGTTGCGCGGCGTGTCGTAACCAATCCAGGTCACGGCGGCCAGCGTGGGCTGGAAGCCGCCGAACCAGGCATCGACCGAATCATTGGTGGTGCCGGTCTTGCCGTAGATGTCGGGGCGCTTGAGCGTGGCCTGGGCGCGCGCGGCGGTGCCGACGCGGGCCACATCCTGCAGCAGGCTGTTCATGATGAAGGCATTGCGTGGCGGGATGGCCTCGGGCGTCTGCTCGAGCGGCTGGGGCTGGAACTCGGACAGCACGCGACCCTTGTGGTCGGTGACCCGGGCAATCAGCCAGGGATTGACGCGGTGACCGCCATTGGCAAACACCGAGTAGCCTGCCGCCATCTGCATGGGCGTGACCGAACCGGCGCCCAGCGCCATGGTCAGGTAGGGTGGGTGCTTCTCTGCATCGAAGCCGAAGTGCGTGATCCAATCCTGTCCAAACTTGGGCCCGATGGCCTGCAGCAGGCGAATCGAAATCATGTTCTTGGACTTGTTCAGGCCCGTGCGCATGCTCATGGGACCGTCGTAGCGGCTGTCGTAGTTCTTGGGCTCCCAAGGCTGGCCGCCGGTGGCTCCGGCGCTGAAGAAGATCGGCGCATCGTTGATCATGGTCGACGGCGAGAAGCCTTTTTCCAGCGCGGCCGAGTAGATGAACGGCTTGAAGGTCGAACCCGGCTGGCGCCAGGCTTGCGTGACGTGGTTGAACTTGTTCTTGCCGAAGTCAAAGCCGCCGACCAGGGCGCGGATCGCACCCGTCTTGGGGTTCAAGGCAACGAAGGCGCCTTCGACTTCCGGCAGCTGGGTGATTTCCCAGGTGTTCTTGGGCGTCTTGACCACGCGGATCACGGCGCCGGGACGCAGCTTGATATTGGGCGGTGCCTTGTCGCTCAGGCCGGACAGGGCAGGCTTGAGGCCGTCGCCGGTGATCTCGAACTTGTCGCCGTCGGCCCGGGTGGCCACGATCTTGCGCGCCGAGGCTTCGAGCACCACGGCGGACAGCACATTGCCATTGTCCGGGTGGTTGGCCAGGGTGTCGTCGATCGCGTCTTCCTGGGCTTCGGCTTCCTTGGGCAGGGCGATGAATTTTTCCGGGCCGCGGTAATGCTGGCGGCGCTCATAGTCCATGATGCCCTGGCGCAAGGCCGTATAGGCCGCGTCCTGCTCGCCGGCATTGAGCGTGGTGTAGACATTGATGCCGCGCGTGTAGGCTTCGTTGCCGTACTGGGCGTAAATCAGCTGACGCGCCATTTCCGCCACGTATTCCGCATGCACCCGGGTGTTGTTGCTGCCCGAGCTGATCTTGAGCTCTTCCTGCTTGGCCTGCGCGGCCTCGGCGGCCGTGATGAAGCCGTTTTCCTGCATGCGCTCGATGATGTAGAGCTGGCGAATGCGGGCCCGCTTGGGGTTGCTGATCGGGTTGTAAGCCGACGGGGCCTTGGGCAGGCCGGCCAGCATGGCGGCTTCGGCGATCGAGATGGACTTCAGCGGCTTGCCGAAATAGGCTTCGGACGCGGCTGCAAAACCGTAGGCACGGTTGCCCAGATAGATCTGGTTCATGTAGATCTCGAGGATCTGGTTCTTGCTCAGCAGGCGCTCGAGTTTGAACGTCAGCAGGACTTCATAGATCTTGCGCGTGAACGTCTTTTCGGATGAAAGATAGACGTTGCGTGCCACTTGCATGGTGATGGTGGACGCACCCTGGCTTTTGCCGCCGCTGCCCAGGTTGGCCAGCGCCGCGCGCGCAATGCCTTTGTAGTCCACGCCGCCGTGCTCGAAGAAACGCGTGTCTTCAATGGCCAGCACCGCATCCGTCATGACCTTGGGGATGTCCTGGATGGGCGTCAGCGTGCGGCGCTCTTCGCCAAATTCGCCCAGCAACGCGCCTTCTGCCGAATAAATGCGCAGCGGCAGCTTGGGGCGGTAGTCCGCCAGCTCCGAGACGTCCGGCAGATTGGGATAGGCCATGGCCAGCGCCACTGCCACCGTCAGCATGACGCCCGCAACGCCGGCGACCGCAAGCCCGGCCAGCCAGAGCAGGGCTTTGGCAAACCAGTGCGTACGGGGGCGGGAAGACGGGGGGCGGGACGATGAAGACGGTTCGTTATTTTCAGAAGACGGCATGGAGCTGGAGGAGAAGGAGGACAGACATTATAAAAATCCCTTCGGCAATGGCGCTGAGGAGCGTCAAAATGCCATATGAGGGGAATGTCCAGGCCGGGGTTGGCTGCTGCCCAGTGTCAACGCAGTGATGACAGGCGCAAATGCAAACGTATTATTTAGGCCACGCAATCGGAACACCGTAGCTAAAAGTAAATTGGCTGGCAAGGGAGCTTGCTGATAGCATCTGGACGAAATGTGAAGTTTTGTTGCATTTTTTACACGCTCAGGAGGGCACGTTGATCACTGTAGGTTCTCTTTTCAGTCGTCAGCCTGCGTCACTGTTGGGCATAGACATCAGTTCTTCCAGCATCAAGCTGGTGGAGCTTGGCCGGGACAGCACGGGTGCCTTGGTGCTGGAGCGGTGCTCCATAGAGCCCCTGGAGCGAGGCTGGATCGCCGATGGCAACATCGAAAAATTCGATGAAGTGGCGGAAGCCCTGCGCCGTCTGGTCAAGAAAAGCGGAACGCGCAGCAAGAATGTGGCCATGGCCTTGCCGCCGTCGGCCGTCATCACCAAGAAAATTTCCCTGCCTGGCGGCATGAGCGAGCAGGAGCTCGAAGTCCAGGTGGAGTCCGAGGCCAACCAGTACATCCCGTTCTCTCTCGATGAAGTCAGCCTGGACTTCTGCGTGATCGGCCCGACGGCCAACGCACCGGGCGATGTCGACGTGCTGATCGCGGCTTCGCGCCGCGAGAAAGTCCAGGACCGTCAAGGCCTGGCGGAAGCGGCCGGCCTGATTCCCGTGATCATCGATATCGAATCCCATTCGGCACGCCTGGCAGCGCGGCGCCTGATCGAAAACCTGCCGCACAAAGGCAAGGACAGCCTGGTGGCACTGTTTGAAGTCGGCGCCTTGACGACCAGTCTGCAGGTCATGCGCAATGAAGAGGTGCTGTACGAACGTGACCAGGCGTTTGGCGGTGCCCAGCTGACCCAGCTGATTGCCCGGCAGTACGGCTTCTCCCAGGAAGAAGCCGAGGCCAAGAAGCGCAATGCCGAACTGCCCGAAGACTACCCGACGGTGGTGCTCAAGCCGTTCATGGACAGCATGACGCAGGAAGTGGCCCGCGCACTGCAATTCTTCTTCACCAGCACGCCCTACCACCGCGTTGACCATATTTTGCTGGCGGGCGGCTCGGCGCCGCTGCCCGGTCTGGTCGAGGCCATTGCCCAGCACACAGGCTTTGCCTGCGCCCTGGCGAATCCTTTCGACGGCATGCAAATCGGCAGCGACGTGCGCTTGAAGAAAATGGCGCGCGAAGCGCCGTCGTATCTGACCGCCTGCGGTTTGGCCCTGAGAAGGTTTCTCCAGTGATCCTGATCAATCTACTCCCCCATCGCGAGGCGGCCCGCAAGCGCCGCAAGCAGGCATTCCAGATCACGATGCTGGTGGCGTTCCTGGCAGGTTTGCTCATTGCGGGCCTGATCTACTGGCTGCTGCAAAGCCGCATCACGGCCCAGCAGGAGATCAACGGCATCCTGCAGTCGGAAATCCAGGTGCTGGAAAAGCAGATCAAGGAAATTGCCGGTCTGGAAGGCGAAATTGCGGCCTTGCGCGCGCGCCAGAAGGCCGTGGAGGATTTGCAATCGGACCGCAACCTGCCGGTGCACCTGCTGCACGAACTCGCGGCCCAGCTTCCGGAAGGCGTCTTCATCACCAGCCTCAAGCAGGATGGCCAGGTGATCAGCATGCAGGGCATGGCCCAGTCCAATGAGCGGGTCTCGGAGATGCTGCGCAATCTGACCGACAACACGCCCTGGTTCTCCAAGCCCGAGCTGACGGAAATCGTGGCGACCACGCTGTCTCTGACGCCCAAGGACCAGCGCCGTGTCGCTTCGTTCAATCTGCGCTTTCGCCTGATGCGCACCAGCGAAGCCCAAAAGGCGATGGAAGCCAGTCCTGCCGCAGCCACGGCTGGCGGGAGATAACACATGCTCAAGAAAAAACGCGCGGGTCCTGATTTCACCCAGCTGCAGGCCGAGCTGAAAAAGCAGTTCAGCAACCTGCACCCCAACGATCCTTCCCAATGGCCCATCGCTCCCCGGGCGCTGCTGTGCGTTGCCATTGCCGTGGGCGTGGCCGTCGTGCTGTGGTTCGCCATACTCAGCGACTACAGGGATGAGTGGCAGGCGGAGCAGGACCGGGAAGTGAGCCTGCGCCAGGACTATCAGACCAAGCTCACCAAGGCCGTAAGCCTGGATGCGCTCAAGCAGCAGCGCGAACAGGTCCAGCAATATGTGACCCAACTGGAAAAGCAGCTTCCCAGCAAGGCCGAGATGGCGGCGCTGCTGTCCGATATCAACCAGGCGGGCCTGGGGCGCAGCCTGCAGTTCGAGCTGTTCCGTCCGGGCCAGATGGTGGTCAAGGATTACTACGCTGAACTGCCGATCGCCGTCAAGGTGACGGGCCGCTACCACGACATCGGCGCTTTCGCTTCCGACATCGCCCATTTGTCGCGCATCGTGACGCTCAACAACATCGCCATCGTGCCCGTGGCCAAGGACGGCAGCGGCACCTTGACCATGGATGCCACGGCGCGCACCTTCCGCTATCTGGATGCGGATGAGATCCAGGCGCAAAAGCAGGCGGCTGCGGGGAAGAAAAAATAATGCAACAACGACCGCTGATCCTGGTGCTGGGCCTGTGCGTGGCCTTGCTCAGCGCCTGTGCCGACTCCGACCAGGATGAATTGCGCCAGTGGATGGCGCAGCAAAAAGCGCAGGCCAAGCCGCGCATCACCCCGATTGAAGAGCCCAAGAAATTCCAGCCCGAGACCTATGTGGGGGAGAGCGGCGTCGATCCTTTCGATCAGGCCAAGCTCACCCAGGCCTTGCGGCGTGATGCTGCACAGCAGGGTGCAAAAACAGGCCTGATCCAGTCAGAACTCAACCGCCGCAAGGAAGCTCTGGAATCGATGCCGCTGGATGCGATGACGATGGTCGGCAGCCTGAACAAGAAAGGCGAGCCCACTGCCTTGATCAAGGCGGACCGCTTGCTGTACCAGGTGCGGGTGGGCAATTACCTGGGCCAGAACTACGGAAAAATCGTCCGGATCACCGAAAACTCTATCCAACTGCGTGAAATCATCCAGGACGTGACGGGAGAGTGGATTGAGCGCGACACCGAGCTGGTGCTGCAGGAGACACAAAAATGATGCAAAACAATCAGGGAATTCTGGCACAGGGCTTTCTGGCGCAGTGCCGGCTGGCGGTGGTTTCGACGGTGCTGCTGCTGTCGTCCACGGCATTTGCCCAAGGTGCGATCCAGTCGGTGGCGGGCTCGTTGCAAGATGGCAGCGAGGTGTTGCGCATCGAGTTGTCACAGCCCCTGGCGAATCCGCCGACGGGTTTTGCCATCCAGTCTCCGGCGCGCATCGCGCTGGATTTTCCGAACACGCAAAACGCGACCGGCCACACGCTGGTCGAGCTCAATCAGGGCAACCTCAAATCGGTGAACGTGGTGGAAGCCGGAGGGCGCTCACGCGTGGTGCTCAATCTCAAGGCCGCCACTTCCTACAAGACGGACATCCAGGGCAACAGCCTGTTCATCATTCTGGCGCCCGTGGCATCGACGGCGACGGCGAAGATCGCGCCCGAACCGCGCGCGTTGGCTGGTCGCACGGCAGCGTCCAGCGATTTGCAGCCGATACAGGATGTGGACTTTCGCCGCGGACCGGACAATTCCGGTCGTATCGTGGTCGGTCTGGCCAACAACCAGGTGGCCGTCGATCTGCGCCACGAAGGCAAGGCGCTGGTGGTGGATTTCCTGCGCTCCTCGCTGCCTGAAGGCCTGCGCCGCAAGCTGGACGTGACCGACTTTGGCACGCCCGTGCAGCAGATCACCACCTCCACAACCGGCGAGCGCGTGCGCATGCGCATCGAGGCCACCGGCGAATGGGAGCACAGCGCCTACCAAAGCGACAACCAGTTCGTGATCGACGTGCGCCCGAAAAAGATCGACGTCAACAAGCTGAGTCAGGGCCCGGGCTATAGCGGTGAAAAGCTGTCCCTGAACTTCCAGAGCATTGAAGTGCGTTCGTTGCTGCAGGTCATCGCGGATTTCACCAACTTCAATATCGTCACTTCCGACACGGTCACAGGCTCGCTGACGCTGCGCCTGAAAGACGTGCCCTGGGACCAGGCGCTGCAAATCATCATGGATGCCAAGGGACTGGGCATGCGCAAGTCCGGCTCGGTGCTGTGGATTGCGCCCAAGGATGAAATCGATGCGCGCACCAAGAAGGACTTCGAAGCGGCGCGGGCCATAGAGCAACTCGAACCGCTGAGAACCCAGGGCTTCCAGCTCAACTACGCCAAGGCGTCCGACATGATCTTGCAGATCGCCAGCAGGTCGGGTGGCGCTGGCGCCTCGACTACGCGCTTTCTGACGGATCGGGGCTCGGCGATTGCCGAACCACGCACCAACCAGCTGTTCGTGACCGATACGGCGACCAAGCTGGAAGAGGTCAAGAACCTGCTGGCCAAGCTGGACATTCCGGTGCGCCAGGTGCAGATCGAAGCGCGCATCGTCGAAGCCCGGGATAACTTCGGACGCTCCCTGGGCGTGAAGCTCGGCGGCGGCGATCTGCGGGCGCAAAACGGCGGCCAGGGCGGCTACTCGATCGGTGGCGGTAACCGCGTAGGCTTTGGTACCAATTACGGCAATGCCACGGCCACGGGCGGCAATGGCGGCACGGTCGATACCTCGGGCACGTTTGTGAACCTGCCGGCATCGGTGGCGGGCGTCAACTCCGTAGGCTCTTTTGCCTTGTCTATCTTCAACTCGGCCGCCAATCGTTTCCTGACGCTGGAGCTGTCGGCGATGGAGGCGGATGGCAACGGCAAGATCGTTTCCAGCCCCCGCCTGATCACGGCCGACCAGACCAAGGCGCTGATCGAGCAGGGCACGGAGTATCCGTATTCCGTCACGGCTCCGAACGGCGCCACCACCATCGCTTTCAAGAAGGCCGTGCTCAAGCTGGAAGTGACGCCGCAGATCACGCCCGAAGGCAACATCATTCTGGACCTGGACGTCAACAAGGACAGCCGTGGTGAAACCACCAGCCAGGGCGTGGCCATCGACACCAAGCACATCAAGACGCAGGTGCTGGTCGAGAACGGCGGCACGGTGGTCATTGGTGGCATCTTCGAGATGGAAGAAACCAACCAGGAAAACAAGATCCCGTTCCTGGGTGATGTGCCGATCATGGGCAACCTGTTCAAGAATCGCACGCGTGCCACGACCAAGCGGGAAATGCTGGTCTTCATCACGCCCAAGGTGCTGATGCAGAACAAAGAAGCACGCTGATTTTTTTCATAGCGAGACAAGCATGAGTATTCATAAGTATTGGTTGACGGCCGTGCTGGCCCTGGGCCTGGTGGCCTGCGGCGGCGGCGGTGGGAGTGCAGGAACGTCGGGAGGCGGCACCGGAGGCACGGGCGGCACAGGAGGCACCGGTGGCGGCACGACCCAACCGGTCTACCAGATGACGTTGCAGCTGCAGAATGCCGCGGGTGCGGATATCACCAGCAACTCATTCGCCGCATCGGACACTGTGAAGCTGCTGGCCACGCTCAAGACGGCGGCCGGAGCACCGGCGGCCAACGAAGTGGTGAGCTTTGCCGAATCCGGCAGCGGCCTGCTGCAGTTCACGCCAGCCTCGGCTACGGCGCTGACCAATGCCAGCGGCCAGGCCGTGGTGGAAGCCAAGGCCAAGGATCTTGTCTCCCTGGGCGCGACTACGGTGACGGCTTCGGCCACTGTGGCCGGAACGGCCTATAGCGTGTCACGGAACCTGGCAGTGACCAGTGCCGTGATCGAAGGCGTCGATCCGCAGACGCTGGTGAGAAGTGTGAATTTTCTCTCGGTTGTGCCTGCCAGCAGATCCATCGTGCCCGCCGGTACTGGCGGCATCGGTCGCACCGAAACGGCGATTTTGCAATTCCAGGTGCTGAATGCCCAGAGTACGGGGATTCCAGGCGTTCGCGTGGAGTTCGCACCCTCGGCACCCGATGTGGTGACACTCAGCAGTGTGACCGGCACTACGGATGCCAACGGCTTGGTCTCGGCCACTGTGTCGTCCAAGAGCCGGACGGCAACGGTGGTGATCACTGCCAGCATACCCGGTGCCCAGGGGATACTGCCCACCCCCTCTAGTGTTCTGACCGTCGCCAATGGCGCACCCGTGTCGAGGTCTCTTGACCTGTCCGCGTCGAAATATGTGCTGAACAACGATATCTCCGGTGATGCCAGCACGATCAGCGTTCGTTTGCTGGATTCCAATGGGGGCCGCGTCCCCGATGGCTTTGCCTTGGTCGCGAGGGCCAATTACGGTGGTGTCGGGGACTCTTCGGGGAGCGCCTGCACGCTCGTCAATGGTGAATGCTCCTTTGTTTACAACGTGCAAAATCCACGCAGTCCCAATGGCATCATTGATGTCCTGGTGAGCGGTGAGACGGGGACTGGCGAGACCATCTCCGACACTATCCATCTCTATGCCACCAGCGTGGATTGGGTCAGCCTGTACGCTGTAAACGGTACCACGCCGGTCACCGTATTTTCTGGTTTGAAGTTTGATACGAGCTGCAAGGCGGTTTGGTCAGGGGTTCTGGGCACGGCCAATGGTTTGGCCGCGCCAGCGGGTACTTTGTTGACAGTGGAGTCTTTCAACAGCCAGGTCAGTGCGTCCGTGAGCAGTGGTTCGCCAGTGCCCGACAGTCACAACAGCGGTCGCGCTACTGATGTGAACCTGACGTTCACGTTGAACAAAGCCACGGCACTAGGCGAGGCGAACCTGCAGTTCACCGTGAAAGCCGGCGATTTCATCCGGAAATTCGCGGCCAAGCTTGCCTACCCGGCCTGCACGCCGGCTCCCTGAGCCCGGATGACCCTGTCTGGAAGTTGTCACCCTCCACTTGCGCTAAGCTCGGCGGCGGCGACTTCCACGGACTCCCTCCAAATCCGCCTACGGGCGGATTTTTTCATCCCATGTATACATTGATCGGCCTTCCCGGCAGCGGAAAAACCACCATCGGCAAGCAGCTCGCCCAACTCTGGGGTCTGGCCTTTGTCGATAGTGACCAGGTGATAGAGCAGCGCCTGGGCTGCAGCATTGCAGCCTATTTCGCCAGCCACGGCGAGGCGGCGTTCCGGGATCTGGAGCAGCAGGTCATTGATGAGATCACGGCGTCGGGCCAGGCGCTGCTGCTGTCCACGGGCGGGGGCGTGGTGCTGCGCGAGGCCAATCGCCGCCATTTGCACTCCCGCTCCACGGTGTTTTACCTGCAGGCGGCGCCCGAGGACATCGCGCGGCGCCTGCGCAACGACACGACCCGGCCGCTGCTCCAAGGCCAGGACCCGGGCCTGCGGCTGCGCGAGCTGCACCACCAGCGCCATGCGCTCTACCAGGCCACGGCCCATTACACGATCAAGACGGCGCGCCTGTCCGTCACCCAGGTGGTGCGCAAGCTGGCCATGCAGGCCGAACTCGGCGAGTACAGCCTGCCCGATGGGAATGCGGGCTCTCTATAGACAAAGGGCTGTGCGCCATGGCGCGTTGCGGCTACGATGGAGCACTTGGCGAGGCCCGGCACCGAAAATCCCGGCTTTGACCGCAGCACCCGCGCAAGCGGTGCCTTTTCCCTGAAAGAACGGACGGAACACAATGGATCTGCGCGCAATGGCAGCTTGCCAGCACCAGGTGGATATAGATTTGGGCGAGCGCTCCTACCCGATTGTCATCGGCAGCGGCCTGCTGTCCGACCCCGCGGTCTACGCCGGCCTGCCGCGCGCGCGCACCGCACTGATTGTGACCAATGAGACGGTCGCGCCCCTGTATGCCGCCCAGCTCCAGGCCGCGCTGGCACCCCATTACCCGCAGGTCCATGTCGTGACCCTGCCCGATGGCGAAGCGCACAAGAACTGGCAGACGCTGAATCTGATTTTCGACACCTTGCTGGGCCAGGGCTGCGACCGCAAGACGGTGCTGTTCGCGCTGGGCGGCGGCGTGGTGGGCGACATGACGGGTTTTGCCGCCGCCTGCTACATGCGCGGCGTGCCGTTTGTGCAGGTGCCGACCACGCTGCTGTCGCAGGTGGACTCCTCGGTGGGCGGCAAGACCGCCATCAACCACCCGCTGGGCAAGAACATGATTGGCGCGTTCTACCAGCCGCAGCTGGTGGTCTGCGATCTCGACACGCTGGCGACCTTGCCGCCGCGCGAACTCGCTGCCGGCCTGGCCGAAGTGATCAAGTACGGCCCGATTGCCGACATGGAGTTTATGACCTGGCTCGAAGACAACCTCGACGCCTTGCTGGCCGGCGACCAGGCGGCGCTGGCCCACGCGGTCAAGCGCAGCGTGGAAATCAAGGCCTGGGTGGTCAGCCAGGACGAGCGTGAAGGCGGGTTGCGCGCGGTATTGAATTTTGGCCATACCTTCGGCCATGCGATGGAGGCCGGCATGGGCTACGGCGTCTGGCTGCACGGCGAAGGCGTGGCCGCGGGCATGGTCATGGCCGCGCGCCTGTCGCGCCGCCTGGGGCTGGTCGATGAGGAATTCGTGCAGCGCCTGGTGCGCCTGATTGCCCGTGCCGGCCTGCCCACGCGTGGCGCGGTGATCGCCAGCCGGGACAATGCCGGGCATTACCTGCAGCACATGCGGGTCGACAAGAAGGCCGAAGGCGGCGAGATCCGCTTTGTGCTGATCGACGGGCCGGGCAAGGCCATGGTGCGGTCCGCGCCGGATACGCTGGTGCGCGAAGTGATCGACGCCTGCTGCCTGCAGGCACCCGGCGGCTGAGCGCGATGCTGCAAGAGGCGTCAGGCCAGGCGCTCGCTCCCTGGGCCTGCGTGCCCGCCGAGACGCGTGGACGCCTGCATGCCGAGGCCCCCGCACCTACGCGCTCCGACCACCAGCGCGACCGCGATCGCATCGTGCACTCGTCGGCGTTTCGCCGGCTGGTCTACAAGACCCAGGTGTTTCTGAACCACGAAGGCGATCTGTTTCGCACGCGGCTCACGCATTCGCTGGAGGTGGCGCAGCTGGGCCGCTCCATCGCGCGCTCGCTGCGTCTGAACGAGGATCTGGTCGAAGCCATTTGTCTGGCGCACGACCTGGGCCACACGCCGTTCGGCCATGCGGGCCAGGACGCGCTCAATGAATGCATGCAGGAGTGGGGCGGCTTCGAGCACAACCTGCAAAGCCTGCGCGTCGTCGACCGACTCGAAGAGCGCTATCCCGGCTTTGACGGCTTGAACCTGACGTTCGAGACACGCGAAGGCATTCTCAAGCACTGCTCGCGCGCCAATGCCGAGCGCATAGAGCAGCGCGAGCCCGGTGGCATCGCCCAGCGCTTTCTGCGCGGCGAGCAGCCTTCGCTGGAAGCCCAGCTGTGCAACCTGGCCGACGAGATCGCCTACAACGCCCATGATGTCGATGACGGCGTGCGCTCGGGCCTGATCAGCATGGAGCAGTTGCTGGCCGTGCCGTTGTTCGCGCGCTACCACGGCTTGACCCTGGCCCAATACCCCGCACTCGCGTCCCAGCCCCATGGCGAGCGCCGGCTGCTCTACGAAACCATTCGCCGCATGCTCAGCGACCAGGTCTATGACGTGGTCGCGGCCACGCAGGCGCGGTTGGCCGAAGTGCAGCCCGCCGATCTGCGCGCCGTGCGCGCGGCGCCGCCGCTGGTGGGCTTCAGCCCCGCCATGCGCGCCGAGTCCATTGTTCTCAAGCGCTTTCTGTTCCAGAACCTTTACCGCCATCCGCAGGTGATGCAGACCACCGACCTGGCCCAGACCGTGGTGCGCGAATTGTTCGCCGTCTATCTGGCGCGCCCGCAGGAAATGAAGCCGCGCTTCGCCGAGCGCGCGCAGACGGCGATCGACGCCGCGGCGCTGGCGCGGGTGGTCTGCGATTTCGTCGCGGGCATGACCGACCGCTATGCGGCACGCGAGCATGCGCGCCTCACCGGCCGGCAGTTGCTGGCCTGAATCCGGCCCCCGATTGCCCGTTGCCCAGCGCCGACAGGCCCGGCTGGCTAGAATCCAGGACCCCCACCCCGCTCCCGCATGGCCGCGCCGCCCATCAGCGCGCGTTCTGGCGGGCGCCTGCACGACAAGGCTTTCCCATGACCGATTCTTCTTCCGCGCCTGATCTGCAGGCTTTCCCCGCCGACCTGGTGATCGCAGACACCCAGCGCTGGCTCGAAAAGGCGGTCATCGGACTGAACCTGTGCCCGTTCGCCAAGGCGGTGCATGTGAAGAACCAGATCCACTACGTGGTCAGCGAAGCCACGGACGCGCGCGGCGTGGCCGAGCAGCTGCAGGAAGAGCTGGAAGCGCTGGCCGAAATTTCGCCCGAAAAGCGCGACACGACCTTGTTGATCGTGCCGCATGCGCTGCAGGATTTCCTGGACTTCAACGACTTCCTGGAGCTGGCCGACGATTTGATCGAAGCCATGGACCTGGGCGGCATTCTGCAGGTGGCATCGTTTCACCCGCAGTTCCAGTTCGAAGGCACGGACGTGGACGACGTGACCAACTGCACCAACCGCGCGCCTTATCCCATCTTGCACCTGCTGCGTGAAGAGAGCATCGACAAGGCCGTGGAAGCCTTCCCCGAAGCCGAAGCGATTTTCGAGAACAACATGCAGACGCTGGAAAAGCTGGGCATCGTGGGCTGGCTGGACCTGGGCGTGGGCGCGCGTTGCCCCGTGACGGGCCAGGCGGCGCCGGCTCCCAAGGAAGGCGCGTAAATGGCCAAGGCGGACAAGGCGGGCGCAAAAAAGCTGCCGCAGGACCCGACCCAGCAGCTGGACCTGCGCCCCGGTCAGTCGATCGAGCTGCTCAAGGCGCTGCACATCCTCACGCGCGACGGCAAGATCAACCAGGACTCGCGCCGCAAGCTCAAGCAGGTCTATCACCTCTATCAGTTCATCGAGCCGCTGCTCAAGGAACTGTCGGCAGACGAGCATGCCGATGGCGGCCCCGCTGTGACCCTGGCCGACCATGGCGCGGGCAAGTCGTATCTCGGCTTCATTCTGTACGACCTGTTCTTCAAGGCCCTGGGCCGGGGCCAGATCTACGGTATTGAAACCCGCGCGCCGCTGGTCGAGGCCTCGCAGGCCCTGGCCAAGCAGCTGGGCTTCGACCGCATGCACTTTCTCAACATGTCGGTGGCCGAATCGACGCGTGTCGAATCCATGCCAGAGCGTTTCGACATCGTCACCGCCTTGCATGCCTGCGATACGGCCACGGACGATGCGATCGCTTTCGGCCTGGAGAAAAAAGCCCGGGCCATGGTCATCGTGCCCTGCTGCCAGGCCGAAGTGGCCGCCTGCCTGCGCGAGACCAAGGCGCTGAGCCTCACGCGCACGCCGCTGGCCGAACTGTGGCGCCATCCCATACATACGCGTGAAATGGGCAGCCAGATCACCAATGTGCTGCGCTGCCTGTACCTTGAAGCCTCGGGCTACCAGGTCACGGTGACCGAGCTGGTGGGCTGGGAACACAGCATGAAGAACGAACTGATCGTCGCGCGCTTCACGGGCAACCGCAAGCGCAGCGCGGCCGAGCGTTTGCAGCAGCTGCTCAAGGAGTTTGGCCTGGACCGCCTGGCCGAGACGCGCTTTCGCTTGCCGGCCGCTGCTCCCACGACGCAAGACTGACGCGCGCGACCGGCAAGGCGCTTGCCTGGATAATGGGCCCTCCCGTGCATGGCGCGGGCCGGCCTGATCCACCTCACCACGCTTTGCCCATGGCACGTCTGCCCCGCCTGTCCCTTGCGGCCCTGCCGCACCA
The DNA here is from genome assembly GCF_025421555.1 of Acidovorax bellezanensis. Taxonomy (NCBI): domain Bacteria; kingdom Pseudomonadati; phylum Pseudomonadota; class Betaproteobacteria; order Burkholderiales; family Comamonadaceae; genus Acidovorax; species Acidovorax bellezanensis. The sequence continues at coordinate 210,867 of NZ_JAODYH010000017.1, forward strand.
CATCATCCAGCGCGGCAACAATGGCGCGGAGATTTTTGTCGATGCGGCGGATCACGAGCGCATGCTGGAGCTGCTGCGCGAAATGGCCCGGCGCTTTGGCGTGGACATCCATGCCTATGTGCTGCTGCCCACCCAGTTCCAGCTGCTGGCGACACCTGAAACGGCCGAGGCACTGCCGCAGTTCATGCAGTCGGTAGGGCGCAGCTACGTGCGCTATTTCAACAACCGCCACGGCCGCAGCGGCACGCTGTGGGATGGGCGCTACCGGGCCACGGTGGTCGATCCCGTGCATTTCCTGCTGGCCGGCATGGTGGCACTGGACTGGAGCCCGGTGCGTGCCGGGCTCGCGCGCCAGCCCGCGGACTATGCCTGGTCGAGCTACCAGCACAACGCCGGCCTGCGCTACAGCACCCTGGTCCATCCGCACGCGGCTTTCTGGGCCCTGGGCAATACGCCGTTTGCGCGCGAAGCCGGCTACCAGGCGGCGGTCGCCGATGGCATTTCGAACGAGCAACTGGAAACCATAGAGCAGGCAGCGCTGCGCGGCTGGGCCCTGGGCTCGCCGGAGTTTGTGGCGGATTTGCAAAACCGCACCCAGCGCCGGGTGGTGCGCCAGCGCGCGGGACGTCCACCAAAGAACAAATCAACCCCGGCTTCCTGAACGTGGGGTCTGCCGCCTCTGCCTGCACCCCAGGCGGAGGTTTTTTTTGTGCCGCCTTTAATGTGTCCCTTATTTATTTCTTGAACGGTTTTGTCGGGAAATAATTGAATCCGACCCTAATTATATTTTCTTGCATAGGTTGATGCATTACCGTAATCTCGGGCTCCCTGCGAAAATAACTGAGGATTCCGCCATGACCACGGCTGCCGAGATCGCCCACCTGCAAGAACACGGTCTGTATTCCAAGAGCAACGAGCACGATGCCTGCGGCTTGGGATTCGTCGCCCATATCAAGGGCGTGAAACGCCACGACATCGTGACGGGTGCGCTCAAGATCCTCGAAAACATCGATCACCGCGGCGCGGTGGGCGCGGACAAGCTGATGGGCGACGGCGCCGGCATCCTGATCCAGATTCCCGACCAGCTCTACCGCGAAGAGATGGCACTGCAGGGCGTGACACTGCCTCCCGCGGGCGAGTACGGCGTGGGCATGATCTTCTTGCCCAAGGAACACGCTTCGCGCCTGGCCTGCGAGCAGGAGATGGAGCGCGCGATCAAGGCCGAAGGCCAGGTGCTGCTGGGCTGGCGCGATGTGCCCGTGAACCTCGACATGCCCATGTCGCCCACGGTGCGTGAAAAGGAGCCCGTGCTGCGCCAGGTGTTCATCGGTCGCGGCAACGACGTGATCGTGCAGGACGCGCTGGAACGCAAGCTGTATGTGATCCGCAAGACGGCCAGCGCCGCCATCCAGGGCCTCAAGCTCAAGCACAGCAAGGAATACTACGTTCCCAGCATGAGCAGTCGCACCGTGGTCTACAAGGGCCTGCTGCTGGCCGACCAGGTGGGCGTGTACTTCCGCGACCTCGAAGACGAGCGCTGCGTCTCGGCCATCGGCCTGGTGCACCAGCGTTTCTCGACCAATACTTTCCCCGAGTGGCCGCTGGCCCACCCTTACCGCTATGTGGCGCACAACGGTGAAATCAACACCGTCAAGGGCAACTACAACTGGATGCGCGCCCGCGAAGGCGTGATGGCTTCGCCCGTGCTGGCCGAAGACCTGAAGAAGCTCTATCCCATCAGCTTTGCCGACCAGTCCGACACCGCGACCTTCGACAACTGCCTGGAACTGCTGACCATGGCCGGCTACCCCATCAGCCAGGCCGTGATGATGATGATTCCCGAGCCTTGGGAACAGCACGAGTCCATGGACGAGCGCCGTCGCGCCTTCTATGAATACCACGCTGCAATGATGGAACCCTGGGACGGCCCGGCTTCCATCGTCTTCACCGACGGCCGCCAGATCGGCGCCACGCTGGACCGCAACGGCCTGCGCCCCTCCCGCTATGTGATCACCGATGACGATCTGGTCATCCTGGGCTCGGAAGTCGGCGTGCTGCCCGTGCCCGACAGCAAGATCATCCGCAAGTGGCGTCTGCAGCCCGGCAAGATGCTGTTGATCGACCTGGAGCAAGGCCGTCTGATCGAAGACGACGAGCTCAAGGCCAACATCGTCAACACCAAGCCCTACAAGCAGTGGATCGAGAACCTGCGCATCAAGCTGGACAACGTCGGCGGCTCAGGCTCCGTGCAGGCTCCTGTGGCCGCGCTGCCCCTGCTCGAACGCCAGCAGGCGTTCGGTTTCACCCAGGAAGACCTCAAGTTCCTGCTGCTGCCCATGGCCGTCAAGGGCGAAGAGGGCGTGGGCTCGATGGGCAACGACAGCCCGCTGGCCGTGCTGTCGGACCGCAACAAGCCGCTGTACAACTACTTCCGTCAGATGTTCGCCCAGGTGACGAACCCGCCCATCGACCCGATCCGCGAAGCGATCGTGATGTCGCTGGTGTCGTTCATCGGCCCCAAGCCCAACCTGCTGGACATCAACCAGGTCAACCCGCCCATGCGCCTGGAAGTGCAGCAGCCGGTACTGGACTTCGAAGCCATGGACAAGCTGCGCAATATCGAGCAGCACACCCAGGGCAAGTTCAAGAGCGTCACCATCGACATCACCTACCCGCTGTCCTGGGGCAAGCAGGGCGTGGAAGCCAAGCTGGCCTCGCTGTGCGCCCAGGCGGTCGATGCCATCCGTGGCGGTGCCAACATCCTGATCATCAGCGACCGCGCCCTGTCGGCGACCCAGGTCGCGATTCCCGCGCTGCTGGCGCTGTCGGCCATCCACCAGCACCTGGTGCGTGAAGGTCTGCGCACCACGGCCGGCCTGGTGGTCGAAACCGGCACGGCGCGCGAAATCCACCATTTCGCCGTGCTCGCCGGTTACGGTGCCGAAGCCGTCCATCCCTACCTGGCGATGGAAACCCTGCTGTCCATGGGCCACGAGCTGCCGGAAGGTCTGACGGGCGAAAAAGCCGTCTACAACTACGTCAAGGCCGTGGGCAAGGGCCTGTCCAAGATCATGTCCAAGATGGGCGTGAGCACCTATATGAGCTACTGCGGCGCGCAGCTGTTCGAGGCCATCGGCCTGAGCACCGACACCGTGGACAAGTACTTCACCGGCACGGCCAGCCGCATCGAGGGCATTGGCGTGTTCGAGATCGCCGAGGAAACCATCCGCAACCATCTGGCTGCCTTTGGTGACGACCCGGTGCTCGAGACCATGCTCGAAGCCGGTGGCGAATACGCCTGGCGTGCGCGCGGCGAAGAGCACATGTGGACGCCTGACGTGATTGCCAAGTTGCAGCACGCCACGCGCTCCAACAACTTCAGCACCTTCAAGGAATACGCCCAGCTGGTCAACGACCAGAGCCAGCGCCACATGACGCTGCGCGGCCTGTTCGAGTTCAAGTGCGAGCCCGCCCAGGCGATTGCCATCGACGAAGTCGAGCCCGCCGCGGAAATCGTCAAGCGCTTTGCGACCGGCGCCATGTCGCTGGGCTCGATCTCCACCGAAGCCCATGCCACGCTGGCCGTGGCCATGAACCGCATCGGCGGCAAGAGCAACACCGGCGAAGGCGGCGAAGATCCCAAGCGCTATCGCAACGAACTCAAGGGCATCCCCATCCAGCAGGGCGAGACCCTGGGCTCCATCATTGGCGCCGAGCAGGTCGAAGCCGACATCCAGCTGCGCGACGGTGATTCGCTGCGCTCCAAGATCAAGCAGGTGGCATCGGGCCGCTTCGGCGTCACGGCCGAGTACCTGTCGTCCTCGGACCAGATCCAGATCAAGATGGCCCAGGGCGCCAAGCCCGGCGAAGGCGGTCAGCTGCCCGGCGGCAAGGTGTCCGAGTACATCGGCAAGATGCGCCATTCCGTGCCTGGCGTGGGCCTGATTTCTCCCCCGCCGCACCACGACATCTATTCGATCGAAGATCTGGCCCAGCTGATCCACGATCTGAAGAACGTCGCTCCGCATGCTGACATCTCGGTCAAGCTGGTGTCGGAAATCGGCGTCGGCACGATTGCCGCGGGCGTGGCCAAGTGCAAGAGCGACCACGTGGTGATCGCCGGCCATGACGGCGGCACGGGCGCTTCGCCGCTGTCGTCGATCAAGCATGCCGGCGGCCCCTGGGAAATCGGCCTGGCCGAAACCCAGCAGACCCTGGTGCTCAACCGCCTGCGCGGCCGCATCCGTGTCCAGGCCGACGGCCAGATGAAGACCGGCCGCGACGTGGTCATCGGCGCGCTGCTGGGCGCCGACGAGTTCGGTTTCGCCACGGCACCGCTGGTGGTCGAAGGCTGCATCATGATGCGCAAGTGCCATCTGAACACCTGCCCCGTGGGTGTGGCCACGCAGGACCCCGTGCTGCGCAAGCAGTTCACCGGCAAGCCCGAGCATGTGGTGAACTACTTCTTCTTCGTCGCCGAGGAAGTGCGTCAGATCATGGCCCAGCTGGGTCTGCGCAAGTTCGATGAGCTGATCGGCCGCTCCGACCTGCTCGACACCCGCAAGGGTCTGGAGCACTGGAAGGCCCAGGGCCTGGACTTCAGCCGCCTGTTTGCCCAGCCCGTGGTGCCCGCCGAAGTGCCGCGCTTCCATGTGGACCGCCAGGACCACCTGCTGGACAAGGCGCTGGACGTCAAGCTCATCGAGCGCTGCAAGCCTGCCATCGAGCTGGGCGAGCCGGTGCGCATCATGGAAGTGGCGCGCAACGTGAACCGCTCGGTCGGCGCCATGCTGTCCGGGGCCGTGACCCGCAAGCATGCCGAAGGTCTGCCGGATGACACCATTCGCATCCACTTCGAAGGCACGGGCGGCCAGTCCTTTGGTGCTTTCCTGTGCAAGGGCATTACGCTGAACCTGACCGGTGACGCCAACGACTACACCGGCAAGGGCCTGTCGGGCGGCCGCATCATCGTGCGCCCCAGCCATGCCTTCCGCGGCGCTTCGGTGAGCAACACCATCGTCGGCAACACCGTGATGTTCGGTGCGACCACGGGTGAAGCCTTCTTCAGCGGCGTGGCCGGCGAACGCTTTGCCGTGCGCCTGTCGGGTGCGACGGCCGTGGTCGAAGGCACGGGTGACCATGGTTGTGAATACATGACCGGCGGCACCGTGGTGGTGCTGGGCAAGACCGGGCGCAATTTCGCGGCCGGCATGAGCGGCGGCGTGGCCTACGTCTATGACGAAGACGGCCAGTTCGCCAAGCGCTGCAACACCGCGTCGGTGGCCCTGGACCAGGTCTTGCCACACAACGAGTTTGTCGCCACGGTCAACCATGACATCTGGCACAACGGCGAAAGCGACGACCAGCAGCTGCGTGCACTGGTCGAAGCCCACAGCCGCTGGACCGGCTCCAAGCGTGCGCGCGAACTGCTCGACAACTGGGCCGTGGCACGCGCCAAGTTCATCAAGGTCTTCCCCGTGGAATACCGCCGTGCCCTGTCTGAAATCCATGAACGCAAAGCGAAAGCAGCCATTGCTGCGCAAGCAGAACTAGCTACTGAAACAGAAACAGTCGCGGCCAAGTAAGCCCCGCTGATTCACGATTCGCTCATCAATTCAAGGACAGATTCATCATGGGAAAAAGCACAGGATTCATGGAGTACGACCGCATCGAAGAGGGTTACAAGCCCGTCAACGAGCGACTCAAGAACTACAAGGAGTTCGTCATTGCACTCACGCCCGAGCAGGCGAAAGTGCAGGGCGCGCGCTGCATGGACTGCGGCACGCCGTTTTGCAACAACGGCTGCCCGGTCAACAACATCATTCCGGACTTCAACGATCTGGTTTACCGCGGTGACTGGGAGAACGCGATCAAGGTGCTGCACAGCACCAACAACTTCCCCGAGTTCACCGGCCGCATCTGCCCCGCGCCCTGCGAAGCCGCCTGCGTGGTGAACATCAATGCCGCGCCCATCGGCATCAAGAGCATCGAGCACGCCATCATCGACCGCGCCTGGGCCGAAGGCTGGGTCAAGCCCCTGCCCGCCAAGGTCAAGACCGGCAAGACGGTGGCCGTCATTGGCGCCGGCCCGGCCGGCATGGCCGCGGCCCAGCAGTTGGCGCGCGCCGGCCATGCCGTGACGCTGTTCGAGAAGAACGACCGCGTGGGTGGACTGCTGCGCTACGGCATTCCCGACTTCAAGATGGAAAAGTCGCACATCGACCTGCGCGTCAAGCAGCTCGAAGCCGAAGGCGTGACCATCCGCACGGGCGTGCTGGTCGCCGGCCCCGAAGGCCTGGGCAAGGACTCCAAGGTCACCAACTGGGCCAAGGAAACCGTCTCGCCCGCGCAACTGATGGCCGAGTTCGACGCCGTGCTGCTGTCGGGCGGTGCCGAGCAGTCGCGTGATCTGCCTGTGCCCGGCCGCGAACTCAATGGCGTGCATTTCGCCATGGAGTTCCTGCCCCAGCAGAACAAGGTCAACGCCGGCGACAAGCTCAAGGGCCAGATCCGTGCCGACGGCAAGACCGTCATCGTCATCGGTGGCGGCGACACGGGTAGCGACTGCGTGGGCACTTCCAACCGCCATGGCGCGGTGAGCGTCACGCAGTTCGAACTCATGCCCATGCCGCCCGAGCAGGAAAACAAGCCTCTGGTCTGGCCTTACTGGCCCTACAAGCTGCGCACCTCGTCCAGCCATGAAGAAGGCTGTGAGCGCGAGTTCGCCATCGCCACCAAGGAGTTCCTTGGCGAGAAAGGCCAGCTCACGGGCGTCAAGACCGTGCGTCTGGAGTGGAAGGACGGCAAGATGGTCGAAGTGCCCGGCTCCGAACAGGTGCTCAAGGCCGATCTGGTGTTCCTGGCCATGGGCTTTGTGAGCCCCGTGGCGTCCATCCTCGAAGCCTTTGGCGTCGAGAAGGACCAGCGCGGCAACGTCAAGGCCACGACCGACGCCGCCACCGGCTACGTCACCAGCGTGCCCAAGCTGTTCGCCGCCGGCGACATGCGCCGCGGTCAGTCGCTGGTGGTCTGGGCGATCCGCGAAGGCCGCCAGGCCGCGCGTGCCGTCGATGCTTTCCTGATGGGCAAGAGCAGCCTGCCACGTTGAGCGTTTGCTGCTCCGGGCGAAAGGCGCCTCCGCAAGGGGCGCCTTTTTTACTTTCAGCGCAGCAGCACCAGGCGCGGCACCGCATCCGGCCCGCAGCAGATGACGGCATTCTGGCCGTGCCGTCGCCCCCAGTCGCTGGCGGTGTCGGTGTCCATGCCGGCGATGAAGCAGCCCGGCTCGGGCGGCCAGCCGTTGCGCGGGTGCGCGGCCGTGGCCGGCAGCCAGTGCCAGCCGGCCTGCTGCAGCTGGGCTTGCAGGGCCTGCTGGCGCGCCTGGTTCTCGGCTGTGCCCAGCAGTTCGCTGCGGGGATTCCAGGCCGTGAGCCAGCAGGCCGCATTCAAGCCGTGTTGCGTGCAGTAGGCGGCCAGTTGCGCGCAGTACTTGTCGACCCGCAGCACAAAGGCCGGCTGGGCGAAGACGGTGTAATCGGTCTCGCGGTAGGCCTGGAGCAGGGTGGGTGTCAGTGCGCTGGGCGCTGGGCCGGCAAGGGGGCGGTCTGGCCGTGGCATGGTGGCTCCAATGGCGGGTAAATCTGGGGCGCTTTGGCGCACAACCGTGCACTTTCAAGCGGTCTGGGCGACAATAGCCGCTTGCCCTGCTGGCTGGCAGGATCGCATGGGGGTGTTCGCCCCCTTTTTACTGCCTGCCGGTTTGCCATTGTTTCCTCATTTTTTGATGCCATGAACAAACGTAATCTCGTCGCGATGCTGGCCTTGAGCGCCATTTTGGCTGCCTGTGGCAAGAATGAGCCAGCACCGTCCGCAAGCGGCGCGGCACCTGCTGCCCCGGCGGCTGTGACCAAGGTCGTTGTGGGCTTGGATGACAACTTCCCGCCCATGGGCTTTCGTGACGAGAAAAACGAGCTGGTCGGTTTCGACATCGACATGGCCCGCGAAGCCGGCAAGCGCATGGGCCTGACCATGGAGTTCAAGCCCATCGACTGGAGCGCCAAGGAAGCCGAGCTGTCCGGCAAGCGCGTGGACATGCTGTGGAACGGCCTGACCATCACCGACCAGCGCAAGGAAAAGATCGCCTTTTCCTCGCCCTACATGGAAAACCACCAGATCATCGTGGTGCTGACCAAGTCCGGCATCAAGACCAAGGCCGATCTGGCGGGCAAGGTCGTGGGCGCGCAAGACGGCAGCTCGGCCGTGGACGCGATCAAGAAGGACGAAGCCGTGGCCAAGAGCTTCAAGCAATTGAAGACTTTCGGTGACAACGTCACGGCGCTGATGGACTTGTCCGCCGGCCGCCTGGATGCGGTGGTGGTCGACGAAGTCGTGGGTCGCTTCCACGTCGCCAAGAAGGCCGACGAGTACAACGTGCTCGAGGAGAACTTTGGCGTCGAGGAATACGGTGTCGGCCTGCGCAAGGACGACCCGGAAATGCTGGCCAAGCTGAATACAGCCATGGACAGCATGAAGAAGGACGGCAAGGCCGCAGAGATTGCCACCAAGTGGTTTGGCAAGGACATCATCAAGTAAGCTGACTGTCCAGACCGCCACACCGGCTGCGCCGTCACAGGCCTGCCGGTGTTTTGCGTTTCTGGACTGAAGCGGTTGGCGGAGGGCGCAGCGCGTCGTCGGCCCAAGGCAATTGCATGGAATACGTTTTCTCCCTCCTGGGGCCCCTGTCCCAGGGGGCGCTGGTCACGATCAAGCTGTTCGTGATCACCCTGGCCCTGGCGGTACCGCTGGGGCTGACATTGGCACTGCTGCGCGTGTCGCGGTTTCGCACGCTCGCGCGGCTGGTCGGTGGCTACATCTGGCTGATGCGCGGTACGCCGCTGATGTTGCAGATGCTGTTCATCTATTTCGCCCTGCCTTTTGTGCCGGTGGTTGGCGTTCGCTTTGACGACTTTCCGGCCGCTGTCGTCGCCTTCGCGCTGAATTACGCGGCGTACTTCGCGGAAATCTTCCGCGCCGGCATCCAGTCGATCGACCGTGGACAGTACGAAGGTGCCAAGGTGCTGGGCCTGACCTATGGCCAGACCATGCGCCGCATCGTGCTGCCGCAGATCTGGCCGCGCATTCTGCCGCCGCTGAGCAACGAGACCATCACCCTGGTCAAGGACACTTCGCTGATCTACGTGCTGGCGCTCAACGACTTGCTGCGCGCGGCGCGCGGCATCGTGCAGCGCGACTTCACCACCACGCCCTTCATCGTGGCGGCGTGTTTTTATCTTGTCATGACCCTGGTGCTGACCTGGGGCTTCCAGTACCTGGAGAAACGCTATGCCAAATACGACGCTTGAGACGACGACTGCGCGCGCAGCGCCGGCCCCGTCGGCTGCGGCCAGGGACGTGATGATTGCCGCCCGCGATATCTGCAAGGGTTTCAACGGCCTGCCGGTGCTGCGCAATGTGTCGCTGGACCTGCTGCGCGGCGAAGTGGTGGCGGTGATCGGCCCTTCGGGCTCGGGAAAAAGCACTTTCCTGCGCTGCCTCAACCACCTGGAAACCATTGACAGCGGCCACGTGGTCATTGAAGGGGAGACCCTGGCCACGACCAATGCCGCCGGCTTGTGCAGCTACGTGCCCGAAGCGCAGATCCGGCGCATCGGCCGCAAGATGGGCATGGTGTTCCAGTCGTTCAACCTTTTCCCCCACCTCACCGTGCTGGAAAACGTGATCGAGGCACCCATGGTGGTCAAAGGCATGGCCCGCGCGGACATCGTGCCCAAGGCCGAAGCCCTGCTGGCCAAGGTCGGTCTGTTGGAAAAACGAGACAGCTATCCGGCCCGTTTGTCGGGTGGGCAAAAGCAGCGCGTGGCCATTGCCCGCGCCCTGGCCATGGAGCCGGACATCCTGCTGTTTGACGAGCCCACCTCGGCGCTCGACCCCGAACTCACGGGCGAAGTGCTGCGCACCATGCGCGAACTCGCGCTGGAGCATATGACCATGCTGGTGGTGACCCATGAAATGGGTTTTGCGCGCGAAGTGGCGCACCGCGTGGCGTTCATGGATCGGGGCGAACTGATAGAGATCGGGCCCTCCGCGGAATTTTTTGCGCACCCGCGCCATGCGCGCACGCAGGCCTTTCTGCACAATATGCTTTGACCTCGATGCCAGCTCCGAGGGGGCTTGGCACGGGCGGCGGCCAGGTTTTTAGTAAGCAAACATACATGAATGTATGTATTCCGCTAACATGGCTGCTCAATGCCTTTTAAGCTATTTTTTCTAGGAGCCGTACGTACATGACAGAACCGGCGCCTTTGGTGGAACTGCGCAACGTGACCTTTGGTTACGGTGACCGGTTGATCCTGCGCGATCTCAGCTTGCAGGTGCCACGCGGCAAGGTGACGGCTCTGATGGGTGCGTCCGGCGGCGGCAAGACCACGGTGCTGCGTTTGATCGGCGGCCAGCAGAAAGCCCAGCAGGGCCAGGTGCTGTTCGACGGCCAGGATATCGGTGCAATGAACCAGGCGCAGCTCTATGCCGCGCGCCGGCGCATGGGCATGCTGTTCCAGTTCGGCGCGCTATTCACCGACATGAGCGTGTTCGACAATGTGGCGTTTGCGTTGCGCGAGCACACCGACCTGCCTGAAGCGCTGGTGCGCGACATCGTGCTGATGAAGCTGCAGGCCGTGGGCCTGCGCGGTGCGCGCGCGCTGATGCCCAGCGAGATTTCCGGCGGCATGGCGCGGCGCGTGGCACTGGCCCGCGCGATCGCGCTGGATCCCGAACTCATCATGTACGACGAGCCTTTTGCGGGCCTGGACCCGATTGCGCTGGGCACGGCCGCCAAGCTGATTCGCGACCTCAATGACGCCATGGGCCTGACCACGGTGCTGGTCTCGCACGATGTGGCGGAGACCTTCCACGTCGCCGACCATGTGATCATTCTGGGCCCGGGCTGCGTCGCGGCCCAGGGTACGCCGGCCGAAGTCATGGCCAGCACCGATCCGCTGGTCGACCAGTTCGTGCATGCCAGGGCCACGGGGCCGGTGCCGTTTCATTACCCGGGCCCGGATGTGGCCCTGGACTTTGGTCCCAGGGAGCGCGCATGAACCGCCTGCATCCTGCGCGCCTGGGTGCCGCCGTACGCGCGCAATGCGTTGCCATCGGGCGCGGCGCGCGCCTGCTGTTCCAGCTCATCGGTCTGCTGGGTGCAACGCTGCGTCGCCCGCGCCTGATGGGCGATCAAATCCATTTTCTGGGCAATTATTCGCTGGCCATCATTGGCGTGTCCGGCCTGTTCGTGGGTTTTGTGCTGGGCTTGCAGGGCTATTACACCTTGCAGCGCTACGGCTCGGCCGAGGCCCTGGGCCTGCTGGTGGCCCTGTCCCTGGTGCGTGAGCTGGGCCCGGTGGTGACGGCCTTGCTGTTTGCCGGGCGCGCGGGCACGGCCCTGACGGCGGAAATCGGTCTGATGAAGGCCGGAGAACAGCTCAGCGCCATGGAAATGATGGCCGTGGACCCGGTGCGCCGCATTCTGGCGCCGCGCTTCTGGGCCGGCGTGCTGGTGCTGCCGCTGCTGGCCGCGGTGTTCAGCGCCGTCGGTGTGATTGGCGGCTGGATCGTCGGCGTGCTCATGATTGGTGTCGATGGTGGTGCCTTCTGGGGCCAGATGCAGCAGGGCGTCGACTGGTGGGCCGATCTGGGCAATGGCGTGATCAAGAGCCTGGCCTTTGGTGTGGCCGTCACCTTTGTGGCGCTGCTGCAAGGCTACCTGGCCAAACCGACGCCGGAAGGTGTTTCCCGCGCGACAACGCGCACCGTGGTGATGGCCTCGCTGGCCGTTCTGGGGCTGGATTTCCTGCTCACGGCCACGATGTTCAGTATTTGATGCTCCCACCGAAGTGGGCGCGAGGAAAAGTCATGCAGCAATCGAAAAGTGACGTGTGGGTAGGCCTGTTTGTGCTGATCGGCGCAGCGGCCCTGGTGTTCCTGGCCTTGCAGTCGGCCAATTTGCTGAGCCTGAGTTTTCAGCAGACCTATCAAGTGAGCGCACGCTTTGACAATATTGGCGGGCTCAAGCCCAAGGCCGCCGTGCGCAGTGCCGGCGTGGTCGTGGGCCGCGTGGAATCCATCACCTTTGACGACAAGACCTTTCAGGCCAGCGTCAATCTGGCCCTGGAAAAGCAATACACCTTCCCCAAGGACAGCTCCCTGAAGATCCTGACCAGCGGCCTGCTGGGCGATCAGTACATTGGCATTGAAGCCGGTGCGGATGAAGCACATCTGGTTGCAGGTGACCGAATTATTTCGACACAATCAGCCGTAGTATTGGAAAACCTGATCGGACAGTTCCTCTACAACAAGGCGGAAGATGGCGGCTCCAGCGCACCTGCTCCGAAAAAGCAATGACCACTTTCAATCAGGCGGGTGCGTCCCGCAGTCTCTCCTCGCGCTGGCAGCGCGGCTTCTGGGCCGTCGCCATGGCGCTTCCGCTGGCACTGGCCGGCTGTGCCACGACGGGCAGCGACAGCGCGCAGGCTGAGAGCGCGGCACCCGGTACGGTATCCGGCACGGCGGTGGCCGGCACTCCGGACCCGTTCGAGTCCTACAACCGCAGCATGTACGCCTTCAATACGGCGCTCGACGATGCGGTGCTCAAGCCCGTGGCCACGCTGTACCGCGACATCACACCGGCCCTGGCGCGCGACGGCGTCGGCAATTTCTTCTCCAACCTGAGCGACATGTGGTCCTTCGTCAACAACCTGGCCCAGGCCCGTGGCGAAGGCGCTTACTACAGCGCCGTGCGCTTCAGCGTCAATACGGTGTTCGGGATTGGCGGCCTGTTCGATGTGGCCAGCGAAATGGGCCTGCCGCGCAGCCCGCAGGATTTCGGCCTGACGCTGGGACGCTGGGGCGTGCCCACAGGCCCTTACCTGGTGCTGCCCCTGCTCGGCCCCTCGACGGTGCGCGATACCGTGGCCCTGCCGGTGGACTGGGAAGGCGTTTTACTGGGCCAGATGTCCGACGTGGCCGCGCGCAACAGCCTGACGGCGCTGGGCCTGGTGGACAAGCGTGCGCGCCTGCTGCAGGCCGGCGACATGCTGGACGCCGTGGCGCTGGACAAGTACAGCCTCACACGTGACGTGTTCCTGCAGCTGCGCAGCCAGCGTGCCCAGGGTGACGGCATGGGCTCCGAGGATTTCGAAGGCGATGACGGCGCCGGCATGCTGCCGCCGGAAGATTAAGCCGCTTGCATTTGCTTGCAAGACTTGACGCGCGCGCCATCAACGGCACGGAGCGCGCAATGACAATCGATGGCAGCAAGGCCTGCAAGGCCTTGTCCGCTTCACAAAGGAAAACACGATGATGAATCGACGTATCTGGGCGGCCACTGCCGCTGCTTGGCTGGCGCTGTCGGCCGGCCTGCCGATGGCGGCCATGGCCGCTGAGGAAACGCCCGACGCACTGGTCAAGCGCCTGTCGGCCGATGTGCTGGACACGATCCGCAACGACAAGTCGTACAAGACCGGCGATGTGGCAAGAATTGGCACCCTGGTCGACAAGACCGTCATGCCGCATGTGAATTTCCAGCGCATGACGTCGGCCGCCGTGGGCCCGCAGTGGCGCCAGGCCACGCCTGAGCAAAAGCAGCGCCTGCAGGCCGAGTTCAAGGCCTTGCTGATCCGTACCTATGCGGGTGCGCTGTCCCAGGTCAGCGACCAGACCGTGGTGGTCAAGCCCATGCGTGCCGCTGCGGGTGACAAGGACGTGCTGGTGCGCACCGAAGTGCGGGGCAAGGGCGATCCCATCCAGCTCGACTACCGCCTGGAAAAAACCGCCGATGGCGACTGGAAGATCTACAACCTGAACGTGCTGGGCGTGTGGCTGGTCGAGACCTACCGCAGCCAGTTCGCCCAGGAAATCAATGCCCGCGGCATCGACAGCCTGATCCAGGCGCTGGCCACGCGCAACAAGGGCTGAGGCGCGGCGCCATGCAAGCTGCCACTTTGCGCCTGCCCGCCGAGCTGACCCACGCCCAGGCGCGGGCCTGCTGGCTGGCGTTGGAAACCCAGGTCGGCGCCAGCGACCAGGCCCGCGTCGCCATCGATGCTTCGGCCTTGACGCAATTCGATTCGTCGGCCCTGGCCGTGCTGCTGGCCTGCCGGCGCACGGCTTTGGCTGCCGGCAAGTCGCTGGTGGTGCTGGGCCTGCCCGCAGGTCTGACGTCCATGGCCGCGCTGTACGGTGTGCAGGCGCTGCTGCTCGAACCGTCTGTCTGACACCCCACGCCAGGCTTTCGGTCTTTCTCCAAGGCCCTAGGCTGCATGCATGGCAGGGCCGGGCTTAAAATGCCAAGCTCCATGCCCGCTGTCTCATTCCAATCCATCTCCAAGACCTACCACACGCCCAAGGGCGCGTTCCGGGCCCTCAATGACGTCAGTCTGGATATCGCGGAAGGCGAGTTCTTTGGCTTGCTGGGGCCCAACGGGGCGGGCAAGACGACGCTGATCAGCATCCTGGCCGGACTGGCCCGGGCCGACAGCGGCAAGGTGCTGGTGCAGGGCAGCGATGTCCAGGCGGATTACGCCCAGGCACGGCGCAAGCTGGGCATCGTGCCGCAGGAACTGGTGTTCGACCCGTTCTTCAACGTGCGCGAAGCCCTGCGCTTCCAGTCGGGCTATTTTGGCGTCAAGCACAACGACGCCTGGATCGACGAGCTGCTCGACAGCCTGGGCCTGGCCGACAAGGCCGAATCCAATATGCGCCAGCTGTCCGGCGGCATGAAGCGCCGCGTGCTGGTGGCACAGGCGCTGGTGCACAAGCCACCCATCATCGTGCTCGACGAGCCGACGGCGGGCGTGGACGTGGAACTGCGCCAGACGCTGTGGCATTTCATCGCCAAGCTCAACAAGCAGGGCCATACGGTACTGCTGACCACCCATTACCTCGAAGAAGCCGAAGCCTTGTGCAGCCGCGTGGCCATGCTCAAGCAGGGCGAAGTCGTCAAGCTTTCGAGCATGTCCGACCTGCTCAAGTCGGCTTCTGCCAACGTGCTGCAGTTCAAGACCAACAGTCTTCTGCCCGAGCACCTGCGCACGGCGGCGCGCGTCACGGGACGCATTGTGCAGATGCCCGCGCAGGACGCCGGCGACATCGAGCGCTACCTGTCCGCGCTGCGTGAAGCAGGCGTGGTGATCGAAGACATGGAAATCCGCCGTGCCGATCTGGAAGATGTGTTTTTGAACGTCATGGGCGAAGCCCGGGCACCCGCTGGGAGCGTGGCATGAGAGGTTGGCAAACCCTGTTTTACAAGGAAGTGCTGCGCTTCTGGAAGGTCAGCTTCCAGACCGTGGCCGCGCCGGTGCTCACAGCCGTGCTGTACCTGCTGATTTTCGGCCATGTGCTCGAAGGCCGGGTGCTGGTCTATGACCGCATCAGCTACACCGCGTTCCTGATTCCCGGCCTGGTCATGATGAGCGTGCTGCAGAACGCGTTCGCCAACAGTTCCTCGAGCATCGTGCAGAGCAAGATCATGGGCTCGATGGTGTTCATCCTGCTGACACCGCTGTCGCACTGGGCCTGGTTCTGGGCCTACGTGGGCTCGTCGGTGCTGCGCGGACTGCTGGTCGGCCTGGGCGTGTTCATCGTGACGCTGTTCTTCGCCATTCCCGACTTTGCCGCGCCGGTGTGGATCGTCGTCTTCGCGCTGCTGGGCGCAGCCCTGCTGGGCACGCTGGGCGTGATCGCCGGCCTCTGGGCCGACAAATTCGACCAGATGGCCGCATTCCAGAATTTCCTCATCATGCCCATGACTTTCCTGTCGGGCGTGTTCTATTCGATACAGTCGCTGCCGCCGTTCTGGCAGACCGTGAGCCACCTGAACCCGTTCTTCTACATGATCGACGGTTTCCGTTACGGCTTTTTCGGCCAGAGCGATGTCTCGCCCTGGATCAGCCTGGCCATCGTCGGTAGCGCCTGGCTGCTGGTCAGCGCGCTGGCCGTGCACCTGCTGCGCACCGGCTACAAGATTCGCCACTGAGTCGCTTTGCGATGACTCTTTTTGTTTGCAACCTTTCCCCGGCCCCAGTGGCGGGGGGTACGCGGGCCGCCATGGCGGCGCTGCGCGAGATCTGACATGACTGCCGACCAACTCAAAGCCATCATCAGCGCGGGTCTTTCCTGCGAGCACCTGGCGCTCGAAGGCGACGGACGCCACTGGTACGCGACCATCGTCTCGGCCGAATTCGAAGGCCAGCGCCTGGTTCAACGCCAGCGCCGGGTCTATGCCACGCTGGGCAACAAGATGCATACCGACGAGGTCCATGCCTTGTCGATGAAGACTTTCAGCCCGGCCGAGTGGGCCAACCAGCCGCGTCAGGCCTGAAGCGCCGACAGGCGCGTGTTTTCTATTTACTTGATCGCTGAAAACGATAGGCCAGCCTTCGTTTAAGGCAGTTTTAACTTCTACTTAGGCCTATCCAGCCATGGACAAACTCTTGATTCGCGGCGGTCATCCGCTGCACGGCGAGGTCTCGATTTCCGGCGCCAAGAACGCCGCTCTGCCCGAATTGTGCGCAGCGCTGCTGACGGCCGAGCCTGTGGTGTTGCGCAATGTGCCGCGCCTGCAGGACGTGGCGACCATGCTCAAGCTGATTCGCAACATGGGCGTCGAAGTCGAGCATGCGGCCGACGGCTCGGTGCGCATAGACGCCAGCCGCCTGTCCACGCCCGAAGCCCCTTACGAGCTGGTTAAGACCATGCGCGCATCGGTGCTGGCCCTGGGGCCGTTGCTGGCCCGTTTTGCCGAAGCCACGGTGTCCTTGCCTGGCGGTTGCGCCATCGGCTCGCGCCCGGTCGACCAGCACATCAAGGGCTTGCAGGCCATGGGTGCGCAGATCGTGGTCGAGCACGGCTACATGCTCGCCAAGTTGGCCGCAGGACGCACGCGCCTTTCGGGCGCGCACATCACCACCGACATGGTGACGGTGACCGGTACCGAGAACTTCCTGATGGCCGCAGCGCTGGCCGAAGGTGAGACCGTGCTGGAAAACGCGGCCATGGAGCCTGAGATCGTCGATCTGGCCGAAATGCTGATCAAGATGGGCGCGCGCATCAGCGGCCACGGCACGAGCCGCATCACCATCCAGGGCGTGGAGCGCCTGCATGGCTGCGACCACCAGGTGGTGGCCGACCGTATCGAAGCCGGTACGTTCCTGTGCGCGGTTGCCGCCACGGGCGGCGAAGTGTTGCTGCGCCACGCGCGCGCCGACCATCTGGGCGCGGTGATCGACAAGCTGCGTGACGCCGGTGCCAAGGTGGACGCCGTGGACGGCGGCATGCGCGTGCAATCCGAAGGCCGGCTCAAGAGCCAGAGCTTTCGCACCACCGAATACCCGGGCTTTCCCACCGACATGCAGGCCCAGTTCATGGTGCTGAACGTGATTTCCCAGGGTGCGGCGTCGGTGACGGAAACGATTTTTGAAAACCGCTTCATGCATGTCAACGAACTGGTGCGCCTGGGCGCAAAAATCCAGGTCGATGGCAAGGTGGCGGTGGTGGAAGGCGTGGAGCGACTGTCGGGGGCCACGGTGATGGCGACCGATCTGCGCGCTTCGGCCAGCCTGGTGATTGCCGGACTGGTGGCCAGCGGCGAGACCCTGGTCGACCGCATCTACCACCTCGACCGCGGCTACGACTGCATGGAAGCCAAGCTGCGCGCTCTGGGCGCGGATATTGAAAGAGTCTGATGATTACCCTCGCCCTGTCCAAAGGCCGGATTTTTGAAGAAACCCTGCCGCTGTTGGCTGCTGCCGGCATCGAAGTGCTGGAAGACCCGGAAAAATCGCGCAAGCTGATTCTGACGACCAACCAGCCCGACCTGCGCGTGGTGCTGGTGCGCGCCACCGATGTGCCCACCTATGTGCAGTACGGCGGTGCCGACCTGGGCGTGACCGGCAAGGACACGCTGATCGAGCATGGCGCGCAAGGCCTGTACCAGCCGCTGGATCTGTGCATTGCCCAGTGCCGCGTGAGCGTCGCCGTGCGCGCCGATTTCGACTATGCACTGGCCGTGAAGCAGGGCTCGCGTCTAAAGGTCGCGACCAAGTACACCGAGATCGCGCGCAACTTCTTCGCCAGCAAGGGCGTGCACGTCGACATGATCAAGCTCTACGGCAGCATGGAGCTCGCACCGCTGACGGGCCTGGCCGACGCCATCGTCGACCTGGTGTCCACGGGCAATACGCTCAAGGCCAACCACCTGGTGGAAGTCGAACGCATCATGGACATCAGCTCGCACCTGGTGGTCAACCAGGCCGCGCTCAAGCTCAAGCAAGTGCCTTTGCGCCGCCTGATCGACGTGTTCGCACGCGCCACGCAGGCCAAGGCCTGACCCTTACCTATTGAAGCTGGAAAAGATGAAAGCCACGCCCGCCCGTTTGCGCACTGACAGTGCCGATTTTGAAACTGCCTTCCAGGCCCGCCTGCATTGGTCGGCCGATACCGATGCAGCGATCGAGCAGCGCGTGGCCGACATCCTGGCCGACGTGCAGCAGCGCGGCGATGCCGCCGTGCTCGAATACACGCAGCGCTTCGACGGCCTGACCGCGGACAGCCTGTCGGCGCTGGAGTTGACGGCGGCCGAGCTCAAGGCCGCGTTTGACGGCCTGCCCGATGTCCAGCGCGAAGCGCTGCAGTCGGCCGCCGAGCGCGTGCGCCGCTACCACGAAGCGCAAAAGAAGGCCTGTGGTGAAAGCTGGAGCTACCGCGACGAAGACGGCACGTTGCTGGGGCAGAAAGTCACGCCGCTGGACCGCGTGGGCATTTACGTGCCCGGTGGCAAGGCCGCCTATCCGTCGAGCGTGCTGATGAACGCGATTCCGGCCCAGGTGGCCGGTGTGGGCGAAATCATCATGGTCGTGCCCACGCCCCAGGGCGCCAAGAACGCACTGGTGCTGGCCGCGGCCTATGTCGCCGGTGTGCACCGGGCCTTCACCATTGGCGGTGCCCAGGCTGTGGCCGCGCTGGCCTATGGCACGCAGACCGTACCCAAGGTCGACAAGATTACCGGCCCGGGCAATGCCTATGTGGCCAGCGCCAAGAAGCGCGTGTTCGGCTCCGTGGGCATAGACATGATTGCCGGCCCTTCGGAAATCCTGGTGCTGGCCGACGGCAGCACGCCTGCCGAGTGGGTGGCCATGGACTTGTTCAGCCAGGCCGAGCACGACGAGCTGGCGCAAAGCATCTTGTTGAGCCCCGACGCCGACTACCTCGACGCCGTGCAGCGCGAAATCGACCGCCTGCTGCCCGAGATGCCGCGCGCGGCCATCATCGCCAAAAGCCTCAATGACCGTGGCGCGCTGATTCTCACGCGCGACATGGAAGAGGCCTGCGCCATCAGCAACCGGATTGCGCCCGAGCACTTGGAAGTCTCCAGCCAGGACCCGCACCGCTGGGAGCCGCTGCTCAAGCACGCGGGCGCGATTTTCCTCGGTGCCTACACCAGCGAATCGCTGGGCGACTACTGCGCCGGCCCCAACCACGTGCTGCCCACCAGCGGCACGGCGCGGTTTTCCTCGCCGCTGGGCGTCTACGACTTCCAGAAGCGCTCCAGCCTGATCGAAGTCAGCGAAGCCGGTGCCCAGGTGCTGGGCAAGATCGCTTCGGTGCTGGCCCACGGCGAAGGCCTGCAAGGCCATGCGAGAGCCGCTGAGATGCGCTTGAAGGACTGATTTTTCTGGCGAGTGCCAGAGCGAATGCCAGCCACGGTCTTCCAGGAAGCCGTGGCTTTTTTTACGTGCACAGGGTTTTGAGCACGAAAACCGTGCAACACGAAGTTCGTGTGACACGAAATCCGTGTAAACTGCAGTCATGAAGAACGTCACCATCACTGTGGACGACAACGTGCTCGAATGGGCACGTGTGGAAGCGGCCCGGCGCGGCACCAGCGTATCGCGCATGGTGGGCGATTTCCTGGCTGAAATGCAGCGCCGTGAAGACGCCTACGAGCGCGCCTATCTGGCCTGGCGCACGGACGAGCGCACCTGGGCGCCCGGTGCCGGCCCGGCGGAGGATGCGGCGCGCAGCGTGTGCTTTGCGCGCACGGCGCCCACCGCCATGGGAGAGGGCGCATGAGCCGACTCCATCTTTCGCGCCAGCCGGTGTTTGTCGATACGTCGGTGCTGGTCAGCGCCGAGGACACGTCAGATCCGGCGCAGGCCGCGGTGCTGGTCTGGCTGGACAGCCTGTGGCGCGAGCGCCTGGGGCGCGTCAGCTCCCAGGTGCTGGCCGAGTTCTACGAAATCGTCACCGTGCAGCGCCAAAGGCCCATGCCGCAAGGCGATGCGCGCGCCGCGATGCGCCGCTACCAGACCTGGACGCCCTGGCAAATCGATGCCGCGACGTTCGAGACCGCCTGGGCTGTCGAAGCCCGGCACCAACTGGCCTGGGGCGACTGCCTGGCCCTGGCCGCGGCCCAGCACAGCGGCTGCGAAACTTTGCTGTCACTGCAACTGCCTCACGGCGCGCAGTTTGGCGGCGTGCAAATCATTCATCCCGTCCAGCAGGGGCTCGAGCCATGACCGAATCTGCCAATCTTTCTTCCACGCTGCAGCGCATTCGCGCCGATGTGCGCGCCATGCATGCCTACGTCGTTCAGCCGGCCACGGGCCTGCTCAAGATGGACGCCATGGAAAACCCGTTCAGCCTGCCGCCCGCGCTGCAGACGGCGCTGGGTGCACGTCTGGGCGCGCTGGCGCTGAACCGCTACCCGGGCGAGCGGCTTGAAGACCTGAAGCAGGCCTTGATGGACTATGCGGGCGCTCCCGCGGGCTCGGCCATTCTGCTGGGCAATGGTTCGGATGAAATCATTTCCCTGCTGGCCCTGGCCTGCGCCCAGGCGGGCCAGCGCGCCAAGCTGCTCGCGCCCATGCCGGGTTTTGTGATGTACCCGATGAGCGCCCAGCTGCAAGGCCTGGATTTCGTCAATGTGTCGCTGGACGCGGACTTCCAGCTCGACGAGGCCGCCATGCTCGCGGCCCTGGCCGAGCACCGTCCGGCCATCACCTATCTGGCCTATCCCAACAACCCTACGGCCACGCTGTGGGGCGAAGCCGTGGTGCAGCGCGTGATCGACGCCGTGGGCGCCCAGGGCGGCATGGTGGTGATGGACGAGGCCTACCAGCCGTTCGCCAGCCGCAGCTGGATTACCCGCATGCATGCCGAACCCGAGCGCAACGCCCATGTGCTGCTGATGCGCACGCTCAGCAAGTTCGGCCTGGCCGGCGTACGCCTGGGTTATCTGATCGGCCAGAAGGCGCTGGTGCAGGAAATCGACAAGGTGCGCCCGCCCTACAACGTGAGCGTGCTCAATTGCGAAGCCGCGCTGTTCGCGCTGGAGCACACCGACGTGTTCGCGGCCCAGGCCGCCGAGCTGTGCGCGGCGCGCACCGAACTGCTGGCCGCGCTGCGCCGCCTGCCTGGGGTGCAAAAAGTCTGGGACAGTGAAGCCAATATGGTGCTGATCCGCGTGCGCGACGCCGCCGCCGCCCATGCCGGCATGAAGGCGCGCGGCGTGCTGGTGAAGAATGTCTCGGCCATGCACCCCTTGTTGGACCAATGTTTGCGTCTGACCGTGGGCAGCACGGCCGACAATGCCCTTATGCTTGCTGCACTGGAAGCTTCGATATGACCTCTTCTGCTCTCATCTCCACCTCCGCGGCCGCGCCGCGCATCGCGGAAGTCAGCCGCAACACGGCCGAGACCCGCATCACCGTGCGCATCAACCTCGATGGCACGGGCCAGAACAAGCTGCACAGCGGCATCGGTTTTCTGGACCACATGCTCGAACAGATTGCCCGCCACGGCCTGATCGACATGGAAGTGCATTGCGAAGGCGATCTGCACATCGACGGCCACCACACGGTGGAAGACATCGGCATCACGCTGGGCCAGGCCTTTGCGCGCGCCGTGGGCGACAAGAAGGGCCTGCGCCGCTACGGCCATGTCTACGTGCCGCTGGACGAAGCCCTGTCGCGCGTGGTGGTGGACTTTTCCGGCCGTCCGGGCCTGCACATGGACGTGAAGTTCACGGCGGGACGCATCGGTCAGCTCGACACGCAGCTGGTCTATGAATTCTTCCAGGGCTTTGTGAACCACGCGGGTTGCACCGTGCACATCGACAACCTCAAGGGCTTCAATGCCCACCACCAGTGCGAATCCGTCTTCAAGGCCTTTGCCCGCGCCGTGCGGCAGGCGGTGGAGATTGATCCGCGTGCTGCCACCACCATTCCCTCGACCAAGGGCTCTCTGTAAGAATAGAGGCTCGCCGCACAATTGCAGGGAGCCCTTTCCGATAGCTATGAATATGCAAGCAAATACCGTCGCCGTGGTGGATTACGGCATGGGCAATCTGCGCTCGGTCTCGCAGGCCGTCAAGGCCGCGGCGCAAGACTCGGGCTGGCAGGTCGTGGTCACGGCCGACCCGGACGTGGTGCGTTCCGCGGCCCGCGTGGTGCTGCCCGGCCAGGGCGCGATGCCCGACTGCATGCGCGAGCTCGCCAGCTCGGGTCTGCGCGAGCCGGTGCTCGAAGCCGCGCGCGACAAGCCCTTGTTCGGCGTCTGCGTGGGCATGCAGATGTTGCTGGACCACAGCGAAGAAGGCGATACGCCCGGCCTGGGACTGATTCCTGGCGTAGTGCGCAAATTCCAGCTGGAAGGCCGCACCCAGCCCGATGGCAGCCGCTTCAAGGTACCGCAAATGGGCTGGAACCGTGTGCGCCAGAGCCAGTCGCACGCTATCTGGCAGGGCGTGCCAGACGACAGCTATTTCTACTTCGTGCACAGCTTTTATGCCCAGCCGCGCAATGCACTCCATTGCGCGGGCGAAGCCGATTACGGTGGACGCTTTGCCGCAGCCATCGCGCGCGATAATATTTTTGCGACCCAGTTCCACCCGGAAAAAAGCGCTGACCAGGGCCTGGCCCTGTTTCGCAATTTCCTGCACTGGAATCCCTGATTCTGTTCCCGTTCCCCGCCGGAGTCGCCGGCGCTTTTTCCTTTTTCAATCATCATGCAGCTCATTCCCGCCATTGACCTCAAGGACGGCCACTGCGTTCGCCTCAAGCAGGGCGACATGGACCAATCCACCACCTTCGGTGAAGACCCCGCGGCCATGGCCCGCAAGTGGGTCGACGCGGGCGCGCGCCGCCTGCACCTGGTTGACCTCAATGGTGCTTTCGCGGGTGCGCCCAAGAACAATGCCGCCATCAAGGCCATCCTGGCGGAAGTGGGCGACGTGATTCCGGTGCAGATCGGTGGCGGCATTCGCGACCTCGACACCATCGAACGCTATATCGATGCCGGCATGCGCTACGTGATCATCGGCACGGCCGCGGTGAAGAACCCCGGCTTCCTGCAGGATGCCTGCACGGCTTTCGCCGGCCACATCATCGTCGGCCTCGATGCCAAGGACGGCAAGGTCGCCATCGACGGCTGGAGCAAGCTCACCGGCCAGGACGTGCTGAGCGTGGGCAAGCGCTTCGAAGACTGGGGCGTCGAGTCCATCATCTATACCGACATCGGCCGCGACGGCATGCTGTCGGGCATCAACATCGATGCCACCGTGAAGCTGGCGCAATCGCTGACGATTCCCATCATCGCTTCGGGCGGTCTGGCGGGCATGGCCGACATCGAGCAACTGTGCGCCGTCGAAAAAGAAGGCGTGCAGGGCGTGATCTGCGGCCGGGCGATTTACTCGGGCAACCTCGACTTCGCGGCCGCCCAGGCGCGCGCCGACGAACTGGCCGGAGTCTGAAATGCTGGCTGTCGACGCTTTGTGGCAGGGCCTGCCGGCCGTTCGGCTGACCCTGCCCGGCGGCGACACGGCGCTGGTCGCCCTGCAGGGCGCCCAGGTGCTGTCCTGGGTGGCGGGCGGGCAGGAGCAGCTGTTCCTGAGCCCGCAGTCGGCCCATGATGGCGCGACGCCCATCCGTGGCGGCATTCCCGTGTGCTTTCCCCAGTTCAATCAGCGCGGCCCCTTGGTCAAGCATGGCTTTGCGCGCACGCTGGCCTGGCAAGCCCAGGCGGCGGATGCGCAGGCCGAGGGCGATGCCCTGCGGCTGACGCTGGGCCTGACCGACAGCGCCGCCACGCGCGCCGTCTGGCCGCATGCGTTTGCGGCCGAACTCAGTGTGCGGCTGCAGCCTGGCGCCTTGACGGTGCAGCTGTCGGTGCACAACCCCGGTGATGCACCCCTGGCCTTCACGGCCGCGCTGCACAGCTATCTGCGGCTCGACGACGCAGCCCAGGCCACTCTGACCGGCCTGGAAGGCCTGCGCTACTGGGATGCCGTGGCCGACACCCATCCCTTGCAAGAAGCTGCGCTGCGCTTTGGCCCTGAGCTCGATCGGGTCTACCCGCGCCCGGCCCAGGCCATGGCGCTGCACGAAGCCGGCCAGGCGCGGCTGCGTATCGCGCAGGATGCGGCCTGGGTCGATACCGTGGTCTGGAATCCGGGTGCTGCGCTGTGCGCGCGCCTGTCCGACATGCCGTCTGACGGCCATACCCATATGCTGTGCGTGGAAGCTGCGGCCATCGATGCGCCCGTGGTGCTGGCCCCGCAAGGGCATTGGCAGGCTGCGCAAAGGCTGGAGTGCAGCGCGCGCCCCGAAGCCTGAAATAATGGACTTTTGCGCGGCCTGGGGTTCAAGCCCTGGCCTGCGCGAACAGCAAAGGAAACTCCGTGATTCTTGTTACCGGCGGCACCGGCTTCATCGGCTCGCATACCTGCGTAGAGCTGGCTGCGGCCGGCGAAGCTTTTGTCATTCTGGACAATTTCAGCAACAGCCAGCGCAGCGTGCTCGAACGCCTGCAGCGCATCACCGGCCAGGCGCCGCTGTGCGAAGAAGGCGATGTGCGCGATGGCGCCTTGCTGGACCGGCTGTTTGCCAAATATCCCATCGATGCGGTGATCCATTTCGCCGCATTGAAAGCCGTGGGCGAGTCCGTGGCCAAGCCGCTGGCCTATTACGACACCAATGTGGCCGGTACGCTGACGCTGTTGCAGGCCATGCAGCGGGCGAATGTCCGCACGCTGGTGTTTTCGTCATCGGCGACGGTCTATGCGGAATCGGCCGTGATGCCCATCGCCGAGCATTTCCCGCTGTCGCCCACCAACCCCTACGGCCAGACCAAGCTGATGATAGAGCAGGTGCTGGCCGACCTGGATGCCTCCGAGCCCCAGGCCTGGCGCCTGGCGCGGCTGCGCTACTTCAATCCCGTGGGCGCCCATGAGAGCGGCCTGATCGGCGAAGACCCGCAGGATGTGCCCAACAATCTGATGCCCTTCGTGGCCCAGGTGGCGACGGGCCAGCGCGCGCAACTGCGCGTCTTCGGCAACGACTACCCTACAGTCGATGGCACGGGCGTGCGCGATTACATCCACGTCACCGATCTGGCCAAGGGCCACGTCGCGGCGCTCAACTACCTGCGCCAGCACACGGGCTTGCTGACCGTGAACCTGGGCTCGGGTCGTCCGGCCTCGGTGCTGGAAATGGTCGCCAGCTTTGCCCGGGCCTGCGGTCGGCCGATTCCCTATGAAGTGGTGGCGCGCCGCCCCGGCGATCTGGCCGCGTACTGGGCCGATCCGTCCAGTGCCGAGCAGTTGCTGGGCTGGCGTGCCGAACTGGACCTGGACCGCATGTGTCTTGACGCCTGGCGCTGGCAGGACGGCGAAGCCCGCCGTCAGGCCGCCTGCGCCTAGATTTTCTTTTTCAGCTTTGTGAGACCCAGCGCCATGCTTGCCAAACGCATCATTCCCTGCCTTGACGTGACCGGAGGCCGCGTCGTCAAGGGTGTCAATTTTGTCGAACTGCGTGACGCCGGCGATCCGGTGGAAATCGCCGCGCGCTACAACGGCCAGGGGGCCGACGAGCTCACCTTCCTCGACATCACGGCGACCAGCGATGGCCGGGACCTGATCCTGCCCATCATCGAAGCTGTTGCCAGCCAGGTGTTCATTCCCCTCACCGTGGGCGGCGGAGTGCGCACCGTGGACGACGTGCGCCGACTGCTCAACGCCGGCGCCGACAAGACCAGCTTCAACTCGGCGGCGCTGGCCAATCCCGACGTCATCAATGCGGCTTCGCAGAAATACGGTGCCCAGTGCATCGTGGTGGCCATCGATGCCAAGCGCCGCACGCTCGAAGGCGAGCAGCGCCCGGGCGCCGACGGCCTGCCCATGGGGCCGGGCTGGGATGTGTACAGCCACGGCGGACGCAAGAACACCGGCCTGGATGTCGTGCAGTGGGCCAGCGAGATGGCGCGGCGCGGCGCGGGCGAAATCCTGCTGACCAGCATGGACCGCGACGGCACCAAGTCGGGCTTCGATCTGGCGCTCACGCGTGCCGTCAGCGATGCCGTCAGCGTGCCCGTGATCGCATCGGGCGGCGTGGGCAATCTTGACCACCTGGCCGATGGCGTGCAGCAAGGCGGCGCCGATGCCGTGCTCGCGGCCAGCATTTTTCACTATGGCGAATTCACCGTGGGCCAGGCCAAGCAGCGCATGGCCGAACGCGGCATCCCTGTACGGATCTAAACACTATGAACTGGCTTGATGAAGTGAAATGGGACGCGCAAGGCCTGGTGCCGGTGATTGCGCAGGAGCGCAGTTCGGGCGACGTGCTGATGTTTGCCTGGATGAATCGCGAGGCGCTGGCCAAGACGGCGGAACTGGGCCGCGCGGTCTATTTCAGCCGTTCGCGCAACCGCCTGTGGTTCAAGGGCGAAGAGTCCGGCCATGTGCAGCTGGTGCATGAAATGCGCCTGGATTGCGACAACGACGTGGTGCTGCTGAAGATCACCCAGGAAGGGCACGATCCCGGCATTGCCTGCCATACGGGCCGCCACAGCTGCTTTTACAGCGTGCTCAAGGACGGCGTCTGGACCCCTGTGGATCCGGTGCTCAAAGACCCTGAATCCATTTACCGGTGAATGTGTATGACTGTTTCTGAAAATTTTGCAGCGTCGAGCGAAGGCGCCCTGGCGCGGCTGGCCGCGGTGATCGAAAGCCGCAAGACGGTCAACGGCGGCGACCCGGAAAAAAGCTATGTGGCCCGCCTGCTGCACAAGGGGCCCGATGCCTTTCTGAAGAAGATCGGCGAAGAAGCCACGGAAGTGGTCATGGCGGCCAAGGACGCCGACCATGGTGGCGATACCAGCAAAGTGCTGTACGAAGTGGCCGATCTCTGGTTTCATACGATGATTGCCCTGTCCCACTACGGTTTGACCCCCGCCCAAGTGGTGGCCGAACTCGAGCGCCGCGAAGGCACCAGCGGGCTGGAAGAGAAGGCCTTGCGCAAAGTCCAGGCGCGCTCGCAACAAGAAGGAGAGTCGCATGCGTGATGACATCGTCGAATCCCGTTCCCTGGACCCTCAGCAAATGGACGGCCTCAAGGCCTGGGGCTGGGTCAGCTACGTGCTGCACCTGATCGTGGCCGTGGCCGCCGTCGTACCCAGCGCCCAGCCCAGCATAGCTCTGCTGGTGATCGCCCTGATCATCGACCTGGTCAAGCGTTCCGACGCGGTCGGCACCTGGCAGGCCAGCCACTTTTCCTGGCGCATCCGCACCGTGATCTGGGCCGGGGTGCTGTACCTGGTCACGGCACCGCTGTGGCTGCTGTTCATTTTTCCCGGCTGGATCGCCTGGGGCATCATTTCCATCTGGTTCCTGTATCGCATCGTGCGCGGCATGGTGGCGATGAACAAGGACCAGGCCGTGGATATTTAAGCCCCCCTGTGCCGCTGGCGCGGCTTTCCCCCGCGGGGGACGACATCCTCGCTGCGGGGCGGCCCTTGCTCGATGTCTCTGGCTTTGGGGCGTGCCAGTTTCATAGGCGGTGAGCTCCAGGCGCCTGCCTTCTGCTTCGTTCTACCTTTAACTTTCTCTGACTGACATGCACGATCCCGACTGCCTCTTTTGCAAAATCATTGCCGGCCAGATTCCTTCGCGCAAAGTGTATGAAGACGACGAAGTCCTGGCCTTTCACGACATCCACCCAGGCGCGCCCATCCACTTTCTGATGCTGCCGAAGAAGCACATTCCATCGCTGGCCCATGTGCAGGCCGAGGATGCGGGCCTGATCGGCCGGATGATGGCGCTGGCCCCTAAGCTGGCGCTGGAGCAGGGCTGCAATCCCTACCCCACTGGGGGCTTTCGCGTGGTGGTCAATACCGGCACCGAAGGCGGTCAGGAAGTGCACCATCTGCACCTGCATGTCATGGGCGGCCCACGCCCCTGGTTGAAAGGGTAATGCACCCCCTGAGCCGCTTCGCGGCTTCCCCCTCTCATCCTTCGGTGGAGGGGGACGGCACCGTCGCTGCGGGGCTGCCCTTGCTCGGTGCCCCTGAGCTGGGGCACGTCAGTTGCGTGGGCTTTGAGCGGTGCGAGCGCTAGGGATGACGGATACTTGTCGCATGACAAACAGGGCGTTTCATCAACTGTTCACGTGCGCCCGTCTAAAATGTTCTGAATTCGTTAGGAGATAACTCATGGGCTCTTTTTCCATCTGGCACTGGCTGATCGTGCTGCTTATCGTTGTCATGGTGTTCGGCACCAAGAAACTCAAGAACCTCGGCTCCGATCTGGGCGGCGCGGTGAAGGGTTTCAAGGACGGCGTCAAGGACGGCGGCGCGGATGCGGCAGCATCTGACACGACGGCCGCTCCCGGCCAGGTTGCGAACCAGCAATCGGCTGAAAAGACCACGATCGACGTGGAAGCCAAGCAAAAAAGCTAATCACTTGTTGCTGCTTGCATGATTGATATTGGCCTGTCCAAGATGGCGCTGATCGGCGCGGTGGCATTGATTGTCATCGGGCCGGAAAAGCTGCCACGCGTGGCGCGTACCGTGGGGACCTTGCTGGGCAAGGCCCAGCGTTACGTCGCCGATGTGAAATCCGAAGTCAACCGCTCTATGGAGCTCGACGAGCTCAAGAAGATGAAGGAAACGGTGGAAGGGGCTGCGCGCGACGTCGAGCAAACCATTCACACCAGTGCCAGCGACTTCGAAAAGGACTGGCACAACGCGACGGGCGATGCACTGGATTCGTCCTCAGGCAGCTACGCATCCTCTTACGAGTCCGCCAGCGGCGTGGTGCCGGCCTATGCGCACCCGCGCAAGAACTGGCGCCTCAAGCGCGCGGCCGTGCCCCAGTGGTACAAGGCCCGCGCAGGCGTGCGCAGCAAGGCACAATCCGGTGCGGCCCGCGTAGCGCGCTTTCGTCCGCAGAAATTCCGCTGACCTGCGCTGCCGCAGGGCGCGTGGGGTGAGGCAACAGCGCTGGCGAGGCGTTGCGAACGGCATGCGCCGAACGCCTGGATTCAGGCTTCGGCGCGCAGTTCGTGGCGCGTGCTTTTTTACTGGTCTTCCCGAAAGTGTGTCAGGGCTTGACGGCCCGCTATCTCCACCATGTCAGACATCCCATCCAAAGACGACGAGCTGGCCGGCACCGAGCAGCCTTTTGTGCAGCACCTGCTGGAGTTGCGCAACCGACTGCTCTATTGCATTTACGGAATCGCCCTGGCCGTGGCCATCTTGGCGGTGTGGCCAGGCCCGAACGGCCTGATCGATTTCATCGCCATGCCGATCAAGGCGCACATGCCGCCGAATGCGAAGCTGATCGCGGTCGGCGTGTTCACCCCGTTCTTCGTGCCTATCAAGGTGCTGGGCATGGTCGGTGTGCTGGCCGTGCTGCCCTGGATCATGTACCAGATGTGGGCCTTCGTGTCGCCCGGCCTGTACAGCCATGAAAAGCGTTTTGCCCTGCCGCTGATCATGTTCGGCAGCCTGCTGGCCTACCTCGGCATCGCTTTCGTGCAGTTTTTCGTGCTCGACAAGATGTTCGCCTTCATCCAGGGGTTCACGCCCGCCAGCGTGGCCGCGACTCCGGACATTGCTTCGTATGTGGAAGCCATCCTGTCGCTGTACCTGGCGTTTGGCCTAGCCTTCCAGGTGCCCATCGTGGTCATGCTGCTGGTGCGCTTCAAGCTGGTCGAAATCGAAAAGCTCAAGGCGTTTCGCGGCTATTTCGTGGTGGTGGCCTTCATCATCGCGGCCGTGGTTACGCCTCCGGATGTGATTTCACAGCTGGCGCTGGCCATTCCCATGTGCATCTTGTATGAAGTGGGCATTCTGGGCGCGGGCTGGTTCAGCCGCGTGTCCCGCTCGCCGGACAGCGAGGAAGAAGAAGCCGAGAAGTCGGCGGCCTCGGCAGACAACTCGAACAAGTAAGCTGTTCCAGCCCCCGCAGCGGTGGGCATTGGACATGAAAAAAGCGGCCCGCATGGGCCGCTTTTTCGTTGTCAGCCGATGGCTCAGCGGCGCTGCTCTTCGCGCTTGGGCTGGGCGGGGCGCACGGCAGGAGTGACCTTGATGGTGAGCTCCGTGTCACCGCGGCGCAGCTGGAAATCGGCGGCGGTGCCGGGAGTCAGGCTGGCCACGGTGGACAGCAGTTCCGCCACATTGCGCACGGGCTTGTCGGTGACCTGCACGATCACATCGCCGGGGCGCATGCCTGCCTGGGCCGCGGGGCCGGCCTGCAGCACGCCGGTGACGATCACGCCGCCGGTTGCGCCCTTGACGCCGAAAGTCTCGGCCAGTTCGGGCGAGAGTTCATTGGGCTCGACGCCTATCCAGCCGCGTGTCACGTGGCCTTGCTTGACGATGCTGTCGAGCACCATCTTGGCCGTCGACACCGGAATCGCGAAGCCAATGCCCATGCTGCCGCCCGAGCGCGAGTAGATGGCGGTATTGATGCCTTGCAGATTGCCGTAGACATCGACCAGGGCGCCACCCGAGTTGCCGGGGTTGATGGCTGCGTCGGTCTGGATGAAGTTCTCGAAGGTGTTGATGCCCAGCTGGCTGCGGCCCAGGGCGCTGACGATGCCGCTGGTCACGGTCTGGCCTACGCCAAAGGGGTTGCCGATGGCCAGCACCTGGTCGCCCACGACGAGCTGGTCGGAATTTCCCAGCACGATCACGGGCAGCTTGTCGAGCGCGATCTTGAGCACGGCCAGATCGCTTTCCGGGTCGGTGCCGATCACGCGGGCCTTGGCCTGGCGGTTGTCGGCGAGCGTGACTTCGATGTCATCCGCGCCTTCGACCACATGGTTGTTGGTCAGGATGTAGCCGTCGGGGCTGATGATCACGCCGCTGCCCAGACCGGTCTGCTCCTGGGGGCCCTGTTCGCCGAAGAAGAACTGGAACCAGGGGTCGTTGCTGCGCGGGTGGCGCACGGCCTTGCTGGTGTTGATGCTCACCACGGCCGGTGCCGCCTTGCGCGCGGCCGCGCTGAGGCTGCCAGGAGCGGGTACGCCGGCGGGAGTGGACGGGGCCTCGAGCAAAGCCACGCCTGCACGCGAGCGGGTCATTCCGCCATGCAACCAGTCAGGCTGCAGGGTGGCGACAACGAAGTAGGCGGCGACCAGGATGGTCACGGCTTGGGAAAACAAGAGCCAGAAGCGCTTCATGAAGTCCATCACGGGTGGTCAAAGAAGCTGTCATTGTGCTGCAAGCCCTGGCGGGTGCAAATGGTCTTGACTCAAGCACGAGTAGTGAGGTTGACCACATTGGATAAGTGGAAACCCTAGAATGGGCTTCGACTGCGCCATTCTGTGTTCACTGGCGTTCCGGCCCATCTGCCCGGAGCCCCAGGCATTCTTTCCTCACCCAGGCATTGGAAGAACCGGTTGCCGCCCACCTGACCGGGGGGGCGGTACCCGCGCTGTCTTGTTGTTGACACTTTTTTTGCGAACACCATGACTACGCTTGACTACTCCACCGGCAAGGCGATTCCCGCCGGTGCGCCTGCCCGTCCCTTGACGAAAAAAGATTACAAGACGCTGGGCCTGTCCGCACTCGGCGGCACGCTGGAGTTCTACGACTTCGTCGTCTACATTTTCTTCGCCAATGTGCTGGGACGCCTGTTCTTTCCCGAGCAAATGCCGGAATGGCTGCGCCAGCTGCAGACCCTGGGCATTTTCGCCGCCGGCTACCTGGCACGCCCCCTGGGCGGCATCATCATTGCCCACTACGGTGACATCCTGGGCCGCAAGAAGATGTTCACGCTGTCCATTTTCCTGATGTCCCTGCCGACCTTGGTGATCGGCCTGCTGCCCACCTATGAGGCGATAGGCATTGCCGCGCCATTGCTGCTGCTGGCGATGCGTGTGCTGCAGGGCGCGGCCATCGGCGGTGAAATGCCGGGCGCCTGGGTCTTCGTGGCCGAGCATGTGCCGCAAAAGCATTACGGTCTGGCCGTCGGCACGCTGACTTCGGGCATCACCGGCGGCATCCTGCTGGGCTCGCTGATCGCCGTGGGCATCAACAGCTGGTTCAGCACCAGCGAAATCAATGCCTATGCCTGGCGCATTCCCTTCATCCTGGGCGGCGTGTTCGGCATGGTCTCGGTCTACCTGCGCCGCTTTCTCGAGGAAACTCCCATCTTCAAGGAGATGGCCGCGCGCAAGAGCGTTGCCCGCGAGCTGCCGTTGAAGACCATTTTGCGTGACCACCGCCCCGCCATCGTGCTGGTGGCCTTGATGACCTGGGTGCTGTCCACGGCCATCGTGGTGGTGATTCTGTTCACGCCGGCTTATTTGCAGAAGGTGTTCCATATCCCCGCCGCCTTGTCGCTGCAGGCGAACGTGGCCGCAACGCTGATGCTGACGATCGGCTGCCTGGTCACGGGCTGGGCCACGGACCGCATCGGCACCAAGGCCGTGATGATCATCGGCTGGGGTGGCATGGCGGTGACCTCCTACCTGTTCTACCTGGGTCTGCCGGGCTCGCCCGAGTCCCTCGTGGTGACCTATGCGCTGGTGGGATTCTTCGTCGGTTCGATTTCGCTGCTGCCCATCGTCAGTGTGCGGGCCTTCCCGCCCGCCGTGCGCTTCTCGGGCCTGTCCTTTTCCTACAACATGGCCTATGCGGTGTTCGGCGGCCTCACGCCGGTGCTGATCAGCGTCGGCCAGCAGTACGACCATTTGTTCCCGGCCCATTACGTGGGGGCGATGGGCATTCTGGGCGTCGCATTGGCTTTCTGGCCGCTGGCCTCCAAGGGCTGGAAGGCACGGAATTTAAGCACCCCCTGAGCCGCTGACGCGGCTCCCCCCTCTCATCCTGCGGTGGAGGGGGGCGGCAGCCTCGGTGCGGGGCGGCCCTTCCTCGCTGCCCCCTTGCTGGGGCGCGCCAGTTGCGTGGGCCGCGCACGTGGAATGAATCACTGTCGTGGTTTTGGGCCTGCATGGCGGTTTTTTTGCATGAAGGGCGGATGGGCTGAGACAATCGGAGTATGACCATCTCGCGACAAGACCTGCTGGGCAGTCTGGACGACTTGCTGCAGCCCCAACGCTTCAAAGACTACGGGCCCAACGGCTTGCAGGTGGAAGGCAAGCCCCGCATCACCCGGTTGGTCAGCGGCGTCACGGCCAGCCGTGCGCTGATCGAGGCGGCGATCGACCTGCGGGCCGACGCCATCTTCGTGCACCACGGCCTGTTCTGGCGCGGTCAGGACGGGCGGGTGACGGGCTGGATGAAAGAGCGTCTGCGCCTGCTGCTGGCCCACGACATCAATCTGTTCGCCTACCACCTGCCGCTCGACGCCCATCCCGAGCTGGGCAACAACGCCCAACTGGGCCTGCGGCTGGGCTGGGAAGCGCAAGGACGTTTTGGCGAGCAGGAGCTGGGCTGGCTGGGAATGGCGCCGGGCCCCGAGTCCAGCGCCGAAGACCTGGCCTCCCATGTGCAACAGGTGCTGGGTCGGACGGTGACCTGTCTGCCCGGCGACGGCCGGCCCATTCGCCAGCTGGCCTGGTGCACGGGCGGGGCCCAGAGCTACTTCGAGTCGGCCATTGCCGCGGGCGCCGATCTGTTCCTCACGGGCGAGATTTCCGAGCCCCAGGCCCATTTGTCGCGTGAAACGGGCGTGGCCTTCATCGCTGCCGGTCACCATGCGACCGAGCGCTATGGCGCCCCCGCGGTCGCGGCCCATGTCGCGGCAGCGCATGGACTGGACCATGTCTTCGTTGAGATCGACAACCCCGCATAAAAAAGAAGCACCCCCTGAGCCGCTGACGCGGCTTCCCCCTCTCAACCTTCGGTGGAGGGGGACGGCAACCTCGCTGCGCGACGGCGCTTGCTCGTTGCCCCTGAACGGGAGCACGCCAGTTTCGTAGGCCGTGGGCGTTGCGAGATACGGTGGAATACTGTTTTTGGAGTCTTTTGTGTCTGCCATTTCTGATCTGAATCCACCCGGTCGCGCCATCGCCATCACTCAGGGCGACTGCGCCGGCATAGGCCCGGAAACCATCGCCAAGGCCTTTCGTGATGCGCCCGAGGTTTTGCGCGGCTGTTTTGCCGTGGGCGAAGTGGCCACCATGCGCCGTGCAAGCGATGCAGTGTTGCGCAATGGAGACAGTTCGCTGCCTGTGGCGGTGATCGCAAACCCGGATGACGCCTGGTCCGTGCCTGCGCGCTGCCTGCCGGTGCTGCCGCTGGCCGGTCTGCCGGGGCCTGCGCCCTGGGGCCAGATTTCGCGCCAGGCCGGCGAGGCCGCGGCGCGCTGCGTGGAGTGGGCGGCCGAAGCGGCCTTGCAAGGGCGCATTGCGGCCCTGGTGACGGCGCCCCTGCACAAGGAGGCGCTGGCGCTGGCCGGGGTGGATTTCCCCGGTCATACCGAACTGCTGCAGGCCGCGGCCGCGCAGCACGCGGGTGTGGCGCTGGCCGACATGCCGGTGCGCATGATGCTGGCCAATGACGAGTTGCGCACGGTGCTGGTGAGCATCCATGTCGCGTTGCGTGATGCGCTGGACGCCGTGACCCAGCCGCAGATTCTCGAGACGCTGCGCATCACCCACGCGGCGCTCACGCGTACGCTGGGCCGCGCGCCGCGCATTGCGGTGGCCGGGCTCAACCCGCATGCGGGCGAGGGCGGGCGTTTTGGCCGGGAAGAAATCGAGACCATCGTGCCCGCGATCGAAGCCGCGCGCGCGCTGGGCATGGACGTGCACGGGCCGTTCGCGCCCGACACGGTGTTCATGCGTGCACGCAACGCGCCGGGTCACCCCGGCGAGTTCGATGTGGTGCTGGCCATGTACCACGACCAAGGGCTGATCCCGGTCAAGTACCTGGGCGTGGAGAAGGGCGTCAACGTGACGCTGGGCCTGCCGCTGGTGCGCACCAGCCCGGACCACGGAACGGCATTCGATATCGCCGGCAAGGGCCTGGCCGACGCGTCCAGCCTGATCGAAGCAGTGCGCATGGCACGCCAGCTTGCGGGCTGAAAAGAAGGCGCGCCCTATGCCACTGGCGCGGCCCAACAAGGGGACACCGAGCAAGGGCCGCCCCGCAGCGATGGTGTCGCCCCCCTCCACCGAAGGATGAGAGGGGGAAGCGGGGGCCGGCCATCCGGCGTCAGCCGCTCAGGGGGTGTTACGAGCCAAGCTATCCCGGATCTCACGCAGCAGCACGATGTCTTCGGGCGTTGCAGGAGCGGGGGCCGGTGGGGCGCTGCGCTTGAGGCGGTTGATCTGTTTGATCATCAGGAAAATGATGAAGGCCAGGATCAGGAAGTTGACCGCCACCGTGATGAAGTTGCCATAGGCCAGGACCGGCACGCCGGCCTTGCGCAGTGCATCCAGCGTCATCGCCGTGCCAGTGGGCACGGAGCCCAGCACCAGGAACAGGTTGGAGAAATCGAGCTTGCCGAACACCAGCCCGACCACCGGCATGATGAGATCGGAAACCACCGAGTCGACGATTTTCCCGAATGCGCCACCAATGATCACGCCCACCGCCAAGTCAATCACGTTTCCCTTGATCGCGAATTCGCGGAATTCTTGCATCATGCCCATGTGCGGTTCTCCTGGAGTTGGTTTGGGCAAACAGTATGGCCCGGCTTGACTTCTGTCAACAGCGGACATCGACAGGAGCGACAGCCTGGAATAACCATACTCACTCCGCTACAATTTGTAGTTGACCCCAAATCAAGCGATGTACATCGAGGATCCCCATGAGTGACACTCCAATCGACTCCAGCAAGCGGACGTGGATCATCACGTCGGCCTGCGCTGGTGCGGTGGGCGGCGTGGCAACAGCCGTACCTTTTGTGAGCAGCTTCCAGCCGTCCGAAAAGGCCAAGGCTGCAGGCGCTCCCGTCGAGGTGGATATTTCCGCCCTCAAGCCTGGTGAGAAAGTCACGGCCGAGTGGCGCGGCAAACCCGTCTGGATCATGAAGCGCACGCCGGAGCAGGTGGCAGAGTTGCCTTCCCTGGACGGCCAGCTCGCCGATCCCCAGTCCCAGCGCAAGCCCGGGGAACTGACGCCGGTCTACGCGCGCAACGAACACCGTTCCATCAAGCCGGAAATTCTGGTGGTCGTGGGCATTTGCACCCACCTGGGCTGCTCGCCAGTCGACAGATTCCAGGCCGGACCGCAGCCTTCGCTGCCAAGCGACTGGCATGGCGGCTTTCTGTGCCCCTGCCATGGCTCGACGTTCGATCTGGCCGGCCGTGTGTTCAAGAACAAGCCCGCGCCGGACAATCTGGAAGTGCCGCCCCACAAGTACCTGTCGGAGACCAAGCTCCTGATCGGTGAAGACAAGGCCTGAGGGAATACGACATGGCTCATGAATTCAAGGACATCTCCCCGAACGCCTCTGCGGGCGCGAAGGTCACGAACTGGTTCGAAAACCGTTTCCCCACGGCGTTCGATGCTTACCGCGTGCACATGTCGGAGTACTACGCTCCGAAAAATTTCAACTTCTGGTACATCTTCGGATCGCTCGCCCTGCTGGTGCTGGTGATCCAGATCGTGACCGGGATTTTCCTCGTGATGCACTACAAGCCCGATGCCGCCAAGGCATTCGAGTCGGTCGAGTACATCATGCGCGACGTCCCCTGGGGCTGGCTGATCCGCTACATCCACTCGACCGGGGCCTCGGCCTTCTTCATCGTGGTGTACCTGCACATGTTCCGCGGTCTGCTCTACGGTTCGTACCGCAAGCCGCGTGAGCTGGTCTGGATCTTCGGTTGCGCCATTTTCCTGGCGCTGATGGCCGAAGCGTTCATGGGCTACCTGCTGCCCTGGGGCCAGATGTCGTACTGGGGCGCCCAGGTGATCGTCAACCTGTTTGCCGCCATTCCCTTCATCGGTCCCGACCTGGCCCTGCTGATCCGCGGCGACTACGTGGTCGGTGACGCCACGCTCAACCGCTTCTTCAGCTTCCACGTGATCGCTGTGCCGCTGGTCCTGCTGGGACTGGTGGTGGCCCACTTGCTGGCGCTGCACGACGTGGGTTCGAACAACCCTGACGGCGTGGAAATCAAGGGTCCTGACGCTCCCAAGGATGAAAAGGGACACCCGCTCGACGGCGTGCCTTTCCACCCCTACTACACCGTGCACGACATCCTGGGTGTGACCGTGTTCCTGTTCCTGTTCTCGGCCGTGGTGTTCTTCGCCCCCGAGTTCGGTGGCTACTTCCTGGAATACAACAACTTCATCCCGGCCGATCCGCTCAAGACTCCGGCGCACATTGCTCCCGTCTGGTATTTCACGCCGTTCTATTCGATGCTGCGTGCGATCACTTCCGAGATGATGTACGTGCTGATCGCCTGCGTGGTGCTGGGTGCGGGCTTTGGCGTGCTCAAGTCCAAGCTGCCATCGGTGATCAAGGGTGCCGTGGTCGTGGTGGCTGCGGTGGCCGTGGCCCTGATGCTGGGTATCGACGCCAAGTTCTGGGGTGTGGTCGTGATGGGCGGCGCGGTGGTGATTCTGTTCGCTCTGCCTTGGCTGGATCACAGCCCGGTCAAGTCGATCCGCTACCGTCCTGACTGGCACAAGTACCTCTACGCCGTGTTCGTGGTGAACTTCGTGGTCCTGGGTTACCTGGGCGTCAAGCCTCCTTCGCCACTGTTCGAGCGCATTTCGCAGGTCGGCACCTTGTTTTACTTCGGCTTCTTCCTGCTGATGCCATGGTGGAGCCGCCTGGGCACGCCCAAGCCAGTGCCTGATCGCGTGACTTTCAAGCCGCACTGAGCTGGAGAAAAATAATGAAGAAACTGATCCTCACGTTGATCGTCGCTCTGGGCTTTGTCACGGGTGCGCAGGCTTCCGAAGGCGGCATGGCCTGGGACAAGGCGCCCGTCAAGACCAACGATCTGGCTTCGCTGCAAAACGGCGCCAAGCTGTTCGTCAACTACTGCCTGAGCTGCCACTCCGCGGCCTTCATGCGCTACAACCGCCTGCAGGACATCGGTCTGACCGAGCAGGAGATCAAGGACAACCTGTTGTTCACGACCGACAAGGTCGGCGACACCATGAAGGCCGCGATCGATCCCAAGCAGGCCAAGGACTGGTTTGGCGGCAATCCTCCTGACCTCACGGTGATTGCACGTTCGCGCGCCGGCGCCGGTGGTTCGGGTGCGGACTACCTCTACACTTTCCTGCGCACGTTCTACGTCGACGACACCAAGGCCACGGGCTGGAACAATCTGGCTTTCCCTAGCGTGGGCATGCCGCACGTGCTGTGGCAGCTCCAGGGCGCGCGCCGCGCGGTATTTGAGGAACTGGACGTTCACGGCCAGAAAACCCAGGTTTTCAAAGGCTGGGAACAGGTCACTCCGGGCCTGATGACGCCTGTGCAGTACGATCAGGCCGTTGGCGACTTGGTGAACTACCTGCAGTGGATGGGTGAGCCCGCACAAAACCGCCGTGTAAACATCGGCGTATGGGTCCTCATCTTCCTCGGAATCTTCATCGCGATTGCCTGGCGTTTGAACGCTGCATTCTGGAAAGACGTCAAGTAACGGACGGTCCATCCCCTGTGGGCGCGCTGACTGCGCCCACAGCCGGATTTGTACAGAGTGGGCGCTTCAGGCGTCCCACTCTTTTTGATTTTTAGGAGCCTTCACCATGATGGTGCTTTATTCGGGAACAACCTGCCCCTTCTCTCACCGCTGCCGCTTTGTGCTGTTTGAAAAGGGCATGGACTTCGAGATCCGTGATGTGGACCTGTACAGCAAGCCCGAAGACATCAATGTGATGAACCCCTACGGCCAGGTACCTATCCTGGTCGAGCGCGACCTGATTCTGTACGAGTCGAACATCATCAATGAATACATTGATGAGCGCTTCCCACATCCCCAGCTGATGCCCGGCGACCCAGTCGACCGTGCCCGCGTGCGCCTGTTCCTGCTGAACTTCGAAAAAGAGCTGTTCGTCCACGTCAACATCCTGGAAGCACGCAACGTCAAGGGCAATGAAAAAGCCATTGAAAAAGCCCGTGCGCACATCCGTGACCGTCTGACGCAGCTGGCTCCCGTGTTCCTGAAGAACAAGTACATGCTGGGCGAGAACTTCTCCATGCTCGACGTGGCGATTGCTCCGCTGCTGTGGCGCCTGGACTACTACGGCATCGAGCTCAGCAAGAACGCCGCGCCTTTGCTCAAGTACGCCGAGCGCATCTTCTCGCGCCCTGCCTACATTGAAGCGCTGACACCTTCCGAAAAGGTGATGCGCAAGTAAGCGCCTGTCTCCAGAGATCCACGCCCATGAATGCAATGGAATCCAGTTCTACCCGTCCGTACATGATTCGTGCCTTGCACGAATGGTGCACGGACAATGGCCTGACGCCGTATCTTGCGGTGCGCGTGGACGGCTCGGTCCAGGTGCCGCAAGAGTTCGTCAAGGACGGCGAAATCGTGCTCAACACCAGCTACGACGCCACCGGCGGCCTGCAGCTGGGCAACGATTTCATCGCGTTCAAGGCCCGCTTTGGCGGCCAGCCGCGTGAAATCATGGTGCCCGTGGGCCGCGTGATGGCGATTTATGCGCGCGAGACGGGTGAAGGCATGGCCTTTCCCATGTCCGAGGAAAAGTCGGGTCGTGATGCCGCGGGCGATACGCCTTTGCCGGCCGCACGTCCTGCCCTGAGCCCCGTGTCGGCAGGGCCCGATGCGCGCATGCAGCTGGTGCCGGCTGATGCGTCAACGGACGAGGGCGATGAGCCCACACCGCGCACGCCAACGCCCGCCGGACCGCGTCCCGCGCTCAAGCGCGTCAAGTAAGCAGTGGGGGGCAAAGCCCCCCATCATTTTTTTGCCTTGGGGCGGCCCTGCGGCAAATAAAAAACCGAGTTTGGTTTTTTGCCCATTTTCTATACGCTAGAATTCGGGCTTCGCCGGTTTAGCTCAGTTGGTAGAGCACCCGCCTTGTAAGCGGTAGGTCGTCAGTTCGATTCCGACAACCGGCACCATATTTCTCACGGAAATATCGCCCAGTCTGTCCTCCAGCATCTGCTGTCTGGAGCCTCAGGTCTGCACTCTCAGGCGAATTTCCGTCACATCCCATCCTTTGACACGCAAGTGCGCCGCAAATGCCGGCAGCAGCTGGCGCAGCTTGGCCGCGGCGGCATTGCTCTTGACCAGCAGACACCAGGTGCTGCCGTCGATGGGCCCCGCCTGCACGACTTTGCGCAAGGTAATGGGCATCAGCGGCTGTATGGCCTGCAGGCGTGCCGAGGAGTCCTGGGTCATGGCGACCAGTTTGGCCAGCGTGGGCGAGGACTGGGCGGCTTGCTGGAAGGTGATGGGGTAGTTGCGTCGGTTCATGGCCTGGGAAAATGGCGGCCTTGGCAGGGGCGTCAAGCCGATTGCAAGAGCGGGTAATGGACAAAAATGCGGCCTGTTCGGCGGTGGGCGCAGGGCTGGCGGTGACCGCACTGCCTGCGCTGCGCGCAAGGATGTCCGTGGAAGGCATGCCCTGCACTGGATGTGGCAGTTAGAATCATTGGATCAGTCTCCGCATTATGGGTTCTCCCTGTAGAAATTCCATGCTGCGGCCCCATCTGAAATACATTCTTCTTAGGGACTCTGGTTACCTTGAATGCCCTGTTGCAGGCAAGGTGAATCTGTTTGCATGGCCACCAATTTCCTCACCAAATTATTCGGCAGCCGCAATGACCGGCTTCTCAAGCAATACCGCAAGACGGTGGTTCGCATCAATGCGATGGAACCCGAACTTGAGAAGCTCAGCGACGAAGCACTGCGTGCCAAGACCCAGGAATTCAAGGAACGGGTGAGTCAGGGGCAAGCCCTGGATGACCTGTTGCCTGAAGCGTTTGCGGTTGTTCGCGAAGGCTCCAAGCGCGTCATGAAGATGCGCCACTTCGACGTGCAGCTGCTGGGCGGCATGGCCCTGCATTACGGCAAGGTCGCTGAAATGCGCACCGGCGAAGGCAAGACACTGACGGCCACGCTGCCGGTGTACCTCAATGCCCTGGCCGGCGAAGGCGTGCACGTCGTGACCGTCAACGACTACCTGGCCAACCGCGATGCGCAATGGATGGCGCGCCTGTACAACTTCCTCGGTCTGACGGTGGGTATCAACCTGCCCAACATGCCGCGCGAAGAAAAGCAGGCTGCCTACCAGGCCGACATCACCTACGGCACGAACAACGAGTACGGCTTCGACTACCTGCGCGACAACATGGTCTACGAGTCGCGCGACCGGGTGCAGCGCCAGCTCAACTACGCCATCGTCGACGAAGTGGACTCGATCCTGATCGACGAAGCGCGCACGCCTTTGATCATCAGCGGCCAGGCCGACGACAACACCGCCATGTACCTGGCGATGAACACCATCGTCCCCATGCTCAAGCGCCAGGAAGGCGAAGCCGACCCGCGCACGGGCGAAGGCGTCAAGGTGCCTGGCGATTTCACGCTGGACGAAAAGACCCAGCAAGTGTTCCTGACCGAGCAAGGCCACGAGACGGCCGAGCGCGTGCTGGCCCATGCCGGCCTGATCGCCGAAGGTGCTTCGCTGTACGACCCGGCGAACATCACGCTGATGCACCACCTGTACGCAGCCCTGCGTGCCAATCACCTGTACCACCGCGACCAGCACTATGTGGTGCAAAACGGTGAAATCGTGATCGTTGACGAGTTCACCGGCCGACTGATGTCGGGCCGCCGCTGGAGCGACGGCCTGCACCAGGCCGTGGAAGCCAAGGAAGGCGTGGCCATCCAGGCCGAGAACCAGACGCTGGCCTCGATCACGTTCCAGAATTATTTCCGCCTGTATCGCAAGCTGGGCGGCATGACCGGCACGGCCGATACCGAAGCCTACGAATTCCAGGAAATCTACGGCCTCGAAACCGTGGTGATCCCGCCCAACCGCCAGAGCCGTCGCGAAGACCAGCTCGACCGCGTCTACAAGACCACGGCCGAGAAGTACGCGGCCGCGATCAAGGACATCCGCGAATGCTACGAGCGCGGCCAGCCTGTGCTGGTCGGCACGACCTCGATCGAGAACTCGGAAATCATCGACGGACTGCTCAACGAAGCCAAGCTGCCCCACCAGGTGCTCAACGCCAAGCAGCACGCCCGTGAGGCCGACATCGTCGCCCAGGCCGGCCGTTTGAACATGATCACCATCGCCACCAACATGGCGGGCCGCGGCACCGACATCGTGCTGGGCGGCAATGTGGAAAAGCTCGTCGCCGAAGTCGAAGCCGACACCACGCTGAGCGACGCCGAGCGCGCGCAGCGCATCGCCGAGCTGCGCGAACAGTGGAAGATCGAGCACGAGAAGGTCGCGGCCCTGGGCGGTCTGCGCATCATCGCCACCGAGCGCCATGAATCGCGCCGAATCGACAACCAGCTGCGCGGCCGCTCGGGCCGTCAGGGTGACCCCGGTTCTTCGCGCTTTTACCTGAGCCTGGACGACGCCCTGCTGCGCATTTTTGCCGGCGACCGGGTCAAGTCCATCATGGAACGCCTGAAGATGCCCGATGGCGAAGCCATCGAAGCCGGCATCGTCACACGCTCCATCGAGTCGGCGCAGCGCAAGGTCGAGGCGCGCAACTTCGACGTGCGCAAGCAATTGCTGGAGTACGACGACGTTGCCAACGATCAGCGCAAGGTGATCTACCAGCAGCGCAACGAGATCCTGGACGCAGCCGACCTGAGCGAGCTCATCGCCGTGATGCGCGAGGAAACCGTGACCGACATGGTGCGCCTGCACGTGCCCGCAGATTCGATGGAAGAGCAGTGGGACCTCCCGGCGCTGGAAAAGCAGCTGGCCGACGAGTGGAATCTCCAGGTGTCCCTGGTGCAGGATGTGGAGTCGACCGAAGCCGTCACCGACGAGGAAATCCTCGAAAAGGTGCTCAAGGCAGCGCAGGACGCGTTCGACGCCAAGGTGCAGCTGATCGGCAAGGAGAACTTCACCCAGTTCCAGCGCGCCGTGCTGCTGCAGAGCTTTGACTCGAACTGGCGCGATCACCTCGCCGCGCTCGACTACCTGCGCCAAGGCATCCATTTGCGCGGCTACGCGCAAAAGCAGCCCAAGCAGGAATACAAGCGCGAAGCTTTCGAACTGTTCCGTCAGTTGATCGACCACGTGAAGAACGAAGTCACACGCGTGCTGATGACGGTGCAGGTGCAGTCCAACGAGCAGTTGGACCAGGCCACGGAAGTGCTGGGCCAGCGCGCCGAGCACATCTCCAACGTGACCTATACCTCGCCGAACGAAGACGGCAGCCAGGCCACGGTGCGTGCCGACGAGGTGGCCGCCGCTACTGCTGCCGCCGGCATGGGCCGTGTGGGCCGCAACGACCCTTGCCCTTGCGGCAGCGGTCTGAAGTACAAACAATGCCACGGCAAGCTCGCTTGAGCGAGTGATGGCTGTTTGGGTGTGATGCAGAGCACGGGCTACGGCCCGTGTTTGCATTTTGCCGCTGGGCAGCCCCAAGGCAAAAAGCGCCCCCTTGGGGGCAGCTGCTACGCGAAGCGAGCGAGCGTGGGGGCTTTTTTTTCAGCGGAAGATCTTTCCGCATAATTTGTCTGATTTCCTTTTCACGAAAGACATTCGCATGCCTGTGAATCTCTCTGCCCCTGTTGCCGCCGAGCTGCTTGCCATCGACGGTGTCCGTATTGGCGTCGCCGAAGCCGGCGTGCGCAAGGCCAATCGCAAGGACTTGACGGTCTTCTTGCTCGATGAAGGCGCGGCCGTGGCCGGCGTGTTCACGCAAAACCGTTTCTGCGCGGCCCCCGTGCAGGTCAGCCGCGAGCACCTGGCCCAGGGTACGGGCGTGCGCGCCATGGTGATCAACACCGGCAATGCCAACGCCGGCACGGGCGCCCAGGGCCTGGCCGATGCACGCGCCACCAGCGCCGCGCTGGCGGGCCTGCTGGGCGTGGCTGCGCACCAGGTGCTGCCGTTCTCCACTGGCGTGATCATGGAGTCGCTGCCGGTCGACCGCATCGTCGCCGGCCTGCCTGCAGCGCTGGCCGATGCCCAGCCCGCCCATTGGGCGCGTGCGGCCGAAGGCATCATGACCACCGACACCCTGCCCAAGGCCTTCAGCCGCCAGGTGCAGATCGGTGGCGTCACAGTTTCGATTACCGGCATCAGCAAGGGCGCGGGCATGATCCGCCCGAACATGGCGACCATGCTGGGCTTTCTGGCCACAGATGCCTGCATCGC
Source organism: Acidovorax bellezanensis (assembly GCF_025421555.1). NCBI lineage: Bacteria > Pseudomonadati > Pseudomonadota > Betaproteobacteria > Burkholderiales > Comamonadaceae > Acidovorax > Acidovorax bellezanensis. Next base: position 255,414 of record NZ_JAODYH010000017.1, read on the forward strand.
ACCCGAGCTGCTGCAGCCGCTGGTGACCGCGCTGGCCGAAAGCTCGTTCAACCGCGTGACCATCGACGGCGACACGTCGACCAATGACTCCTTCGTGCTGGTCGCCACCAACCGTGCCAAGCATGCGCAGATCACGCAGCTGTCCAGCGCCGAAGGCCAGGCCTTGCAGGCCGCCCTGCTGGAAGTGTCGCAAAAGCTGGCCCAGGCCATCGTGCGCGACGGCGAAGGCGCGACCAAGTTCATCACCGTGCGCGTCGAAGGCGGCAAGACCGGCGAAGAATGCCGTCAGGTGGCCTATTCCATCGCCCATTCGCCGCTGGTCAAGACCGCGTTCTACGCCAGCGACCCAAACCTGGGCCGCATTCTCGCGGCGGTGGGCTATGCGGGCATTGCCGACCTCGACCAGACCGGCATCGATCTGTACCTCGACGATGTGCATGTGGCCATCAAGGGCGGGCGCAACCCGGCCTACCGCGAGGAAGACGGCAAGCGCGTGATGCAGCAGCAGGAAATCACCGTGCGCGTGCTGCTGGGCCGTGGCGATGCGGTCGACACCGTCTGGACCTGCGATTTCAGCCATGACTACGTGACGATCAACGCCGATTATCGGTCTTGAGAAACACCCCCTGAGCCGCTTACGCGGCTTCCCCCTCTCTCGCTTCGCGGGAGGGGGACGACACCATCGCTGCGGGGCGGCCCTTGCTCGGTGTCCCTGGGCTGGGGCGCGCCAGTTTCAGAGATTGCGCGCGGCGCGCGCCGTAGATCACCGAGCAGCCGCCCTGCGGGGCGCATCGATATAACGACCGACCGAGACACGAGAGTTTTGCCATGACCTTGCCCACGGATTCCAACCCCCTTGAACGCCTGGTGGCGCGTGCCGAGCAGCTGATGCAGCGCATCGAAGCTGTCCTGCCCCAGCCGCTGCAGTCCCCGCAGGACTGGAATGAGGCCATTGCCTGGCGCTACCGCAAGCGGGCCAATGGCTGCGGCGCTCTGGAGCCGGTGCGGCATATCGGCGCCATGGGACTGTCGGATCTGCAGAACATCGATGGTCAAAAGGAAAAAATCGCGCGCAACACCGAGCAGTTCGTGCAGGGCCGCACGGCCAACAACGTGCTGCTCACGGGCGCGCGCGGCACGGGCAAGTCCTCGCTGATTCGCGCCTGCCTGCACGCCTATGCGGGGCAGGGCCTGCGCCTGGTCGAAGTCGACAAGCAGGACTTGACCGACCTGCCCGACATCGTGGACGTGGTCGCGGGCCGGCCCGAGAAGTTCATCATCTACTGCGATGACCTGAGCTTTGAAGAAGGCGAGCCGGGCTACAAGGCCATGAAGTCGATTCTCGACGGCTCGGTGTCGGCCGCGAGCCCCAACGTGCTGGTCTATGCCACCAGCAACCGCCGCCACCTGCTGCCCGAGTACATGACCGACAACCTCGCGACGCAGCGCGGTGACGACGGCGAGATCCATCCCGGCGAAGTGGTGGAAGAGAAGATTTCCCTGTCCGAGCGTTTCGGCCTGTGGGTGAGCTTTTACCCGTTCAGCCAGGACGAATACCTGCGCGTCGTCGCGCAGTGGCTGTCGGCCCTGGGTGTGGATGACGCGGCCATCGCGGCGGCGCGTCCGGAAGCCCTGGTCTGGGCGCTGGAGCGCGGTTCGCGCAGCGGCCGCGTGGCCCACCAGTTTGCGCGTGACTACGCAGGCCGCGATACCCACGCAGCGGCTGGCGTCGGCATTGCCGATGTGAACGATTTGAGTGAAGAGGCCGAGCTGTGACCGAGAACACGCGCAAACACACCGAAGTCGCCGTGGGCGTGCTGATCCGCAGCGATGATGCGTTGCTGCTGACCTCGCGCCCCGAAGGCAAGCCCTGCGCGGGCTTCTGGGAGTTTCCTGGCGGCAAGCTCGAGGCCGGCGAGAGCGTGGAGCAGGCGCTGCGTCGGGAGCTGATCGAGGAGCTGGGCATCACCATTGGCGCGGCCGAAGTCTGGAAAGTCACCGAGCACGACTACCCCCACGCGCTGGTGCGCCTGCACTGGTGCAAGGTGCGCGCATGGGACGGCGAGTTCGAAATGCGCGAAGGCCAGTCCATGGCCTGGCAGCAGCTGCCGCTTGCCGTCAAGCCGGTGCTGCCCGGCGCGCTGCCGGTGCTGGAATGGCTGTCGCAGGAGCGCGGCTTGGCGTTCGACCCGGACTATTACACCCAGCAACTGCCCGCAGACGCCTGAGGCGCTGCGTCAGGGCTTCAGTCCTGCTCGCGCGGGTCGCCGTAAGGTGCGCCTTCGGGCGGCACGGGCGAAGGCACGCGGAATTCTTCATTGGCCCAGGCGCCCAGGTCGATCTGGCGGCAGCGTTCGCTGCAAAACGGGCGCCAGCGGTTTTCCGGGCTGAAGACACTGCGGCCGCCGCAGCTGGGGCAGCGCACGATGGGCGCGGCCGGCTTAGGCGCTGCCGGAGAAGGGGGGGGAGTATTCGTCATGGCAGTAAAAGGTCAACGGTGACTGGGCGGGCTGTGGCCTGCCTGCAGGCCGCAGCGCTCAAGCGCAGAGCGTGATTTCGAAGGCTGCGTCGTCCTGGCAAGGCTGCAGCTTGCCGTTCGCATCCGCACGCATCAGACGCACCGACAGCAGTAGCCGGTTGCCGCTGATTTCCGGCACCAGGTCCAGGGCGGGGTCTATGCGCAGGCGCAGCAATTGGAAGGTGCGCCCCGTGGGCAGATTCTGCTGGAACTGACCGTGCTCGGCCGCAACGCGCTGGGGCACGCCCGTGTCGCGCAGCATTTGCATCAGCACGAACAGGGCGTCGGCCAGCGGTGACAGCGACGCGGTCCAGCCTTCAAGCGCCAACTGGCGGTCGCGACTGTCCTTGTGCTGCCAGGCGTGGTAGGCGGGCAGGTCAAAACCACAGGTGCCGCCAGGAATGCTGATGCGGCTGCGAATGGCCATCAGCCAGTCGTTTTCCGTCAGGTTCTGGCCGGTTTTTCCGGTCTGGGCATTGAGCGCGGCAAAGCACTGGTCCAGCCGGCCCACGATCTGGTCGAGCAGTTCGGTGGAGATCGAGGGGTTGCTGCGGTAGCTGTCGAGCAGGGCTTTCTGCTTTTCCAGGTCCTTGAGCACATCCGACTTGAGGTCGACCCGGGCCGCCACATCCATGATCTCGAAGATCGTGACCAGCGCGAAATGGTGGTCGCTGGGATGCGTTCGCCCAATCAGTTCGCCGAGGCGGCGAAAAAGGTGTTCGAGCCTGAGATAGGTTCTCAGACGTTCGTTGAAAGGGTATTCGTAGAGGATCACGCTGGCAGGGCTCCTAGGGGCGTACAGGGACGAACTGTCGCCCGGGCCCACACCGCAGTGTGTCTGCAGGCCAAGCCGTGTCCCATCATAGCCCGAACAATGCGGCGATCTGGGCCGCTTGCGCGCGCAAAAGGCCCAGATCTTGTGCGTCATTGTAAATAATCATGTCCGCGGCTGCTCTGCGGGCACTGCGCGAGGCCTGGGCGGCGATGATGCGGGCGATGGCGTCAGGCGGCAACTTGTTGCGCAGGGTGACGCGGGCGAGCTGTGTGGCCTCGCTGCAATCGACCACCAGCACCCGGTCGAGCTGGCGATTCCAGCGGTTCGACTCCACAAGCAACGGGATGTCGAGCACGATCAGCGGTGCTCCCGCCTGCTCGGCTTGCAGCACCCGCTGGGCCGTGGCCTGGCCCACCAGCGGGTGAACGATGGCTTCGAGCCGCTGGCGCGCCAAAGCGTCGCCAAACGCCAGGGCGCGCATGCGCTCGCGGTGCAGGCCGCCGCTGTCGTCTATCAATTCGCTGCCAAAGACCTGGGCAATCTGCGCCATGGCCGTGCCGCCCGCCGCGGTGACGCTGCGCGCGATCTGGTCGGCATCGATGTGGGTGGCGCCGTGCGCGGCGAGCATGGCCGCCACGGTGCTTTTGCCGCTGCCTATGCCGCCGGTGACGCCCAGGCGCGGGATGCGCCAGTGGCTGGGGGAGGGCGTTTGCAATGTGCTCATCACAGTCCCAACAGGCGAAGAAAGCGTTCCAGCATCTGCTGGGGGCCGAACAGCATGGCCGCCAGGCCGGCGCCGGCCAGGAACGGTCCGAAGGGAATGTAGCCGCCTTCGCGCAGTTGCTTGCGGAATTTCATGGCCAGGCCGACGATGGCGCCGATCACCGAAGCGGCGAGGATCATGGGCACCAGGGCCGGCCAGCCGAACCAGGCGCCCAGGGCGGCGAACAGCTTGAAATCGCCATAGCCCATGCCTTCCTTGCCGGTGGCCCATTTGAAGCCCCAGTAGACCAGCCACAGCGACAGATAGCCTGCGGCAGCGCCCCAGACGGCGTCGGTCAGCGGGGTGTTCGTCCAGCCCAGCGCAGCGGCCAGCAGTCCGGCCCACAGCAGGGGCAGGGTGATGTCGTCCGGCAACAAGGTGGTGTCCCAGTCGATCATGGCCAGCGCCACCAGGGCGGCGCTGAAGCCGCACCAGGCCAGGCCGGTGGGCGTGGGGCCCCACTGACCCAGGCAGAAGGCAAACAGGGCGGCGGTGGCGATCTCGACCAGCGGATAGCGGACGCTGATGCCCGCGTGACAGGCCGAGCACTTGCCGCGCAGCGCCAGATAGCTCAGCACTGGAATGTTTTCCCACCAGCGGATCGCATGCCCGCAATGGGGGCAGCGCGAGCGCGGCGTGCTCAGGCTGATGCGTTGCACCTCAGGTGCAGGCGATACCGGCGCCTGGCCTGCCGTCTGCGCCTGTTCCTGGGCGTAGTGCGCGCATTCATCGGCCCACTGCTGCTCCATGATCTTGGGCAGCCGGTGGATCACCACATTCAAGAAACTGCCGATCAGCAAACCGAAAACGGCGCCCATGGCCGCATGTTCCCAAGCCAACTGCATCAGACCACCTGACCCAGCTGGAAGATGGGCAGGTACATGGAAACCACGATTCCGCCGATGACGACACCCAGGACGACGATGATGATGGGCTCCATCAGGCTCGACAGGCCGGCGACCATTTCATCGACTTCGGCTTCATAGAAATCGGCCGCCTTGGCCAGCATGTGATCGATGGAGCCGGACTCCTCGCCGATGGCGCACATCTGCAGCACCATCGAGGGAAATACGTTGGCATTCGACATGGCCGTGGTCAGGCTGGTGCCGGTGGAGACTTCCTGCTGAATTTTCTCTGTGGCTTGGCTGTAGACCGCATTGCCCGCGGCGCCACCGACCGAGTCCAGGGCTTCGACCAGCGGCACGCCGGCAGCGAACATGGTCGACAGCGTGCGCGTCCAGCGGGCCACGCAGGATTTTTCGACCAGCACGCCAAAAATCGGCAGGCGCAGCAACAGCCGGTCCATGGTCATCTGTATGCGCGGGCTGCGGCGCCAGGCCTGCAGGAAGAAGTAGATTCCGCCGCCTATCACGCCAAAAATCAGCCACCACCAGGCGACGAAGATTTCGCTGATGGCCATCACGATCAGCGTGGGGGCCGGCAGGTCGGCGCCGAAGGAGCTGAACACCTCCTTGAACGCCGGAATCACGAAAATCATGATCACGGCAATCACCACGAAGGTCACGACGATCACGGCGCTGGGGTACATCAGTGCCGACTTGATCTTGCTCTTGATGGCCTCGGTCTTCTCCATGTAGGTCGCGAGGCGGTCGAGCAGCGTTTCCAGGATACCCGCGGCTTCGCCCGCTTCGATCAGGTTGCAGTACAGGCTGTTGAAGTACATCGGGTGCTTGCGAAACGCCGCACTCAGCGAGGTGCCGACTTCCACATCCGAGCGGATGTCGTTGAGCAGCCGGGTCACGCTGGTGTTGGTGTTGCCGCGGCCGACGATGTCAAAGGACTGCAGCAAGGGCACGCCGGCCTTCATCATGGTGGCCAGCTGGCGGGTGAACAAGGCGATGTCCTTGGGCTTGATCTTCTTGCCCGAGCGCGTGCGGCGCTTCTTGATCCGGGTGGGGAAAATACCCTGCCGGCGCAGTGTCGCCTGGACCTGGTTTTCTCCGCCGGCACGGGTTTCGCCGCGCACGATCTTGCCGTGCCGGTCCTTGCCTTCCCATTCGAAGACAAAATCCTGGATGCCGGATGCTACTGTCGCCATGCGATGTTCTCTCTCGTGTGGTGTGCGGTCTTATTCGTTGGTCACGGCCAGGACCTCTTCGAGCGAGGTCAGGCCTTGCCGGGCCTTGTGCAGGCCTGACTCGCGCAGCGAACGCACGCCTTCGAGCTTGGCCTGGGCCGCGATGTCCAGAGCGCTGCCGTCGCGCAAGATGATGCGCTGGATTTCTTCCGAAATAGGCATCACCTGGTAAATACCGACCCGGCCTTTGTAGCCGTTGTTGCAGGCTTTGCAGCCTACGGGCTTGTAGGTCACCCAGCTGCCGTCGATGTCGTGTGCGTCGTAGCCGGCATCGACCAGGGCCTGATCCGGAATGTCGGCCGGCTGCTTGCACTGCGGGCACAGGCGGCGGGCCAGGCGCTGGGCCGTGATCAGGATCACGCTGGAGGCGATGTTGAACGGCGCAATGCCCATGTTGCGCATGCGCGTGAGCGTGGTCGGAGCGTCGTTGGTGTGCAGCGTGGACAGCACCAGGTGGCCGGTCTGGGCGGCCTTGATGGAAATGTCGGCCGTCTCCAGATCGCGGATTTCACCGACCATGATGATGTCGGGATCCTGGCGCAGAAAGGCTTTGAGCGCGGTGGCGAAGGTCAGCCCGGCTTTTTCGTTGACGTTGACCTGGTTGACGCCTGGCAGGTTGATTTCCGACGGGTCTTCCGCGGTCGCGATGTTGACGCCTGGCTTGTTCAGCAGGTTCAGGCAGGTGTAGAGCGAGACGGTCTTGCCCGAGCCCGTGGGGCCGGTGACCAAGATCATGCCGTAGGGGCGCTTGATGGCATGCATCAGGCGCTCTTTTTCCTCGGGCTCGTAGCCCAGGGCCTCGATGCCCAGCTTGGCGCTGTCGGGGTCCAGGATACGGATCACGATCTTTTCGCCAAATAGGGTGGGCAGGGTGCTGACGCGAAAGTCGATCACCCGGTTGGGGCCGACCTTGAGCTTCATGCGACCATCCTGCGGCACCCGCTTTTCGGAAATGTCCAGGCGTGAGATGACCTTGATGCGCGAGGCGAGCTTTTCCTTGATGGCGACGGGCGGCGAAGCGATTTCGCGCAATTCGCCGTCGATGCGAAAGCGCACCCGGTACTGGTGCTCGTAGGGCTCGAAATGCAGGTCGGACGCGCGCATGTTGAACGCGTCGAGCAGCATCTTGTGCAGGAATTTGACGACGGGCGCATCTTCGATGTCGGACGCGGCGGCGTTGTCGCCGGATTCCTCGGGGTCGTCGGCCTTGATGTCGTCAAAGTTGAAGTCGCTGGACGCCGTATAGGCTTGCATCGATTCGGCCGCGGTCTTGTGCGTCGCATCGATGAATTGCACCAGCTTGTCGTACTCGGCAATGATCCAGTCAATCCCCATCTGGGACGTGAACTTGATCTTTTCGGCTGCTTCCTGGTCCGTGGGGTCGGCGGCGGCAATCGTCAGGCGATTGTTGCGTTTGCTCAGCACCACCACGCGGTAGGTCAGGCACAGCTTGGGGGGCAGCAGCCCCTGGGGCAGGGCGGTGGGGTCTACCGCGTCCAGGTCCAGCAGGGGCGCGCCGAAAACGGAGGCCAGCGTATGGGCCAGCTCGGCGGACGACACCGTGCCCGAGCCGATCAACTCGGAAATGAAGCTGGTGCGCGCGGACAGTGATTTCTGGTGCAGCGCTTCGGCCACCTGGGTGGTGATCTTGCCGGCAGAAATGAGCGCACGTCCCAAACCGGGAAGCGCCATGCTGGATGAGGACGAAGTGACGGAGTCAGCAGCAGACATGAAGCAGGCGATTGGAGGCGAAGTGAAGTCGCCCTATCATCCCTCATTCGCGGCAGACTGCATAGCTGCGCGGCAAATTTTGCAAGATCTTGTATCAAGGCGCCCCGGGGCCGCGGATGCGCATTCACGGGCGGCGCCGCGCCAGCAGCGCCGCCCGTGGCTGGGCGCGGGCCCTTGACGCTGCAAGTCACATGCCACAATGCCTCAAGCCAAGACTGTACTTCTGGACTGGACCATGACGCCTGCTGTTTCGCCGGATGCCTTTGCGCCGCTGGCCGTGGAAAGCAGCACGCCGCTGTACCGTCAGTTGTACGCGCGTGTGCGGGCCTCGATCGCGGCCGGTGACCTTGCGCCGGGGGACCGCGTGCCTTCGGCGCGCGCGCTGGCCAAGGAGCTGGGCGTGGCGCGCGGCACCATAGAGCTGGCCTACGAGCTGTTGACGTCCGAAGGCTATCTGCTGGCGCGCGGCCAGGCGGGCACGGTCATCCATCCGGCGTTGCGAGCGGCCGAGGCGGCGGCGCCGGCGGCGGTCGCGCCACCCGAGACGCCTGCGGCCTCGACGCAGGATGCGCTGTGGCGGCCCGCGCAACTGCTGCCTTTCCAACTGGGCGTGCCGGCGATGGATGCGTTTCCGCGCAAGCTCTGGGCGCGGCTGGGCGCGCGCTACCTGCGCGGCATGCAGGCCGCGGACCTCGACTATCCACCGCCCCATGGCCTGCCCGCGTTGCGCAGCGCGATCGCCTCGTATCTGCAGGTGGCGCGCGGCATCGATTGCGGCGCGCACCAGGTGTTCATCACCACGGGCTACCGCGCGAGCCTGCAACTGGCTGCGCTGACGGTGATGCAGGCCGGCGATCGCGCCTGGGTCGAAGATCCCGGTTACCCGCCCACACGGCAGCTGCTGCGCGAGTCGGGCCTGCTGCCGGTGCCGGTGCCGGTCGACGCGCAAGGCCTGATGGTGGAGCGCGGCCTGGCGCTCGCGCCCGACGCGAAAGTGGTGACGGTCACGCCCGCGCACCAAAGTCCCTTGTCGATGTCGCTTTCCTTGCCGCGCCGGCATGCGCTGCTGGAGTGGGCCGCGGCGCAAGGCGCGTGGGTGGTCGAGGACGATTACGACGGCGAGTACCGCTACGCCAGCCGGCCGCTGCCGGCCCTCGCGAGCCTGGACCGCCATGGCCGCGTGCTGTACGCGGGGACCTTCAGCAAGGTGCTGTTTCCCGGCATCCGACTGGCTTATCTGGTCGTGCCGCAGGCCCAGGTCGCGGCGTTCGAGCGCGTGGGGCGCATCTTCTTCGCCGCCGCGACGCCGGCCATCACCCAGGCCATCGTCGCGGACTTCATGGCCGAAGGACATTTCTCGCGCCACATCCAGCGCATGCGCAAGCTCTATGCCGAGCGCCGCGCGGCTGCCATCGTCGCGCTCGAGCGCGGCCTCGAAGGCCGGCTGCGCACCGAGCCCCAGCCCGGCGGCATGCATCTGGTGCTGCGCCTGCCCGGCGAGCGCAGCGACCAGCCCCTGGCCGAGAAGCTGCTGGCCCACGGCATGGCCGTGCAGCCCATGTCGGGCTGGTGGGCTTCGGAGCGCCGGGATTCGGCCTTGCTGATGAGCTTCACCAACAGCACCGCCGCGCAGGCCGAGCGCCTGGGAATACTGATAAGGCAGTCGCTCTAGATCAGGCCAGGCCGGCCTTGTCGAGGCCGTAGATCTTGTCGGCCGAGCCCGGCACGGCGCGGAAGGCGACGCTCAGGCGGTTCCAGCCGTTGATGGCGACGATCAGGAAGGACAGGTCGGCGAGCTCCTCGTCCGACAGCTCGGCGCGCACGCTGTCGAAGATCGCGTCCGATACGCCATGCGCGCCCAGGTGGGTCAAGGCCTCGGTCCATTCGAGGATGGCACGCTCCTTCGCGCTGAACAGGGGCGACTCGCGCCATACCGTCACATGGTGCAGGCGCAGTTCGCGCTCGCCGTGGATACGGGCTTCCTTGACATGCATGTCCACGCAGAATGCGCAGCCGTTGAGCTGCGAAGCGCGCAGTGTCACCAGATGTCCGTATTGCGCGAGAAATGGCTTCTTGTGCAGCAGGTTGTTGAACTCCACGTACTTCTGGGCAGCGTCGGGAGAAAGCTTGTAGTAGTCGAGGCGTTGGCTCATGGTCCGTTCCAGTCAAGAGTGAAAATTGCAGATTTCATGCACCGGGAGCGGCCAGCAAAGTGCCTGGAGGCGCTGTCCCGGTGACTCGGTTGACGCCATTGTGGTGCGGCAATGGACTGGTCCGTGAGGGCCATGAATGGTGTTTTGGTCTAGGCCATATCGCCTGCGCAGCGTCAGCGAACGTAGGTCAGGGGCAAGGCCGTGGTGTATTTGAGTTCCTCCATCGCAAAGCTCGAGGACACGTCCAGCAGCTGGGTGCCCGCAATCAGGCGCTTGTAGACCTTGTCGTAGGCCGCGATGTCGGGCACGACCACGCGCAGCAGGTAATCGACATCGCCGCTCATGCGGTAGAGCTCGACCACTTCGGAGATGGCCGCGACCGTGGCGTGGAACTGGTCGAACCATTCCTGGCTGTGGGTGCTGGTGCGCACGGCGACGAACACCGTGACGCTGACGTTGGCGTGGTTGCGGTCCAGCAGCGCGACATTGCGCGTGATCACGCCGCCCTCCTTGAGGCGCTGGATGCGCCGCCAGCACGAGGTCTGCGACAGGCCCAATTCGGCGGCCAGATCCGCGACCGGGGCATCGGCGTTTTGCTGGAGTTTTTCCAGCAGCTTGCAGTCAATGGAATCTATTTTCACTTTTAATGTTGGAAGTGGAATTTCATAGCGTAATGATGCGAAATCAAGCTGTATTTTGCAAGACCTGTACGGAGCCGCTGGTGGAAAATTTTCTCCATGGAAATCTATCTCGACGCGAACGCCACCACGGCTGTCTTTCCCCCGGCCCAGCAGGCCGCGCTGGCCGTCATGGCCCAGGGCTTCGGCAATCCCAGCAGCATTCACGGCAGCGGCCTCAAGGCGCGCGCCGTGGTCGACCGGGTGCGCGCCAGCGCGCGGCGCGTGCTCGATGCGCCGACCGGGCAGCTGTTCTTCACCAGCGGCGCGACCGAAGGCATTCAGACCAGCGTGCTGTCGGCGCTGTGCGAGTTGCGCCGCCGACGCGACGCTGGCGAGCCCACGGCCCAGGCGCTGCTCTATGGCGCGACCGAACACAAGGCCGTGCCGCAGGCGCTGCACCATTGGAATGTGCTGCTGGGATTGAACTTGCCAGTGCTGGCAATCCCCGTGGACCGCTCGGGGCGCCATGACCTGGACTGGCTGCGCGCGCACGCGCCAACCGCCGGGCTGGTCTGCACCATGGCCGCGAACAACGAGACCGGCGTCATCAGCGACCTCGACGGCATTGCCGACATCCTGCGTGCGAGTCCGGCGCTGTGGCTGGTCGACGGCGTGCAGGCGCTGGGCAAGCTGGCGCTGAAGCTGGTCGAGCGGCGCATCGATTACGCGCCGTTTTCCGGCCACAAGTTCTATGCGCCCAAGGGAATCGGCCTGCTCTATGTGCGCGCGGGCGCGCCTTTCACGCCGTTGCTGACGGGCGGCGGGCAGGAGGGCGGGCTGCGTGGCGGCACGGAGAACATCGCGGGCATTGCCGCGCTGGGCGCGGTGCTGCAGGCCTGGGAAGCCGCAGATGTATTCCAGACGCCCGCGGCACTGGCCGCGCACCGTGGCCAACTGGCTGCGGCCTTGCACGCGGCGTTTCCCGGCCTGGTGTTCAACGCCCCTGACGCGTTGAGCCTGCCGACGACCTTGAACTTCGCGGTGCGCGGCGTGACTTCCCGGCTGTTGCTGGACCTGTTCGATGCCGCCGATCTGCGCGTCAGCGGCGGCTCGGCCTGCAGCGCCGCCAAGGCCGAGCCCAGCTATGTGCTGCAGGCCATGGGCCTGGAGGAATGGCAGACCCAGGCCGCGGTGCGCCTGTCGTTTGGCGCCCTGGACAGCCCGGAGTTCATTGCCGCGGCCTGCGCGCGCCTGCAGCGTTGCGGCGAGGTGCTGCGCGCTCGCGGCCTGAGCGGCGCGGCGCCGCTGGATGCGTCGGCGGCGTTTGCCAGCTTGGCTCTGGCCGACGACCTGGCGGACAGTATGGACGTGGTGCTGGACCAGCCGGCCGCGCTGGCCTTGCTGCAGGCCCAGGCGGGCGGCCTGTGGGTCGATGTGCGCGAAGCCTATGAGAGCGAGGTCCAGGAGCGACGTGGCCTGCTCGCGAATGCGCAGGCAGTGCCGCTGTCGGACTTGCTCTCGGCCGTGCCGCAGTGGCTGGCGCTGGCGTCCCAGGTGCCGGTGGTGTTCTATTGCCGCAGCGGCAACCGCAGCGCCCAGGCCGCGCGCACGCTGCGCCGTCTGGGCCATGCGTCCGCCTGGAGCCTGGCCGGCGGTTTGGCGATGTGGAGCGAGCCGTCGCTCGAAAGTGCAGACGACTGCCTGGCTGCCGCGCGCTGATTTCCGCAAGCCCAACGCAAAAAGCCCAAGTGATTGCATCACTTGGGCTTTTTGCATGGATTCCTGGTCGGGGTGAGAGGATTCGAACCTCCGGCCTCTACGTCCCGAACGTAGCGCTCTACCAGGCTAAGCTACACCCCGATTCCTGCCCTTTTGGGGCCGTCAACCCGCAAGGGTTTCAGGTGCGGCGATCCAAAAGTTGGGCGGCCAATTGTAGCAAGTTTGCCGTGTGCTCATTGTCAGGAAGCTGGCTCAGCGCATCGATGGCGCGACGCGCTTCGGCGTGGGCTGCGTCGCGGGCAACGTCCAGCGCGCCGGTGGCCTGGACGATGCCGACCACGGTGGCGAGCTGCTCGGTCGAGCCCTGCTCGATGGCCTGGCGCACGATGGCGGCCTGCGCGGGCGCGGCGCGCTGCATGGCGGCGATCAGGGGCAGGGTGCACTTGCCTTCGCGCAGGTCGTCGCCGATGTTCTTGCCCATTTCGGCGGTGTCGCCGGTGTAGTCGAGCACATCGTCAATGATCTGGAAGGCCGTTCCCAGGGCCTGGCCGTAAGTGGCACAGGCGGCTTCGACGCTTGCATCGCTGCCGGCCAGCACGGCGCCGAGCTGGGCGCTGGCTTCAAACAGCTTGGCTGTCTTGGAGCGGATCACATGCAGGTAGCCCTCTTCATCCAGCGAAGCGTCGTGCATGTTCATCAATTGCTGGACTTCGCCTTCGGCAATGATGTTGGTGGCATCCGACAGGATTTGCAGCACGCGCGTGCTGCCGGCCTCGACCATCATCTGGAAAGAGCGGGTGTGCAGGAAGTCGCCCACCAGCACGCTGGCGGGGTTACCGAAGGCTTCGTTGGCCGTGGCACGGCCGCGGCGCATGGTGGATTCGTCGACCACATCGTCGTGCAGCAAGGTGGCGGTGTGGATCAGTTCCACCACGGCCGCCAGGTTGAAGCGTTGGCGTCCCTGGTAGCCCAGGGCGCTGCACACCATCAGCAGCAGCGCGGGGCGCAAGCGCTTTCCGCCAGCCGCAATGATGTACTGGGAAATCTGGGAAATCAACGGAACACTGCTGTGCAGGCGGTGGGCAATGACGCTGTCCACCTCGCGCATGTCGTCGACGATCAGGGAAAGAGGATTGGTGGGGGTGATAGCTGTTGTCAAGATGGTGGCCGCCATGTGAGCCTTGGATTATAGGAAGGGTCGGCCGCTGTGGGGGACTGGTGACTTTGACCACGGCAAGTGGTGCGCGCATGCTCATGGTCAGCGCGAAAGATTCTGCCATGGTACAATCGCCGGCTCTGTGGAAATTCGTCCGCAGAACTCTCAATTAAAGAGGTCAACATGTACGCGGTCATAAAAACCGGCGGCAAGCAGTATCGCGTTGCTTCCGGCGAAAAAATCAAAGTAGAACAGATTGCTGCGGACGTAGGCCAGGAAATTGTGATCGACCAAGTTTTGGCAGTCGGCAACGGCGCTGAACTCAAGGTCGGTACACCCCTGGTGTCCGGCGCAACTGTGAAGGCAACTGTAGTTGCTCACGGTAAACACGACAAAGTGCACATCTTCAAGATGCGCCGTCGTAAGCACTATCAGAAGCGTCAGGGTCACCGTCAACAGTTCACCGAACTGCAGATCGTGGCAATCGTTGCTTAATAGGAGCTGAGTCATGGCACAGAAAAAAGGCGGCGGCTCTACGCGAAACGGGCGCGATTCCAAGCCCAAGATGCTCGGCGTGAAGGCTTTCGGCGGTGAGTTGATCACAGCTGGTTCCATCATTGTTCGCCAGCGCGGCACCAAGTTCCATCCCGGCGAAAACGTCGGCGTGGGCAAGGACCACACGCTGTTTGCCTTGGTCGAGGGCCACGTGTCCTTCTCCACCAAGGGCGCACTGTCCAAGCACATGGTCAATGTGACGCCTGCATAAGGTTTGTCACTTCGACTCGCAGCGAAGCCCCGACCTGTCGGGGCTTCGCTGTTTGAGGGTTTGCCCCCTCAGTTTTTTTGAGGGGTATTACCCCTCGGTTTTAATGAGTGCCCCGTTCGCGGGGCTTCATGCTTTTGCGCAGGGCGGCTAACGCGGCACGCTGCACAAAAGCGCACTGTTTTGTAAACTGGATGCCTCATGAAGTTCGTCGATGAAGCTTATATTGACATTGCTGCCGGTGATGGCGGCAATGGCTGCGTCTCGTTTAGGCACGAGAAGTACAAGGAATTCGGCGGCCCCAATGGGGGGGACGGTGGCCGTGGCGGTCACGTCTTCGCGGTAGCGGATTCCAATCTCAACACCCTGGTCGATTTTCGTTACGCCCGCCGGCATGAAGCCAAGCGCGGCGAGCACGGCATGGGTTCGGACATGTTCGGCGCTGCCGGCCCCGACATCACTTTGCGCGTGCCCGTGGGCACCATCTTCTCGGACCAGGAAACTGGCGAAGTGCTGTATGAACTGCTGACGCCGGGCGAAGTGGTCACCATCGCCAAGGGCGGTGATGGCGGCTTTGGCAATATGCGCTTCAAGAGCGCGATCAACCGTGCACCGCGCCAGAAGACTCCGGGCTGGCCCGGCGAGCGCAAGAGCCTCAAGCTCGAGCTCAAGGTGCTGGCCGACGTGGGTCTGCTGGGCATGCCCAACGCAGGCAAGTCGACGCTGATTGCCGCGGTCTCGAATGCCCGCCCCAAGATCGCCGACTATCCTTTCACCACGCTGCACCCCAATCTGGGTGTGGTGCGGGTCGCCCCTGAGCAAAGCTTCGTGATTGCCGACATTCCCGGCCTGATCGAAGGTGCGTCCGAAGGCGCGGGCCTGGGCCATTTGTTCCTGCGCCATTTGCAACGCACGCGTTTGCTGCTGCATGTGGTCGACATGGCTCCGTTTGACGACGCGGTGGATCCCGTGGCACAGGCCAAGGCCATCGTGGGCGAGCTCAAGAAGTACGACATGGCGTTGTACAACAAGCCGCGCTGGCTGGTGCTCAACAAGCTGGACATGGTGCCTTTGGACGAGCGCGAAGCGCGCGTCAAGGACTTCGTCAAGCGCTTCAAGTGGAAGGGTCCGGTGTTCGAGATCTCCGCGCTGACGCGTGAAGGCTGCGAGCCCCTGATCAAGACCATCTTCCAGCACGTGCAATCCCAGCAACGCGCGGAAAACACGCCCGAGGAAATCGATCCGCGCTTTGTCGGCGATGTACCAGCGGAAGTCGATCCACGCGACCCGCGCTTTGCGGGCGACGAGGCCCAGTGAGAGTGCCGGGCAGGCCGCAAGGCCTGCCGGGGGAGAGGCCTGAGCGAGGTTCGGGCCATTGACTGACCAGCGCCTGTGGCCTGTGTAGGCAGGCGCTCAAGAACAATCTAAATCATGGCTTCCAGTGTTTTGCGTGATGCGCGTCGCATTGTGGTGAAGGTGGGCTCCAGCCTCGTGACCAACGAGGGTCGGGGCCTGGATGAGGCGGCGATTGCGCAGTGGAGTCAGCAGCTCGCTGCCTTGGTGCGCGGCGATGCGGACGGCACCCCCCGTGAAGTCGTGATGGTTTCGAGCGGCGCGATTGCCGAAGGCATGAAGCGCCTGGGCTGGAAAGTCCGGCCCAAGCAGATCCATGAACTGCAGGCCGCCGCGGCCGTGGGACAGATGGGCCTGGCCCAGATGTATGAAACCAAGCTGCGCGAGCAGGGCGTGGGCAGTGCCCAGGTGCTGCTGACCCATGCCGACCTGGCCGACCGCGAGCGCTATCTGAATGCCCGCACCACCTTGCTGACCCTGCTGGGCCTGGGCGTGGTGCCGGTCATCAACGAAAACGACACGGTCGTCAATGACGAAATCAAGTTCGGCGACAACGACACTTTGGGGGCCCTGGTGGCCAACCTGGTTGACGCCGACGCGCTGGTGATCCTGACCGACCAGAAAGGTCTGTACACCGCCGATCCGCGCAAGCATTCCGATGCCCGCTTCGTCGACGAAGCCGAAGCCGGCGATCCGGCGCTCGAAGCCATGGCCGGCGGTGCGGGCTCGAGCATAGGCAGCGGCGGCATGATCACCAAGATCCTGGCCGCCAAGCGCGCCGCAGCCTCGGGAGCGTCCACGGTGATTGCCTGGGGGCGCGAGCCCAATGTGCTGGGCCGGCTGGTAGCGGGCGAAGCCATTGGTACCTTGCTGGTGGCGCAGACACCGAAAAACCAGGCCCGCAAGCGCTGGATTTCCGACCATCTGCAGCTCAAGGGCTCGGTCAGCGTCGATGAGGGTGCGGCGCTGAAGCTGCAAGATGAAGGCAAAAGCCTGCTGCCCATCGGCATGACGGGCGTGGAAGGCAACTTCTCGCGCGGCGATGTGATTGCCGTGCGCAATGCGCAGGGCGAGGAAATCGCGCGCGGGCTGGCCAATTATGCGAGTGCCGAAGCGCGGCTGCTGTGCCGCAAGAGCTCGGCGCAATTCGAGCAGTTGCTGGGTTATACGGCCGAGGCGGAAATGATCCACCGCGACAACATGGTGGTACCCGGCCACTGAAGTGAAGCCCCCCCTGAGCGTCTTCGACGCTTCCCCCTCTCAACCTTCGGTGGAGGGGGACGGCAGCCTCGGTGCGGGGCGGCCCTTCCTCGCTGCCCCCTTGCTGGGGCGCGCCAGTGTCATGGGCTGGAGGTCGCGTAGGCGCCTGGCCCGCGGTGGCTCAGCCCGTCTTGTGCGTCTTGGCCTGTTCTGCTTCGGCGCGCAGGCTGGCCGCGTTCAGATCGGTTTGCGGATCGGGATCGAAGCTCGCGCCTGGCGGCAACTCCAGGCCCGGATGGAGCAGGCCGATGGCGGTGCGCATCGGTAGCGCACAGAGGTTTTGTGGGTCGTCCTGTTCGCGGTGGCGCATGCCGCTGCGCAGATAGCGGTTGCGCTGCTCATGGCGGGGCAGGTAGCGCGCCAATTCGGTCAGCGCCATTTCATAGACGCCGCGCTTGAACTCGACCACGGCTTCCAGCGGAACCCAGTAGTCGTTCCAGCGCCAGGCGTCGAATTCAGGATGGTCAGTGGCCCTGAGGTTCAAATCCCAGTCATGGCCCAGTAGCTGCAGCAAATACCAGATCTGCTTTTGGCCTCTGTAATGTCCGCGCGCATCGCGGCGGATATACCGGTCTGGCACCTCGTAGCGCAACCAGTCCCGGGTTCGGGCGACCACGCGAACGTGATCGGGCTTCAGACCCACCTCTTCGTGCAATTCCCGGAACATGGCTTGCTCCGGAGATTCCCCCCGGTCAATGCCACCTTGCGGGAACTGCCAACTGTGGGTGCGGATGCGTTTGCCCCAGAACACCTGGTTCTTGTGGTTGAGCAGGATGATGCCGACGTTCGGGCGAAATCCGTCCCGGTCAAGCATAATCGAACCCCAATTTTTTAAATTGCGTCCATTATGCATGGTGCTATGCCTCCGGCAAGCGCGCCCGCCTGATTTCCGCTGTACTGTGACCCCATGAAAGCCTCTCAATTCTTCATCTCCACCTTCAAAGAAGCTCCGGCGGATGCCGAGGTGGTCAGCCATCAGCTCATGATGCGTGCAGGCCTGATCAAACGATTGGGCGCCGGCATCTACAACTACATGCCCATGGGCTTGCGCGTGATCCGCAAGGTCGAGGCCATCGTGCGCGAAGAGATGAACCGCGCCGGTGCCGTGGAAGTGTCCATGCCCGTGGTCCAGCCCGCCGAGCTGTGGCAGGAAACCGGCCGCTTCGAGAAGATGGGTGACGAGCTGCTGCGCATCCAGGACCGCCACGGCCGTGACTTCGTGATCCAGCCCACCAGCGAGGAAGTGGTCACTGACATCGCTCGCCAGGAGCTGCGCAGCCACAAGCAGCTGCCCAAGAACCTCTACCAGATCCAGACCAAGTTCCGCGACGAGCGCCGTCCGCGTTTCGGCCTGATGCGCGGTCGCGAGTTCATCATGAAGGACGCCTACAGCTTCGACAAAAGCCGTGACGCGGCCCAGCTGAGCTACCAGAACATGCGCGCCACCTACCAGCGCATCTTCGACCGTTTTGGTCTGAGCTACCGCGCCGTGCGTGCCGACAGCGGCGCCATCGGCGGTGACCTGAGCGAAGAGTTCCAGGTCATTGCGTCGACGGGCGAAGACGCCATCGTCTACTGTCCCGCCAGCGACTACGCGGCCAACCTCGAGAAGGCCGAAGCCCTGGCACCCACGGGCACACGTCCCGCGGCTGCCCTGGCCCTGACCCAGACCGCCACGCCGGGCAAGAGCACCTGCCCCGATGTCGCCGAGCTGCTGGGCGTTGCGCTGTCCACCACGGTGAAGTCGCTGGTGCTGGCCACGGACGAACTCGACGACAAGGGCATTCTGGTCAAGAGCCATGTCTGGCTGCTGCTGCTGCGCGGCGACCACGACATGAACGAGATCAAGGTCGCCAAGGTGCCCGGCCTCGATGCGGGCTTCCGCTTCGCGACCCAGGCCGAAATCGAAACGCATTTCGGCTGCAAGCCCGGCTACCTGGGCCCGTTGAACCTGCTGCAGCCCGTGACCCTGGTCGTGGACCGCGATGTGGCAGTCATGGGCGACTGGATTTGCGGCGCCAATGTGGAAGGCTTCCACATGACCGGCGTGAACTGGGGTCGTGACCTGCCCGAGCCGGCCCTGGTGGCCGATCTGCGCAATGTGGTCGCCGGTGACCTGTCGCCGGACGGCAAGGGCGTGCTGGCCATCGAGCGCGGCATCGAAGTCGGCCACGTGTTCTACCTGGGCGACAAGTACTCCAAGGCCATGAACGCCACCTTCCTGGGTGACAACGGCAAGCCCGCGTTCTTTGAGATGGGCTGCTACGGCATCGGCATCACGCGCCTGCCGGCCGCTGCGATCGAGCAGAACCACGACGAGCGCGGCATCATCTGGCCCGACGCGATTGCGCCCTTCACCGTGGTGCTGTGCCCCATCGGCATGGCCCGCAGCGAAGCCGTGCAGGCCACCGCCGGTGGTCTGTACGACGCGCTGATCGCGCTGGGCGTGGACGTGATCCTCGACGACCGTGACGAACGTCTGGGCGCCATGCTCGCCGATTGGGAGCTGATCGGCGTGCCGCACCGCGTGGTCATTTCCGACCGCGGCCTGAAAGAAGGCACGGTCGAGTACCAGCACCGCCGCGAGACCGAAGCCAGCAAGGTCGCGCAGGACGGCATTCTGGACCATCTCAAGGCTCGGTTGGGCCTGTGATGCCCTCAGGCCGCACCGCTGCACCCCTGCCGCGGTCCGCGGCCGCGGGGCTGCGCCGGCGCGGCCTGCTGGCTGCGCTGCCGGCCGCCTTGGTCGGTGCAGCCTTGCCGGCGCATGCCGGCGGCCAGCTCGAGGAGCCGCTGGCTGACTCCGTGCGCACGGCGCTGCGCGCGGCCGTGGTCAGCCAGGGGCCGCCGGAACTGGTGTTTGCCTCGACCGAGGCCAAGCTGTCCTATCTGCGTTGGCTGGCCGCGATGAGCGACCGCCTGTATCGCCGCAAGGCCGACGCCGCGGTGCGGCGCGAATTCCTGCAGACGGTCTGGTACGAGTCGCGGCGCGCGGGTCTAGACGTGAGCCTGGTGCTGGGCCTGATCGAAGTCGAAAGCGCTTTTCGCAAATTCGCGATCTCCAGCGTCGGCGCGCGTGGCTATATGCAGATCATGCCGTTCTGGGTGCGGGTGATAGGCGATGGCGATGCGGGCAAGCTGTTCCACATGCAGACCAATCTGCGCTTTGGCTGCGTGATCCTGCGCCATTACCTGGACCGCGAGCGGGGAGACGCCTTCATGGCCCTGGGCCGCTACAACGGCAGCCGGGGCAAGCCGCCTTACCCCAATGCCGTTTTTGCCGCCCAGCGCAAATGGCTGTACGAGCCCGGCGACACAAGCCGGATCTGATCAGGGGGCGGATGGCGTGTCGGTAGTGGCGGCTTCGCTGCCCAGCCGCGAGACCATGACCTGGTCGATGCGATAGCTGTCCACGTCCAGCACTTCAAACTTGTAGCCACCCCAGTTGACGCTATCGGTGCGCCTGGGCACGCGGCGCAGCATCACCATCAGAAAGCCGCCCAGGGTGTCGTATTCGTCGTCGTGGGGCAGGGAGTCGAGCGAGAGCGCGCGCAGCACGTCGCCCACGGGCGTCACGCCGTCGATCAGCCAGGAGCTGGCGTCGCGGCGCACGATTTGCTCTTCGTACTCCATGTCCACCATGTCGCCCATCACCGTGCTCATCACGTCGTTGAGCGTGACCACGCCGACCACCAGGCTGTATTCGTTGATGATGATGGCAAAGTCTTCATGCACCTGGCGAAACTGGTCCAGCACTTCGGTCAGGGTCAGCCGGTCGGGAACGACCAGGGCCTTGTGCACCAGGGTCTCGTCGCGCAGCGAAATCGGCTGGTTGGTCAGGGCGCGCTGGAACAGGTCCTTGGCATCCACGTAGCCGATGATGTGGTCGATGTCGCCGTCACAGACCGGGTAGGTGGAGAACGGCTCGGCGGCGATGCGCAGCCGCACCACTTCCTCGGTGTCATCGCGCAAGAAGTAGGCGACGCGGTCGCGCAGCGTCATGGCCGAGGACACGGTGCGCGAGTCGAGCTCGAACACATTGGCAATCATCTGCTGCTCGCGCTGGGCCAGCATGCCGGCGCGGGCGCCGGCTTCGGTCATGGCCAGGATGTCGTCGGAGGTGATGCGCTCGTCGCGCTGGGTCGGCAGGCTCAGCAGCTTGAACAGGAGATCGGTGGTGCGGCTGTAGAGCCAGACGATGGGCTTGAACAGCGACATGCACCATTGCATGGGCGCTGCCACGCGCAGCGCCACCGCCTCGGATTCGGCCATGCTCAGGCGCTTGGGGATGAGGTCGGCAAAGACGATGAACAGCGAGGTGATGATGAAGAATGACGTCAGAAAGCCCAGCGTTGCGGCCGTGTTCGCAGCAAACCAGAGCTCGAAGATGCGCGTGAAATGCGGGCTGAAAGCGCCTTCGCCCACAATACCGCCAAGAATGGCGATGGCGTTCTGTCCAATCTGCACCACCGTGAAATAGTAGCCCGGCTGATCCTGCATGCGCATCACACGCTCGGCGCGTGGGTCACCCTCGTCGGCCAGCTGCCGCAGGCGCATGCGCCGCGAGGCGGCCAGGGAGATTTCGGCCATCGAGAAAAAGGCGCTGAGGGCGATCAGCAGGGCAATGGTGAACAGACTTTGGGACAGACTCATAGGCAGATAACCGGAAAGAAGGCCGCGAGAGAGGCCTCGCAGCGGGGCGCCATTGCATCATACAAAGTTTGCATGGCGACGAAAAAGCCGCCCGAAGGCGGCTTTTGGGTGCAAGCTCAGGGGCAGGCCCGCTGAATCAAGCCTTGGCTTCCAGCAGTTGCTGGAGTTCGCCCGACTCGTACATCTCCATCATGATGTCCGAGCCGCCGATGAATTCACCCTTGATGTACAGCTGGGGAATGGTCGGCCACTGGCTGTAGTCCTTGATGCTTTGGCGGATTTCCTGGTCTTCCAGGACGTTGACCGTGGCGATGGTCTTGGTGTCCACGCCGCAGGCCTTGAGGATTTGCAGCGCGCGGCCGGAAAAGCCGCACTGGGGGAAACTGGCGTTGCCCTTCATGAACAGCAGGATGTCGTTATTCTTGACGAGGTCGTCGATGCGTTGGTGGGTATTGTTCATGGTGGCTCCAAAAGTGGGCGGCCGCGCGTGCGGCATGGGGTACACCCGGGATTATTTCACTGTCTGTCCAAATGCGTCATGCACCCGCCCGTGCAACGGGCAATGCCTGCCAAATCATTGTGGCTTTGCACCTCGCCAAAGCCCGCATCGCGCAGCAGGGCCTGGACGGCTTCGGCCTGGTCCCAGCCGTGCTCGATCAGCAGCCAGCCGCCGGGCGCCAGCCGCGCGGGTGCCTGGGCGACGATGGCGCGAATGTCATCCAGCCCGTCACTGCCGCTGGCCAGCGCCGACAACGGCTCGTGCGTCAGGGCCGCCAGGTGCGGGTCATCGGCGGCGATATAGGGCGGATTGGTGACGATGGCGTCGAATACCAGGTCCGGCGCGAGTGCCTGCAGCCACGAGCCCTGGGCGAATTGCACGGGCAGGTGCAGTGCCTGGGCATTGAGCGCGGCCACGGCCAGCGCGTCGGCGCTGGCATCCACGGCCCAGACGCTGGCATCGGGGCGCTGGTGCTGCAAGGCCAGGGCGATGGCGCCGCTGCCCGTGCCCAGGTCGACGATGCGCGGTGCATTCCAGTCGGCCAGCACTTGCAGCGCCCAGTCGACCAGGGTTTCGGTGTCGGGGCGCGGGTCCAGTACGCGCGCATCGATGTGCAGCGCCAGGCCGTAGAACTCCTTGTGGCCCGTGAGGTAGGCCACGGGCTCGCCCGCCAGGCGCCGCGCGCAGAGCTGGTCGAAAGTCTGTTGCTGCGCGGGTGTGAGGGCATCCGTGTCATGCGTCAGCAACCACGCGCGGCCGGCATCGGGTTTGTCCAATGCATGCAGCAGCAGCATCTGGGCATCGATGCGGGCCAGGCCGTCCTGTTGGGCCTGGTGCAGGGCTTGTTGCAGGTTCATGGTCAACCGTTGACTTCGAGTTCCGCCAGTTGCTCGGCTTCGCGCGCATGCTGCAGCGCCTGCAACACGTCGCCCAGATCGCCTTCCATCACGTACAGCAGCTTGTAGAGCGTGAGGTTGATGCGGTGGTCGGTGATCCGTCCCTGGGGGAAATTGTAGGTGCGGATGCGGTCGGAGCGGTCGCCGCTGCCGATCAGGCCCTTGCGCTGGGCGGCTTCCTTGGCCGCGCGCTCGCTGCGTTCCTTTTCCTGGATGCGCGCCTGCAGCACCTGCAGGGCCTTGGCCTTGTTGGCGTGCTGGCTGCGGCCGTCCTGGCATTCGGCGACGATGCCCGTGGGCAGGTGGACCACGCGCACGGCGGAGTCGGTCTTGTTGATGTGCTGGCCGCCGGCGCCGGACGCGCGGAAAGTGTCGATGCGCAGGTCGGCAGGGTTGAGGGTGACGGCCTGGGTCTCGTCGGGCTCGGGCATCACGGCCACGGTGCAGGCGCTGGTATGGATGCGACCCTGGGTTTCGGTGGCGGGTACGCGTTGCACGCGGTGGCCGCCCGATTCAAAGCGCAGCTTGCCGTAGACCTGGTCGCCGCTCACGTGCAGCACGATTTCCTTGTAGCCACCGACTTCGCTGTCGCTGGCGCTCATGACTTCGACTTTCCAGCCCACGCTGTCGCAGTAGCGGGTGTACATGCGCGCCAGATCGGCCGCGAACAGTGCCGATTCGTCGCCACCGGCGCCCGCGCGGATTTCCAGGTAGGCGTCGCGCGCATCGTCGGGGTCCTTGGGCAGCAGCAGGCGCTGCAGCTCTTCTTCGAGCTGGGCCAGTTCGGCCGTGGCGCCGGCGATTTCTTCCTGCGCCATGTCGCCCATTTCGGGGTCGGTCAGCATTTCCTGCGCTTCGGCCAGGTCGGCTTCGCGCTGCACAAAGCGGGCGTAGCGTCCGGCCACGGCAGTCACTTCGGCGTGTTCGCGCGAAATTTTCCGGTACTGGGCCATGTCGCTCATGATGTCTTCGCGCGACAGCAGGAAGTCGAGCTCTTCCAGGCGTTGGGCGAAGCGCTGTAGCTGGCTGCGGAGAAAGGTTTGCATGACAGTGCGGGGCAGTTGCGCTATGCAGGACATAGCTGGAGAAAAGGGCTTGGATGCAAGGACCTGGGCACAGGTCGGCGGGCCGGCCGGCGCGCAGCCGGGGGCCAGGCCCGTCAGGGCCAGCGGCGGGCGCCGCTAAAGAGAGGTTTTGCGGCCCTGCGAGCGCAGGAACAGGCGGGAGACGGCTTGCACCGTCTGGGCGCGTTGGGCGGTGTCGCCCGAGTGCAGCTCGGTCATGGTGCCGTGCAGCATTTTCTGCGTCAATCCGCGCGACAGGGCTTCGAGCACCGTGTCCAGGTCTTCGCCCTTGGCGATGCGCTTCTTGGCACGCGCGATTTCGGCGGCGCGCCAGACATCGGTCTGCTCGTGCAATTGCTGGATCAGCGGAACGACGCCGCCCTGGGGGCTGCGCTGGTCCATCCAGTGCAGAAAGCTCTGCACGCCGCTGTCGATGATGGCTTCGGCCTGGGCCACGGCGGCCTGGCGGTGGGCCTGGGCGGTCTGCACCACGTGGGCCAGATCGTCCACGGTGTAGAGATAGACGTCGCGCAGCGCCTTGACTTCGGGTTCGATGTCGCGCGGCACGGCCAGGTCGACCATGAACATGGGCCGGTGCTTGCGTTTCTTCAGGGCGCTCTCGACGGCGCCCAGGCCGATGATGGGCAGGCTCGAGGCCGTGCAACTGATCACCGCGTCGTATTCGTGCAGGTGGTCGGGCAGCTCGGACAGGCGCATCACGTCGGCGCCAAAGCGGGCGGCAAGCTTTTCGCCGCGCTCCATGGTGCGGTTGGCGATGGTGATGTGCTGCGGGTTCCTGGCCGCGAAGTGCGTGGTCGCGAGCTCTATCATTTCGCCCGCGCCGACAAACAGGATGCGGATCTTGCCCAGGTCTTCGAACAGCTGGCTGGCCAGGCGCACGGCAGCCGCGGCCATGCTGATGCTGTGCTCGCCGATTTCGGTGGAGCTGCGCACTTCCTTGGCCACGGCGAAGCTGCGCTGGAATAATTGGTTGAGTGTGGTGCCCAGGGCTCCGGCGGTTTCGGCGGCGCGCACGGCGTTCTTCATCTGGCCGAGGATTTGCGCTTCGCCCAGCACCATGGAGTCGAGACCGCTGGCGACGCGAAACGCATGGCGCGCGGCCAGGCCTTCTTCGAGTACGTAGGAGTGCGAGCGCAGTATTTCGGGGCTGACGCCGCCGCTGCGTGCCAGCCAGTTCAGCGTGTGGTCCAGCGCCGGGGTGTCGGCTGCGCAGTAGATTTCGGTGCGGTTGCAGGTCGACAGGATGGCGGTTTCCACACCGTCATGGCGGCCGGCAGTGACCAGCGACTGGCGCAGGCCCTGCAGCGTCGGCGCGATCTGATCGAGCGCAAACGCAAAACGACCCCGCAAATCAAGCGGAGCCGTGTGGTGGTTGATGCCTAACGCCCAGACTGCCATAGACGGTCATTATAAAATTTATGCAACACTTTGACATCCCCCGCTTGCATAAGCCTTGATCTGGATCATTCGACATGGGCTTTCTCCCCGCGCTCTACCATTTGCTGAACTTTTTCGCGCCGGCCCTGGCCGTTGCTCTGGGGCTGGCGGTGGGTGCCCGTTTTGTCCTGTCTTCCACCCCTCAAACGCCTGCTTGGTGGTCGCAGGTAGCTATCAATTTTGCTGTTGGTGGCGGCGTTTTGCTGGGCGGGTTGTGGTGGTTTGGGCGTGATGGCAAGCTTGCCACCTATGCCGCGCTGGTGGTGTTATGTGCCTGTTGCCAGTGGGTTCTCTCGCGCGGCTGGCGCCGTTGATTCCATGGTTGTCTGGGCGGCGGCCTGCTCCAGCAGCCAGTGGCGAAAATCCAGCAGGGCTGACGTGGGCTCGCGCGCCGCGGGCCGGCACAGAAAGTAGCCGCGCTCTATTTGCACCGCCTGGGGGATGGCGATGACGATGCGCCCCGCGGCCAGGTCGTCTTCTATCAGGCAGCGCTGTACCACGGCCACGCCCATGCCGGCGATCACTGCCTGCACCAGCAGGGACACCAGTTCGAAGTCGGCGGCGGGCGCGGGCACGACGCCGGCAAAGCGCACATGCTCGCACCAGCGTCCCCAGTTGCCCTGGTAGTTGGTATGGGCCAGCAGCGGGCGGCGCAGCAGGTCGGCAGGGGTGCGGATGGCCTGGGGGCCCTGCAGGTCCTGGGGGCGGCAGATAGGCACCAGTTCGCGCCCGACGATGTAGTCGGCCGCCACGTGGGCGGGCCAGGGGTCCTGGCCTATGCGCAGCCAGCCATCGATTTCCGGCGCGCTGATGGCATCGTCGCGGCGGTAGGGAGCAAACGACAGCAGGACATTGGGAAAGCGCGCGCTGAAGTCGGGCAGGCGTGGAATCAGCCAGTGGCTGAACAGCGTGGGCGTGACCGACAGGCGCAGTCGCGGGCCGGTATGACGGCGGCGCACATGGGCCGAGGCTGCCTCTATGGTCAGTATGGCCGGCCCCACGGCATCAAGGTAGGCGCGCCCGGCGGGCGTGAGCACGCTGCGCCGGCCCTGGCGCTCGAACAGCGCCAGTCCCAGGTGCTCTTCGAGCCGGGCGATGGCGCGGCTGATCGCTCCCTGGGTCACATGCAGGTCTTCGGCCGCCAGCGAGAAGCTGCCCAGGCGGGCCGCGGCAGCAAAAGCGTGCAATTCGGAGAGAGAGGGGGAGTGCATGCGCATGGCGCGGCCAATTATGACGGTTGGTAATAGCTGTGTGACATTTTGTCTCTTTTCGCCTGGACCTTGCCTGCCCAGAATGCTTGCTTCAGAACAACATCCATAAGAGAGCACCCATGGCCTTGCGTAGAACCCTGTTGTCCAGCCTTGCAGCCTGCGCTGCGACCGCCTTGCTGGCGCCCCTGGCCCATGCCCAGGGCGATTACCCCACCCGTCCCCTGCGGCTGATCGTGCCCTTCGGCGCGGGCGGATCGACCGACATGGTCGCGCGTCTGCTGGCCGACAAGATGGGCCAGGTGCTGGGCAAGGCCGTGGTGGTCGAGAACCGCGGCGGCGCGGGCGGCGCCATCGGTGCCGATGCCATCGCCAAGGCCGCGCCCGACGGCTACACCATTGGCATGGCCACGGTGTCCACGCACGGCGCCAACCCGGCCATCGTCGCCAAGTTGCCCTATGACGCGATCAAGGATTTCGCGCCCATCACCAACGTGATGTCCGTGCCCAGCGTGTTCGTGGTCCACAACAGCGTGCCGGCCAAGACCATGAAGGAGTTCATTGCCCTGGCCAAGGCCCATCCCGGCAAGTACACCTTTGCTTCGCCCGGCACCGGTTCGCTGGGCCACGCCAACATCGAAAACTTCATGAACCTCGCGGGCATCGACCTGCTGCACATCCCTTACAAGGGCGCAGGCCAGGCGATCAACGACGCGCTCGCCGGTCAGGTCTCGGCCATGACCGACAACCTGCCTTCGACCCTGCCGCACATCAAGTCCGGCAAGCTGCGTCCCCTGGCCGTGCTGGCCTTGAAACGCAGCGACGTGCTGCCCGATGTGCCCACCTATACCGAGATGGGCTACCCCGGCATGGGCGACGGCGGCTGGTTCGGTCTGGTCGCGCCCGCGGGCACGCCGCCGGCCATCATTGCCAAGCTCAACGCCGCGGCCCACAAGGTCATGGCCATGCCCGACTACCTGGAAAAGCAAAAAGGCATTTCCGGCGAATCCATGGCCAATACGCCCGCCGAATTCAGCAAGCAGATCACTGCCGCCATCGACCGTTACACGGCCGTGGCCAAGCGCGCCAACATCCGTATTGATTGATGCAGTTGCCTGATTTTCTGCAAGCCCGGCCGGACACCCCGGTCGTGCTGTCCCCGCCCACCGCGCCGGCCTTGCCGCTGGTCTGCGACTCGCCGCACAGCGGCACGGCCTACCCGGCCGACTTCGGCCACAGCGTTCCGCTGTCGCTGCTGCGCCGGGGCGAAGACACGGATGTACACCGGCTCTGGGAGCGTTGGCCCGCCCACGGCGCGACGCTGCTGGCAGCGACCTTCCCGCGCACCTATATCGATGTCAACCGCTCCGCGGACGACATCGATCCGGCGCAGCTGGCCGATGTCTGGCCGCTGCCGCTCACGCCCAGCGTCAAGACCCGCCAAGGCCTGGGACTGATATGGCAGCGCATCATCCGCGACGGCGTGCCCACGCCCTTGTACGACCGCCGGCTCAGCGTGGCCGAAGTGCAGTCGCGCCTGCAGCGCTACTGGCAGCCCTACCATGCGGCCTTGCAGCAGGCGATCGATGACAGCGTGGCGCGTTTTGGGGGCGTATGGCACCTGAATCTGCACTCCATGCCCAACGACGTCTACCTGCGACTGGGTCGCACGGACGCCCATCTGGCCGATTTCGTTCTCGGCGACCGCGACGGCACGACCTGCGCGCCCGAGTTCATTCGCCTGGTGGGCGAGTTGCTGCAGGCCGGTGGCTACAGCGTGGCCTACAACGAGCCCTACAAGGGCGTGGAACTGATCGGCCGCATAGGCCAGCCCCAGCTCAACCGCCACAGCCTGCAGATCGAGATCCGCCGCCCGGTCTACATGGACGAAGACACGCGCGAGCCCAATGCCGGCTTCGCGCCCCTGCAGGCCCACCTGGAGAAGGTGATGCAGGGCGTGGCCGACTATGTGCGCGCGCAGTTGCCTTTGGGCGTCGCGGCCTGACTTTCAGGTAACCAAGGAAAAACCCGGCCTGGCCGGGTTTTTTATATCAGGGCGCTGGTCGATGTCGCCGAGCACCTGGGAAGGGCGTTATCCGCCGCCGCCGGGCCGCCCCAAGGCGGCGGACGGCCCCCTCGGGGGGCAGCGGCTACGCGAAGCGAGCAAGCGTGGGGGCCCTATTCAAGCAGCCGCGCTGAACAGATCCACGCGGTCGCTGATGATGCCGTCCGTGCCCAGGTCCAGCAGGCGTTGCACGGCCCACTCGTCGTTGACGGTGTAGCTGATGCAGCGCATGCCCAGGCCGTGGACCTGTGCCACGCGTTCGGGGGTCCACAGGGCGTGGTTGAAGACCATGGCCACGCAGCCCAGGTCCTGGGCAATGCGGAAATCGGCATCGTCCGCCGCGAGCTTGTCGACCAGCAGGCCGCGGGGAATGTGCGGCGCGGCTTCCTTGGCAGCCTGCAGGGCGGCGGGCTTGAAGGAGGTGAAGAAGGGCTGAACGGCATCCAGGGGCCAGATGCGGTTCATCAGCTCGGCGACGGCACGGCCGGTCTCGGCTTCCTGGCCGGGCGTGGGCTTGATTTCCACGTTCAGGCAGTAGTGGTTGGCCAGGCACCAGCGGGCCAGGGCTTCGAGCGTGGGCAGGGCTTCGCCCGCGTAGGCGCGCGAATGCCAGCTGCCGGCGTCGAGCTGGGCGATCTCGCCCATGGACAGGTCGCTGCCCTTGCCGCGGCCGTTGGTCGTGCGCTCCAGCGTGGCGTCGTGCAGCAGGAACAGCACGCCGTCCTGGCTGAGCTTGGCGTCGCATTCAAACATGCGCCAGCCATGGGCGGCGCCCAGGCGGAACGCGCTCATGGTGTTCTCGGGTGCAAGCTTGCCTGCGCCGCGGTGGGCGATCCAGCGGGGATAGGGCCAGGAGGTGGAGGGGGCGGTCATCGCAAATCCATTTAAAACGATGGGGGATGTGAAAAGAGAGCCACTCGGGCTCTCTTGGGGTGGCGCTTAGATTCGCTTGCCGGTTTCGGCGTTGAACCAGTGCAGGCGGCGCTCTTCGCGCGGCTGGATGCGGATGGTGTCGCCGGCCTTGGGGAAGGCCTGGGCTTCCTCGATGCGCACGGTGACGATTTCACCACCCACGGTGCCGTAGACCAGACGCTCGGCGCCCAGCAGTTCGACAGTGATGATTTCCATTTCCCAGCCGCCGCTGGTCACGATATCGATGTGCTCGGGGCGGATGCCCAGGATCTGGCCGGGCTTGCCGCCGGGCGCGTTCTTCAGCAGGTTCATGGGCGGCGAGCCGATGAAGCTGGCGACGAACGTGGTGGCCGGGGTGTTGTAGACCTCTTCGGGCGTGCCGAACTGGTCCATCACGCCGCCGTTCATGACGATCATGCGCTGGGCCAGGGTCATGGCTTCGACCTGGTCGTGGGTCACGAACAGGCTGGTGATGCCCAGTTCGTGGTGCAGCTTCTGGATTTCGATGCGGGTCTGGGCGCGCAGCTTGGCGTCCAGGTTGGACAGCGGTTCGTCAAACAGGAAGACCTTGGGCTGGCGCACGATGGCCCGACCCATGGCCACGCGCTGGCGCTGGCCGCCCGAGAGCTGGCGCGGCTTGCGGTCAAGCAGGTGGCCCAGTTCGAGGATCTTGGCAGCCTTGTCCACGCGCTGCTTGATTTCTTCCGCGGGCACCTTGGCGATCTTCAGGCCGTAGGCCATGTTTTCGAAGTTCGTCATATGCGGGTACAGCGCATAGTTCTGGAACACCATGGCGATGTCGCGCTGGGCCGGTTCCAGGTTATTGACCACGCGGTCGCCGATGGAGATGTCGCCGCCGGAAATTTCTTCCAGGCCGGCGATCATGCGCAGCAGCGTCGATTTGCCGCAGCCCGAAGGCCCGACGATGACGATGAATTCACCGTCCTTGATGTCAGCGTTGACGCCGTGGATCACGGGAACTGCGGTTTTGCCGCTGCCGTAGCGCTTGACGACGTTCTTGAGAGTAATGGATGCCATGGGAGTATTCGTTCAGATCGTTCAGATATTCAAAAGGAGCGGATGCCTGGGGCTTATTTCTCGGTGTCCACCAAGCCCTTCACGAACCACTTTTGCATCAGCATGACCACAGCGGCCGGGGGCAGCATGGCGATGATGGCGGTGGCCATCACGATGTTCCAGTCCACGGCGGCTTCGCCGCCGGCGAGCATGCGCTTGATGCCGATCACCACGGGGTACATGTCTTCGCTGGTGGTCATCAGCAGCGGCCACAGGTATTGATTCCAGCCATAGATGAACTGGATCACGAACAAGGCGGCCACCGAAGTCTTGGACAGCGGCACCAGAATGTCCTTGAAGAAACGCATGGGGCCGGCGCCGTCGATGCGCGCGGCTTCGACCAGCTCATCCGGCACCGACAGGAAAAACTGGCGGAACAGGAAAGTGGCCGTGGCCGAAGCGATCAGCGGCAGCGTCAAACCGGCGTAGCTGTTGAGCATGCCCAGTTCAGCGACGACCTTGTAGGTTGGCAAGATGCGCACTTCCACCGGCAGCATCAGCGTCAAGAAGATGGCCCAGAAGCACAGCATCTTGAAGGGGAAGCGGAAGTAGACGATGGCAAAGGCCGACAGCAGGGAGATGGCGATCTTGCCCACGGTGATGACCATGGCCGTGACGAAGCTGACCCACATCATGTGCACGACGCTGGTGTTCGAGCCCAGCTTGCCCGAGCCGAGCAGCGCGGCCTTGTAGTTCTCCCACATGTGGGAGCCGGGCAGCAGCGGCATGGGGGACTGGACAATCGCATCCGCGGTGTGCGTGGACGCGACGAAGGCCAGGTACAGGGGGAAGGCCACGATCAGCACGCCCACGATCATCACGAGGTGGGACAGGACAGTGATCCAGGGACGGCGGTCAACCATGGGAAGGCTCCAGATTCACAAAAACAGGTGCGTTGAAGGCGTAAGTCATCAGTACTGCACCTTCTTTTCGACGTAGCGGAACTGGACCACCGTCAACACCACCACGATCAGCATCAGGATCACCGACTGGGCAGCGGAGCTGCCGAGGTCCAGCGACTTGAAGCCGTCCTGGTAGACCTTGTAGACCAGGATGGACGTCGATTGGCCCGGGCCGCCGGCCGTTGCCGCGTCAATGATGCCGAAGGTATCAAAGAAGGCGTAGACGATGTTGATCACCAGCAGGAAGAAGGTGGTTGGCGACAGCAGGGGCAGCTGGATGTTCCAGAACCGGCGCCAGGGTCCGGCACCGTCGATGGAAGCGGCTTCGATCAGCGACTTCGGAATCGATTGCAGGCCGGCCAGGAAGAACAGGAAGTTGTACGAGATCTGTTTCCACACCGAAGCCAGAACGACCAGGGCCATGGCCTGGCCTTCGTTCATGATGTGGTTCCAGTTGTAGCCGAGCTCGCCAAGGTAGTGGGCCACGACGCCGATAGACGGCGAGAACATGAACACCCACAGCACGCCGGCAATCACGGGCGCCACGGCGTAAGGCACGATCAGCAGTGTCTTGTACAGCATGGCCGCGCGCACGATGCGGTCGGCAAAAATGGCCAGTCCCAGAGAAGTCACGATGCCAACGCCTGCCACCAGCACCGAGAAGAAGGCGGTGCGCAGGAAGGAATTGAGGTACGTGGGGTCACCGAGCAGGTTGCGGAAGTTCTCCAGACCCACCCATTCGGTGCTCATGCCAAAGGCATCTTCGATCTGGAACGACTGGAGCACGGCCTGGGCGGCGGGCCAGAAGAAGAAGATGCCAATGATCAGCAGCTGGGGCATGATCAGCACCCAGGGCAGCCATGTAGAGCGGAAAAGTACGCGTTTTTCCATGGGGTTCACAAACAAAAAAAACCGCCGAGCCCCATCGGGGAGCTCGGAGGATTGGAGGGCGCTGGCCACGCCTGGTGTGAAAAGCGAATCGAAACGAATCGAGTCGAAACGCTTAATCCAGCGAATATGCGCGTATTGTGCCTAGCTGGCAGCGGCTATGCCAGAGGTAAAACCTCTGCATAGCCAAATAAAGGGCTTTTGACTTGCGTGAAAAGCTTACTTCTTGTTGGCGCGCTCAAAGCGGACCAGCAATTCGTCGCCACGCTTGACGATGGAGTCCAGGGCTTCCTTGCCAGACTTCTTGCCGCTCCAGACCTGTTCGAGTTCTTCGTCCTCGATGGTGCGGATCTGCACGTAGTTGCCCAGGCGGATACCGCGCGAGTTGTCGGTGACCTTGCGGATCATCTGCTGCACGGCCAGATCGGTGCCGGGGTTCTTCTGGTAGAAGCCCGACTTGTTGGTCAGGTCGTAGGCGGCCATGGTGATGGGCAGGTAGCCCGTGCGCTGGTGGCTGGCGGCCTGGACCTTGGTCTGCGACAGGAAGCTGAAGAATTCGGCCACGCCCTTGTACTCGGCAGCCTTCTTGCCGGACATCACCCACAGCGATGCGCCACCGATGACGGTGTTCTGGGGCGCGCCCTTCACGTCAGGGTAGTAAGGCAGGGCTGCCAGGCCGTAGGAGAACTTGGCGTTCTTGGCCACGTCGCCGTAGAAGCCCGACGAGGTCTGGATCATGGCGCATTCACCCGAAGTGAACGAAGCCTGTGCCGAGGAGGCACGGCCCTTGTAGACGAACTCGCCAGCGGCTGCAGCCTTGGCCAGGTTGTCGATGTGCTTGACGTGCAGCGGCGAGTTGATCTTCAGGCGCGCGTCCATGCCGGCCAGGCCGTTGGCCTTGGTGGCGAATTCCACGTTGTGCCAGGTGGAGAAGCTCTCCAGCTGGGTCCAGCCTTGCCAGGCCAGGGTCATGGGGCAGCTGTGGCCGCTGGCCTTGAGCTTCTTGGCGGCTTCGAACCATTCAGGCCAGGTCTTGGGCGCGACGTCGGGGTTCAGGCCGGCCTTCTTGAAGGCGTCCTTGTTGTAGTAGGCGATGGTGGTCGAGCTGTTGAACGGGAAGCTCAGCATCTGGCCGTTGGGGGCGGTGTAGTAACCGGCCACGGCGGGGATGTAGGCCTTGGGGTCGAAAGCCTGGCCGGCGTCCGACATGACCTTGCCCACGGGCACGGTCGCGCCCTTGGAAGCCATCATGGTGGCCGTGCCGACTTCGAACACTTGCAGGATGTGGGGCGCATTGCCCGAACGGAAGGCAGCGATGGCGGCCGTCATGCTTTCGTCGTAGACACCCTTGAAGGTGGGGACGACCTTGTATTCCTTTTGGCTTTCATTGAACTGCTTGGCCAGGTCATTGACCCACTCGTTGTTCACGGCCGTCATCGAATGCCACCACTGGATCTCGGTTTGGGCCTGGGCGGAAACGCAGGTGGCGGCGATGGCGGCGGCAATGGCCAAAGGTTTGAAATTCATGAAAACTCCTGGAGTCGAAACGAAAGAACAATCCACCCATGCTAGGTAGTGGGTGTGACATATATGTGTCATTGATTGTGCGCATATGCCGCGTGTCACATCAACGCGTAAACCCGCAGCCCGCCTGGCTGGTCAAGGATTAGTGGCAAAAATGTGAAAGAACCGTAACGCGGGCGAAATTGCATTCTAGGTCACGGCCCAGGGCTGATTTGCGCGTTTTTCAGGGGAAAACACGGATTGTTGTCGTATCGATTCTTTTCCTTTTGACGCGTTTTTGTTTGCTGCAAACGCCCGCTCCGCCGGGGGCCATCGCCAGTGCGGATGCATCAAGTAACAGTGGCAGGCTTAAAATCTCGATCCCCATGGCACAGGGTGTACAAAACGCCCAACACGGTCTACCCCATGAATCTTCCGATTGCGCAGGCAGCCTTGCTGGCAAAGGCTGCCGAACCTGCTCGTCTCCGAGAAATCCCCTACAACTACACTTCTTTCTCCGACAGAGAGATCGTGATCCGGTTGCTGGGCACGTCCATGTGGGACGTGTTGAATCAGCTGCGCGAAGAGCGCCGCACGGGCCGCTCCGCCCGCATGCTCTACGAGGTGCTCGGCGATATCTGGGTGGTGCAGCGCAACCCCTATCTGCAGGACGACCTGCTGGACAATCCCGAGCGCCGCAAGTCGCTGGTCGATGCGCTCCAGCACCGCCTGGCCGAAGTCAACAAGCGCCGTGAACCCAACGTGGACCCCGAGCGCGATGCACTGGTGGGCCAGCTGGTCGAAGCCGCGCGTGGCGCGGTCGTGGAGTTCAACACCACTTTCGAGGCCGCCACCGAGCTGCGCCGCCGCGTGCAGCGCACGCTGGGGCGCCTGACGGCCAAGGACAACATCAAGTTTGACGGCCTGTCGCGCGTCAGCCACGTCACCGACGCGACCGATTGGCGCGTCGAGTACCCGTTCGTGGTGCTGACGCCGGACACCGAAGTCGAGATGGCCGGTCTGGTCAAGGGCTGTATCGACCTGGGACTGACCATCATTCCCCGGGGGGGCGGCACGGGCTACACCGGCGGCGCGATTCCCCTGACCTGGCGCAGCGCGGTGATCAACACCGAAAAGCTCGAAGCCATGACCGAGGTGGAGATGCTGCGCCTGCCGGGCCAGCCCCAGGAAGTGGGCACGATCTGGACCGAAGCCGGCGTGGTGACGCAGCGCGTGGCCGATGCGGCCGAGCGCGCGGGCTTTGTGTTCGCGGTTGACCCGACTTCGGCGGAAGCCTCCTGCATTGGCGGCAACGTCGCCATGAATGCCGGCGGCAAGAAGGCCGTGCTGTGGGGCACGGCGCTGGACAATCTGGTCAGCTGGCGCATGGTCACGCCCGATGCACAATGGCTGGAAGTCACGCGCACCGACCACAACATGGGCAAGATCCACGACGCCGAAGTGGCGACGTTCGAATTGCGCTATTTCGAAGCCGACGGCAAGACGCCGGTGCGCAGCGAAATCCTGACCATTCCCGGCAAGAGCTTCCGCAAGGAAGGCCTGGGCAAGGACGTGACCGACAAGTTCCTGTCGGGTCTGCCGGGCATCCAGAAGGAAGGCTGTGACGGTCTGATCACCAGCGCGCGCTGGGTGGTGCATCGCATGCCCGAGCACACCCGCACGGTGTGCATGGAGTTCTTCGGCAATGCCAAGGACGCCGTGCCCAGCATCGTCGAGATCAAGGACTTCATGTTCGCCGAGCAAAAGCGCTCGGGCGTGCTGCTGGCCGGTCTGGAGCATCTGGACGACCGCTACCTGAAGGCCGTGGGCTACGCCACCAAGAGCAAGAAGGGCAACGGCCATCTGCCCAAGATGGTGCTGCTGGGCGACATCGCCGGCGACAACGCCGACGACGTGGCGCGTGTGGCCGCCGAAGTGGTGCGCATCGCCAATTCGCGCAACGGCGAAGGCTTCACCGCCGTGAGCGCCGAAGCGCGCAAGAAATTCTGGCTGGACCGCAAGCGCACGGCCGCCATTTCGCGCCACACCAACGCTTTCAAGATCAATGAAGACGTGGTGATCCCTCTGCCGCGCATGGCCGAGTACACCGACGGCATCGAGCGCATCAACATCGAGTTGAGCCTGCGCAACAAGCTCAAGCTGTGCGACGCGCTGAATGACTTCTTTGCCGCGGGTAATCTGCCCCTGGGCAAGCAGGACGATGCGGGAGAAATTCCTTCGGCGGAGCTGCTCGAAGACCGCGTCCAGCAGGCGCTGGAGCTGATCGGCAAGGTCCGTGCGCAATGGGCCGGCTGGCTGGCCGACGTGGCCACGCTGTTCCCCGAGCTGCAGGACCACAGCCTGCGCGCGAGCTGGAAAACCCAGATCCGCGCGCCGCTGGCGCAGGTGTTCTCGGGCGTGGCTTTCAAGCCCATCCTCGATGCCATGCAGGCCATTCACCAGAAGGTGCTCAAGGGCCGCGTCTGGGTGGCGCTGCACATGCATGCCGGCGACGGCAATGTGCACACCAATATTCCGGTCAACAGCGATGACTACGAAATGCTGCAGACCGCGCACGAAGCCGTGGCCCGCATCATGGTGCTCGCGCGCCATCTCGACGGTGTGATCTCGGGCGAGCACGGCATCGGCATCACCAAGCTGGAATTCCTCACGGACGAAGAGCTGGCGCCGTTCGCGGCCTACAAGCAGCGCGTCGATCCCGAAGGGCGCTTCAACAAGGGCAAGCTGATCCGCAATGCCCACCTGGCCACGGCCGGCCATGTGCACGACGGCCATGTCGCGCGCGAATCGCTGATGTACTCGGATCTGACCAACGCCTACACGCCGAGCTTCGGCCTGATGGGCCACGAGTCGCTGATCATGCAGCAGTCGGACATCGGCGCGATCGCCGATTCCGTCAAGGACTGCCTGCGCTGCGGCAAGTGCAAGCCGGTGTGCGCCACCCACGTGCCGCGCGCCAACCTGCTGTACAGCCCGCGCAACAAGATCCTGGCGACTTCGCTGCTGGTCGAGGCCTTCCTGTACGAAGAGCAGACCCGCCGCGGCGTGTCGATCAAGCACTGGCAGGAATTCGAAGACGTGGCCGACCACTGCACGGTCTGCCACAAGTGTCTCAACCCCTGCCCGGTCAAGATCGACTTCGGCGATGTGACCATGAACATGCGCAACCTGTTGCGCAAGATGGGCAAGAAGAGCTTCAATCCGGGCAACAAGCTTACGATGACGTTCTTGAATGCGACCAATCCGGACACCATCAAGCTGATGCGCAAAGCCATGGTGGGCGTGGGCTTCAAGGCCCAGCGCTTCGCCGTGGACCTGTTCAAGAGCGTGAGCCGCAAGCAGACCAGCCGTCCGCCGTCGAGCGTGGGCAAGCCCGCGATCAAGGAGCAGGTGATTCACTTCGTGAACAAGAAGCTGCCCGGCGGCCTGCCCAAGAAGACGGCGCGTGCGCTGCTGGACATCGAGAACAAGGACTACGTCCCCATCATCCGCGACCCCAAGACCACCCAGGGCGACACCGAGGCAGTGTTCTACTTCCCCGGTTGCGGCTCGGAGCGCCTGTTCAGCCAGGTGGGTCTGGCCACGCAGGCCATGCTGTGGCATGCAGGCGTGCAGACGGTACTGCCGCCAGGCTACCTGTGCTGCGGCTATCCACAGCGCGGCAGCGGCCAGTTCGACGTGGCCGACAAGATGATCACCGACAACCGCGTGCTGTTCCACCGCGTGGCCAATACGCTCAACTACCTGGACATCAAGACCGTGGTGGTGAGCTGCGGTACCTGCTACGACCAGTTGCAAGGCTACGAGTTCGACAAGATCTTCCCGGGCAGCCGCATCATCGACATCCACGAGTTCCTGCTGGAAAAGGGCATCACCCTGGGCCAGGCCGGTGGCTATCTGTACCACGACCCCTGCCATACGCCGATGAAGCTGCAGGACCCGATGAAGACCGTCAAGGGCTTGATGGGCGATCAGGTGCTCAAGAGCGAGCGCTGCTGCGGCGAGTCCGGCACGCTGGGTGTGAGCCGTCCCGACATTTCCACGCAGATCCGCTTCCGCAAGGAAGAAGAGCTGCGCAAGGGCGAAACCCAGCTGCGGGCCGACGGCGCCTTGGGCGCGCAGGACAACCTCAAGATCCTGACCAGCTGCCCGAGCTGCCTGCAAGGCCTGAGCCGCTACGGCGACGACCTGCAGAACGGCCTGCTCGAAGCCGACTACATCGTGGTCGAAATGGCGAACAAGATCCTGGGCGAGAACTGGATGCCCGAGTACGTGCAGCGCGCCAACGAAGGCGGTATCGAGCGGGTGCTGGTGTGAACGCGCAAGCGCTTCACGATCCCGCCTGCCCGCTGTGCACCGCCGCGGGCGGCGTGCTGGTGTGGCAGGGCGCGCGCCTGCGCGTCATCCGCGCCGAGGAGCCGGGTTTCCCGGCGTTCTACCGTGTGGTCTGGACCGATCATGTGGCGGAGTTCTCCGATCTGTCGGCGCCCGAAAGCGTGCTGTGCATGCAGGTGGTGACGGCCGTGGAGCGCGTGCTGCGCGAGCAGCTGCAGCCCGCCAAGATCAATCTGGCGGCGCTGGGCAACATGGTGCCGCACCTGCATTGGCATGTGATCGCGCGCTTTGACTGGGACAGCCATTTCCCCGCCGCGATCTGGGCCCCGGCCCAGCGTGCGCGCTTGCCCGAGCGCGAAGCCGCGCTGGCGGCGCGCCTGCCGGAAGTCGAGGCCCGCCTCGTTGCTGCACTGCAGCCCTGGTCTTGAAATTTTCGAAGAAAGCAGGTTTGTCATGGCAGGTTTGAAGCCCGGAATCCCTACCCCCGCGTCCCTCACGGTGCACGGTGCGTCGCGCGTGCTCGAAGTGGGTTACTCCGATGGAGCGCAGTTCCGCATCCCCTTCGAGCTGCTGCGCGTGTATTCGCCTTCGGCCGAAGTCCAGGGCCACGGCCCGGGCCAGGAAGTGCTGCAGCACGGCAAGCGCAATGTCGACATCGTTGCCGTCGAGCCCGTGGGCAACTACGCGATCAAGCCGATCTTCAGCGACGGCCACGAAAGCGGTCTGTACACCTGGGTCTATCTGTACGAGATGGGCAGCCAGCAGGAGGCGCTGTGGGCGCAATACCTGCAGCGTCTGGCGGACGCCGGCGTGGACCGCGACACGCCCATGGCCCCCAAGTCCTCGGGGCACGGCTGCAGCAGTCACTGAAGTACCCCCTGAGCCGCTCCGCGGCTTCCCCCTGGAGGGGGACGGCAGCCTCGGTGCGGGGGGCCGCCCAGGTGCGGCCCTTCCGCGCTGCCCCTTGCTGGTGCACGCCAGTTGCGTAGACACGCAGGCCATGGATGGCGGATGGGCATTCAAGCCGTTCTCTACGGACAATCCCGGGTCCGCGAGGGCCGGGATGCTATATTAATAGTAGCTTCAGGCGCATGAGCAGTCTGTTTGCCAGACGTATTTTATTTTTGAAGCAGGCGTGGCAAGCCCTGCGACTCCACAGGGTTGTCGCTGTACGCATGCCGCCGGCTTGCTTAGCATTCTTTGCATATGAGCTCCACACATTTCGGTTTCGAGTCGGTTGATGAACAGGACAAGGCGCGCCATGTGCGCGGTGTCTTCGATTCGGTCGCGACCAAGTACGACGTGATGAACGACTTGATGTCGGGCGGCTTGCACCGCGCCTGGAAGGCCTACACCGTGATGGTGGCCAACCTGCGCGAAGGCAGCAAGGTGCTGGACATCGCCGGCGGTACCGGCGATCTGGCGCTGGCGTTTTCCAAGAAGGTCGGTGCCAGCGGCGAAGTCGTGCACACCGACATCAATGAAGCCATGCTGAGCGTGGGCCGCAGTCGGCTGATCGACAAGGGCGTGCTGCTGCCGACCCTGGTCTGCGATGCCGAGCAACTGCCTTTCCCGGATGCGCATTTCGATGTGGTGAGCGTGGCCTTCGGCCTGCGCAACATGACGCACAAGGACGTCGCGCTGCGCGAGATGTGCCGCGTGCTCAAGCCGGGCGGTCGCCTGCTGGTGCTGGAGTTCTCCCGCGTCGCCAAGCC
This sequence comes from Acidovorax bellezanensis, assembly GCF_025421555.1. Classification (NCBI taxonomy): domain Bacteria; kingdom Pseudomonadati; phylum Pseudomonadota; class Betaproteobacteria; order Burkholderiales; family Comamonadaceae; genus Acidovorax; species Acidovorax bellezanensis. Next base: position 295,519 of record NZ_JAODYH010000017.1, read on the forward strand.
GCTGACCAAGGCCTATGACTGGTATTCGTTCAAGGTGCTGCCCAAGCTGGGCAAGCTGGTGGCTGGCGATGACGCGAGCTACCGCTACCTGGCCGAGTCGATTCGCATGCACCCGGGCCAGGAAGAACTCAAGACCCTGATGAAGCAATGCGGATTCGGGCATGTGGACTATCACAACATGACAGGTGGCATCGTGGCCCTGCATGTGGGTATCAAGTGCTGAGTAGCATGTAGGCTGTGATCGCGAGTGCAGATGAGCGATCAAACCAATAACTGAAGGGACATGACATGATGAAGCTGTGGTCGGTGGTGCTGGTGGCAATGCTGTCGGTGGTGCATTTGGATGCAGACGCCAAACGCATGGGCGGTGGCAGATCCATGGGGCAGCAATCGGGCAACGTGACCCAGCGCAGCGCGCCGGCGAACGCTCCGGGTGCTCCAACGCAGAACGCGAGCAATGCGGCGGCTGCCAAGCCTGCCGCAGCGCCTGCTGCCGCGGCGCCCAAGAAGCCTTGGGGCGCGATGCTCGGCGGCCTGGCCGCTGGTCTGGGCCTGGCCTGGCTGGCCCATTCCCTGGGCCTGGGTGAAGCGTTCGGCAATATGTTGATGTTCGGCCTGCTGGCCATGGCCTTGATGGCGGTGGTGGGCATGGTGATGCGCGCTCGCCGGGCCAAATCGGAAAATACCTCTGCCGCGCGCAGCCCGTTTGCTTTCGCTGGCGCTGGTGGTGATGCGTCGAACGCGCCCCTGGCCCGCCAGTACAGCCCGGACAAGGTCGGCAACGACGCTTCGGCCCGTCCTTGGGAAAACCATGCAACGGGCTTCGAGTCCGCCGCTCCCGCGGGCGCGGCTACCGGATCGATGATCGGCTCCGGCCTGGCATCGACCTGGAGCGTGCCCGAAGGTTTTGACGTGGACGGCTTCCTCACGGCTGCCAAGCGCAATTTCGTGACGCTGCAAGCGGCCTGGGACCGTTCCGACATCAGCAGCCTGCGCGTCATGATGACCGACGGCATGCTGGCGGAAATCCGCGGCCAGTTGGCCGAGCGCGAGGCCGAGCGCCCCGGTGCCGTCAACCAGACCGATGTGCTGATGATTGAAGCCCAGTTGCTGGGCATCGAAGACCTGGGCGACGGCTACATGGCCAGCGTCGAGTTCTCCGGCATGATCCGCGAAGATGCTTCGGCCAGCCCTAGCCCCTTCCGCGAAGTGTGGAATATGACCAAGCCCAAGAGCGGTAACAGCGGCTGGCTGGTGGCCGGAGTGCAGGCTTTGCAGTAATTTCCCTCACACTAGGGAATAATCGGGGACTATGGCAACACAGTCCCCTTTTTCTTTTCTGAACGGTCTCCTGGAACGCGTCGTGACAGGTCCGCAACTTCCCTCCTGGTTGGTGCACGAAGTGCAGCAGCGCATGGTGCTGTTCCTCAACCATGTGCTGATGCAGGAAAAAGAGGCGATGGATCGCCTGGTGCGGCAAAAAGGCCGCGTGGCGCGGGTGCAATGGCGCTCGTACAGCATGGCCCTGGAGATCACGCCCGCGGGCCTGCTCGACCTGGCCGACGCCAGCGCCATGCCTGACCTGCAGCTCGAAGTCACCGATTCCTCCCCACTGGCCCTGGCCCAGGCGATGCTGCGCGGCGACAAGCCGGCCATCCGCATCGAAGGCGATGTGCAACTGGCCGCCGAAATCAACTGGCTGGTGGACAACGTTCAGTGGGATGTCGAGGAAGACCTGGCCCGCGTGATCGGCGATGCGCCCGCGCACACCGTGGCCCAGGTGGCCCGCAAGGCCGCGCAGACGCTGCGTCAGTTTGTCGGCGCACGCATGGCGGGCGCCAAGTCCGGCAATGAAAGAACAGGTGAAACGTTTCCTGGAGACGTTGACAGCCGGAACCAGCCATGAGTCGCCTGCTGCGTGGAGTGACCATCCTCTGGGTGGTATTTCGGTACGGGCTCGATGAGCTGGTTCTGTCCGGCTTCAAACACCCGTCGCTGCGCCTGCTCAGTCGCGTGCTGACGATTGGTCGGCGCCTGGATTCGCCGCGCGGCGTGCGCCTGCGCGAAGCGCTGGAGCGCCTGGGTCCGATCTTTGTCAAATTCGGCCAGGTGCTGTCCACGCGCAGCGACCTGCTGCCGCCCGATGTGGCGGTGGAGTTGGCCAAGCTGCAAGACCGTGTGCCGCCGTTCGCATCCAGCGTGGCTGTGGCGACGATAGAGCGCTCGTTCCAGCGGCCCTTGGCCGATATTTTCGTCAGCTTCGAGCAGACGCCCGTGGCCAGCGCCTCGATCGCCCAGGTGCACTTCGCGGTGCTGCGCGACCGCAACGGCCTGGAGCATGACGTGGCGGTGAAAGTGCTGCGCCCAGGCATGCTGGCGGTGATCGACAAGGACTTGCAGCTGATGCACATGATGGCGCGCTGGGTGGAAAGCCTGTCGGCCGAAGCCAAGCGCCTCAAGCCACGCCAGGTGATCGCCGAATTCGACACCTATCTGCACGACGAGCTGGACCTGATACGCGAAGCCGCCAATGCGGCGCAGCTGCGCCGCAACATGGATGGTCTGAATCTGGTGCTGATTCCCGAGATCCATTGGGATTTCTGCCATCCGCAGGTCATGGTCATGGAGCGCATGAAAGGCATTCCCATCAGCCAGGTCGACCGGCTGCGCGAAGCCGGCGTGGACATTCCCCAACTGGCGCGCGACGGCGTGACGCTGTTTTTCACCCAGGTGTTTCGCGATGGCTTCTTCCATGGCGACATGCACCCGGGCAACATCCAGGTCAGCCTGGATGCCAAGTCCTTCGGGCGCTACATCTCCCTGGACTTCGGCATCGTCGGCACATTGACCGAGTTCGACAAGGAATACCTGGCGCAGAACTTCACGGCATTTTTCCGCCGTGACTACAAGCGCGTGGCGCAGTTGCACATCGAAAGCGGCTGGGTGCCGGCGACGACGCGCGTCGAGGAGCTGGAATCGGCGATCCGCTCGGTCTGCGAGCCTTACTTCGACCGGCCGCTCAAGGAAATCTCACTGGGCATGGTGCTGATGCGCCTGTTCCAGACCTCGCGGCGCTTCCAGGTCGAAATCCAGCCGCAACTGGTGCTGCTGCAGAAAACCCTGCTCAACATCGAAGGCCTGGGCCGCCAGCTCGACCCCAACCTCGACCTGTGGAGCACGGCCAAGCCCTTCCTGGAGAAGTGGATGCTCGAGCAAATGGGGCCGCAGCGCCTGTGGCGCGAATTGCGCAACGAAGCGCCGACCTACGCCAAGCTGCTGCCCGAGCTGCCACGGTTGTTCTATCGCTTTCTTCAGCATAACAATGACGATCAGAGCAAGGCGCTGCAGGAGTTGATCAAGGCCCAGCAGCGCACCAACAGCCTGCTGCAAGGCCTGATCTATGGCGGCGTGGGCTTTGTGCTGGGTCTGCTGGTGATGCAGGTCGTGGTGCGTATCCGCTTTTACTGACGGTGGCGCATCATTTGCGCCACAGATGGCATGTGTTGGTAGGAAAGGCAGCTGTTGCCTCGATAATCCGCAGCGGTTTTGACAATACCCGGGGTTGGGGGGAGAGGTGCCATGTTGATCACATTCATCGTCGTGTATTTGCTCGTATCCATAGGGATAGGCTTGTATGCGGCCACGCGTGTCAAGAACACTGCGGACTACGCGCTGGCGGGGCGCAGCCTGCCGCTGGCGGTGGTGATCGCGACGACGTTCGCCACCTGGTTCGGCTCGGAAACGGTGCTGGGCGTGTCGGCGCAATTCGTCAAGTCGGGTCTGAGCGGCGTGGTCGAGGATCCGTTCGGCGCGGGCATGTGCCTGGTGCTGGTCGGCCTGTTCTTTGCCTACAAGCTCTACCAGAAGAACCTGATCACCATTGGCGACTACTACCGCCTGCGCTTTGGCCGCTCGGTGGAGCTGCTGTGCTCGGCCATCATCATCTTCAGCTACCTGGGCTGGGTGGGCGCGCAGATCACGGCCCTGGGCCTGGTCTTCAATCTGCTCACGCAGGGGGCGATGTCCATCACCGCGGGCATGGTGGTCGGCACGCTGGTCGTGCTGGTCTATACGCTGTATGGCGGCATGTGGTCGGTGGCCTTGACGGACTTCGTGCAGATGATCGTGATTGCCGTGGGCCTGCTGCTGATTGCCTGGTACGCGGCCGACCTGGCCGGCGGCGCCGGGCGCGTGATCAACTACGCGGCCACGGAAGGCAAGTTTCGTTTCTTCCCGGAAAACGCCGACGCCAAGGAATGGACCTTCTTCATTGCCGCAGCCATCACCATGATGCTGGGCTCCATCCCGCAGCAGGACGTATTCCAGCGCGTGATGTCGTCCAAGAACGCGTCCGTGGCGCGCCGCGGCCCCGTTATCGGCGGCATTCTCTACATCCTGTTCGCGCTGGTGCCCATGTTCGTGGTCACGGCGGCCGTGCTGATCATGCCGGACACCGCGCACGCGCTGCTGCAGGACGATCCGCAAAAGCTGCTGCCCACGCTGGTGATGGAGCGCATGCCGCTGGCACTGCAGATCGCGTTCTTCGGCGCGCTGCTGTCGGCCATCATGTCCACGGCCTCGGCCACGCTGCTGGCGCCGTCGACGGCCTTCGTGGAAAACATTCTGCGCAACATCCGCCCGGATATGTCGGATGCGGCCACGCTCAAGGCCATGCGCCTGTCGGTGCTGGGCTTTACGCTGTGCGTGCTGGTCTACGCGATCACCATGCAGGGCAGCTCCATCTATGAAATGGTTTCGGGCGCCTACCAGGTGCCTCTGGTGGGCGCGCTGGTGCCTTTGGCCGCGGGCCTGTACTGGAAGGGCGCGACCACCCAGGGCGCGCTGGCGGCGGTGGTGATGGGCCTGGGCGGCTGGCTGGCCTTCATTTGCATGCCGGGCTGGGCCGAGGCGTTTCCGCAACAGCTCGCGGGCCTGCTGTGCGCCGTGGTCGGCATGGGCGCCGGCTCGCTGCTGCCGCAGTGGCTGGGCAACCAGCGCGAGGCCGGGCACCACTTTGCCCAGGCCTGAAATCTGGGCGTGCGCATGTCACAGCCCTGCTTGGCATGTGTTCAGAGGCGGCGCCTATAATCGAGGGTTTTGCACTTTCCCTCGAATTAAAGCGCTATGCCGATTTACGCGTACAAGTGTGGCTCCTGTGAGCACAGCAAGGATGTGCTGCAGAAAATGGCCGATGCACCGCTGACGGTGTGTCCCGCCTGCGGTGCCCAGGCTTTTTCCAAGCAGCTCACTGCCCCGGGCTTTCAGCTCAAGGGCACGGGCTGGTATGCCACTGATTTCAAGAACGGCGGCAGCAAGCCCGCTGCTGCCACGCCCGCGCCTGCCGCGGCCGACGCAGCGCCTGCTGCCGCTGCTGCTGCCCCCGCAGCAGCTTCCGCACCCACCCCCGCCGCGGCCAGCACTGGCACGGCTTAATAAAGACCCCGCATGTCCGCCCTGCGCAAATGGCTGTTCACCGGTCTGCTGGTGATTGTTCCCGGCGTCATCACCGTCTGGGTGCTGAACTGGATCGTGGGTACGCTCGACCAGACGCTGACCATCCTGCCCGAAGCCTGGCAGCCTGATCGCCTGCTGGGACTGCATATTCCCGGCTTTGGCGTGCTGCTGACGCTGGCCATCTTGCTGGTGGTGGGCGCCGCGGCCAGCAACTTCGCGGGTCGCACGCTGGTGTCCTGGGGCGATGCCGTGGTCAGCCGCATTCCCGTGGTGCGCTCGATCTATTCCAGCGTCAAACAGGTCTCGGACACGCTTTTTTCCGAAGGCGGCAACGCCTTTCGCACGGCCGTGCTGGTGCAGTGGCCGCGTGAAGGCGTGTGGACCGTGGCCTTTGTCACGGGCACGCCCAGCGGCGAAATTGCCGCCTATCTGCGCGACGAATACCTCAGTGTGTTCGTGCCAACGACGCCGAACCCCACCGGGGGCTATTTTGTGATCGTGCGCAAGAGCGACTGCATTGAACTCGACATGAGTGTGGATGCCGCGCTCAAATACATCGTTTCGATGGGCGTGGTGACGCCACCCGACACCACGCTCGCGAATCCCAAATAACAAACCTTGACGCGTCCCAAGAGGGCGCAGGAAGACTTGCCATGGCCATGCGCTCCCATTATTGCGGTCTTGTGACCGAAGCCCTGTTGGGCCAAACCGTCACCCTGTCGGGTTGGGTGAACCGTCGCCGCGACCACGGCGGCGTGATTTTTATCGACCTGCGCGACCGCGAAGGCTATGTGCAAGTGGTCTGCGATCCTGACCGCGCCGAGATGTTCCAGACCGCCGAAGGCGTGCGCAACGAGTTCTGCGTGCAGGTCAAGGGCCTGGTGCGTGCGCGTCCCACGGGCACGACCAACGACAAGCTCAAGAGCGGCCAGATCGAAGTGCTGTGCCACGACCTGACGGTGCTCAACGCCTCGGTCACGCCTCCGTTCCAGATCGACGACGAGAACCTGTCGGAAACCGTGCGCCTGACCCATCGTGTGATGGATCTGCGCCGTCCCTACATGCAAAAGAACCTCATGCTGCGCTACAAGGTCAGCATGGAAGTTCGCAAGTTCCTGGACGCCAACGGCTTCGTCGACATCGAAACGCCCATGCTGACCAAGAGCACGCCCGAAGGCGCGCGCGATTACCTCGTGCCCAGCCGCGTGCACGACGGCCAGTTCTTCGCTCTGCCCCAGTCGCCCCAGCTGTTCAAGCAACTGCTGATGGTGGCGGGCTTTGACCGTTACTACCAGATCACCAAGTGCTTCCGCGACGAAGACCTGCGCGCTGACCGCCAGCCCGAATTCACCCAGATCGATATCGAAACATCGTTCATGGATGAGCAGGAAATCCGCGACATGTTCCAGGGCATGATCAAGACCGTGTTCCAGAACTCGCTGGGCGTGGATCTGGGCGATTTCCCGGTCATGAGCTACCAGGAAGCGGCCCAACGCTTCGGTTCGGACAAGCCCGACCTGCGCGTCAAGCTCGAATTCACCGAGCTGACCGATGTCATGGCCGATGTCGACTTCAAGGTGTTCTCGACGCCCGCGACCACGCCCGGCGGCCGCGTCGTGGCGCTGCGCGTTCCTGGTGGCGCGGCCATCAGCCGCGGCGAGATCGACGGCTACACCGAGTTCGTCAAGATCTACGGTGCCAAGGGCCTGGCCTGGATCAAGGTCAATGAAGCCGCCAAGGGCCGCGAAGGCCTGCAGTCGCCCGTCGTCAAGAACCTGCACGATGCAGCCCTGGCCGAGATCATCAAGCGCACGGGCGCCCAGGACGGCGATCTGATCTTCTTCGGTGCCGACAAGGAAAAGATCGTCAACGACGCCATTGGCGCGCTGCGCATCAAGGTCGGCCACAGCGAGTTCGGCAAGAGCCACGGTCTGTTCGAAGACCGTTGGGCACCGCTGTGGGTGGTCGACTTCCCGATGTTCGAGCACGACGAAGACAACGACCGCTGGGTCGCAGTCCACCACCCCTTCACTGCGCCCAAGGATGGCCATGAAGACCTGATGGTCACCGATCCCGGCAAGTGCATTGCAAAGGCCTACGACATGGTCTTGAACGGCTGGGAAATGGGCGGCGGCTCGGTGCGTATCCACCGCGCCGAAGTCCAGAAGAAGGTGTTCGACGCCCTCAAGATCACGCCCGAAGACGCACAGCAGAAGTTCGGCTTCCTGCTCGACGCTCTGCAGTACGGCGCGCCTCCGCACGGCGGCCTGGCCTTCGGCCTGGACCGCATCGTCACGCTGATGACCGGCGCCGAGTCGATCCGCGACGTGATCGCCTTCCCCAAGACCCAGCGCGCCCAGTGCCTGTTGACCCAGGCCCCGAGCCCGGTCGACGAAAAGCAGCTGCGTGAACTGCACATCCGTCTGCGGAACATTGCCACCACCCCCTGAGCGGCTTACGCCGCTTCCCCCTCTCAACCTTCGGTGGAGGGGGACGACAGCCTCGCTGCGGGGCGGCCCTTGCTCGCTGTCTCCTTGCTGGGGCACGCCAGTTTTTGGCGTTGCGCCCTGAATAAAACGGTACTCGCCTGACCCCAGGCCAGTGCCGTTTTTTATGGCCCAACTGCCGGGTGAGAATTACATCTGCCCACAACTGCATGCGCGCACAATGGCAGTCATGCCGAAAATTCCGCAATCCGTGTTGGTGGTGATCCACACGGCACAACTGCAGGTGCTGCTGATGCAGCGCGCGGGCCAGGCGCCTTTCTGGCAGTCGGTCACGGGCAGCAAGGACTTCGAGGACGAACCCTGGGAGGCCGTGGCAGCGCGCGAAGTGCGCGAGGAAACCGGCATTGACGCATTCGGCGCCGGTTGCAGGCTGCACGACTGGCAGCTGGAAAACATCTACACGATCTACCCCGAGTGGCAGCACCGCTATGCGCCCGGTGTCTGGCACAACACCGAGCGCGTGTTCAGCCTGGAGGTGCCGTCCTACACCCCCGTCGTCTTGAATCCCGGCGAACACACCGCATTTGCTTGGCATGCCTGGCGTGAAGCAGCGGATCGCTGTACGGCGGCATCGAACGCCGAAGCGATACTGCTTTTGCCGCGCCTGGCTTCCTCCACTTTTTGAATCAACCGCTGTACATGACTGCTGCCAAAAATTCCGACTCCGGCATCTTGCGTGTCGCGACTTACAACATTCACAAGGGCGTCCAGGGCCTGGGGCCTGCGCGCCGGCTCGAAATTCACAACCTGGGCCTGGCCGTGGAGCAGCTAGACGCCGATATCGTGTGCCTGCAGGAAGTGCGCAAGATGAACCGGCGTGAAGCCCTTTATTTCGACCGCTGGCCCGATGTGCCCCAGGCCGACTACCTGGCACCCGAAGGCTATGAGTCGGTCTACCGCACCAACGCCTATACGCGCGACGGCGAGCACGGCAATGCCTTGCTCACGCGCTGGCCGGTGGTGGGCCACCAGCACGAAGATATTTCCGACCACCGCTTCGAGCAGCGCGGTCTGCTGCATGTGGAAATCGACATCCAGGGGCGCAGCGTGCATGCCATCGTCGTCCACCTGGGCCTGATCCGCGGCAGCCGCATGCGCCAGATCGCCCAGTTGCAGCGCTTCATCGAGCGCGAAGTGCCGCCGGGCGCGCCGCTGGTCGTGGCCGGTGACTTCAACGACTGGGGCGGCCAGATCAAGCGCATGCTGGCCAGTTTCGGCCTGCACGAGTTCGACGATGCCTCCGGCATGATGACTTATCCCTCGCGCCTGCCGCTGGCCCAGCTCGACCATGTCTATGTGCGCGGTCTCACACCCTGCGGCCTGCATGTGCCCAAGGGGAAAATCTGGTGGCGCATGTCCGACCATCTGCCGCTGATCGCCGAGTTCAAACTCTAAGACCATGCGCTGGGATCACGGGCTTTTGCAGCGCTATCCGGCGAAGTCCTTTGCGACAGCAAACAGCGCAATCGCTGGTAGGATGGCCGCATGCTCAGAGAACCCGCAGCCGATATGACTAAAGCCAGCCCCGACGAAGGGACGCCCGTTTCCGTGAAAATCCGTGAGCGGCTTGCTGCGGCTCGCAAACGCTATAACGCGAACGACAATATTGCGGAATTCATCGAACCCGGGGAACTGGAAAAGTTGCTCGACGAGGTCGAGAACAAGATGCAAGGCGTGCTCGACAGCCTGGTGATCGACACCGCCAAGGACCACAACACGCGCACCACGGCCCGGCGTGTGGCCAAGATGTATGTGAACGAAGTGTTCAAGGGGCGCTACACGCACGCCCCGGCGATCACCGAGTTCCCCAATGCCGAACACCTCAACGAATTGATGATCGTCGGCCCGATCACAGTGCGCAGCGCTTGCAGCCACCATTTCTGCCCGGTCATCGGCAAGATCTGGATCGGCGTGCTGCCCAACGAACACACCAATGTGATCGGCCTGTCGAAATACGCACGCCTGGTCGATTGGGTCATGGGTCGCCCCCAGATCCAGGAAGAGGCCGTGGTGCAGCTGGCCGACCTGATCATGGAAAAAACCCAGCCCGACGGCCTGGCCATCGTGATGGAAGCTTCGCACTTCTGCATGTCCTGGCGCGGCGTGCGCGAAATGGACTCGAAAATGCTCAATTCCGTGATGCGCGGCGTGTTCCTCAAGGACCCGACCCTGCGTCGCGAATTTCTCTCGCTGATCCCCGGAAGGAACTGATACATGCTGGTGCGCCTGATCTATGCAAGCCGCGCGGCCGATGAGTCTGCCGCAACGATAGAAGCTATCCTGACCACGGCGCGCGAGCACAATCCGGCCTCGGGCATTACCGGCGTGCTGTGCTATGGCGGCGGTGTATTCCTGCAGGCCATAGAAGGCGGGCGTTCACAGGTCAGCGCGCTGTTCGGCCATATCCAGCGCGATGTGCGCCACCAGGATGTGGAGCTGCTGCACTACGAGGAAATCGACGAGCGTCGCTTTGGCGGCTGGACCATGGGCCAGGTCAACCTGTCGCGCCTGAACCATGCCATCGTGCTCAAATATTCCGAGACCATCGAGCTCAACCCCTATACGGTGTCCGGCCGCATGTCGCTGGCTTTGCTGGAAGAGTTGATGGCCACTGCATCCATCATGGGGCGTGGCTAGAAACTGGCCCCCACGCTTGCCCACTGCGTGTGGCCGCGCTGGGGGGCTTAGCCCCCCAGATGCTTTCCATCTTGGGGCGGCCCGGCGGTGGCGGAGTTTCTCGCTCTTCCTGGTCTTGGCGATTGTGCTGATCGTCAGCACCTTGGCCCAGGCCGGACCGGCCCCCTGGTACTGGTGGGCCAGCAAGCTCGACGGCCAGCAGATTTGCCGGCAGACCTCTCCTGGCGCCGGCTGGGAACGCGCCAGCGGCCCCTTTCGCAACCCGCGCTGCACTACCTGAATAGCGCCTCGCGCGCGAAAGATCTCCCATGCCGACTGCTGAAACCCTGATCGCTTTCTTTGGCGTGGCCGTGTTGCTGGGCCTGAGCCCCGGGCCGGACAATGTCTTCGTGCTGCTGCAGTCGGCCCAGCGCGGCTGGCGCGCCGGCATGGCGGTGGTCGCGGGGCTGTGCGCCGGTCTGGTGGTGCATACGGCGGCCGTGGCTCTGGGGCTGGCGGCGGTGTTCGCCTCCTCGCCCACGGCCTTTGCCGTGCTCAAGTGGTGTGGCGCGGCCTACCTGGCTTATCTGGCCTGGCAGGCCTGGCGCGCGCCGGTGACCCTGGGCCATGCCCCCGCGCAGCAGCAGCCCTTGCAAGGCCGTGCGCTGTGGCGCATGACGGGGCGCGGCATGCTCATGAGCCTCACCAACCCCAAGCTGCTGATTTTCTTCCTGGCCTTCTTGCCGCAGTTCGCCGACCCGCAGCGTGGCAGCCTGGCGCTGCAGACCATGGTGCTGGGCTGCGTGTTCATGCTGGCCACCTTCCTGGTGTTCGGCTCCATTGCCTGCTTTTCCAGCGTTTTTGGCGCCTTGCTGCAGCGTTCGGTACGCGCCCAGCGCTGGCTCAATCGCTTCACCAGCCTGGTGTTCTTCGGACTCGCCGCGCGATTGGCGCTTGTGCAGCGCTGAGCTTGTCCATTGCGCTGTGCATGACCCCCCGAACCGAGGCTGCCGTCCCTAGCCGGGCGCCCCCCTCCACCGAAGGATGAGAGGGGGAAGACGGGGCGGCCCAAGACGCGAAGCGGCTCAGGGGGGCTGTGCATCAGCTCCAGGACAGCGTAGACAGGTCGTTGACGAACACCGGCATGTCTTTCCACAGGCCGCGCAGGTTCTTGTTGGCCACGGTCACCCATTGCGGCTGGTAGAGGAAGCCGAGCACCGATTCCTGGGCCAGCAGGCGCTGGGCTTCGCCGAGCAGGCGGGCGCGGTCCGCGGGGCGGGACGCGCGCTTGATCTGCTCGTACAAGGCGTTGAACTGCGGCGACTGGTAGCCCCAGTAGTAATCGGGCTTGGCGAAGTTGCCCAGGTCGAAGGGCTCGACGTGGGAAATGATGGACAGGTCGTAGTTCTTGTTGCCGTAGGTGCCGCTGAGCCACTGCGCCCATTCCACATTTTCCAGCTTGACCCGTATGCCTATCTTGGCCAACTGGGCCGCGATCACTTCGCCGCCCTGGCGCGCGTAGGGCGCGGGCGGCAGCGTCATGCTCAGCTCCAGCGGCGTCTTCACGCCGGCTTCGGCCATCAAGGCCTTGGCCTTGTCCAGGTCGTAGGGGTTGATGCCCGTGGTGTCCACATAGCCGAATGCCGTGGGCACGTAATAGCTGCCTATGGGCACGCCAAAGCCGTCGGCCGCGCCGTCGATCACGGCCTTGCGGTCTATGGCCGCGGCAATGGCACGGCGCACGCGCACGTCGTTCAATGGCTTGCGCGCGTTGTTGATGGCCAGAATGGTCTTGGCGCGCGAGCCGCAGACCAGCACCTGGAAGCGCGGGTTGGCCTTGAACTGCGCCACGCTGCGCGGCGAAATACGCGGGAAGCAGTCGACGTCGCCGGCCAGCAGGGACGCGACCTGGGCTGCCGGGTCGGTGATGAAGCGGAAGGTGGCGCGCTGGATGTGGATATTGGCCGGGGCGCGGAAACCCTTCCAGGCCTGGAGGGTGATGGCCGAGCCCTTGTTCCAGCGGCTCAGTTGGTAAGGGCCGGTGCCCACGGGCTGGGTGACGTTGGTGGCTGCGCTTTGGGGCTCGACGATGATGGACGTGGACTGGCCCAGAACGAACAGGAAGTCGGGATCGATGTCGTCGTTGGTGATCACCACGGTGTGGGGATCGAGGATCTTGGTGCGCATGCTGGCAAAGCTACGCTTGTCCTTGTTGGTGCTTTTCTCACCGGCCGCGCGCTCGAACGAGAACTTCACGGCATCGGCGGTGAACGGCACGCCGTTGTGGAAGGTGACGCCCTTGCGCAGCCGGAACGTATAGGTCTTGAGGTCGGGAGCGACGTCCCAGCTTTCGGCCAGCAGCGGCGAGACGCTGCCGTCGGCGTTGATCTTGGTCAGGGTCTCGAAGATGTTGTAGTGGACGATCTCGGCAATCGACGAAGCCGCGCCTGCCGTGGGATCCAGGCCTGGCGGTTCCAGCGTGATGGCCAGCACGACGCTGTCTTTTTTCCTGTCCTGTGCCAAGGCGCTCCAGGGCGCGAGAAGAGTCGTGCTGGCCAGGGAGCTGGCGGCCAGTACGGAGCGGCGATTCAACATGTGGGAAGTCTCCGAGCGGAACAGTCTGGTGGGCGGTGCCCGGCCGGCGTGTGTCGGCGGGGCTTTCCGCCTTTTTACACTATCGCAGAGCCTGGCGTGGAACGTTCGCGGCGCCGGGCCCGCGAACGGCCAGGGGCAATCCGTGGCACGGCGTCCACCAGGGCGCGGGTATAGGGGTGCTGGGGGGCGCTGAACAGCTGGGCAGGCGCGCCGCGCTCGACGATCTGGCCCTGGTACAGCACGACCACTTCATCGCACAGTTGCTGCACCACGGCCAGGTCGTGGCTGATGAGCAGATAACCCAGGCCGTGCTGCTGCTGCAGGTCCTGCATCAGATTGAGCACCTGGGCCTGCACCGAGACATCGAGCGCGCTCACCGGCTCGTCGGCGACGATCAACCGTGGGCGCGTGATCAGCGCGCGCGCAATGGCGATGCGCTGGCGTTGGCCGCCGGAGAATTCGTGCGGGTACTTGTCCAGATCGCTGCTGCGCAGGCCGACCTGCGACAGTGCCGCCGCGGCCTGTTCGCGCTGATCGGCCCGGCTGCCCAGGCGCAGAGCCTGCAGCGGCTCGGCAACGATGCGCTCCACGTTCTGGCGCGGGTCCAGCGAACCATAGGGGTCCTGGAACACCATCTGGAAGTCGCGGCGCGCCGCGCGCAGCGCCTGCGGCGCGAGCCGGTGCACATCCTGGCCCAGGATCCGCACCTGGCCCGCGTCGGGCTGATCCAGCGCCATCACCAGCCGCGCCAGCGTCGACTTGCCCGAGCCCGATTCGCCGACCACGCCCAGGCTGCGCCCCATCTCCATGCGCAGGCTCACGCCGCGCAGGGCGGCGATGGTGGGCGGCGCGCTGAACAGCTGGCGGCGCGGCAGCCGGTAGCTGCGCGCCAGGTCGGTGACTTCGAGCAGCGCAGGGGCAGGGGTGGGCGTCATGGCAGGTCGGGCGAAGTGGGCGCCGCGGCAGTGAACGGTGCATGCACCACTTCGGGCCGCAGGCAGCGGGCCTGGTGGTTGGGCTGGCCCGAGTCCACCACGGTGGCGGCAGGTCGCTGCTGGTGGCACAGGTCAATGGTGTGGGCGCAGCGGCCCGCGAAGGGGCAGCCCGCGGGCAGGTCGGAAAGCTCGGGGACCGTGCCAGGAATGGTCGGCAGCGGCGCGCGCGGGCCGGTGTGGTGGGCGGCAATCTGCGGCCGCGCCGCGAGCAGGCCGCGGGTATAGGGGTGGCCCAGGTGGCTGAAGATGGCTTCGGTGGGGCCGCTCTCGACCACGCTGCCGCCATACATCACCAGCATCTGGTCGACATTCTGCGAGACCACGCCCAGGTCGTGGGAGATCAGGATCAGCGCCATCTGGCGTTCGTCCACCAGGTCGCTGATCAGATCGAGAATCTGCTGCTGCACGGTCACGTCCAGCGCCGTGGTCGGCTCGTCGGCGATCAGCAGATCGGGCCCGCAGGCCAGGGCCATGGCAATGGTGATGCGCTGGCGCTGGCCGCCGGAGAATTCGTGCGGGTAGGCGTTGGCACGGCGGGCGGCGTCTGCAATGCCCACGCGGTCGAGCAGGGCCACGGCCTGGCGCTGGGCCGTGGCGGCGTCGAGGCCGCGGTGGCGGCGCAGCGGCTCCGCCACCTGCCGGCCTATGCTGTGCACCGGGTTCAGCGCCGTCATGGGCTCCTGGAAGACCATGGCGATGCGGTTGCCGCGCAGGGCGCAGAGTTCGCGCTCTGGCAGTCCGACCAGCTCGCGGCCGTCGAAGCGAATGCTGCCCGTGAGCTGGGCGCGCTCGGGCAGCAGGCCCATCAACGCCATCGCCGTGAGCGACTTGCCGCTGCCCGATTCGCCGATGATGCCCAGCGTGCCGCCGCGCTCCAGCGCAAAGTCCATGTCGCGCACGGCCAGGGCCGGGCCGCGCTGCGTGGCCAGCGTGAGCTGTAGGCCGGAGACTTCAAGCAATGCCATGGTGGTGTGGAAAGAGTGGGGCTCAGCGCTGGCGTGCCAGCCGGGGGTCGAGCAGATCGCGCAGGCCGTCGCCCAGCAGGTTCAGGCCCAGCACGGCCAGCGCAATCGCCAGGCCGGGCCAGATGGCCAGCAGCGGCGCCTGGAACATGAGTGTCTGGGCTTCGCTGAGCATGCGTCCCCAGGACGGCTGGGGCGGCTGCGTGCCCAAGCCCAGGTAGGACAGGGCGGCCTCGGCCAGAATGGCCACGGCGAACTGTATGGTCGCCTGGACGATCAGCACCGAGAGGATATTGGGCAGCACATGTTCGCGCGTGATGGCCCAGGCATTCTTGCCGCAGGCGCGGGCCGCCAGAATGTATTCACGCGACCAGACGGCATTCGCCGACGCCCTGGTCACGCGCGCAAAGGTCGGGATGTTGAAGATGCCGATGGCGATGATGGAGTTGACGATGCCCGCGCCGAACACGGCCGTGAGCATGATGGCCGACAGGATGGCGGGGAAGGCGAACGTGAAGTCCGCCAGCCGCATGATGGCTTCCTCGACCCAGCCGCGGCGCGCGGCGGCGAGCAGGCCCAGGGCCGTGCCTATGGCCAGACCTATGCCCACGGCGATCACGCCCACCAGAATGGAGTTGCGCGCTCCCACCAGCAGCAGCGAAGCCACGTCGCGCCCGAAAGCGTCCGTGCCCAGCCAGTGGGCGGCGCCTGGCGCCTGCAGCTTGGCGGGCAGGTCCATTTCATAGGGCGACCAGGGCGTCCACAGGTAGGACAGGCCGGCTGCGCACAGCAGCAGCAGCGACAGCAGGGCGCCCAGCACAAAGTTGCGCTGGCGCAGGGCGCGCCGCCAGAAGCCGGAATGGCTCTGGGCAGGAGCAAGGGGCAGGGCGCTCATATGTCGCTGGCTTTCACGCGCGGATCGATGACCGCGTACAACAGGTCCACGACAAAATTGACCACTACCACCATGGTGGCCAGCAGCATCACGCAATTGCGCACCACGATCAGGTCGCGGTTGGCGATGGACTGAAAAATGAGCCGGCCCAGGCCGGGCAGGTAGAACACGTTTTCCACCACGATGGTGCCGGCGAGCAGGTTGGCGAACTGCAGGCCCATCACGGTGACCACGGGAATCATGGCATTGCGCAGCACATGGCCCCAGAGCACTGCGCGTTGTGTCAGCCCCTTGGCCCGGGCGGTGCGCACGAAATCTTCGCGCAGCACGTCGAGCACGGCCGAGCGGGTGATGCGCGCCAGGATGGCGGCCTGCACCACGGCCAGCGAGATCGCCGGCAGCAGCAGCGCCTTGAGCGCCGCCCACAGGCCTCCGCCTTCGTCCTCGCTCCAGCCCGGGAAGCCGCCCGCGGAAAACCATTGCAACTTCACGGAAAACAGCAGGATCAGCAGGATGGCGAACCAGAAGTTGGGAATCGCAATGCCCAGCTGGGCCAGCCCCATCACGCCCATGTCGCCCCAGCGGTTGTGCCGCGAAGCGGCGTAGACGCCTGCCAGCAGGGCCAGCACGGTGGTGATGAGCATGGCCATCAAGGCCAGGGGCACGGTCAGCGCCAGGCGTTCGCGCACCAGGTCCAGCACCGGGCTGCTGTAGGCATAGCTGTTGCCCAGGTCGAGCACCAGCAGGCCGTGTATCCATTGCAGGTAGCGCTGCCAGGCCGGCTGCTCCAGGCCCAGCTGCACGGCCAGGGCCTGCACGGCTTCGGGGGCGGCGTCGGGTCCCATCAGCATCTGCGCGGCATTGCCGGGCAGGATTTCCAACACCAGGAACACCACGGCCGAAGTGGCGACCAGGGTGGCGATCAGGGTCAGAAGGCGTTTGAGGAGGAAAACACTCATGGGGAGGCGGTTCAGCAGGCAGGGCAGAGCATAGCGGCAAATGGTGCCATGCCCGCTGTTGCTGCGGGACTATGGCTGCGGCCGGATAATTGGGGCCTTATGAAACCTGTGCCGTCTTCTCCATTGTGTTGCCAGGCGCCGGCTGGCGCGCGCGAGGTGCCGACATGGCCTTGATGATCACCGACGAGTGCATCAACTGCGATGTGTGCGAGCCCGAGTGTCCGAACGACGCCATCTACATGGGCGAGTTCATCTATGAGATCACGCCGTCCAAGTGCACCGAGTGCGTAGGCCATTTCGACGAGCCGCAATGCGTGCAGATCTGCCCCGTGGCCTGCATTCCCGTGCACCCCGAGCATGTGGAAAGCCGCGAAACCCTGCTGCAGAAGTTCATGCGGCTGAAATCTAGCACCCCCTGAGCGGCTTACGCCACTTCCCCCTCTCATCCTGCGGTGGAGGGGGACGACACCATCGCTGCGGGGCGGCCCTTGCTCGGTGTCTCCATGTTGGGACACGCCAGTTGCCGGGGCTGTGAGCGATGCGAGCGCCAGGGTTGATTAGTCTTCGACCACCTGTCTCACCGGCTTGGGCCGTGGCGGCTTGGTGGTGTGGATTTGCAGCGTGGCCTTTTCCATGTCGCCGGCCTGCAGCAGGCGCCAGGACTTGAGCGAATGGGCGATGCTGTCTTCGATCAGCGTGCGCTGGTCGGGGGCGGGTTTCTTCAGCACCCAGTTGGCGACTTCGTTTCTGTCACCCGGGTGGCCTATGCCTATGCGCAGGCGCCAGTAGTCGTTGCCGAGCTGGGCGTGGATGTCGCGCAGGCCGTTGTGGCCCGCATGGCTGCCGCCGCGCTTGAGCTTGGCCTGGCCGGGAAGCATGTCGAGCTCGTCATGCACGACCAGGATTTCTTCCGGCAGGATCTTGAAGAAGCGTGCCAATGCCCCTACGGACTTGCCCGAGAGGTTCATGTACGTCTGCGGCTTGAGCAGCCACACATTGTGGCCGTCGACGGTGGTGCGCGCGACCAGACCGGAATAGCTGCGGTCGGGCTGCAGCGTCACCTTGAGTTCCTGCGCCAGCCCGTCAATCCACCAGAAACCGGCGTTGTGGCGCGTGTCCTCGTACTCGGGGCCGGGGTTGCCCAGGCCGACAAACAGTTTGATCATGTGTGCATTATCTCCATGGGTATTGCATTGTTCGATGACCCAAAGCCAACGGCCCACGCAAGGTGGGCCGTTGGCTTTGGGCAGCCCCAGTCCTGGGGACCGGGGCTGTGCTCAAGAAGTGATTACTTCTTGCCCTTCTTGGCGGGAGCGGCTGGTGCTGCTTCGACAGGAGCAACCATCTCATCGGCTGGAGGCACGATGGAAACCAGCGTGGGGTTCAGTTGCGTGCCGCGGATGTGGGCAACCACATTCTTGGGCAGCTGAACTTGCTTCAGCGTGAACGAGGAACCCTTTTGCAGGTTGCTCAGGTCCACGGTGATGAACTCAGGCAGGTCCGAAGGAACGCAGACCACGGGCAGGGTGGTGACCAGAGGGGTCACAACGCACTTGTCCTGGGTCACTGCGGGCGACTTGTCGGCGCCTTCGAAGTGCAGGGGCACGTTCAGGTGCAGCTTGGTCGTTGCGTCCACGCGTTGGAAGTCAACGTGCAGGACCAATTGCTTGAAGGGGTGGAATTGCACATCACGCAGCACGACCTTGGTGGTCTGGCCGTTGATTTCCATGTCCAGAATGCTGGAGTGGAACGATTCCTTCTTCAGGGCGTGCCACAGATCATTGTGGTTGGTTTCGATGGCCAGGGACTCAACGCCACCACCGTAAACGATACCGGGCGTGTTGCCCGAATTACGCAGACGGCGGCTCGCACCCGTACCTTGCTTAGCGCGCTCTGTTGCGACGAAGTTCATATTTAGCTCCTGTGTGAGTCGACCGCGACCAGTCAGACTCGATTTAAAAAAGGCCAAGCGACACATGCCTCATTGGCCTTGAAATGCTCTGGAACACACAAAACCTCCCGAAGGAGGTTGCTGTGCCGGCCGCAAGCGACCGAAGATCTCTGAAACGAGTTCTTATTCCGAGAACAAGCTGAGTACCGAATCACCCGAGGAAATCCGCTTGATCGTTTCAGCGATCAACGGTGCCACGGAGAGTTGGCGAATCTTGGTACATGCCCGAGCTTCAGCGCTCAGGGGAATGGTATTGGTCACCACGACTTCGTCGAGCGCTTCGCCATTGGTGATGCGTTCGATGGCCGGGCCCGAGAAGATCGGGTGGGTGCAGTAGGCGTAGACCTTCTTGGCGCCGCGCTGCTTGAGCACTTCGGCAGCCTTGACCAGCGTACCGGCGGTGTCGATCATGTCATCCATGATCACGCAGTTGCGGCCGTCGATGTCGCCGATCACGTGCATCACTTCGGAGACGTTCGCCTTGGGGCGACGCTTGTCGATGATGGCCAGATCGCAGTTCAGTTGCTTGGCCATGGCACGTGCACGCACCACGCCACCGACGTCAGGCGACACAACGATCAGGTCTTCGTAGTTCTTCTGGCGCAGATCGCCCAGCAGCACTGGCGAAGCGTAGATGTTGTCCACGGGGATGTCGAAGAAGCCCTGGATCTGGTCAGCGTGCAAGTCCATGGTCAACACGCGTTCCACGCCTACGGCCTGGAGCATGTTGGCGACGACCTTGGCCGTGATCGGCACGCGCGACGAGCGCGGGCGACGATCCTGGCGGGCGTAACCGAAGTAGGGGATCACGGCACAGATGCGCTCGGCGGATGCGCGCTTGAGCGCATCGACCATCACCAGGAGTTCCATCAGGTTCTCGTTGGTGGGGGCGCAGGTCGGCTGAACGACAAAAACGTCGCGGGTGCGAACGTTTTGCAGGATCTCGACGGTGACTTCACCATCCGAGAAGCGGCCCACTTCAGCGGAACCCAGTGTCGTGCCGAGATGGCTGACAATCTCTTCGGCCATGCCACGGTTGGCATTGCCGGTAAAAATCATGAAATCAGGATGATTGGTCTGCATGAGCGTCCCAGTGTTTATGGGTTTGCTTGTACGCAAAAGACATTTGGCAGGGGAAGAAGGACTCGAACCTTCGCATGCTGGAATCAAAATCCAGTGCCTTAACCAACTTGGCGACTCCCCTACACGGGTCAATTGCTGATGCAATCAACCGGTAACTTTTAATCCTTGGCCCATCCATGAAGTGGATGAACGTTCAGATTTTCGCAGGCTTTGACAATCCATTCGCTAGGTGCGTCCGTCATCTCAACTGCTTGCTTCATCGGTGCAAACACTGCACTTCCTGAGCCGGTCATTCTACCTTGCAATCCGTGTGCTGCCAGCAGATCAACCGCTTTTTTCACATCGGGGCACAGGGTTTGCGCAACCGGCTGCAAGTCGTTATGACCGAAGTCAAAGTGCTTTGCAGCGAAGTCCGAGATTGTAGCATGCTCTGAATCGCGTTTGAGGCTCGGAGAGGAAAAAATTAATTTTGTTTCCAGTCCTGTATCAGGCTTGACTACAACAAAACGCTGCGGCAAAAGCTGCTGCGTTTTCTCGAGTGGCGTGATTATATCTCCAATTCCAGCCACCCAGGCGTTCTGGCCGCGCAAAAAGAACGGCACATCGGCGCCCAGTGTGAGGCCAATGGCTTCTAGCGCCGGGCGGGGCAGGTTCAGATCCCACAGACGGTTGAGCGCCAGCAAGGTGGTGGCGGCGTCGGATGAGCCCCCGCCCATGCCGGCCTGGGCGGGAATGCTCTTGTCAACGCCAATGTGTGCGCCTGCGCTGCAGCCGGTGGCGGTCTGCAGGGCGCGCGCGGCGCGCACGATCAAGTCGTTGTCGGGCAGGCGCATGCCGCTGAGGTCCTGGCGCGTGATCTGCCCATCGCCGCGCAGATCGAAATGCAGGCGGTCCTGCCAGTCGATCAGCATGAAGACGGATTCAATCAGGTGGTAGCCGTCCGGGCGGCGGCCGGTGATGTGCAGAAACAAGTTGAGCTTGGCCGGGGCCGGCACATCGTAGAGCGTGCGCATGGGTAGAAAAAGTTAAGACTGAAAAACTTCCGCTGCGCAATGCGCGGGCGGGTCAACGGTGTGGCCTAGCGGTCGAGCACTACACGCAAACTGGCGCGCGGCAGCGGCTGGCTGCGCTGCGCCCGCAAACGACCTTGGTCCATCTGCGACAGATCGGCCTGCCAGCCCGGGGCCGAGGCCTGTTCGCCGGCAAGCCAGGAAAACAAGGCGCCCAGGGGCAGCGGCGTGCCCACGGTGTCCTGCACCAGTGCGTCCAGCGACGCGGATTCGCGCAACTGGCCGCCTTGGCGCAGCTGCGCGCCTTGGGGGCTCCATTGCAGTTCGGCCAGCACCGCGCCGAAAGGACTCAGCAGCGTGAGCTGGCCCTGGTGCTCCGAGCCCTGCAGTTCAAAGGACGCGCTGAAGGACTGGTCCTGGGCATTGTCGTCCTGCAGCTGCACGGCCATGCGGCCGCTCCAGTGGGTGGGCTGGGTCAGGTCCACGGGTCTGCGCGGCGGCTGGGCGCAGCCGGCAAGCCACAGTGCCGCGGGCAGGGCGGCGAGCAGCAGGGCACGGCGTGGCAGGGCCGGGGCCAGGTGCATCACGGCGTCACGCCCAGGCGCCGCAAGGTTTCACGCAGCGTGTCGTTGTCCGCATTCAAGGCCAGGCCCTTTTTCCAGACGGCCAGGGCTTGGCTGCGCTGTCCACTGGCCCACAGCACTTCGCCCAGGTGGGCGGCAATCTCGGCATCCTGGCGCAGGGCAAAGGCTTTCTCCAGCAGGGTCTGGGCCTGCCGCGAGTTGCCCAGGCGGAACTCAATCCAGGCCAGGCTGTCGATGATGAACGGATCGTTGGGCGCGGCGTCCAGCGCCTTGGCCACCAGCGTACGGGCTTCGTCCAGTCGGATGCCGCGCTCGGCGAACGAGTAGCCCAGCGCGTTGTAGGCATGGTGAAAGCCCGGATCGCGGGCCATGATGGCGCGCAGCAGGCTTTCCATTTCCGTGAAATTACCGATCTTTTCGGCCAGGAGCGCGGTGTCGTAGGCGAGTTCGTTGTCCTCGGGGAACTGTTTGCGCAGCGTGTCCTGCAGGGTATAGGCCAGCGCCGGCTGGCCGGCGTCGCGCACGATCTGCACTTCGGCCTGTTGCTTGAGGCGCTGCTGCGCCGGCGTATCCGCGGGCACGGCCTGGATCACCTGGCGGGCCTGATCGAGCTGGCCCTGCTGGGCCAGCAGCGAGGCGCGGCGCACCTGCACGTTCAACAGCTTGTCGCCGTTGTCTATGCGATCGAGCCAGGCCATGGCCTCTGCAAAGCGACGCTGTTTTTCCGCGATCAGGGCGTGCAGCAGGTAGGCCTCGGAGCGCGCCGCGTTCTGATTGCCTGCGGGCAGCTGCGGGATCAGCGCGTCGAAGCGCTGCAGCGATTTTTCCGCGGCCGGCCAGCGCTGGGTTTGCGTCTGCAGCTTGGCCAGGGTGATCCATGCGTCGGCGTAATCCGGATGCTCGTGCGTGATGGCCGTCAGCTGGACCTCGGCGGGCGCGAGGCGCTCCTTGGACAGCAGAATGCGGGCATAGGCCATGCGCATGTCGGCATTGCGGTGTTTGGTGAGGTAGCGGATGACGACGGGCTCAGCCGAAGTGTCACCGCTTTCCAGCAGTTCCAGGGCCAGCAGGGCGGCGGCGCCGTTGCCAGGCGACAGGGCTTCGGCCTTGTGCAAGGCGTCGACGGCGGCCGTCTGGTTGTCGGCCACCAGGTGCATGTGGCCAATCGTGGCCCAGGCGGAAGGGCCGGCGGCCTTGTTCTTCAATTGGCTTTTCAGCGCGGTTTCCACGATTTCGGCCGCCAGGGCCTTGTTGCTGGCACGGCTGTAGAGCTGGGTGATGGCCAGAAAGGTCGCGGGCTTGCTGGGCGTCGGCGTGCTGTCGATTTCCTGGCGCAGATGCGGCAGGGAATCGCGTATGCGGTTCATGGCCACCAGGATTTGCAGCACATAGCGGTTGGCGTTGCGCGAGTCGGGAAAGGCCTGGAGCCAGGCTTGCGCCGCGGCCAGGGCCTGGTCGCCGGCGCGCGCCCGCAAAGCCATGTCGGTGGCCCGGCGGTACAGTTGGGCGCTGTTGCTCTGGCGTGCCGCATTGAGCATCAGGGCTTGACCGCCAATGGGGTCGCCCACGCTGGCCGCCATTTCGCCGACCAGGATTTCATAGAAGAGCTCGGCGTTCAGCGCCGCGGCATCTTCGTCGTCGGTTTGCGCAGCCACGTCCGGCAGCTCGGTGTCGGTGGGCGTCTCCGCCGTTTGACTCCAGGCGATTGCGGGAGCGATGACCAGTGCGGCGGCCAGCGCCAGGGCCCGAGGGCGTAGAGGATGAACCATCGAATCATAATAATCGAAGGTCGTTTCCTTGTGGCGAACACGGCACAGTGTTTTGCGACGCGGCGGCAGTGGCTGTCTGCCGCCTGGCAGCCTTTATTTTTGCAGGACTCCCATGCCCGAACTCCCAGAAGTCGAAGTCACGCGCCGTTCGTTCGCGCCGTCCATCGCCGGTGCCCGCATCCTGTCCGCCCATCTGGGCAAGCCCTTGCGCTGGCCGCTGGGCCTGGCGCCGCAAGCGCTGGTGGGGCGCCGGGTTCTGGCCGTGCGCCGCCGTGGCAAGTACCTGCTGGTGGATTTGAGCGAAGGCTTGCTGCTGCTGCACCTTGGCATGTCGGGCAGTCTGCGGTTCGCGCCGGCCGAGGGTCTGCCCGCGGCCGGCCCCCACGACCATTTCGATCTGGTCACCACGCAAGGCGTGTTGCGGCTGCATGACCCGCGCCGGTTCGGCGCCGTGGTCTATGCCCCGCAGGGCGAAGAAGACCCGGTGGCGCGCAAGCTGCTGGGCAAGCTGGGCATGGAGCCGCTGGAAGAAAGCTTTGCCCCGGCGGCGTTCTACCAGGGCCTGCAGGCCAGCCGCACGCCGATCAAGCTGCTGCTGCTGGGCGGCAAGCTGGTGGTGGGGGTGGGCAATATCTATGCGTCCGAAGTGCTGTTCACGGCAGGCATCTCTCCGCTGGCTCCGGCCAACAGCATAGGGCCGCGGCGCGCGCGCCGGCTCTACGAAGCCATTCGCAGCGTGCTGGCCGCGGCCGTGGAGCAGGGCGGCACCACGCTCAAGGATTTTTCCAACGCCTACGGCATGCCTGGGCATTTCCAGCTGCAGGCCCAGGTCTATGACCGCGAAGGCCTGCCATGCACGCGCTGCGCCGCGCCGCTGCGCAGGGTGCTCCAGGGCCAGCGCAGCACTTTCTATTGCAGCTACTGCCAAAAGCTTTGAGCACCCCCCGAGCCGCTGACGCGGCTCCCCCCTCTCATCCTCCGGTGGAGGGGGGCGGCAGCCTCGGTGCGGGGCGGCCCTTCCTCGCTGCCCCTTGCTGGGGCACGCCAGTTTCATAGGCTGTGAATGGTGCAAGCGCTCGGGATGGTTAAGAACCTTGGCTCTTGCTATATATTTTGTGTAAGCGGGCGCATGCCCGCAGCACATCCGCAGGGGAGCGATTTGGGACCATCATTCAATCAGCAGTTTGACCAGCACGGCGTCTGGCGCCGTGATTTCGCCCAGCAGCTGCACCAGTTGCGCGGCTGGCTGTCGGGCCATGAACTGCTGGACTCGGCCGTGCAGGAGCGCCTGCAGCGTCTGGAAGCGCAGGTGCGTGGCGATCAGGTCACGGTGGCCTTTGTTGCCGAGTTTTCGCGCGGCAAGTCCGAGCTGATCAATGCGGTGTTTTTCTCCTCCTACGGCCGGCGCCTGATGCCGGCGAGCGCGGGGCGCACCACCATGTGCCCGGCGGAGCTGGGCTGGGAGGAGGGCTTGGCGCCCAGTCTGAGGCTGCTGCCGATCGAAACGCGCGGCGAGGCGCGGGGCCTGGCCGAGTGGCGCCAGCGGCCCGATGCCTGGCAGCAGTGGCCCCTGGATGTGAACGATGGCGCGCAGATGGCCGCCATGCTGGCCAAGGTGGCCGAAGTGCGTCGCGTGCCCATGGCTCAGGCCCAGGCCTGGGGGCTGTGGCAGGACGAGGCCGGGGCGGAGCCTCCTCCGGTCGATATCCAAGGCCTGGTCGAAGTGCCTATGTGGCGCCATGCATTGATCAATCTGCCCCATCCGCTGCTGCGTCAGGGGCTGGTGATCATCGACACGCCTGGCCTCAACGCCGTGGGGGCCGAGCCCGAGCTGACCGTCAATCTGATCGCCCAAGCCCATGCGGTGGTGTTTCTGCTGGGCGCCGACACGGGCGTGACGCAGTCGGACCTGGCCATCTGGCGCGCGCATTTGCGGCCCACGGGCCAGGACGACGCTTCGCGGCTGGTGGTGCTCAACAAGATCGATACGCTGTGGGACAGCCTCAGCACGGGCCGTGAAATACACGCGCAGCTGCAGCGCCAGCGCAGCGCTTCGGCCGAAACCCTGGGCATAGACGTGGCGCGGGTGCTGCCGGTGTCGGCGCAAAAAGGCCTGGTCGCCAGGATTGGCGACAACGCTGCCCTGCTGCAGGCCAGCGGCCTGCCGGCCTTCGAGCAGGCGCTGTCCGAAGGCATCATGGGACGCCGGCAAAGCGTGTTGCGCGCGGCCGTGGCGTCCGGGGTGGAGCAGTTGCAGATCGAAGTGGTGCGTCGGCTCAACATCCGGCGCCGCGATCTCGATGACCAGATGGCCGAGCTGCGCAGCCTGCGCGGCAAGAACGTTTCCGTGATCGACGCCATGCGCCGGCGCATCGAGCAGGAGCAGGGCGAGTTCAGTGCCAGCGCGGCGCGAATCCAGGCGCTGCGCGCCGTGCATGGGCGTGCGTTGCAGACCTTGCTGTACTCCCTGGGCGCGGGCGCGGTCGAAGTTCAGCTGGCGGGGCTGCGCCAGGCCTTGCAGCACGGCGGCCTGAAGCTGGGCGCGCGCCGCCTTTATGCCGGCGCTTTTGCGCAACTGCACGGCGTGGTCGATCAGGCGCTGGTCGAGGCCGGGGAGCTGCAACAGATGCTGGCCGCGACATTTCGCGAGTTGAACGCCGAATTCGGTTTTTCGCTGCAGGCCACGACGACATTGCAATTGCAGGACCTGACCCAGGCGCTGGATCAGGTCGAGCGCGGCTATCTGCACTACCTGGGACTGGGCCATGCCATCCGGCTGGCCCGGGCCGATTACTCGCAGCGTCTGGTCCAGGCCCTGGCCCTGCGCCTGACCACGGTATTTGGCACTGCGGCCGACGCCATGGCGCTGTGGAGCCAATCGGCCATGGCCCAACTCGATGCACAATGGCAGGAACGCAAGCGCAGTTTCACGCGCCGCATCGAGGCCGTGGATCGCATCCAGCAGGCCGCCAGCAGCCTGGTCGAGCGCATCGCCGAGATCGAGGCGGCTGACGCAGGCATCGCGGCGCTGGAGCTGCGACTGGCGCAGCAGTGCCAACAATTGCTGGCCCTGCCTGCGTCCGCGCCCGGCGAAACCCGCGACCCCATACCGGTAATCTGATTTTGACGTCTTCCTCCATCGCCACCGCCGTCGTGCAGTGGCAGGCCTCGCACGGCCGCAACCATCTCCCCTGGCAGCAAACGCGCGACCCCTACCGGGTCTGGCTGTCGGAAATCATGCTGCAGCAAACCCAGGTCGCCACGGTGCTGGGCTACTTCCCGCGGTTTCTGCAGCAGTTCCCCGATGTCGCCAGCCTGGCGGCCGCGTCCGAGGACGCGGTGCTGGGTCTGTGGAGCGGCCTGGGCTATTACAGCCGGGCGCGCAATCTGCACAAGTGCGCCCAGGCCGTGATGGCCTTGCACGGCGGGCGCTTCCCGGAAACGGCCGAGGCCCTGGCCACGCTGCCCGGCATCGGCCGCTCCACCGCGGGGGCGATCGCCTCGTTCTGCTTTTCGCAGCGCGTGCCGATTCTGGACGCCAACGTACGGCGCGTGCTCACGCGCGTGCTGGCCTTTGGCGAAGACCTGGCCGTGGCGAAGAACGAGCGTGCACTGTGGGATCTGGCCACGGACCTGTGCCCCGATCCGCGCGAACTGGATCTGTACGAAGCCATGCCGCGCTACACCCAGGGCATGATGGACCTGGGCGCGAGCCTGTGCCTGCCGCGCAAGCCTGCCTGCCTGTTGTGCCCGCTGCAAAGCCAGTGCAAGGCGGCGCGCGCCGGCAATCCCGAGGATTACCCGGTGCGCACGCGCAAGCTCAAGCGCAGTGCGCAGGCCTGGTGGCTGCTGCTGGCCCAGGACAGCCAGGGCCGGATCAGCCTGGGCAAGCGTCCGTCCACGGGCATCTGGGCCGGGCTCTACAGCCCGCCGGTGTTCGAGGATGCGGCGGCGCTGGAAGCCGCCGTCCAGGCGCGCTGGCCGCAAGGCGGCGTGGAGCTGGAGCACCAGCCGGCCTTTCTGCATGTGCTCACGCACCGCGATCTGCACCTGCACCCGGTGCTGGTACGGGTCGATGCCGTGCATGCAGCCGAACCCGCGGCCGACGATTGGTACACGCGCGCGCAGTGGACCGACATGGGGCTGCCGGCGCCGGTGCGCAAGCTGCTCGAACGCGAAGGCTGATCAGCTTTCCGCCGTCGCCGCGCGGCCGTCGAGCTCGCGGTGGCGAATCAGCGTGGGCCAGTTCTGGCCGAAGTGGGCCGCCAGCTGCTCGACCAGATAGACCGAGCGGTGCTGACCGCCAGTGCAGCCTATGGCCACCGTGACATAGCTGCGGTGGTTTTGCGCCAGCAGCGGCAGCCAATGTTCGAAGAACTGCGTGATGTGCTGCTGCATCTGCAGCACGTCGGGTTGCTGGCGCAGGAAGGTCTGCACCGGCTCGTCCTTGCCCGACAGGGGGCGCAAGTCGATGTCGTAATAGGGGTTGGGCAGCATGCGCACATCGAACAGGTAGTCGCAGTCCACCGGCATGCCGTGCTTGAAACCGAAGGACTGGAACAGCAGCGTCATCTGCCCTTCGGGCACGGTCAGCAGGCTTTTGACATAGCTTTGCAACTGCGAGGAGCGGATGGTGCTGGTGTCTATGACCTGGGAATGGTCGCGCAGATCGGCCAGCAGCTCCCTCTCCCATTCGATGGTTTGCGCCAGCGCCTTGCGGCCTTGCTGCGCTTCGTCGCCCGACAGGGGGTGGCGCCTGCGGGTTTCCGAGAAGCGGCGCACCAGCGTGCTGGTGGTGGCGTCGAGAAACAGCGAATGCACCATCACGCCCTGGCTGCGCAACAAGGAGAGCTGCGCGGGCAGTTGGGGCAGGCCGGTGGCGCTGCGCGCGTCGATGGCAATCGCCACACGCTTGCCGTGGTGCGCATGTTCCAGGGCCACGAATGAGGACAGCAGCTCGGGCGGCAGGTTGTCGACGCAGTAATAGCCCGCATCTTCCAGTGCATGCAGGGCCACGGACTTGCCGGAGCCGGACATGCCGGTGATCAATACGACTTCAAGCAGCATGGCTCAACCTTTGCTTGCCGGCACACAGGCCTGCTGCAGCATTTCGCGGGCGTGTGCCATGGTGGTTTCCGACAGGCGTTCACCGCCAAGCATACGCCCCACTTCGGCAACGCGGCTATCTGGGGTGAGCGCGGTCACGGTGCTGGTGGTGGCCTGCTTGTCGCGGCGCTTGGCCACGACCAGATGGTGGTCGGCGCAGGCCGCGACCTGGGGCAGATGGGTCACGGCCAGCACCTGTCGGTCCTGGCCGAGCTTGTGCATCAGCCGGCCGACGGTTTCGGCGACGGCACCGCCCACGCCCGAATCCACTTCGTCAAAAATCAGAGTCGAGGCTTCACCCAGTTCGCTGGTGGTGACCGCAATCGCCAGCGAAATGCGCGACAGCTCGCCGCCCGAAGCGACTTTGCCAATGGGCTTGGGTGTGGCGCCCGGGTGGCCGGCCACCAGAAAGGCCAGCGCATCCAGGCCTTGCGGGCCGGGTTCGTCGGCCTCGGTCTGGGAGACTTCGAAGCGTCCGCCCTGCATGCCCAGCCCCTGCATGGCCAGCGTGATGGCGCGCGACAGCTTGGGTGCGGCCTTGGCGCGTTGCTGCGACAGCGCGCGCGCCGCCTGCTCGTACTGGGCATAGGCGGCATCGGCCTGCTGGCGCAAGGCCTCGATGTCGACCACGGCGTCGAGCTGGCGCAGCTCTTCCTTCCAGCCGGCGAACAGCTGCGGCAACTCGGCCGGCGGGCGCTTGTAGCGGCGCGCCAGCTGCATCCACAGCGACAGGCGCGTGTCGAGTTCGGCCAGGCGCTCCGGATCGAGCTCGGTGCGGTGCAGGTAGGACTGCAGCGAATGGCGTGCATCGCTGATCTGCGCCAGGCCCGAGGCCAGCACTTCGGCGATTTCCTTGAATTCCGGGTCCAGGTGCTCCTGGTCCTGCAGGTCGCCATGCGCGCGGTTCAGCGCCGCGAGGCCGCCGGTCTCGTCGTCTTCGATGGCGAACAAGGCACTTTGCGCCGTGTCGAGCAGGGCCTGGGCATGGGACAGGCGGGTGTGCTGGGCGTTGAGGTCTTCCCACTCGTCGTCGCCCGGAGCGAGCTTGTCGAGTTCGGCGATCTGCCACTGCAGCCGTTCGCGCTCGCGCTGCAGGCTGTCCTGCGCCTGCACCGCGTGTTCCAGCGTCTGGCGGGCGCCGCGCCAGCTGTCCCAGAGCTTGCGCAGCGGCTGCGTGGACAGGCCGGCGTAGGCGTCGAGCAGTTCGCGTGCCGCGTCCGGGCGGGTCAGGCTTTGCCAGGCATGCTGGCCGTGGATGTCGAGCAACTGCTCGCCCACGGCACGCAACTGGGTGGCGGTGGCCGGCGCGCCGTTGATCCAGGCGCGGCTGCGGCCCTGGGCATCGATCACGCGGCGCAGCAGCAGGCTGTCTTCCAGCGCAAAACCGCCGTGCTCCAGCCAGGGCTTGAGCCGTGCGGGGCAGTCGAATTCGGTACAGATGTCGGCCTGCGCCGCGCCTTCACGCACCACGCCAGCGTCGGCGCGCGCGCCCAGGGCCAGCTGTACGGCGTCGATCAGAATGGATTTACCCGCGCCGGTCTCGCCGGTGAGGGCGGTGAAGCCGCTGTGCAGGTCCAGGTCCAGGGCCTGGACGATGACAAAGTCACGCAAGGCAATACGTTTAAGTGCCATTTCAGTTCCCACCCTCGTTCCAGCCTAGCTTCTTGCGCAGCGTGGCAAAGTAGTTCCAGCCCTTGGGGTGCAGAAAACGTACGCAGTGCTCGGCCCGCGTCACCAGAATGCGGTCGCCGTGCAGCAGTGAAGCCAGCGATTGCATGTCGAAATTGGCGCTCACATCGCGCCCACCGACCACTTCGATGACCACTTCGGTCGCATCCGACAGCACGATGGGGCGGTTGGACAAGGTGTGCGGCGCAATCGGCGCCATCACCCAGCCGGGAATCGAAGGGTGCATCATCGGCCCGCCGACCGACAGCGCGTAGGCCGTCGAGCCCGTGGGGGTGGCGACGATCAAGCCGTCGGCGCGCTGGTAGGCGACGAAATTGCCGCCCACTTCGACACGCACTTCGAGCATGCCCGACGTCGCGCCGCGGTTCACCACCACGTCGTTCATGGCCAGGGCTTCGAAGACCTGCTGCTCGCCGCGCATCACGCGCGCACGGATCATGGGCCTGAGGTCTTCCTCGTATTCCCCTTGCAGCATGGGCGTGAGAACGGTCTGGTACCCTTCCAAGGGAATATCCGTGACAAATCCCAGGCGCCCCTGGTTGATGCCGATCAACGGCGTGCCATAGCGCGCCAGATGGCGGCCTATGCCCAGCATGGTGCCGTCTCCCCCGACGACCAGACCCAGGTCGCAAGTGGCCCCGAGGCCGTCGACATCCATGGACCGATACTGGTGTATGCCCGCATGGGCAGCAGTTTCGGATTCGAAAATGACTTCGCATCCTTGGCTGCTGACAAAGCTGGCAATATCTTGCAGGGCTTGGCGTGCACTGTCGGGGCTGGCGCTGCTGGAGGCGGGCGACTGGTATTTCCCGATCAGTGCGACTCGGCGGAACTTAGACGTCATTTTCAAATTACATCATTAAAATCACTACATGCTCGATGACCGTGCCAAGTTGTTACTCAAAGCGCTGGTCGAGCGCTACATTGCCGACGGCCAGCCCATAGGCTCGCGCACCCTTTCGCGCGCCTCGGGCCTGGAATTGTCGCCTGCGACGATACGCAATGTGATGTCCGACCTGGAAGGCATGGGCTTGATTGTCAGCCCACACACTTCCGCGGGCCGCATTCCCACCGCCAAAGGCTACCGTTTGTTCGTCGACACCATGCTCACGGTGCAGCGCGACGACTTCCACGCGCCCGTGCTGCCGGCCGAACAGCCGCAGAAAGTCATTGCCAACGCGGCCCATCTGCTGTCGAGCCTGTCGCACTTCGTCGGCGTGGTGATGGTGCCCAAGCGCACCTCGGTGTTCCGCCAGATCGAATTCGTGCGCCTGTCCGAAAAGCGCTTTCTGGTGATCATCGTCTCGCCCGAAGGCGATGTGCAAAACCGCGTGATCTTCACCGAAGTCGACTACACCTCCTCGCAACTGGTCGAGGCCGCCAACTTCCTCAACGCCAACTATGAGGGCCTGGCCATGGAGCAGGTCAGGGAGCGGCTCAAGGGCGAAGTGGACCAGCTGCGCGGCGAAGTCGCGGCGCTGATGCAGGCCGCCGTCAACGTCGGCACCGAAGCCATGCAAAGCGACGAGGCCGATGTGGTGATCTCGGGCGAGCGCAACCTGCTGGCCGTGAGCGATTTTTCCAGCGACATGGACCACTTGCGCCGCGCCTTCGAACTGTTCGAGCAGAAAACCCAGATCCTGCGCCTGCTCGACATCTCCAGCCAGGCCGAAGGCGTGCGCATCTACATCGGCGGCGAAAGCCAGGTCGTGCCCTTCGAGGAACTGTCGGTGGTGAGCGCGCCCTACGAAGTCGACGGCAAGATCGTCGGCACCCTGGGAGTGATCGGCCCGACGCGCATGAACTACGACAAGATGATCCAGATCGTCGACATCACGTCCAAACTCGTCACCAATGCCTTGAGCTACCGCCGCTAGGCACTACAATGGTCGGGTTTTGCCAAGACGCCTTCAGTGGCGCGGCAGCAGGGGGGCGTTAGCTCAGTTGGTTAGAGCAGAGGACTCATAATCCTTTGGTCGACAGTTCAAGTCTGTCACGCCCTACCAGTGTTTATTCAATGAAATCAATGGCTTGCCGGTAATTCGGCAGGCCGTTTTTCTTTCTGGCGGCAGCCAGGTGTCAACGCGGACATGTGGCCTGGGGGGCTCATCCGCACATTCTTTGCAGCAAAAATGGCTGGAAAGAGAAGGCCTGACTGATCACAATCCTGATCATGGACGGCCCGACCGCAAAGACCCAACGCCTGTTTCTGGCCCTTTGGCCCGATGCGCCTTGCAGCCATGCCATCGCTGATCTGGTCCAGCAAATGGACTTGCCGGCAGGCGCAGCGGTGTATGCCCCGCAGGACTGGCATGTGACGCTGCATTTTCTGGGCAGCGTGGGGGCAGATCGCATGCCTGATCTGGAATCGCTGGATGTCACCATGTCCCCGGTGACTGTCACGCTCGATCAACTCTGGCTGTGGCCGCGAGGCTTGCTCGTGCTGGCTGCCTCGGTGGTTCCAGAGGAGTTGAGCGAGTTGCATGCCCGCTTGGAGCAGAGACTGAAGGCCATGGGTTTGAAGACGCAGGAAGAGGCCTATCGCCCGCATCTGACTTTGGCCAGGAAGGTGGGCCAGCCAAGGCTGCCAGATCGCATTCCGCATATCCAGTTCATAGCGGATCGGTTCGCGCTGGTGGCCTCGACGGGACATGCACCTCAAAGGTACCAGTGTGTGCGGTGGTTGGGAGCCCGCGAATCTGGCGAATGAAACCCCAGATCCCAGGCGCAACACCGGTCCGGGCGACCGCGCTTCAGCCCCGGCCGACGAAAGGCATCTTGGTCGCCATGACGGTGTGGAACAGCACGTTGGCTTCCAGCGGCAGGCTGGCCATGTAGAGCACCGACTGGCCGACCACGGCCACATCGATCATGGGCTCGACAGCGATCTCGCCGTTGGCTTGGGGAACGCCCTTGGCCATGCGCGACGCCAGGTCGGTCATCGCATTGCCGATGTCGATCTGGCCCACGGCGATGTTGTACTGGCGGCCGTCGAGCGCGGCGGTCTTGGTCAGCCCCATCACCGCGTGCTTGGTCGCGGTGTAGGCGATCGAATTGGGGCGCGGCGCATGCGCGGAGATGGAGCCGTTATTGATGATGCGCCCGCCTTGCGGGCTCTGGTCGCGCATCACCTTGAAGGCCTGCTGCAGGCAATAGAACATGCCGTTCAGATTCACATCGACCACCTCGCGCCACTGATCCGGCGTCCAGTCGATGAAAGAGCCTGGCGGGTTGCCGCGGCCGGCGTTGTTGAACAGCAGATCGACGCGGCCGAATGTGGCGACCGCGCTTTCGAACAGCGCGGCGACGGCATCTGGGTCGCTCACATCGGTGGGCACGCAGTGCACGCGATCGCCCCGGCCATGCAGCGTCTGGGCTTCTTTCTTGACCTGTTCGAGCAACTCGGCGCGCCGACCCGCGAGCACCACGTGGAAGCCTGCTTCCAGCAAAGCCTGGGCCACGGCCTTGCCTACGCCCGATCCTGCACCCGTGATGACCGCCACTTTCTTGTCTGTCATTTCAAATCTTTCTGCGTGATGTCGAACCCCATTGTGGGTGCATTGCGGCCGGTGGCCGCGTGGGCTGTCGCCGTTTTTCAATGCGTCTAGAATTTATGAGTGCCCACCCTCTGGCGAACGCGCTGCACCAAGCACCCCTTCAGCATGCCGACGCACAGGGCATGCCGGCCAGGGAAAAACCGAAAGCCTGGACAATGCCACTCATCCACCATTGGCAGAAAGCTCCCATGCGCACTACCGGCTTTGGTATTCCCTTTGCATTTTCCGCAGCCGTTGCGCTCGCGGCCCTGTTCTCCCCGGCCGCGCATGCGGTGCTCAAGGTCGGTGATGCGGCGCCGGCCTTCACCACCCAGGCGGCGGTGGCGGGCAAGCCTTTCGAGTTCGATATGCAGGCGGCTCTCAAGAAGGGGCCGGTGGTGCTGTATTTCTTCCCCAAGGCCTTCACTCAGGGCTGTACCCAGGAGGCCCACGCCTTTGCCGAGGCCACGCCGCAGTTCAAGGCCCTGGGCGCGCAGGTGGTGGGCATGTCGCATGACGATATCGCCACCTTGCAGCGCTTTTCCACCGAAGCCTGTCGCGACCAGTTTGCCGTGGCGTCGGATCCCAAGGCCAGGACCATCCAGGCCTACGATGCTTCGGCGGCCGCCGATCCCAACCGGGCCGACCGCATCTCCTATGTGATCGGGCAGGACGGCAAGATCAAGTTTGCCCATGTCGGCGCCGATCCGCTCGAACATGTGGAGCAGACCAAGGCGGCCGTGCGCAGATTGAAGAAGTGAAGCTGTTGCAGCCGTCGGCGGCACGTTGATCGGGCTGCCGCTCAACGCGGTCACGCCCTGTCAGGCGAGTAAAAAAAGCCTGCTATGTTTTGCATAGCAGGCTTTTGCTTTTGCGCAGTCCGGGAGGTGTTCTCTAGCAACAGAAGAAAAGTTGCACCTTGACCAAAGACAAACAAGATACACTTTTCATTCTAAGTTACATATTATTTCAATTAAGAGACATCGATTCACCCATTGAAGGAATCATGAATGGACCGCTTGAAAATCTCCACGCGCCTGACTGCCGCATTCATCATCATGACGGTACTGATGCTGATACTCGGAGGGGTGGCACTCCTGGGATCGTCCACGCAACGCGCTGAACTGGAAGAGATCACCCAAAGGGCCATCCCCATCATTCGGAATTTGAACAATGTCACGGATGGTGGCAATGAGCAAGCGATTCAGTTCCGCAATCTGGCGCTCTTCACGACAGAGAAGATCCAGGCATCAGCACGTGCCTCGATCCAGAAGAACCGTGCCGATATCGATGCAGAAATGAAGGCGCTCGCTCAGCTCGTTCGCTCTGACCAGGGAAAAACCATGCTGGCGGAGATTGGCAAGCGCGGCACTGCCTTCAGTAAATCCGGCGATGAGTTTTTGGCACTGCTGGCGCAAGGCCAAAGAGAAGAGGCCCAGACCATGCTGGAAATCCAGCTGCGCCCCGTTCAGCTGGAATACCAGCGGTCCATCCGTGAGCTGCTGGATCACCAGACACGGGGTTCGGACGCCGCCAGTCAGCAGGCTGAAGCCGCGGCCGATAGTCTGGGACGGCAGGTGCTGGTCACCGGCGCGGTTGCCCTGGTCCTGGCGATTTTCATGGCCGTCACCATCACCCGCTCCATCACGCGTCCGCTGGCACAGGCCGTGGAGGTCGCCGACCGGGTGGCGAGTGGTGACTTGAGCGGGAAAATCCTGGTCAAGTCTCAGGACGAGATGGGCCATCTGCTGAGCGCGCTGCAACGCATGCAGCAAAGCCTGGTGCAGACCGTGACCGCCGTGCGTGGCAATGCCCAGGGCGTGGCCGCCGGCAGTACCCAGATTGCCGAAGGCAACAGCGATTTGTCAGGCCGCACCGAGGAGCAGGCCAGCGCGTTGGAGCAGACCGCGGCAGCCATGGAGCAGCTGGGCTCGGCGGTCAGCCATAACGCGGACAACGCCCGCCAAGCCAATCAAATGGCCGTGAGTGCCTCCTCCGTGGCGGCCCAGGGGGGCGAAGTGGTCGCCAAGGTGGTGGAGACCATGAAAAGCATTGATGAAAGCAGCCACAAGATTTCCGACATCATCAGCGTCATCGACGGCATTGCGTTCCAGACCAATATCCTGGCCTTGAATGCGGCGGTGGAAGCAGCGCGCGCGGGCGAACAAGGCCGCGGCTTTGCCGTGGTGGCGGGCGAAGTGCGCGCATTGGCCCAGCGCAGTGCCGAGGCGGCCAAGGAAATCAAGCAGCTCATCAACCACAGCGTGGAACGCGTGGAGCAGGGCTCGCGTCTTGTGGACCAGGCCGGCAAAACCATGACCGAAGTGGTCACGTCGATTCGCCGCGTGACCGACATCATGGGAGAGATCAGCGCCGCCAGCCATGAGCAGAACACCGGCATGGCCCAGGTGAGCGAAGCCGTCACACAGATGGACCAGACGACGCAACAGAATGCCGCGCTGGTGGAGGAAATGGCGGCCGCCGCCAGCAGCCTGAACACCCAGGCGCAGTCGCTGGTGGAGGCCGTGGCGGTCTTCAAGTTGTCCGAGAACGAGCAGACAACGCGCGTCGGCGGCGAGGCTGCTTTCCAGACGGCCCAGGCCCAGCCCGTCAAGGCCCCCAGGAAGCGCGTGGCGGCCAGTGCCGTCGCCTACGAGGCCTAGTCCACCACGCGGCACCCGCATGGGCTGGCATGGCCCGTGCTGCCCGCTCCTCCGGTGCAGGCGGCTGACGACGAGGCCTTTCGCACGCTGACGGCTCTGCGCGACGGGCTGCGCGGGGCATTGGCCGTCAAGGACGCCAACCTCCCATTCCCACAGGCCGCCTCGACTTTTTCCTGTGCGCTGGATGTCAATATTTCCGAGCAGACCACGCCGAACTTGAACCTGCTGTTGCGTCGCACGCTGACCGAAATAGCCCCCGAGCGTGCAGACGCGCTGCGCAGCGTGGCCGACCGCGCGTTCGCTATCCTCTGGGGTCCGACATTCCCCAGCCGAGCTTTAGACCATGCCCCGGAAAATCCCCCCCTTGAACCCTTTGCGGGCCTTTGAAGTTTCGGCACGGCTCATGAGCTTCACGAAAGCGGCCGAAGAGCTGTTCGTCACGCCGTCTGCCGTGAGCCACCAGGTGAAGTCCCTCGAAGCCAATCTGGGCATCGCGCTGTTCATCCGGGATTCCAAGACGCTCACGCTGACGCCCGCGGGCAAGGCCTATCTGCCAGGCGTGCAGGAAGCGTTTCGCCAGCTGGCCGTGGCCACCTACCAGTTGCACCGCGAGCAAAGCTCGCCGGCGCTGAAGATCAATCTGCCGCCCACGTTTGCCGTCAAATGGCTGATACCGCGCATGCGCGGCTTGGCCCAGGCGCTGCCCGGGCTGGACCTGAAGATCTCCACCTCCAAGCACATGGTGGATTTCACCCGCGACGACGTCGACATGGAAGTGCGCTACGGGCGTGGCGTGTATGCCGGCCTGCAGGCCGAGCTGTGCCTGTCGGTCGATGTGATTGCCGTGTGCAGCCCGGCGCTGCAACAGGGCGCGCACCCTATCAACGAACTGAGCGACCTGAGCCAGCATGTGCTGCTGCACGACGACAGCACGTATGACGATGTGAGCAATCCCAACTGGGCGGCGTGGCTGGCGCACATGGGCATGCATGACATCGACACCAGCCGCGGGCCTGCCTTCTGGCCCAGCCACCTGGTCATCGATGCGGCGATCGACGGCCAAGGCGTGGCGCTGGTCAAGAAGAATTGGGTCCAGCAGGACCTGGCGGCGGGCCGGCTGGTGCGCCTGTTTCCCGAACTGAGCCTGCCGGTGGAGCACGCCTATTACCTGGTCTACCCCCAGGAGCGCAGCACCGATGCGCGCATCCAATCCTTTGTGCAGTGGATGCGCAAGGAGCTCGCGGCCAGCGTGTGAGCGGGCCTAGGCCCAGTTGGCGATGCGGTAGATGCGCGCCGCATTGCCGCCCCACAGCGCGCGCTGCTGGGCCGGGGCCAGGGGGGCGATGGCTTGTGCAAACGCCGACACGATGGCGCCGTAGCTGGTGACCAGACTGTCCACCGGGAAGTTGCTGGCGAACATGCAGCGGTCGGCGCCGAAAATGGCGATCGCGTCCTGGATCACCGGCACGTTGTCACTGGCCGTCCACGGCACATCCCGCTGGCCCAGGCCCGATATTTTCAAGGCTGTGTTGGGGGCGTCGGCCAGACGCGCAAGGGCCTGCCGCCAACGGGCCAGGCCTTGGGCGCTGCGGTCCGACGGCAGGCCCGTATGGTTGAGCACCAGCGGCGTGGCCGGGAAGTCGCGCGCCAGATCCAGCGCCTGCTCCAGGTGCCACCAGGGCGCCTGCAGGTCGAAAGACAGGCCGAACTTTTCCAGCCAGGCATAGCCGTCGCGCCAGCGCCCATCGTCCATGGAGCCGGCCTCTCCACGGCGCGCGTCCTGCGCCGTCAGGGACACCACGGGCTTGTGGCGAATGCCGCGCACCATGGCAAAAGCGGCCTGCGCGGCCAGCACATGCGACACCTCGGCATCCGCCAGATCCGCGTGCGCCACCACCACCGAAGGCCGCTGGTAGCGCTGGGCCAGCGTCGTGAGCCAGCGGGTCTCGTCCACGGGCGCGGCCCGGCTCCATTCCGCTTCGATATGCACGCTGGCCGCGGGCGCGCAGGCGCCCGTGTCCCGCGCAAAATCCTCCGGCAGGTAGTTGCGCTTGAGCGCTGCGTAGCTGCCGTAGCGGAAGTGGGCAACGGGCTCGTCCTGCAGCCAGGGATGCGGGTTGTGGTCGAGGTCCCAGAAGTGGTGGTGCGCGTCGATGAAGGGCGGCGGCACGGGGGGGGCGTGGTCCATGGAAAGCGGCATTCAGTCAATAAAAGCGTCGATCACGCGGGCTCCAGCGTCTTCCTGGCCGCGCCAAACGCACCGGCGTTCTGCAGCTGCGCAATGCGCTGAGCCGACAGGCCCAGCTCGGCAAAAACTTCCTGGGTGTGCGCGCCGAGCAGCGGTGCGGCCCGGCGGATCTGCTGGGGCGTGCCCCGCATTTTGACGGGAAAGCCCAGCATCTTCACCCTGCCTTCGACCGGGTGCTCGACTTCCATCACCATCTCGCGCGCCACGGACTGCTCGCAGGCCAGGGCTTCCTCGAAGTTCTGGATGGGCGCTGCCGGCACGCCCGCGGCCAGCAGCAGCTCCACCCATTCGTCGGCGGGACGGCGCGCAAACTCGGCTTCCAGCAGCGCGATCAGCGGTGCCCGGTTCTGCAGCCGTTCGACGTTGCCGGCAAAGCGCGGGTCAGCCAGCAGATCGGTGCGCTCCACGACTTCGCACAAGGCAGTCCAGAGCTTGGGGTTGGCCGCGCCCACCACGAAGTAGCGGTCGGCCGCGCGCATCGCTTGGTAGGGGGCGCTCATGCGGTTGGCGCTGCCCAGCGGCGTAGGCACCCGGCCCGTGCCCCAGAACTCGGCCGTCTCCCAGATGGACAGGCCCAGCGCTGTTTCGAACAAGGATGCATCGATGTACTGGCCCGCGCCCGTCTGCTCGCGTCCGATGACGGCGCTCAGGATGGCATAGGAGGCAAACAGGGCCGCACCCAGGTCGGCAAACGGCACGCTGGACTTCATGGGCGCGCCATCGGGCTCGCCCATGACGCTCATGGCGCCGCTGCTGGCCTGGGCGATCAAGTCCAAGCCGGGGCGACGCGACCAGGGCCCAGTCTGGCCGAAGCCGGAAATGCTGGCGTAGACCAGGCGCGGATTGATGGCCTGCAAGGTCTCGTAGTCGATCTTCAGCCGCGCGGCCACGCCGGGCCGGTTGTTCTCCACCAATACGTCGGCGTTGCGCACCAGCTCGTAGAAGGCTTCCAGGCCCTGGGCGTTCTTCAGGTCGATTTCCACGCTGCGCTTGTTGCGGTTGAGGGCCAGAAAGCCGCCGCTGTCGTCGCCCTTGAGCTTGAAGCCCATGGCGCGGCGGGTCTGGTCGCCCACGCCCGGCGTTTCCACCTTGATGACGTCGGCGCCCATGTCGCCCAGCAACATGCAGCAATAGGGGCCGGCCATGATCTGGCTGACGTCGAGAACCCGGATACGCGAAAGAGGAAGTGTCATGGCAATGGGGAGTGAGGTGGGTGGAGCGAGCGCATCAGCGGCCGACGAACTGGGGGCGCTGCTTGGCCAGAAAGGCCTGGTAGCCGATGCGGAAGTCTTCGGTCTCGAAGCAGTCGTAGGCCTGCTCCTGCTCGGCTTCGGTCAGCGGCTGGGGTTGCTCCAGGCGCTGCACAAAGCGCTTGTGCCAGCGCGCCACCAAGGGGGCGCCGAGCGCAATGCGGCGCGCCGCGGCCTGGCCTTCATCGCGCACGGCAGCGTCCGCCACCACGCGGTTGATCAAGCCTTTTTGCAGTGCTTCGGCCGCGCCGAATACCCGTCCTTCGAGCACGATTTCCAGGGCCACGGCGCGCCCGGCCAGGTTGACCAGGCCGGACAGTTCGCCATAGGACATCACCAGCCCCAGGCGGTTGATGGGCGCGCCAAAGCGGCTGGATTCGCCGCAGATGCGCATGTCGCAGACCGAGGCCAGTTCCAGCCCGCCGCCTACGCAGGCGCCGTGGATGACGGCCAGCGTGGGGTGGCGGCTTTGCGCCATGGCCTGCATCGCGCGGTGCGTGACTTTGCCGTAGGCCAGCGCCTGGGTCTTGTTCAGGCGGGTCTGGGGAAATTCTTCAATGTCGGCGCCGGCGGAAAAAGCGCGCTCGCCCGCGCCGGTCACCACGATGCAGCGCACCGTGTCGTCGGCGTCCAGCTGCTGCATCAAGTCGCCCAGGCGTTGCCACATGCCCAGGTTCATGGCGTTCATCTTGTCGGGGCTGTTGAGCGTGAGGGTGACGATGTGCTGATCGTCGCGCGCCAAAAGAATCGAGTCGTCCATGGTGTCGAAAGCCTTCATAAAACCGGTCACATATCGCCGTTGCGGGCAAGTTTAGGCAGGCCCCTGCGCGGGCTCAACCGAGAAAAACTGGGCCCTGGCCCGAGAAAATCTCGGCCGCTTTTGCATGAGAAAAACTCGCCCTCAGCCAGAGGAATTTCACGTTGTTGTTGCTGCATGCGCTTCCTACACTAGCCACCGTTCAGCCTGCCTTTGTCCTGCCGGCATTCCTCACGCAGACAGGGCGACAACAACAACGACTTCAGGAGACAAGCCATGCAAAGACGCCATCTTTTGGCCGCAGGATTGACGGTATTGCCCTTGATGGGCCATGCCAGCACCGCGCGGTCCCTGCTGCCCAAGACCTCCATTCGCATCCTGGTGGGTTTCCCGCCCGGCGGCGGCACCGATGTGGTGACGCGCGTCATCGCGCAGCAGCTGAGCCAACGCTGGGACCGCGCCGTGGTGGTGGAAAACAAGGCCGGCGCCGCAGGCGTGATCGCCGCCGAATATGTGGCCAAACAGCCTGCGGATGGCGCCACGCTGCTGATGACCAACTTCAGCAACCATGCGGTCGCACCCAGCCTGCATCCGCGCCTGGGCTATGTCGTCGAGCGCGACTTCCGCCCCATTGTTCTGGTCGGTGTGGTGCCCAGCCTGCTGATTTGCCGCCGGGAGCAAGAGGCGCAGACGCTGGCGGCCATTGTTCAGCGTTGCCAGGCCAAGCCTGGGGCCGTGAGCTTCGGCTCCGCCGGGCCCGGCTCCATCCAGCACCTGGCGCTGGAAATGTTCCAGATGCGCGCCGGCATCAGCGCCCTGCACACGCCTTATCGCGGCTCCGCCCCCATGCTCGCCGACCTGCTTGGCGGCCAGATCGACTACAGCTTTGAAACCATGGCCTCGGCCACGCCCCATGTGGCCAGCGGCAAGGTCGTGGCGATTGCGCAGACGCGCCTGCAGCGCGCCAAGGCACAGCCGCAGATTCCCACGCTCGCCGAGATGGGCTACCCCGGTTTTGATGCCAGCACCTGGTACGGACTGGTAGGCCCGGGCGGCATGTCGGAGCCGCTGGTGCAAGCCATCAACCAGGACGTCAACGACGTGCTGAAACTCCCCGCCGTGGCGGAGAAACTCGTGGCGTTTGGTGCCGAGGATGGCGGCGGCACTTCCGCCCGCTTTACCGCGTTCATCGCCAGCGAAAAAGCCAAGTGGGCCCATGTCATTCGCGAAGCAAAGGTGGTTGTGTAATGAGCGCTATCCGTTTTTCAGTCTCCCAGACCTTGCCCGTCGATGCCGCCGCTGCCGCTCTGGTGGGCCGCGTCTGGCGCCCGGCATCGCCCGATGGCACGGCGCTTGCCGGCCCCTGCGTGGTCGCGGTACGCGGTGATCGCCTCTACGATCTGAGCGCGCATACGCCCACGATGTCGGCGCTGCTGGAGCGCAGCGATCGCCTGTGGCTGGCGCGCGAAGCCGAGGCCACCGACCTGGGGCCGCTGCAGGCGTGGCTGCAAAGCAGTCTGGAGCATGGCTGCGACACCCTGCATCGCCATCTGCTGGCGCCCTGCGATCTGCAGGTGGTCAAGGCGGCCGGCGTCACTTTTGCGGCGAGCATGCTGGAGCGGGTGATCGAGGAGCAGGCGCGCGGCGAGGCCGACAAGGCACACGCCATTCGCAGCTCCATGACAGCCATCGTGGGCGATGACCTGGCCCGCATTGCGCCGGGCTCGGAGCAGGCCATGGAACTCAAGCGTGTGCTGTCGTCCCAGGGCCTGTGGTCGCAATACCTGGAAGTGGGCATAGGCCCCGACGCCGAAGTCTTCACCAAGGCGGCGCCGCTGTCCTCGATGGGCCATGCGGCCACCGTGGGTTTGCACCCCGGTTCCGAATGGAACAACCCCGAACCCGAGATCGTGCTGGCCGTGAACGCCCAGGGGCAGATCGTGGGCGCCGCGCTGGGCAACGATGTCAATCTGCGCGACTTCGAAGGCCGCAGCGCACTGCTGCTGGGCAAGG
Organism: Acidovorax bellezanensis; assembly: GCF_025421555.1. Taxonomy (NCBI): domain Bacteria; kingdom Pseudomonadati; phylum Pseudomonadota; class Betaproteobacteria; order Burkholderiales; family Comamonadaceae; genus Acidovorax; species Acidovorax bellezanensis. Next base: position 338,161 of record NZ_JAODYH010000017.1, read on the forward strand.
CCAAGGACAACAACGCCTCGTGCGCCATAGGCCCCTTTGTGCGGCTGCTGGACGCGCAGTTCACCCTCGCCGACATTGACTCGGCGGAAGTGGCCATGACCGTGTCCGGCCTGGACGGCTTCGAGCTCGACGGCCACAGCTCCATGCAGCACATCAGCCGCTCGCCTACCGAACTGGTGGGCCACGCCATGGGCGCGCACCACCAGTACCCCGATGGCATGTTTTTGTTCTGCGGAACGATGTTCGCTCCCACCAAGGACCGCGATGCGCCGGGCTCGGGCTTCACGCACCACCTGGGCGATGTCGTCACCATCCACAGCCCGCGTCTGGGCGGCCTGGTCAACAGCGTGGGGCGCAGCGATCAACTGCCTCCCTGGCAGTTCGGCATCAGCGCCTTGATGCGCAATCTGGCCGCCCGGGGCCTGCTGTAAAAGCGGGCCTGGTTTTCACTTTCACACTCTCCTATGACACTGCCTCACATTGGTTTTATCGGCATCGGCCTGATGGGCGAAGCGATGACGCTGCGCCTGCGCGCGCTGGGCTACGAGGTCACGGTCTGGAACCGCGAGGCCAGCCGGCTCGGTACGGTTGTTGCCGCCGGCGCCATTCCCGCGGCCAGCCCTGCGCAGGTGGCGCAGAGCGCCGACATCGTGATGCTGTGCGTGCTCGACGACGCGGCGGTGGCGCACTGCACGCAAGGCCCCGAAGGCCTGGCCACGCAGCCCGCGTGCAGGGCCCGACTGGTCATCGATTTCTCGACGATTTCTCCCGACACCACGCGCACGCTGGCCCAGTTCGTGTCTGCGCAGGCCGACATGCAATGGCTGGATGCCCCGGTGTCCGGCGGACCCGAAGCGGCGCGCAACGGCCAGCTGACCATCATGGTCGGCGGGCGCGCGCAGGACTTCCAGCAGGCCCAGACGGTGCTGGATGCGCTGGGCAGCCAGGTCACGCACATGGGCCCCAGCGGGGCAGGGCAGACCGCCAAGATCATCAACCAGGCGATCGTTGGTGCGGGCTTTGTGCTGATGAGCGAAGCGGCCCTGCTGGCCGAAGCGTCGGGCATTGACGCCGCACGGTTGCCGGCCTGTCTGCAAGGCGGGTTCGCCGACAGCACGCTGCTGCAGAAGGTCTACCCGCGCATCCACGCCCGCGCGTTCGATCCGCCCATAGGCTACGCACGCCAGCTGTCCAAGGACATGGATGCCGTGGCCGCGTTTGCGAATGCATTGCAATGCGAGCTGCCGCTGGTGAAAGCCGCGGCCCAGCGCTTTGCGCAGTATGTGGACGCTGGCGCTGCCATGGCCGACTCCGCGTCCATCATCCGGCTGTATGAAAGCGAAGCCGCTGCACGGCAAGCAGGGGGCGCGCCATGAGTTCCGTCATCACCTGTATCGAAGACCTGCGGGTGCTGGCGCAGCAGCGCGTGCCCAAGATGTTCTATGACTACGTGGACGTGGGCTCCTGGACGGAGAGTACCTACCGCGCCAATGCCGCGGATTTCCAGTCGATGCTGCTGCGCCAGCGCGTGGCGCGTGATCTGTCGCAGCGCTCGGTGCGCTCGACCCTGGTCGGGCAGGACGTGGCCATGCCCGTGGCCATCGCACCCACGGGCCTGACCGGCATGCAGCATGCCGACGGAGAAATCCTCGCCGCCCGGGCCGCCAAGGATTTCGGCGTGCCGTTCACGCTGTCCACGGTCAGCATCTGCTCCATCGAGGATGTGGCCGAAGGCACGCAAGGCCACCCGTTCTGGTTTCAGCTGTACGTGATGCGGGACCGCAAGTTCGTCCAGCGGCTGATAGACCGCGCCAAGGCCGCCCAGTGCTCGGCGCTGGTGGTGACGCTGGATCTGCAGATCAGCGGCCAGCGCCACAAGGACCTGAAGAACGGCCTGTCCGCGCCGCCCAAGCTGAGCCTGCTGAACCTGTTGAACATGGCCAGCAAGCCCCGCTGGTGCCTGGGCATGCTGGGCACCAAGCGGCGCACTTTCGGCAACATCATCGGCCATGTCGAGGGAGTCGACGACATGACGTCGCTCGCCGATTGGAGCTCCAAGCAATACGACCCCGCGCTGAACTGGGATGACATCGCCTGGATACGCCGCCAATGGCCTGGCAAGCTGATTCTCAAAGGCATCCAGGACGTGGAGGACGCGCACCTCGCGGTGGCCAGCGGCGCTGATGCGCTCATCGTCTCCAACCATGGCGGGCGCCAGCTGGACGGCGCGCCATCGTCCATCCGGGCCCTGCCTGCCATCGTGCAGGCCGTGGGCCGGCAGATTGAAGTGCACATGGATGGCGGCGTGCGCTCAGGCCAGGACGTGCTCAAGGCCGTCGCCCTGGGCGCCAAGGGCGTCTACATAGGCCGTGCCATGTTGTACGGCCTGGGTGCCATGGGCGAGCCAGGGGTCACCCGCGCCCTGGAAATCATCCACAAAGAGTTGGACTTGACGATGGCCTTTTGCGGCAAGACCGACATCCGCGAGGTGGATGCATCCATCTTGCTGGCGACATAAAAAAACCCACAAATCCTCAGGAGACAAAAATGAGCAATGCCTTGAAAAAGATGACCCGTCCCGCACGCCGCCACTACCTGGTGGCGGGCGCCGCCCTGCTGGCCATGGGCGCCGCCCCGGCCCTCGCACAGACTGCACCCTATCCACAGCGGTCGATAGAACTGGTCGTGCCCTACCAGGCGGGCGGTGGTGCCGATGTGATGGCTCGTGCTTTCGCCAATGCCGCGGCCAAGCACCTGCCCCAGAGCATCATCGTCGCCAACCGGCCCGGTGCCGCGGGCGTGGTCGGTTGGCAGGAGGTGATACGCGCACGGCCCGACGGCTACAAGGTGGCGCTGACCACGGTGGAGGTGACTTTCCTGCACCACCTGGGCCTGGCCAAGTTCGACCAGCAGGCGCTGCGGCCCATCGCCAAACTCAACGCCGACCCCGCCGTGCTGGTCGTGCGTGACGATGCGCCTTACTCGACGATAGAAGAGTTCCTGGCCCACGCCCGCAAGCCCGACTCCAATGTGCGCGTCGGCAATGCCGGCCAGGGCTCGATGTGGCACATGGCCTCCGCGGCGCTGGCCGAAAAGGGCAAGGCGCAGTTCAACTACATCCCCTATCCCGGTGGCTCGCCCGCGCTGCTGGCCTTGCTCGGCGGGCACATCGATGCCGTCATCGCCAGCGCGCCCGAAGTGATTCCCAACGTGCTCGCCGGCAAGCTCAAGGCGCTGGGCGTGATGTCCGAAAAACGCATCAAGGGGCTGGAGAAAACGCCTACCTTGCGCGAACGCAATATGGACCTGGTGCTGGGCACCTGGCGCGGGCTGGCCGTGCCCAAGGACACGCCCGATGCGGTGGTCAACGTGCTCAAGGTCGCGGCCGAAAAATCCATGCAGGAGCCCGCGCTGCGCGAAGTGATGGAGAAGCAGTACTTCACCACCGACACCTATGAAAACGCTGCGACCTTTGCCGCCAGCATGGACAAGGAAAGCGCTGCGCTCAAAGGCATTGCTTCGCAGATCAGCAACAAGAACTGAACCCTAAATGCTTGAATCCATCAATGCCCGCACGGGCATGGCCCATGGTGCTTCCTGGGCCGACTCCACAGCGCAAGACATAGACCTGGCCGCGCGGCAGGCGCAAAGCGTCGCCAGCGATTTCGCCCGCGCCACGCCCGGTCTGCGCGCAGAACTTTTGCGCAGCATGGGCCAGCGGCTGCTGTCGGCGCGCGAGGCGCTCGTCGCCCTGGCCGACCGCGAAACCGGGCTGGGCCTGCCGCGTCTCAACGGCGAGCTGGACCGCACGGTCTACCAGCTGGAGCAGTTCGCGCTGGCCCTGGACCAGGGCGCGGTGCACTTGCTGCTGGACGAGCCGGCCGTGGCCGGCGCTGCGCCAGTCGGGCGGCCGCGCATGACGCGCATCCGCGTGCCGCTGGGGCCGGTGGCCGTGTTCGCGGCCAGCAATTTTCCGTTTGCGTTCTCCGTCGCTGGCGGCGACACCGCGTCGGCCCTGGCCGCAGGCTGCCCGGTGATCGTCAAGGCCCATCCCGCGCACCCGGCCTTGTCGCTGGCGCTGGCCGAGCAGGTCCAGGCGGCAGTCGCCCAATGCGGCTTGCCGGCCGCTGTGTTTCAGCTGGTGCAAGGCGCTGGCATCGCCGTGGGCGTGCGGCTGGTCCAGGCTCCGGCCGTGGCCGCCGTGGCGTTCACAGGATCGCTCCAGGCGGGGCGCGCGCTGGCCGACCTCGCCGCGGCCCGGTCACGGCCCATTCCCTTCTTTGGCGAACTGGGCTCGGTCAATCCATTGATCGTGCTGCCCAGTGCGCTCGCGTCGGGAGCGGCGGAACGCGCAGCGGCCCTGGCGCAGTCCATCACCCTGGGCGCGGGGCAGTTCTGCACCAGCCCTGGCGTCATCCTGGTGCCGCAGGGAGAGCCGGGCGATGGCTTTGTGCACGCGCTGGCCGGGCAGCTGTCGCAACTTCAGCCCCACGGCATGCTGACGGCGGGCATACGGCGGAACTTCGAGTCCGGTGTGGATGCCTGGCGCCATGCCGGCGGGGCACAGGTGCTGGCGGGCCTGGAGGGCAACGCGGCGGCCACGCCTGCAGCCACGCTGGTGCAGGTGTCGGCGGCGGACTACCTGCGCCAGCCGGCCCTGCAACACGAAGTGTTCGGCCCCGCGGCACTGGTGGTGCGCACGCAGGCCATGAACGAGATGCTCGAGGTGCTGGCAGCCATCGGCGGCACGCTGACCGCCACGATCTGGGGCATCGATGGCGATGCAGCGCAAGTCACCGAAGAGGTCCATGCCCTGGTGCACAGGGCGACCGAGGTGGCGGGCCGGGTGCTGTTTGCCGGCGTGCCCACGGGCGTGGCCGTGACGGCGGCGCAGCAGCACGGCGGGCCTTATCCCGCGTCCACCGCGCCCGCGACGACATCGGTGGGCCTGGCTGCCATGGACCGCTTTCTGCGCCCGGTGGCGCTGCAGGATGCGCCCGACTGGCTGATTCAGCGGTACTAGGCTTGCGCGCGGCGGGCCCCGCCGCGGCTCTCAAGGCTCCCGGCCGACGACGTCGAAGAAGGCCTGGACCATGCGCATGTCGCGCCTCTCCGACAGGCACACCATGTGCACATGGGTGCGGACCTGGGCGCCTTCCAGGCGGACCGCATGCAGGCCAGGTCCGGGAATGAATTCCACTTCGGACACGGCCGCTATCCCCAGGCCCTGCGCCACGGCTTCGCGGATGATTTCGCGGCTGGTGACTTCCATCACCACGTGGGTCTCGACGCCGGCGTTCTTCAGCGCCAATTCCAGCGCCTTGCGCGTCGTCGAACCGGTTTCCCGCAGTATGAGTTTCTCTCCGGCCAGCTCTTCGATGCAGATCACGCGCCGCTTGGCGAAGCGGTGCTGGGTGGAGCAGAAGATCACCACGGGGTGGTCGCTGTAGGGAATGGAGACAAAGCGCCGGTCGCTTTCCACATGGGCGAGCACGCCCACGTCGGCGCTGTAGTCGGTCAGCCGGCCCAGGACTTCCTGGGAATTTCCCGTGCTGACCGAGACCTTGATGCCAGGGTAGTGCTGGTGGAAGGCCGCGAGCATGGTGGTCACCTGGGCCGGGCCGACGGCGGCCACGCGCAAATGCCCTGTTCGCAGCTCGCCGGACTCGCGCAGCAGCTGCAGGGCTTCGGCTTCGAGGCTGAAGATCTGGCGGGAAAGATGCAGCAGCCGCTGCCCCATTTCGGTCGGCAGAACGCGCTTTCCCGTGCGATGAAAAAGCTCCACCTTGTGCAGCTCCTCCAACTGTCCGACCTGGGTGGTGATGGTGGGTTGGCTCACATGCAGGCTCTGGGCCGCCGCGGTAAAGCTGCCGGTGGTGGCCACGGCGTGGAAGGAACGCAATTGGGTCAAACGCATGGATTAGCTCTCGGTGGATTCCCTGTGGAACTATAGATTTTTTGAATATCAAAGTCAAAAATTTTGAATTTGATAAATAGGTTGTTTCACCGGACAGTGAGGTCCAGCGCCAAGGAATTCCCCTCGGCGAGAAGTCCATCACGGATCTGACGCCCGCGTCGATCACCCCATGAACAGGCCTGTGGCCCCAGCGGGACCCGCCAGCGTGCATTCATCAAAAAGGAGCTCCCCAATGACATCGCAACCCGAAACCGTCCAGTCCAACGGACGACATTACGCCAAGCCCCAGGCACCCGTGGTGGTGGTCTGCGTCGATGGCTGTGAGCCTGACTACATCACCCAGGCGATCCAGGCCGGTGCCGCCCCCTATCTCAAGCGCATGCTGGCCCAGGGCAGCTCCTTGCTGGGCGACTGCGTGATTCCCAGCTTCACGAACCCCAACAACGTTTCCATCGTCACCGGCGTTCCGCCTTCGGTGCATGGCATCTGCGGCAACTACTTCTATGACGAAGCCGCCGATCGGGAAGTCATGATGAACAGCCCCGAGTACTTGCGCGCGCCGACCCTGCTGTCGGCCTTCGCGAATGCCGGCGCGCTGGTGGCGGCGGTGACGGCCAAGGACAAGCTGCGCACCTTGCTTGGCCATGGACTCAAGGGCATTTGTTTCTCCGCCGAGAAGGCCGACAAGGCCACGGTCGCCGAATGCGGCATCGACAAGGTGCTCGAGCTCGTCGGCAAGCCCGTGCCTTCCGTCTACAGCGCGGATCTGAGCGAGTTCGTCTTCGCGGCCGGCGTGCGCCTGCTGGAGACACGCAAGCCGGACCTGATGTATTTGTCCACTACCGACTACGTCCAGCACAAGTGCGCGCCCGGAACGCCGGAGGCCAATGCCTTCTACGCCATGATGGACGGCTACCTGGCCAAGCTGGATGCGCTGGGCGCGGTGATCGCCTTGACCGCCGACCATGGCATGAGCCCCAAGACCGATGCCGCGGGCAATCCGCGCGTGCTCTACCTCCAGCAGGAACTCGATGCGCTGCTCGGCGAAGCCAGCACCCGCGTCATCTTGCCGATCACCGACCCCTATGTGGTTCACCACGGTGCACTGGGCTCTTTCGCGACGGTGCACGCCAATCGTGCGCCGCTGGACCAGGTGCGTGCGGTGCTGTGCAATCTGCCGGGCGTGGAGCAGGTGCTGACGCGTGACGAGGCGGTTCAGCGGTTCGAGCTCGCCGGTGATCGCATCGGCGATCTGATCGTCATTGGCGATCACCTGACCGTGCTGGGGACCAGCGCCTTGAGGCATGACCTGACGGGCCTCACGGTGCCGCTGCGCTCCCACGGCGGCGTGTCCGAGCAGAAGGTGCCGCTGCTGTTCAACCGTCCGCTGCGCGGCGTGGCGCCTGGCCGTCGCCTGCGCAATTTCGATGTCTTCGATCTGGCCCTGAACCACGCCAGCGCCACGCTCTGAAGGCCACCGATGACCCACGAATTCTTCAATCCCGTGCGCAGCGTGTACGGGGCCGGGGCCCTGGCGTCCCTGCCTCAATTGCTGGCCGGCCGCAAGGCCGTCGTCGTGACGTTTCCCGAGGCCCGCCAGTTCGGTCTGGTGCAGCGTCTGCAGGACTTGCTGGGCGACCTGCTGGTGGGCGTGATCGACACGGTCCTGCCCAACCCCGATGTGGCCGAACTCCAGCCGCTCTACGAGGCGTTCTGGAGCGATCCGCAAGGCGCCGAAGTGCTGATCGCCGTGGGCGGGGGCAGTTCCATCGACACGGCCAAGGCGCTGATGGTGGGCACCGAAAGCGGGCGTTTCAAGGACTTGATCGCGGCGCTGGTCGCGGGCGAGTCGTTCGTTCCCGCACGGCTCAAGACGCTGATCGCCGTGCCGACGACGGCCGGCACGGGCAGCGAAGTCACGCCCTGGGCCACGATCTGGGACCGCAAGGCCCAGCGCAAGCATTCGCTGCACCTGCCGCAGACCTGGCCCAGCATTGCCGTCGTGGATCCGGAGCTAATGCTGTCCCTGCCGGCGTCGGTGACGCTGCAAAGCGGCCTGGACGCGCTGTCGCATGCGCTGGAGTCGATCTGGAATGTCAACGCGAATGCCGTGTCCGACACCTTTGCCGTGGCGGCGGTGCAGGAGATCTTCGCGACCTTGCCCTCTCTCATGCAGCAGTTGGACGATGTGCAGCTGCGCCAGCGCATGGCGCTGGCCGCGCTGAAAGCGGGCATGGCTTTTTCCAACACACGGACCGCGCTCGCGCATTCCATTTCCTACGAGATGACGCTGCGCTACGGCCTGCCGCATGGCATTGCCTGCTCCTTCCCACTGCCCATGGTCCTGCAGCGCGCGATAGGCCAGGACCCGGCCCGCGACGCCGTGCTCGCACAGGCACTGGGCCCCCTGGACAGCGCGCCGCAGCGTCTGAGCGCTTTCATCGAGCAGCTCGGCGTGCGGACCTGCTTCTCGGATTACGGTGTCTCGGACGAAGAGGCGCAACAGATGGTGGCGCATGCGCTGACGGGCGCGCGCGGGAAGAACTTCATCGGCACGGCACAGAAGGAGGCAGCATGAGCACTGTTCTTGAAAGCATTGAGTTCCGCGCGGAGGCACTGCGCATCGGTGGTGAGAAGGTGTACACGGACCGCACCATCGACGTGCGCAACCCGTACAACGGCGAGTGTGTCGGCTCGGTGCCCATGGCGACGCTGGAAGACGTGCGGCGTGCCTACGAGATCGCCCATGCCTACGTGCCCAAGCTGTCGCGCTATGAGCGCTCGGCCATCCTCAACCGGGCCGCGGCGCTGCTGCGCGAGCGCACGGAAGAGGCGTCCACGCTGATCACGAGCGAGTCCGGCCTGTCGAAGAAGGACAGCATCTACGAGATCGGGCGCGTCGCTGATGTGCTGAACTTCGGCGCCATCGAAGCGCTGCGCGACGACGGCCAGGTGTTCTCCTGCGATCTCACGCCGCATGGCAAAAGCCGCAAGGTGATCACCACGCGGGAACCCTTGCTGGGCGTCATCACGGCCATCACGCCGTTCAACCATCCGATGAACCAGGTGGCCCACAAGGTGGTGCCTTCGGTGGCTACCAACAACCGCATGGTGCTCAAGCCGTCGGAGAAGGTGCCGCTGTCGGCCCTGTATTTTGCCGATCTACTGTACGAGGCGGGCCTGCCGCCGCAGATGCTGCAGGTCATCACTGGCGATCCCCGCGAGATCGCCGATGAGCTGCTGACCAATCCGCGCGTGGATCTGATCACTTTCACCGGCGGCGTGGAGATCGGCAAGTACATCGCGACCAAGGCCGGCTACCGGCGCGTGGTGCTGGAGCTGGGCGGCAACGACCCGCTGATCGTGATGGACGACGCCGACCTCGACCGGGCCAGCGATCTCGCCGTCCAGGGCTCCTACAAGAACTCCGGTCAGCGCTGTACCGCCGTGAAACGCATGCTGGTGCACGAGAAGGTCGCCGGTGCTTTCACGGAGCGCGTGGTGGCGAAGACGCGGGCCTGGAAGTACGGCAATCCCATGGACAAGAACAACGACATGGGCACCGTCATCGACGCCGCCGCGGCCCTGCGATTCCAGCAGGTGGTGGACGAAGCCGTGTCCCAGGGCGCCCGGTTGCTGGCAGGCAATCTGCGCGAAGGCGCGCTGTACTCGCCGACCGTGCTGGACCGCGTGCGTCCCGAGATGACCGTGGTGCGCGAGGAAACGTTCGGCCCGGTCTCGCCCATCCTGACGTTCGCCAACATCGACGAAGCCATCGCCATTTCGAACGGCACGGCCTTCGGTCTGTCCTCGGGCATCTGCACCAACCGCACGGATGACGTGACCCGCTTTGCCAAGGAACTCAAGGTCGGGACCGTGAACCTCTGGGAAGTCCCCGGCTACCGCATCGAGCTGACGCCTTTTGGCGGCATCAAGGATTCCGGTCTTGGCTACAAGGAGGGCGTTCAGGAGGCGATCAAGTCGTTTACCAACTGCAAGACGTTTACCTTGCCCTGGTGATGCATCCGGTCCGGCAAGGAGCAGATGCGTTTCGAAAATCGCCCTTGCTGGCCGCTGAAAATAGGACTCGGCAATTCCCGCTGCACGCTGCACAGGCGCGTGGCGGGCCTGGACCGAAAGGCGCGGGTGAAGCGCGCTCATACCTAGAAGGAGACAACGATGAAACCGATCGAAATGAACCAGATGGATGCCATGCGCCGCCGCCTGCTGATGGGGGCGGGCGCCGCCACGGCATTGACGCTGGGTGACCTGCTGTGGCCCGAGGAGGCTATGGCTGCGCAGCCCAAGCGCGGCGGAAGCCTGGTCTATACCAACACCTATCCCAACAACCGGATGGGCGATGCGCGTACCGGGCGGCACCCCCAGCATTGGCTGGATCTGAACAACCGCAGCGCATACAACGCCTTGACCTGGGTGGACGAGAACCTGGAAGTGCAGCCAGAGCTCGCCACGGCCTGGGAGTCCAGCGATGATCTCAAGGTCTGGGACATCACGCTGCGCGAAGGCGTTCTGTTCCATGACGGGCGCGAGATGACGGCCGATGACGTGGTTTCTTCGTACAAGTTCCACCAGACATCGACCGGATACGCGAAGCAGATCGTCAATGTGGAAAAGGTCGGCAAGAAGGTGCGCATGACGCTGGACGCACCGAACAGCGAGTTTCCGTATGTGCTCGCCGAGTACCACCTGATGATCATGCCGGCCGCGGACAAGGACAAGATCGGCCTGTCGGGAATCGGTACCGGTCCGTTCAAGATCGTCAACCTGGACCCGAAGCGGCGCATCATCCTGGAGCGCAACGAGAAGTTCTGGCGCCCGGGCTTTCCTTACCTCGACCGCCTGGAAGTGGTGAGTTCGCCGGGCCGCATGGAGGCGGCGTTGAATGGTTTTCGCGGCGGCCTGTTTGACGCGGTGATCGGCGTCGATCCCGGTCTGCTGCCCGACCTGGAGCGCACGCCCGACCTCAAGTACAACCTGTCGAACAGCGGTGACCTGGCCTTGATGGTCATCCCCAAGGTCGAAGGCTCGCCCTTGAATGACAAGCGGGTGCGGCAGGCGCTGGCTTTGGCGATAGACCGCGAAAAAATCATTCGCATTGTCTACGGCAAGAAGGCCGGCTGGGTCGGCAACGACTCGCATCTCACGCCGGCCAACGCCTCCTTCAAGCCCCTGCAGCGCATCCACGACATTGCCCGCGCGCGCGCCCTGCTGGCCGAGGCCGGCCATGCCAATGGGATCAAGCTGCCGACCTTCTACTACACCGCGACCTGGCCTGAAGTGGCGCGCGTGTTCCAGGTGCTTTCCGAATCGGTGAAGGAGGCCGGCATCACCTTGCCGATCGAGCAAAGGCCTAGCGATGGCTATAGGCAATGGCGCGTCGAGGACGCCGAGAAAACCCGCAAGCACCGTTTCGCCTACACCCCGGCCGGCCCGCGCAATCCGGGCGTGAGCCTGTACCGGCTGCGACCGGACAACAACGAGAGCGGCTATTGGCGCGGTGCGGGCTGCGACGAGTACATGGCGCTCTACCGGGCGTCGCTCGCCGAGCCGTCGGCCGACAAGCGCCGAGCGAACTATGTGCGTATGCAGGACATCCTGCGCGACGAAGTGCCCGTCATTTCCGCCGGCGGTCGGCGCAATCTCCTGATCCACAAGCCGAACGTCCAGGGGCTGCGCAACCACTCCCAGTTCTGGTCGATGCGCTTTGATGAGGTCTGGAAGTCCTGAGCCTTGCCCAGTCCTTCACTTTCACACAGGGCGATCCACCATGTTTCTTACTTTTCTGCGGCGCATAGGCCTTTATGCGCTGACGCTTTTTCTCGCTTCGCTGCTGGTCTTCGTCGCGACCGAGGTCTTGCCCGGCGATGCGCTGGAAGTCAGCCTCACGGCGGACGAGGTCGCGATGATGAACCCCGAGGACCTGGCACGCAAGCGGCGTGAGCTGGGCATGGACAAGCCCGCGCCGGTGCGCTACGTGGCCTGGCTGGCGGGGGCGGTGCGCGGCGATTTCGGCAAGACCATCCTCGGGGGCACGCCGGTCATCGACATCATCCGCGAGCCCGTGAAGAATTCGCTGCTGCTGGCCGCGGTCACGGCCCTGGTGGCGATTCCGACGTCCTTGCTGCTGGGCATCATCGCCGCGTACTGGCGAGGGCGGCTGCCGGACACGCTGGCGTCGATGGGCGCGGTCATCGGCTATTCGATTCCGGAGTTCGCTTCCGGCAACCTGCTGGTGCTGATCTTCGCGATCTGGATACCCGTTTTCCCGGCGGTGATCCTCGCTTTCGCCGACGCGCCGCCGTCGACCTTGCTGGCGGTCTCGGTGCTGCCGGTGGCGACCATCGTCTTCGGCTCGATTGCCCACCTGGTGCAGCTCATTCGCACCGGTCTGATCGAGGCGCTGGCCAGCGACTATGTGGAGCGCGCCCGCTTCACCGGGCTGAGCGAGTTGCGGCTGATCCTGCGGCACGCGCTGCCCGCCTCGGTGATTCCCGCGCTGAACTCGGCGGCCCTGTATGTCGCCGGCCTGCTCGGCGGCATCGTGGTCGTCGAGAAGGTGTTCGGCTACCCGGGCCTGGGAATGATTCTGCTGCAGGCGGTGGACAAGCGTGAGGTGCCCATCGTCCAGGCCGTCAGCCTGCTGGCCGCGCTGGCCGTCGTCACCATGAACCTGCTCGCCGACCTTGCGGTCGTCGCCCTCGATCCCCGTGCCCGGAGCCGTTGAACCATGATGCTCAAGATCAACTATCACGCGCTGCTGCGTCCTGCCGCCTTGTTCGGTATCGGCATCGTGCTGCTGCACCTGGCGCTGGCGCTGGCGGCTCCCTGGATCGCTCCCTACGATCCGATGTCGCTCAACGGCGGTCGGGCCGAACCGCCGAGCGCCGAGTTCTGGCTGGGCACGGATGTACTGGGCCGCGACTACCTGTCGCGCCTGCTATGGGGCGGGCGCACGTCACTGCTGGCGGCCTTCACGGGCGTCGTCGTCGCGGTGAGCGTGGGCAGCATGCTGGGCGTGGCTGCGGCCTACCTCGGCGGCATTTTCGACGACATCATGATGCGCATCGTCGACCTCAAGCTGGCCTTGCCGGGGATTCTGTTCGTGGCGCTGTTCACGGTGGGATTCGGCGAGTCGCTGCCGGTGCTGATCGTGCTCATCGGCATGGTGTATTTCCCCGGCGTGGTGCGCATCGTGCGTGCGCAGACCCTGACCCAGGTCAACCTGGGTTATGTGAAGGCCGCGCAGCTGCGCGGCGAAGGAACGCTGTCCATCATCCTGCGCGAGCTGCTGCCCAACACGCTGGACGTGGTCTATGTCGAGTTCGCGATCCGCATGTCGCACGCCATCCTGCTGTTGAGCGCGCTGTCGTTCCTGGGCATGGGCATCTCGCCGCCCACGCCCGACTGGGGCCTGATGGTTTCCGAAGGCGTCAGCCAGCTGGCCTATGCGCCCTGGCTGGTGCTGGCGCCGGCCCTCTTCATCGCCACCCTGGTTCTGGGCCTGAATTTCGGCGCCGAGGCGCTGGCCCGTGCGCTGGGGCTGGATGCCACGCGTGGCCAGGACGCGGCATGAGCAGCGCCTTTCCAAGTCTCATGAAAGTGACTGCTATGAAACATCCTGAGTCGGTGCCGCTGCTGCGGCGCCAGGACGCGTCCCAGGCCCTGGGCGGGCAACTCGAAGTCCAGGGACTGAACATCGGCTACCGCCGCAGCGACGGCAAGATCGTCGCTGCCGTGCACAACGTCGGGTTCACCGTGGCGGCCGGCGCCAGCCTGGGCATCGTCGGCGAAAGCGGGTCGGGGAAGTCGACCGTGGCACGCGCCCTGCTGGGCCACTGCCGTCCGGGCGGTGTGATCACGGGCGGTGCGGTGCGCATCGCCGGCGAAGACATCCTGGGCCTGGACGAAGCCGGTCGGCGCAGGCTGCGCGGCAGGCATATCGCTTTCGTGCCGCAGAATCCGCTGAGCTCGCTCACGCCCCACATGCGCATCGGCGATCAGGTGGACGAGGCCGTGCGGCACCTGCGCGGCTGCGACGCGGCCGAGGCGCGCGCGCGCACCCTGGAGCTGTTCGCGGCCACCAACCTGCCCGACCCCCAGGCGATTTGCGCGCGCTATCCGCACGAGCTTTCGGGTGGCCAGCGCCAGCGCGTGGTGATCGCCGCGGCGCTCGCCGGCGATCCGGGCCTGCTGGTGCTGGACGAGCCGACGACGGCGCTCGACAAGACCACCGAAGTCCAGGTGCTGGAGCTGGTTCGCACGCTGCGCCACCGTTTCAATACTTCGCTGATCTACGTCAGCCACGACCTCGGCGTGATCTCGCGCATGTGCGACGAAGTCATCGTGATGTACCAGGGCGCGGTGGTGGAGCAGGGCCCTGCCGCGAAGATTTTCAGCGCGCCTGCGCATGCCTATACGCAGCAGCTCATTGCCGCGATTCCGCGCGTCGATGCCGAGCCGCCGCCGCGTGCGCATGTCGACGCGGCGGCCATGGCCGCGCCGCTGCTGTCCGCCGAGGAACTGGCTTTTTCCTATCCCGCGCGCCGGCGCAACTGGTTCCAGCGCTCCGGGAACGCACAGCGGCCGGCGCTGGCCAGGCTGTCGTTTTCCATTGCCCGCGGCGAGACCCTGGGGCTCGTGGGCGAGTCGGGCAGTGGCAAGTCCACGGCCGCCTCGCTGGTCGCTGGCCTGATGGCGCCTTCGGGCGGCGCGCTGAAGTTCGACGGGCAGGCGCTGGCGCCCTTGGCCACCGGGCGTTCGCTGGCGCTGCGACGCCGGATACAGATCGTGTTCCAGGATCCGCTGTCGTCGCTCAATCCGCGCCAGCGCATCGCCACCATCCTGGAGCGCCCGCTGACCATGTTCACGCCGCTGCGCGGCCCGGCGCTGCGCGAGCGTGCGCAGGCCTTGATGCGCGACATGCACCTGGATCCGGCCCTGCTCGAGTGCTATCCGCGCCAGCTGTCCGGCGGGCAGCAGCAGCGCGTGGCGATTGCGCGGGCCTTCGCCGCCGAGCCCGATCTCATCATCTGCGACGAGATCACCTCGGCCCTCGATGTGTCGGTCCAGGCCCAGGTGCTGGACCTGCTGCTGGAGTTGCAGCGCAAGACGGGCACTGCCTACCTGTTCATCAGCCACGACCTCGGCGTGATCCGCCGCATGGCCGACCGCGTCATGGTCTTGCAGCAGGGGGCGGTCTGCGAGGCCGGTCCCACCGAGCAGGTGTTCAAGTCCCCGCACAGCGCGTACACGCGCCTGCTGTTGCAGGCCACGGCGCTGCATTCCGTGAACGCACATCCGGAGAACGTTTCCTCATGACCAAGATCATCCATATCACCGACCCCCACCTGGTTTCGCCCGGTGAAATCCTGCACGGGCTTGACCCGCATGCCCGCCTCGTGGCCTGCATCGACGACATCCTGGCAAATCACGCCGACGCCAGCTGCTGCGTGATCACGGGCGATCTCACCCATCGCGGGGAAGCCCCGGCCTATGCGGCGCTGCGTGCCCAGATCGATAGGCTGCCTTTCCCCTGCTTTCCACTGGTTGGCAACCATGATGTTCGGACCCTGCTGGCCGCCGCATTTCCCGGCGGGCTCAATGACGGCCAGGGCTTTGTTCAAGGGCGCTTCGATCTGGCGGATGCTTCGCTGCTGATGCTCGACACGCTCGACGAAGGCCGCAACGGCGGCCTCTACTGCGAGCAGCGCCAGGCCTGGCTGGCGAACGAGCTGGACCAGCTGGGAGATCGCCCGGTCTATCTGTTCATGCACCACCCGCCGTTCGATATCGGCATTCCCTGCCTCGATCGCATGAGCCTGGCGAATCCGGAAGCCTTGGCACGGATCACGGCCGGGCGCGGCAACCTACGCCACCTGTTCTTCGGCCATGTGCATCGCCCCGTCTGCGGTAGTTGGCGCGGGATTCCGTTTTCGACCATGCGCGGACTGAACCACCAGGTGCCGTTCGATCTGCACACGATCTCGCCTGTGCCCAAGAGCCACGAGCCGCCGGCATACGCCGTGGTGTTTCTGGCCTCGGATCAGGTCACGGTGCACTTCCATGACTACCTCGATCAATCCACGCTGGCCGGGCCCGCAGGGAGCGTGAAATGACGGCGCGGCGCCGCGCGGTGGTGGTGGTCTGCGACAGCCTGGCCGCAGACCTGGTCCGGCCGGACACCGCGCCCTCGCTGTCGGCGATGCGCGCGCAGAGCGCCGATTTCGTGGCGGCGCGCAGCGTCTTTCCATCGACCACGCGCACGAGTTCGGCCTCCATGGCCACGGGCTGCCTGCCCGGCGCGCACGGCTTGCTGGGCAATACCATGGTCTTGAAAGAGGACGGCAGGCTGGTCCGGATGTCCGTGGGCAAGCCCGACTTCCTCGATCGGCTGCGCCGCGCGACGGGCCAGACGCTCAGGCGCCCGACCTGGGCCGAGCGGCTGGCCGATCACGGCGGCGCCATCGTCATGTCCAATGTGTCGCCCGGTGCGGCCTATCTACAGGACCCGGACAGCTTTGGCCATGTCTACCATCGCAGCGGCTCCCGCGGGCCCGGCGGCGAACTTCTGGACGACGGCTTGCCCATCGAAGTGGGTGCGGCAGGCGATGCGGCCATGACCGAACGCTTTTGCCGCGAAGTGCTGCGCGAGCGTGCCCCGGCACTGGCGGTGCTGTGGCTTTCCGAGCCCGACCATACCGCGCACCACACGGCCCTGGGCTCGCCCGAGCACCTGGCGATGATTGCGCATGCCGACGCTTGCGTCCAGCAGGTGCGGAGCACGGTCGATGCGCTGGATCCGGACGGAGAAGAGATCCTGCTGGTGGTCTGTTCCGACCATGGAATGGAAACAGTGGGGCGGCAGATCGACCTCGACGAGCTGCTGCTGGCGACCGGCTGGAAGAACAGTCCCCAGTCTTCGGATGTCGTCGTGGCGCCCAACGGCAATGCCGCGCTGCTGTACTTCGCTGACAGCAAGCGCGTGGATATCCCGCCATTGGCGCAATGGCTGCAAGACCAGGATTTCGCCGGTCGCGTCGTCTGGGGCGATGCGCTGGCCGAACTCGGTCTGCCGACCGACGGCCCGCTCGGCATCGCCTTGGCGCTGCGCCACGACACTGCCGCCAATCCCCATGGCGTGCGGGGCCGCAGCGTGTCCGTGCTCAGTCCTTTCAGCAACTCATCGCTTCCGGGCTGCGGTCAGCATGGCGGCCTGGGAGCCCATGAACAGCAGCCCTTCCTCTACCTGCGAGGAGGGGGACTGCGTCCCGGTGAGCGCGGACAACCCGCGTCGCTGATCGACATCGCGCCCACCGTGCTCCACCACCTCGGGGTCGCGGCGGATGGAATGCAAGGGCGGGTACTGCGCTAGCCAGGCCGCTCTTTCCACTGTCTGACGTCCGGTAAAGCCAAGCGCGCTCAGTCGCGTGAAGGCGCAGCTTTGCCTGCCGTCGGCCTGAAATCTTTCCTTCCACGAGTACACGTCATCAAAGACGGATCGCCACCCACGGAGAAGACAATGAAAAGACCTATTCCTGCGCTCATGCTGGCCGCTGCGGCCTTTGTTTCCATGGCCCCATGCCATGCACAGTCTTCCGTCACCGTGTTCGGCCTGATCGACACGGGCATCAGCCACTACCGGGTCCACGGTGGCCAGCGCCAGACGGCGCAGGCCTCGGATGGACTGGCGAGCAGCCGCCTCGGCCTGCGCGGCCAGGAAGACCTGGGCGGCGGCCTGAGCGCCCACTTCTGGCTGGAGGGCGGAGTGGCCGTAGACGACCCTGCGGAGTTTAATTTTGCGCGCCGCTCCACCGTGGGCCTGACAGGCCCCTGGGGGGAAGTGCGCTTGGGGCGCGACTACACGCCGACCTACATGATCCAGTCCGAATTCTCGGGACCCTGGGTCACCAACGGTGTGGGCGAGAGCCTGGTCTACCGGGGGCGCGCGACGCTTTACGGCAGCGCCAATGGCGGCCAGAGCACCCATGTGCGTGCCAGCAACTCGATAGGCTACTTCCTGCCCAAGAGCCTGGGTGGCTTCGCCGGGCAGCTGCAGTACGCGTTTCCCGAAGCGGAGGACGGCAGCCAGGCCGGGCGTTATCTGGGCGGCAAGCTGACCTACAAGCAAGGCCCTTGGCGCCTCGGAGTGGCCTATAGCCGGGCCACGGGCGGGCGCAAGGCGCCGGGCACGCGTCCGCGCGATCTGCAGTCGACCAGCCTGGGCGTTGCGTACGATTTCGGGGTCGCGTCGCTGGAGGCGCTTTACGCGAAGGACCATGTGGCCATGCCGCTGGGGCGCAAGGGCCTGGAGGGGCTGACGGCCGGTCTGACGGTGCCGGTGGGCCAAGGCGAATTCCGCGTGAGCTACGCGCAGATCGACTTCAGCTATCCCAGCGATCAGGCGCGTGCCAACAAGCTGGCTTTCGGTTACGTCCACCATCTTTCGAAGCGCACGGCGCTCTATGCCACCTACGCCCAGGTGCGAAACCGGGGCGGCGCGGCATTCACGGTTGGCGGCGATCCGGCGGGCATCCGCAACCAGGCGTCGAGCGGCCAGAATTTCGGCATCCGACACCTGTTCTGAGCCGGCGGCGATGCAAACTGCTGATCCATCATCCCAAGGAGTTCCTGTCATGCACCGTCGCGATCTCATCCGCCTGGCCACCGCTGCGGCGGCAGCCACCTCGCTGCCGCGCTGGAGTGGGGCGGCCACGCTGAACCAGCGGGAGCTGTTTCCCATGGGCGTGGCCAGCGGCTCGCCTTCCCCGGATGGTTTTGTGCTCTGGACCCGGCTGCTCGACGGCCCGGTCCCGGGCACCGTGGCTGCGGATACGCCACGCGGCCGGCTGCCCGATGCGCTGACGGTGCGCTGGGAGATTGCCGAGGACGAGGGCTTTCGCCGCATGGTCCGCACGGGCGCGGCCCAGGCGCTGGCGGCGCTCGGCCACAGCGTGCACGTCGAGGTGACGGGGCTGAGGCCGGATCGCTGGTATTTCTACCGCTTCATGCACGGGGATGCGGTCACGCAGACCGCGCGTACGCGCACCGCGCCGGCCCTGGATGCGATGCCCGAGCGCACGCGCTTCGCCTTTGTTTCGTGCCAGCGCTGGGAGCAGGGCCACTATGCAGGCTATCGCCACATGCTGGATGAAAACCTGGATCTGGTGCTGTTCCTGGGTGACTACATCTACGAGTACGCCATGCCGAAGACACCGCCCAGCTATCCGCTGGTGCGCACCCATACGCTGCCTGCGGCGCAGGTCTTGGCCGATTACCGGGATCGCTATGCCTTGTACCGGACCGATGCGCAGTTGCAGGCAGCGCACCGCGCATGCCCGTGGATTGTCACCTGGGACGACCACGAGGTCCAGAACGATTACGCGGGTCTGGGCGGCCTGGGTGCGGCCGATGCTTTTCTCGCGCGCCGCAGCGCCGCCTACCAGGCGTTCTATGAAAACATGCCGCTGCGCGCGTCGGTGCTCACCCATGGTCTGGCCGGCTTGGGCACGCACGATGGGGTGCGCATTCATGACCGCCATGCCTGGGGTCAGCTGCTGCGCTTTCATACGCTCGACACGCGCCAGTACAGCGATAGACAGGCCTGCCGCGTGCCTGGGGGCAAGGCGCAGGGCGCGGTCTCTTCCAAGGACTGCCCTGAGCTGCTGGACGCCAGGCGCTCTATGCTGGGCGCCGACCAGGAACGCTGGGCTGCGCAGGGGCTGGCCCAGGATGCCGCGTCCGGCACACGCTGGAGCGTGCTGGCGCAGCAGACGATTTTCTCCCAGCGCAATTACCTGCCGCTTCCCAACGAGAGCTACAACAGCAGCACCTGGGACGGCTACCCGGCCAGCCGCCAGCGGCTGCTCGACGCGGTACGCCATGCAGCGCCGCGCAACACCGTCTTTCTCGGCGGTGACATCCACCAGAACTATGTCTGCCGCGTGCTGGCCGATTTCGCGAACGCGCAGTCCCCGGTCATCGGCAGCGAGTTCTGCGGGACCTCGATCGCTTCGGTCAGCAATGTGCCGCAAAACCGGGCGCAGGCCATCGCGGACAACAACCCGCACATCCTGCTGGCGCGCTCGGACAAGCGCGGCTACGCCGTGGCCGAAGTCACGCCGCAGCGCTGGGTCACGACGCTGCGCGTCGTCGATGACGTCACGCGGGCCGACAGCGGCGTCTCGACGCTGGCGCGCTTCGTTGTCGACGACGGCGTGCCGGGGCCGCGGCCTGCATGACCCCGTGCCGTCCGGTCGGGCAAGACCGGGCGGCGAAGATTTGGCAAGACTTCACGAAACATGGCGGCAACGTGCTTGAAAAACCGACTCCGATGATGACGGGGGCCGAATGGCCTTATCTTGAAATCCTGGTGCGGCTGGCGCTGAGCCTGGCCCTGGGCCTGCTGATCGGACTGGAGCGCGAGCGCCGGGGCAAAGAGGCGGGCCTGCGCACCTTCGGCTTCATCTGCATGCTGGGCGCGTTGGGCGGCCTGCTCGGAGCGCCATTCGCGCTGCTCATCCTGGCGCTGGTCGGCGTGCTGGCCGTGCTGCTCAATGTGCAGACGCTCAGGGCAGGCCAGGGCGCCGAGTTGACCACGTCGGCGGCGATGCTAGTGACCTGCCTGGCCGGCGTGCTCTGCGGCCAGGGGCATACCATTTCGCCAGCGGCGGTGATGGTGATCGCCACGGCACTGCTGGCCTGGAAAGAGCGTTTGGCCGGCTTCTCGGCGGGCCTGACCGAAAGCGAGATGCGCTCGGCCCTGCTGCTGGCCATTCTCGCCATCGTGATCTATCCCGCGTTGCCCGAAGGCGCGGTCGGGCCCTGGAAGCTGGTCGAACCACGCGCTGCATGGGTGACGGTCATCCTCATCGCGGGCATTGGCTTCGTCAACTACATCCTGTGGAAGCTGTACGGCACGCGCGGCACCGAACTTTCCGGCTTCCTCGGCGGCCTCGTCAACAGCAACTTCACCGTCATTGAAATGTCCTCGCGTGTTGTGGCGACGCAGGGCGCCTATGTGGGCACGGCCTACCGCGGCATTCTGCTGGCGACATCGGCCATGGTGCTGCGCAATGCGGGCCTGCTGCTGATTCTGGCGCCGATCGCGCTGCTGGGAGCCTCCGGCGCCTTTGCCCTGATGATGCTGGCGAACGCCACGCTGGTGCTGTGGAGCTACCGCAGCGGCGCGAAAAGCACCGCCGAGCCGGTCCCGGAAATCAAGCTGGATCTGCCTTTTTCCCTGCCGCTGGCGCTCAAGTACGGCGTGGTGTTTCTGCTGCTGCACATCGTCGGCGGGCTCACGCAGCGCCATTTCGGTGATGCCGGCTTTTATTTCGTGAGCATCGTCGGGGGCCTGCTGTCCAGTGCCAGCGCGGTCGCGGCGGCCGCCACGCTGGCCTCCCAGGGCAGCCTGTCGCCCGTTACGGCGGGCACCGGCGCGGTGCTGGCTTCCTTGACCAGCATCGCTTTCAGCATGTCGTTTGTGCTGCGCACGCGGGAGCGCCGGCTCACCGGGAAGCTGTGCACGGCCATGCTGTGCATCGCGGCGGCGGGCGCTGCGGGCCTGGTCGGCTGGCCCTTCATTCTTCCGCTGATGGACCCCCTGCTGCGTTGAGCAGCGGTCCCGGGTGCAGCGCAATCCATATCTTGAGGAGACCCCAGATGGGCAATGTACAGACGATGGAATCCGTCCTGATCGAGAACCGTGTTTTCGTGCCCGATGCACGGGCTGCCCAGGTGGCCCGCATTTCCGGCATGCCGGCCTACGAGGCCTTGTGCGCCGAAGCCGAGGCTGATTTCGAAGGCTATTGGGCGC
>NZ_JAODYH010000018.1:0-345 GCF_025421555.1 Acidovorax bellezanensis
TGAGCGCGCTGTGGACGGTGCTTTCCTGATGCCTGTGGAAGACGTGTTCTCGATCTCCGGTCGTGGTACCGTGGTGACGGGCCGTATCGAACGCGGTATCGTCAAGGTCGGCGAAGAAATCGAAGTCGTCGGTATCCGCGACACGCAAAAGACCACCTGCACCGGCGTGGAAATGTTCCGCAAGCTGCTGGACCAAGGTCAAGCTGGCGACAACGTTGGCCTGCTGCTGCGCGGCACCAAGCGTGAAGACGTGGAACGCGGCCAAGTGCTGTGCAAGCCCGGTTCGATCAAGCCCCACACCCACTTCACCGCTGAAGTGTACGTGTTGAGCAAGGACGAAGGCGG
>NZ_JAODYH010000019.1:0-258 GCF_025421555.1 Acidovorax bellezanensis
CGCCGACCTTGACGATACCGCGCTCGATACGGCCCGTCACCACGGTACCACGACCGGAGATCGAGAACACGTCTTCCACAGGCATCAGGAAAGCACCGTCCACAGCGCGCTCAGGCGTGGGGATGTAGCTGTCCAGAGCGTCAGCCAGCTTGTTGATGGCTTCTTCGCCCAGAGGACCCTTGTCGCCTTCCAGAGCCAGCTTGGCCGAACCACGAATGATCGGGGTGTCGTCGCCGGGGAAGTTGTACTTGTCCAGCA
>NZ_JAODYH010000019.1:322-33516 GCF_025421555.1 Acidovorax bellezanensis
CCAGGATAGCGCCGTCCATCTGGGCGGCACCGGTGATCATGTTCTTCACATAGTCAGCGTGACCGGGGCAGTCAACGTGAGCGTAGTGACGATTAGCGGTTTCGTATTCGACGTGCGAGGTATTGATGGTAATACCGCGGGCCTTCTCTTCAGGCGCCTTGTCGATTTCGTCGTACTTCTTGGCTTCACCACCAAACTTGGCCGACAAAACGGTGGCGATCGCAGCCGTCAGAGTTGTCTTGCCATGGTCGACGTGACCAATGGTGCCCACGTTGACGTGGGGCTTGGTGCGCTCGAATTTTCCTTTTGCCATTTTTCCGACTCCGAAAAAAATCTTTAACTAAACAACAGGACTCGGCGCAACCATCTAGCGGAAGCACCAGAAAGCTGGTGCCCATGGCGGGAATCGGACCCGCGACCTCTCCCTTACCAAGGGAGTGCTCTGCCACTGAGCCACATGGGCATTCAAATCACCTTGCGGCAATCCAAAAAACTTTACACACAATCTGGAGCGGGAGACGGGAATCGAACCCGCGTCATTAGCTTGGAAGGCTAGGGTTCTACCATTGAACTACTCCCGCACTTTTCTGTGCGTCGATGCTGGCATAAGCATCTTCTAAAACTCTTCAACCAAAAACTGGTGGAGGGGACTGGATTCGAACCAGTGTAGGCGTAAGCCAACAGATTTACAGTCTGCCCCCTTTAGCCACTCGGGCACCCCTCCGAAGAATTCGATTGTAGCAGCATTTTTGACATCAAAAACAAAACTACTATTTTTTTACCCTGTTTCGCACTTTCATGCAAAGCTGGTGCGGCTGGCGGGGATCGAACCCACGACCCTTGGCTTCGGAGGCCAATACTCTATCCACTGAGCTACAGCCGCTCAGGACCGAGGTCCAAAGCAAGCCGGCATTGTCGCACGACTTTGCCAAGAAATTCTCACAACCGCGCCAAGCCGTACGCAAGCAGGGGCGCAATCGCCGCTCACCCCTCGGCGGCGCGCTCGCTCGCGGCAGCGAGAAAGGCGGCGTGCACGGCCTCTTGCGGCAGGCCGGCCCCCATCAGATACACCTGAATGGTCGCAGAGCCATCCTCCACCAGGTCAAAGCTCTGCCCGCCTATGAGCCAAGTGTGCATCAGGCCATCGAGCAGCGAAGTCAAACCCCGCGCGAGCTGCTTAGGCGAATAGCGCAGGGCCACGCCCCACTGCTCGGCGGCAGCCTCCATGTCGAGCGCGAACTTGCCCGAACATTCATCCATTGAAGCGGTATGCCTGGCTTGCAGCGCCACGAACTCGCCGACGAACTCCACGCGGTGCATCATGATCGTGAACACCCGCCTGAGGTGCTCGTCGTGCGCCAGTCCGTTGAGCAACACATGCATGACGCGGCATATGCGCTGCAGCGGCGCAGCGCTCGCCAGCCCGGCCCCGTCACCATATAGAACCTGGTCCAGCGGCAAACTCACGCGATCTATCATCGCGTTGAACAAATCCAGCTTGTCCTTAAAGTGCCAGTACACGGCACCCCGCGTCGCGCCCGCCTGTTCGGCAATGGCCGCCAGGGATGCACGGGAGACGCCTTGCTCCAGGAAAACCTGTTCTGCCGCATCCAGCAGGCCGCTGCGCGTCGCCACGGCATCTTCTTTGGTTCTACGGGCCATGACACTTCTCCAAGATTCAGCTGTGCAAGCTGCACATACCGAGGTCACAATGACCTCAGCTCAGCCAGGGGTCTTATTATACATTCATGAATGTATGTACAATCGCCAACCCAACCTAAGGGGCATTCCGTGTGCACGCTCGATGCTGCGCGCGCTTTCATGCTCTGACAGCCGAATCATCCCAAGGAAAACAACCATGCACAGCACGCGCCATGCGCCCGACGCCCAACCTCCTCGTCGCCTCTACCGCCACGCGTCCCTGGCACTGGCCGTCTCGGCGGCACTGATGCTGGCCGCCTGCGGCGGCGACAAGCCAGCTGCCGCGCCGGGCGCCGGCAAGGCCCCCGCCGTGGAAGTCGGTGTCGTGGTCACCTCGACCACCGATGTCGGCCTGGTGACGCAATTGCCCGGCCGCGTGGCCGCCGTACGAGTGGCTGAAGTCCGCGCCCGCAGCGCCGGCATTGTGCTCGAGCGCCTGTTCCGCGAAGGCAGCGATGTCAAGGCCGGCCAGCTGCTGTACCGCATCGATGCCGCCCCCTACGAAGCCGCGGCCCAGAGCGCGCGCGCCGCGTTGGCCCGAGCCGAAGCCAGTCTGGCGCAGACCGCTGCCCAGCTCGAACGCTACCGCCCGCTGGTCGCCGCCAATGCCATCAGCAAGCAGGATTTCGCCAATGCTGACGCGGCGCACAAGCAGTCCCTGGCGGATGTCGCCGCCAACAAGGCCGCCGTGCGCTCCGCCGACATCAACTTGGGCTACGCCAATGTCACCGCACCGATTTCCGGCCGTATCGGCCAGTCGCTGGTGACCGAAGGTGCACTGGTCGGCCAGGGCGAAGCCACGCCGCTGGCCGTGATCCAGCAGATCAACCCGGTTTACGTCAACTTCACCCAGTCGTCGAACGACGCTTTCAAGTTGCGCAAGGCCATGGCCGACGGACAGCTCAAGAAAGTCTCCGGCAATGAAGCGGCCAGCGTGAAACTGCTGCTGGAAGACGGCAGCACTTACGACCAGACCGGCAAGCTGCTGTTCACGGACTTGACCGTCGACCCCACGACCGGCCAGGTCACGCTGCGCGCCGAAGTCCCCAACCCCAAGGGCGTGCTGCTGCCAGGCCTGTATGTACGGGTCCAGGTGGAGCAGGCCCAGGCCGTGAACGCCATCACCCTGCCCCAGCAGGCGGTGACGCGCAGTGAAGCCGGTGACACGGTCTCGGTGGTCGGCGACGACGGCAAGATCAGCAAGCGCGTGATCAAGGTCGGCGCAGCACAGAACAACCAGTGGGTGGTGCTCGACGGCCTGAAGGCTGGCGAAAAAGTCATGGTCGACGGCTTCCAGAAGCTGCAGATGCTGCCGCCCGGCACACCCGTCACTCCGGTGGCCTGGCACGCGCCCGGTACAGCGGCCGCGCCCGCCGCCGCTGCCGCTCCAGCGGCCCCCGCACCCGCTCCCGCAGCGGCTGCCCCCGCGGCAGGCACCCCTGCGGCTGACAAATAAAGGCGTCCGTCATGGCCAAGTTTTTTATTGAACGCCCCATCTTTGCCTGGGTGATCGCGCTGTTCATCATTGTGATGGGCGCGGTCTCGCTCACGCAGTTGCCGATTGCGCAATACCCGCCGGTGGCCCCTCCGGCCATCGTCATCAGCACCGCCTATCCCGGCGCTTCCGCCAAGACACTGGAAGACAGTGTGCTGTCGGTGATCGAACGGGAGATGAACGGTGCCAACGGACTGCTCTATATGGAGTCCACGGCCCAGGCCGACGGCACAGGCTCCATCACCGTCAGCTTTGCGCAGGGAACCAACCCTGAGCTGGCCCAGGTCGACGTGCAAAACCGCTTGTCGCGGGCCACGCCGCGCCTGCCCGCAGCCGTGACCCAGCAAGGTGTGCGGGTGGACAAGTCCGCCTCCAACTTCCTGCTGTTCGTCATGCTGTCGTCGAAGAACCCCAACTTCGGCCCCGTGCAGCTGGGCGACTACGCTTCGCGCAACATCGTGCCCGCGTTGCAACGCGTCAAGGGCATCGGCCAGGTACAGCTGTTCGGTTCCGAGCAGGCCATGCGCATCTGGTTCGATCCGGCCAAGCTGCAAGGCTTCAAGCTGTCCACGGCCGATGTCACCGCAGCCATCCAGGCGCAGAACGCCCAGGTCGCCAGCGGCACCATTGGTGACCAGCCCAATATCACCGGCCAGTCCATCTCGGCCACGGTCACGGTGCGCGGTCAGCTCACCACGCCCGAGCAATTCGGCAACATCGTGCTGCGCGCCCTGCCTGACGGCTCGACCGTGCGCCTCAAGGATGTGGCACGCGTCGAAATCGGCTCCCAGAGCTTCTCCACGGAGGCGCGCCTGAACGGTCAGCCGGCCGCCGGTATCGGCGTCCAGCTGGCACCTGCGGGCAATGCGCTGGCCGCCGCCAAGGACGTACGCGCCCAGCTCGATCAGCTGGCCAAGTATTTCCCTGAGGGCGTGGAATGGTCGGTCCCCTACGACAGCTCCAACTTCGTCAGCATCTCCATCAGCCAGGTCGCACAGACCCTGATCGAAGCCGTGGCGCTGGTGTTTCTGGTGATGTTCCTGTTCCTGCAGAACTGGCGCTACACCATCATTCCAACCATCGTCGTACCTATCGCGCTGCTGGGCACCTTTGCCACGCTGCTGGCCCTGGGCTTCTCGATCAACGTGCTGACCATGTTCGGCATGGTGCTGGTGATCGGTATCGTGGTCGATGATGCCATCGTGGTGGTGGAGAACGTCGAGCGCATCATGGAAGAGGAGAAACTCCCGCCACGCGCTGCCACGCGCAAGGCCATGGGTCAGATCTCCGGCGCCATCATCGGCGTGACCGTGGTGCTGATCTCGGTGTTCGTGCCGCTGGCCTTTTTTGCCGGCTCCACCGGCAACATCTACCGCCAGTTCGCCACGGTGATGGTCGCTTCGATCTTCTTTTCGGCCTTCATGGCCCTGTCGCTGACGCCTGCCCTGTGCGCCACGCTGCTCAAGCCGGTCGACCACCACGCGAAGAAGAACAAGTTCTTCACCTGGTTCAACCGCCGCTTCACCCAGACGGCCAAGGGCTATGAAAGCGTTGTCAACCGCATCCTGAAGAAGACCGGCCGCTACCTGATCATCTACGCGGCCATCATTGGCGCCGTGTTCCTGGTCTACAAGAACCTGCCACTGTCCTTCCTGCCAGGCGAAGACCAGGGCTCGGTGATTGTCAACGTGCAACTGCCCCCAGGCGCCACACTGGAACGCACCCAGGCGGTGATGGAACAGGTGGAAGGTTTCGTTCTGAAGCAGCCCGAAATCAAGAGCATCGTCAGCGTGCTGGGCTTCAGCTTCTCGGGCCAGGGACAGAACGCCGGTCTGGCGTTCCTGACGCTCAAGGACTGGAAAGAGCGCGGCGCGCCCTCGCAATCGGCCGACGCCATCGCCGGCCGCATCATGGGCGCCATGTCCGGCGTGCGCGATGCCTTCATCTTTGCGCTGAGCCCGCCACCCATCCCCGAACTCGGCAACGCGTCGGGCTTCACCCTGCGTCTGCAGGACCGTGGCGGCAGCGGCCATACCGCGCTGGTGAATGCACGCAACCAGCTGCTGGGCATGGCCGCCCAAAGCAAGGTGCTGACCCAGGTGCGCCCGGACGGTCTGGAAGATGCGCCTCAGTTGCTGATCGACATCGATCGCGACAAGGCCAGCGCCCTGGGCGTGGGTTTCAACGCCATCAATGCCTCGCTGTCCACGGCACTCGGCTCGAGCTACGTCAACGACTTCCCCAACAAGGGCCGTCTGCAACGCGTGATCGTGCAAGCCGATGCGCCAGCGCGCATGCAGCCTGAAGACCTGCTGAAGCTCACGGCGCCGAACAGCCAAGGCCAGCCGGTTCCGTTCTCGACCTTTGCGACGACCAAATGGGTCATGGGTGCGCAGCAGACCGTGCGCTACAACGGCTATCCCGCAATGAAGATCTCGGGCAGCCCGTCCGCGGGTCACAGCACGGGTGACGCCATGGCGGAAATGGAACGTCTGGTCGCCCAGTTGCCCGAAGGCTTCGGCTACGAGTGGACCGGTCAGTCGTATGAAGAAAAGCTGGCGGGCTCGCAGTCCATCATCCTTTACAGCTTCGCCATCCTGGCCGTGTTCCTGTGCCTGGCCGCCTTGTACGAAAGCTGGAGCATTCCGCTGTCCGTGATTCTGGTCGTGCCCCTGGGCGTGCTCGGCGTCGTGCTGGCCACGCTGATGCGCGGCTACTCCAACGACGTGTACTTCCAGGTCGGACTGATCACCATCATCGGTCTATCGGCCAAGAACGCGATTCTGATCATTGAATTTGCCAAGGACCTGCAAGCCGAAGGCAAGTCGGTGTTCGAGGCCGCGCTCCAGGCCGCCCACCTGCGGTTCCGTCCCATCATCATGACCTCGCTGGCCTTCGGCCTGGGCGTGGTGCCGCTGGTGATGGCTTCGGGCGCGAGCTCGTCCAGCCAGCGCGCGATCGGTACTGGCGTGCTCGGCGGCATGGTCACCGGCACCTTGCTGGCGGTGTTCTTCGTGCCTTTGTTCTTTGTCGTCGTACGCACGCTTTTCAAGGGCAAGAAGCACGCCGAGGACATCAATCCTCCCGCAGCTACTGCCAACAACCCGGAGGCCCTGCGCCATGATTAACCGCTGCACTCCCGTAGCGCTGGCAGCGGCCTTGCTGATGGCCGGCTGCTCGTTCATCCCGACCTATGAGCGCCCTGCCGCTCCCGTACCCGAAGCCTACCGCTCCGGCAGCACCCCGCAAGGGGATGCGGCCGGCGCCCAGGCGGCGGCCACCCTGCCCTGGCAGGATTACTTCACCGATCCCCGCCTGCAGCAGCTGATCTCCGCCGCGCTGGTCCACAACCGCGACCTGCAGGTGGCGGTGCTCAATATTGAGCAGGCCCGGGCCCAGTACCAGATCACCCGCGCCGACCAGTTCCCCACCATCAATGCCGGGGCCACGGCCACGCGCGCGCCCTCGGTGGCGGCTGGCAGCAACAGCGCCAGCTACAACAACAGCTACAGCGTGGGCTTCATGACGTCGGCCTGGGAGCTGGACTTCTTCGGCCGCATCGGCAGCCTCAAGGAGCAGGCCCTGGCCCAGTACCTGGCCACTGAAGAAGGCATGCGGGCGGCGCAGGTGAGTTTGGTGTCGGCCGTGGCCAACGCCTGGTACACCTTGCTGGCCGACGAGGAACTGCTGGCGATTTCGCGCCGCACCCTCGAAACCCGCGAGGCCTCGATCGCCCTGACCAAGCTGAGCTTCGACGCCGGCGTGACGTCCGAGCTCGACTATCGCCAGGCCGTCTCGTTGACCGAAGCCGCACGCGCCACCCTGGCGCAGCAGCAACGCCAACGCGCACTGGACGAGAACGCGCTGGTCCTGCTGCTGGGCCAGCCCCTGCCTACCGATGTCCGTGCCAGCCTGGAAGGCACGCGCCTGTACCAGGTACCCGCACTGGCACCGCTGCCCGCGGGCCTGCCGTCGGACCTGCTGGTCCAGCGGCCCGACATCCGCCAGGCAGAGCAGGCCCTCAAGGGGGCGAATGCCAACATCGGCGCGGCGCGCGCGGCCTTCTTCCCGCGGATTGCGCTCACGGCCCAGGCCGGCACCGTCAGCAGCGAACTCTCCGGGCTGTTCAAGAGCGGCTCCTGGGGCTTCTCGCTGGCGCCTTCGGCGATGCTGCCGATCTTCGATGCCGGCCGCAACAGCGCCAACCTGGACGCTGCCCAGGTCGGCCGACGGATTGCCGTCGCCCAGTACGAGAAAGCCATCCAGACCGCATTCCGCGAAGTCTCCGATGCGCTGGACAGCCAGGCCACGCTGCAAGAACAGGGCCGGGCGCAGAACGCGCAGCTGGAAGCCGAAACCGTGCGCCTGAAGCTGTCCGACCTGCGTTACCGCAATGGCGTTGCCAGCTTTCTGGACCTGATGGACGCGCAGCGCTCGCTGTTCGCCCTGGAACAGTCCGCCGTGCAGGTCCGCCTGGCCCAGCTGCAAAACCAGTTGCTGCTGTACAAGGCACTGGGTGGCGGCAGCACGCAGCCCACGCCTCTGGCAAGCACCGCGTCGGGCGCCGCCGCGCGCTGAAGCTGCGGGCACCCGATCACGGTCGGGATGCTGCACTCCACGGCCATGACCTCGCAGGTCATGGCCGTTTTTCTTGGTATCTACCCTTGCGGCTTAGCCGCCACAGTCCGGGCAGGTGAGCGCCGACCGGGACAGTCAAGCACAACACGCTCGATATAATCTGCGGTTGATTTACAAGCCCCTAATAACATTGAGGATGTCATGAGCGCAAACCACCACGAAGAAGCCCATACAGGCCCGATCAAGAACCCCAAGCAGTTGCTGATCGCCGTATTCCTTTCTTTTGTGATTCCGGTCTTTGTCATCATCGGCCTGGTCATGTCCGTCACCTCAGAAGACAAGTCCGGTCCAGGTGCAGCCAACCAGGAAATGGCCAAGGCCGTCCGCCTGCAAAAGGTGGGCCAGGTGGAGATCCGCGATGCCAACCGCCCCTTGCGCGGCGGCGAAGCGGTCTACAACGGCCAATGCGCGGCCTGCCATGCCGCTGGCGTGGCTGGTGCGCCCAAGTTCCAGGACGCAGCGGCCTGGGGCCCACGTCTGGCGCAGGGCTTCGATGCCTTGGTCCAGTCCGCGCTCAAGGGCAAGGGCGCCATGGCACCCCAGGGTGGCGGCGACTTCAACGACACCGAAATTGCGCGCGGCGTGGCCTACATGGCCAATGCCGCCGGCGGCAAGTTCGACGAACCCCAGCCGCCCGCGGCGCCTGCTGCACAGTAATCAAAGCACCGCGGCAGCATGCTGCCAAGATCCAAGGGGCCCGCGGGCCCCTTTTTCACGCCTGATGCCAGGCTTTATGCCGACGGCTGCGCCGGGCTGCGCACAAAGCCGAAACGCTGCGCCAAGCTGCTGGCCAGCACGTTTTCCAGCGGCCAGCGCTGCTGCTCCAGCCAGTCCGCGGCCAGTCCGACATCCTGGCTGTGCACCAGCCCCAGCCCCAGCGGCGCCGCCAGATAGACCCGGCCCGCCTCATCCACCAGGCAGGCGTCGGGCACGGCGCAGACGCCGGTGTGCGCCTGTACCTGTCCGTCGGGCTGCAGCCGCCAGACGATGGGCGTTTCCTCGAGCTCCACATACACGCGTTGCGGCCCGTTCTGGAAAAACCAGCGTCCCTGGGCATCGCAGGCGTAATTGCGTGCGATGAAGGCCAGCAGCTTCTCATGCTGCAGCAAATCGCCCTTGCTTTGGGCAAAGGTACCGCGCGCCTGCGCAGCCTCGTCGCGCAAAAACCATTGACCGCGCGCGTCCAGTCCCAGCCAGCCAAAGCAATCCGGTACATTGGGCCACTTGGCCATGGCCTGTCTTACGATATCGTCCATCACTGTCTCCTTGGCTTGCGGCCTGATCCTACTCACTGTCTGCATGGTACTTGCTGCACAATCGGACGCAGCGGCAAGCACAGATGCCATCTCGCCCTTCCCGGGGTGCCAACATGGACCGAATGATGAAACGACTCCTTGCCATTGTGTTCACCGCCCTGCTGCTCACCGGCTGCGGCTACAACGACTTCCAGCGCCTGGATGAACAATCGAAGGCCGCCTGGAGCGAAGTACTCAACCAGTACCAGCGCCGCGCCGACCTGGTGCCGAACATTGTCGCCACCGTCAAGGGCGAAGCCAGCTTCGAGCAGGACACACTGACCAAGGTCATAGAAGCACGCGCCAAGGCCACATCCATCCAGGCCACGCCCGAGCTGATCAACGACCCCGCGGCCTTCGCCAAGTTCCAGCAGGCCCAGGGCGAGCTGTCGGGCGCGCTGTCGCGGCTGATGGTGGTCTCCGAACGCTACCCGCAGCTGCAAGCCAACCAGGGCTTTCGCGATCTGCGCGTGACGCTGGAAGGCACGGAAAACCGAATCACCGTGGCGCGCAACCAGTACATCCAGACCGTGCAGGCCTACAACGTGCTGGCGCGCAGCTTCCCCACCAACCTCACGGCAAAAGTCTTCGGCTACCCGCCCAAGCCCAACTTCACGGTGCAGAACGAAGCCCAGATCTCCGCGCCGCCGAGCGTGGACTTCTCCAAGCCGGCGGCACCGGCGCCCGCTCCCGCACGCTGACCGGGCGCCACCATGCCGTTCACGCTGGCCTGGCGCTGGCTGCTGTCCCTGCTGCTGATCGCCTGCGCACCGCTACAGGTCGGCGCACAGCCGCTGCAAGCCGTGCCCGCGCTCACCGCGCGGGTGATCGACCAGACCGACACGCTCACGGCGGCCGAGCGCAGCGCGCTCGAAGCCCAGCTCGCGGCCATCGAAAACCAGCACGGCTCGCAGGTGGTGGTGCTGATGGTCGCCACCACCGCGCCCGAAGACATTGCCGCCTATGCGTATCGCGTCGCCAGCGACTGGAAGATCGGCCGGCGTGACGTGGGCGACGGCCTGCTGCTGGTCGTGGCCAAGAACGACAGGCGCATACGCATGGAAGTCGCGCGCAGGCTCGAAGGCGCCATCCCCGACATCGCGGCAGCGCGCATCATCGACCAGGCCATGCAGCCGCGCTTTCGTGCGGGCGACTACGCCGGTGGTCTGAGCGCGGCCGTGCAGCAGATTGGCGCGCTCATTGCCGGCGAAGCATTGCCAGCGCCCACTTCGTCCCGGGCCAAGCCCCAGGGCAGCCTGGATCTCGAATCCCTGGCCATCTTCCTGTTTTTCGCCGTGTCCATACTCCGGCCGCTGGCGCGACGCATTTTCGGCAACCGCTTTGGCTCCTTGCTGATGGGCGGCGGCACGGGCCTCGTGGCCTATTGGCTCACGACCAGCTTGCTGCTGGCCGGCGGCGCAGGCATTGTGGCGCTGCTGATCACGCTGCTGTCCAACGGCAAGGGCGCCCATATCGGCGGCGGCGGCTTTGGCGGTGGCTTCGGTGGAGGGGGCGGCTTCGGGGGCGGCGGTAGTTTTGGCGGCGGCGGTGGTTTCAGCTCCGGCGGCGGCGGCAGCTTTGGCGGCGGCGGTGCCTCGGGAGGGTGGTGAACATGCGCAACTGGATACAACGCCTCGCACGTCTGGTGCGCCACCGCTGGGCCGAAGGCCGCATGCATTCGGCCTTGCCCGACGACCTGCTCGAGCGCCTGGGGCGCCGCGTCACCGCCAGCGAACAGCGCCACACGGGCCAGATCCGCATCTGTGTCGAAGCCGGCCTGCCCATGACCTATGTCTGGCGCGATGCCGACGCTCGCGAGCGCGCCGTTACGCTGTTCGGCAAGCTGCGCGTCTGGGACACGGAACACAACAACGGCGTGCTGATCTACCTGCTGCTGGCCGACCATGCGATCGAAATCATCGCCGACCGGGGCGTGTCGCGCTTCATCCCGGCCAATGCCTGGGAAGGACTGGTGCGCGAGATGAGCACGGCCTTCCAGAAAAACCAGTACGAAGACGGCCTGACCCAGGCCCTGTCCAAGGTCTCGGCCCTGCTGTGTGAACATTTCCCGGCCGACCCGGACAGACCTGCACCGCTCGACCAGACCGGCCTGCCCGATGCGCCGGTGCGCCTTGGATAGCCCACCGCCAGTTCGGCCGAATCTGTCACAACTTGTGATAGCGTTGCCGCATCCTATTACCGGAGCATTCAGATGAAGACATTGGCAATCATTGCAGCGACCCTGGGCCTGGCCGGCTGTGCCAGCCTGGGCAACAACAACACCCACGAGCCCGTCGTTTACGACTACGTGCTCAGCTGCAAGCTCAAGGAAGATGACCCACGCAAGTGCGAAGCCCAGGTCAAGGCCCTGTGCCCCAACCCGGAAACTGCCCAGCTGCACAAGCGCCGCGTGGTCGACCCCAAGGACAACGCCGTGGTCTACGTTTACCAGGCGAAATGTGACACCCCCTGAGCGGCTGACGCCGCTTCCCCCTCTCAACCTGCGGTGGAGGGGGACGGCAGCCTCGGTGCGGGGCGGCCTTTCCTCGCTGCCCCTGCGCTGGGGCACGCCAGTTTCATGGGCTGTGGATAATGCGCTGTTCCACGGATAAATTCCTGCAAACCTACCGCCCATAAAAAAACCGCTCCGAGGAGCGGTTTTTTGTTGCACGGAGCGAAGGCTCAGCGCTTTTCGCGGAACTTGCGCAGGGCAGCGATCTGGGCTGCCATGACGGCCAGCTCGGACTGGGCCTTGGCCAGATCCAGCTCGCCCTTGG
Organism: Acidovorax bellezanensis; assembly: GCF_025421555.1. Classification (NCBI taxonomy): domain Bacteria; kingdom Pseudomonadati; phylum Pseudomonadota; class Betaproteobacteria; order Burkholderiales; family Comamonadaceae; genus Acidovorax; species Acidovorax bellezanensis. The sequence goes on from NZ_JAODYH010000019.1 coordinate 12,229, forward strand.
CGTTCTTCAGTGCTTCCTCGGCGGCGGCCTTGGCCTTGTTGGCCTTCTCGTCGTCGAGGTCCTTGCCACGGATGGCCGTATCGGACAGCACCGTGACGCAGTTGGGCTGCACTTCGAGGATACCGCCGGCCACGAAGACGAACTCTTCGCTGCCGTCCGCCATCTCGATGCGCACCGAGCCGGGCTTGATGCGCGTGATCAGCGGGGTGTGGCGCGGAAAAACGCCCAGTTCGCCAGCTTCACCGGGCAGCGCGACAAAACGCGCTTCACCCGAGAAGATCAGCTCTTCGGCACTGACCACATCAACGTGGATGGTGTTCATCTTTGCTCCTCAGAAAAGGTTAAGACTGGGCTTGGGGACAAGGGCCCTTGCGGGCCCCGGTGCCTCAAGCAGCCAGCTTCTTGGCCTTCTCGAAGGCTTCGTCGATGGTGCCAACCATGTAGAACGCCTGCTCGGGCAGGTGATCGCACTCGCCAGCCACAATCATCTTGAAGCCGCGGATGGTTTCTGCCAGGGGCACGTACTTGCCAGGCGCGCCAGTGAACACTTCAGCGACGTGGAAAGGCTGCGACAGGAAACGTTGGATCTTGCGCGCGCGGGCCACAGCCAGCTTGTCTTCAGGAGCCAGTTCGTCCATGCCCAGAATGGCGATGATGTCGCGCAGTTCCTTGAAGCGCTGCAACGTGCCTTGCACATCACGGGCCACTTGGTAGTGCTCTTCACCCACCACTTGGGGGTCCAGCTGACGGCTGGTCGAATCCAGAGGATCGACCGCAGGGTAGATACCTTGCGAAGCGATATCACGCGACAGCACCACGGTCGAATCCAAGTGGGCGAACGTCGTGGCAGGCGAAGGATCGGTCAAGTCATCGGCAGGCACGTAAACGGCCTGGATGGAAGTGATCGAACCGACCTTGGTCGACGTAATACGCTCTTGCAGACGGCCCATTTCTTCGGCCAGCGTAGGCTGATAGCCCACAGCCGAAGGCATACGACCCAGCAGAGCGGACACTTCGGTACCGGCCAGCGTGTAGCGGTAGATGTTGTCCACGAAGAACAGCACATCCTTGCCTTCGTCACGGAAAGCTTCAGCCATGGTCAGACCGGTCAGCGCAACGCGCAGACGGTTGCCTGGTGGCTCGTTCATCTGGCCGTAGACCATGGCCACTTTGGACTCGTTCAGGTTCTCCTGGTTCACGACGCCCGCATCGGACATTTCGTGATAGAAGTCGTTACCTTCACGGGTACGTTCACCCACACCAGCGAACACCGACAGACCGCCGTGGCCCTTCGCGATGTTGTTGATGAGTTCCATCATGTTCACGGTCTTGCCCACACCGGCGCCACCGAACAGACCCACCTTGCCGCCCTTGGCGAAAGGAGAGATCAAGTCGATCACCTTGATGCCGGTTTCCAGCAGTTCCTGCGAAGGCGACAGTTCGTCGTACGCAGGAGCCGTGCGGTGGATAGGCGCCGTCGACGTCTGGTCCACAGGACCACGCTCGTCGATGGGCGCGCCGAGCACGTCCATGATGCGGCCGAGAGTGGCCTTGCCCACGGGCACGGTGATGGGAGCATTGGAATTGCTGACCATCAGACCGCGACGCAGACCGTCGGAAGTTCCCAGGGCGATGGTACGCACAATGCCGTCACCCAGCAGTTGCTGCACTTCCAGCGTCAGGCTCGTACCGTCGAGCTTGAGGGCGTCGTACACCTTGGGCATAGCGTTGCGTGGAAACTCAACGTCCACCACAGCGCCAATACATTGAACAATCTTGCCTTGCACTTGAGCCATTTTTTGCTCCAATAAGTTTGTCGGTTGAGCTGCTTACACAGCGGCGGCGCCGGCCACGATTTCCGACAACTCTGTCGTGATCGCTGCTTGACGCGTCTTGTTGTAGACCAGCTTCAACTCGCTAATGACGCTGCCTGCGTTGTCGGTTGCGGCCTTCATGGCCACCATGCGCGCCGATTGCTCGGACGCCATGTTGTCGGCAACGGCCTGGTAAATCAGGGACTCTACGTAGCGCAGCAGCAATTCGTCGATGACGGATTGCGCGTCGGGTTCGTAGATGTAGTCCCATTGCGTACCAGACGTCTGCTCAGCCTGCATTTGCGCCGACGACAGGGGCAACAACTGCTCCATGACCGATTCCTGCTTCATGGTGTTGATGAAGCGGGTGTAACTCAAATACACCTTGCTCACCTTGCCTTCGGCATACGCGTCCAGCAGCACCTTCACAGGGCCGATCAGATTTTCCAGATGTGGCGTGTCGCCCAGACCCGTGACATGCGAAACCACCTTGGCGCCGACACGGTTCAAGAAGCCCAGACCCTTGCTGCCAATGGCCACGGCCTCCGCGGAGATGCCCTGGTCCTGCAATTCACGCAGCTTGGCCGTGACGACACGCAACACGTTGGTGTTCATGCCGCCGCACAATCCCTTGTCGGTCGTCACCACGATGACGCCGACCTTTGGCGACTCGTTCACTTGCATGAACGGGTGCACGTATTCGGGATTGGCTTGGCCAAGATGGGCTGCAATGTTCCGGATCTTCTCGCTATAGGGACGAGCAGCCAGCATCCGTTGCTGCGCCTTGCGCATTTTGGATGCCGCTACCATTTCCATGGCCTTAGTGATCTTCTTGGTGTTTTCCACCGATTTGATCTTGCCGCGAATTTCCTTACCTGCTGCCATGATGGCTCCTCGTCCGGGTTAAGCGAACGACTTCTTGAACGCAGCGGTGGCGGCGGTCAATTCAGCTTCGGATTCCTTGTCCAGGGCCTTCGAGGCATTGATCTTGTCGATCAAGGCGCCATGGCTGGTCTTGAGGAATTGGTGCAGGCCGGCTTCGAAGGGCAGCACTTGCTTGACTTCGAGGTCGTCCATGTAGCCCTTGTTCACTGCGAACAGCGAAGCACCCATCAAGGCCACCGACAGCGGGCTGTACTGGGCTTGCTTGAGCAATTCGGTCACGCGTGCACCACGGTCCAGCTGCTTGCGGGTCGACTCATCCAGGTCGGAAGCGAACTGCGCGAACGCAGCCAGTTCACGGTACTGGGCCAGGTCGGTACGGATACCGCCGGATTGGCCCTTGACGAACTTGGTCTGAGCGGCACCACCCACGCGGGACACCGAGATACCGGCGTTGATCGCGGGACGCACACCGGCGTTGAACAGGCTGGTTTCCAGGAAGATCTGGCCGTCGGTGATCGAAATCACGTTGGTAGGCACGAAAGCCGACACGTCACCCGCTTGGGTTTCGATGATAGGCAAAGCGGTCAGCGAACCGGTCTTGCCCTTGACAGCGCCCTTGGTGAAATCTTCCACGTACTTGGCGTTCACGCGAGCTGCGCGTTCGAGCAGACGGCTGTGGAGATAGAACACGTCGCCGGGGAAAGCTTCACGGCCTGGTGGGCGGCGCAGCAGCAGCGAAACCTGGCGGTAGGCCACGGCTTGCTTGGACAGATCGTCATAAACGATCAGTGCGTCTTCGCCGCGGTCGCGGAAGTACTCACCCATGGTGCAGCCCGAGTAGGCCGACACGTACTGCATCGCGGCCGATTCGGCAGCGGTGGCAGCAACCACGATGGTGTATTCCATGGCGCCGGCTTGTTCCAGCGAACGCACCACGTTCTTGACCGACGAAGCCTTCTGGCCGATCGCAACGTAGATACACGTCACGCCCTGGCCCTTCTGGTTGATGATCGCGTCGATAGCCACGGCAGTCTTGCCGGTCTGACGGTCACCAATGATCAGTTCGCGCTGGCCGCGGCCCACGGGAACCATCGAGTCGATCGACTTGATACCGGTTTGCAGCGGCTGGTCCACCGACTGACGTGCGATCACGCCAGGAGCGACCTTTTCGATCACGTCGGTCATCTTCGCATTGATCGGGCCCTTGCCGTCAATGGGGTGACCCAGAGCGTTCACCACGCGGCCGATCAGCTCGGGGCCGACTGGCACTTCCAGAATACGGCCCGTGCACTTGACGGTGTCGCCTTCGGAAATGTGGGTGTACTCACCCAGAATCACGGCGCCGACAGAGTCGCGCTCGAGATTCAGGGCCAGGCCGTAGGAAGGCTGGCCGTCCGCGGTTGCGGGGAATTCCAGCATTTCACCTTGCATCACGTCCGACAGGCCGTGAACGCGCACGATACCGTCCGTCACCGACACCACGGTGCCCTGGTTACGGATATCGGCGCTGGCAGCCAGACCTTCGATGCGGCTCTTAATCAGTTCAGAAATTTCTGCGGGATTGAGTTGCATGACTCTTTCCTTCTTTCTTTGTTTAGCCGAGACCTCAGCGCGGTTAGGCAGTGAGGGCCGCTTTCATTTGTTCCAGACGGGCCTTGACCGAGGTGTCGAGCACTTCGTCACCCACGACTACGCGAATGCCACCGATCAGCGACTCATCGGGCTGAACGGTGAGATTGAGCTTGCGGCCAAAACGCTTTTCCAACGAAGCGCTGAGCTCCGTCAGTGCGGCAGGCTCGATGGGGAAGGCGCTGTACACCACCGCATCCGAAGAGCCCGCGAGCCGGTTGACGAGACCACGAAACTGGTCTGCAACCTCGGGCAGCGCGTTCACGCGGCCGTTCTCAATGATGACACGCAGGAAATTACGAGCGGCATCGGGGAGTGCCGAACGGGCGACACCCGTGAAAACGTCGAGCAGTTGCTCTTCGCTCACCTTGGGGTTGTCGGCCAGTTGGCGCAATTGCGAATCGGCGGCGACCGCCGCCAATTCCTCCACCCAGGCGACTGTGCTGTTCAAATCCGCACCGGTTTCGGTGCTGGCTTTGAACAGAGCTTCAGCGTAAGGACGGGCAATGGTGGCGAGTTCAGCCATGTTTGCTTTTCCTTACAGCTCAGTCTTGAGGCGGTTCAGCAGGTCTGCATGAACGCCGGCATTGACTTCCTTGCGGAGAATCTGCTCGGCGCCCTTGACGGCCAGCGCAGCGACTTGCTCACGCAAGGCCTCGCGGGCTTGGATCACTTGCTGCTCGGCTTCTACGCGGGCTGCAGCAACCAACTTGTTGCCTTCCTCAGTCGCACGTGCCTTGGCTTCTTCGATGATGGCCTGGGCGCGGCGATCGGCGTCCGCAAGCCGCGATGTCGTCTCGTTGCGCGTCTGGGCCAGTTCCTGCTCGACGCGCTTGTTGACGGCGGTCAGTTCGGATTTGGCCTTGTCGGCAGCGGAGAGGCCATCGGCGATTTTCTGGGCTCGTTCATCCAAGGCCTTCGCGATCGGGGGCCACACGAATTTCATCGTGAACAGCACCAGGATCAAGAAGACGATGGCCTGAACGAACAGGGTCGCATTGATACTCACGGCAACACCTTTCTATGTGGGCGTTGAAGGAAGCTTAGACCAGCGCGAAGGGGTTGGCGAAAGCGAACAGCAGAGCGATAGCCACGCCGATCAGGAAAGCTGCGTCGATCAGACCAGCCAAGATGAACATCTTGGTTTGCAGTTCGTTGATCATTTCAGGCTGGCGAGCGGAAGCTTCCAGGAACTTGCCGCCCATCAACGCGATGCCGATCGAAGCGCCGATAGCGCCCAGACCAACGATCAAACCACAAGCCAGAGCGACGAGACCGAGAATGTTTTCCATGATGACTCCTGAGGATTAAAAAAGTGAAGGGAAAGAAAGAAAAGGTCAGTGGGCTTCATGTGCTTGGCCGAGATAAATCAGCGTCAGCATCATGAAAATGAAGGCCTGCAGGGTGATGATCAGAATGTGGAAGATCGCCCAGATAGAACCTGCAATGATGTGCCCCACGGGGAGCAACACACCAGAGAGCGACATGGCAGCCGCACCACCCATCAGGGCAATCAGCATAAATACCAACTCACCAGCGTACATATTGCCAAACAGTCGCATGCCATGCGAGACGGTCTTGGCAACGTATTCGATGATCTGCATCAGCAGATTGACAACGCCGAGGATCACGGCGAAGAAAGGATTCTTGCTGGTGCCGAAAGGAGCGGTCACCAGTTCGTGGGCCCAGCCGCCGGCGCCCTTGATCTTGACGCTGTACCAGAAGCACAGCAGCAGCACGGCAAAAGCCAGACCCAGGGTGGTCGAGAGGTCGGCCGTAGGCACGACGCGCAGAACCGCGTGGCTGTCACCCGTGGCGCCTTGCCACAGCACGGGCAGCAGGTCGACAGGCAGCATGTCCATGGCGTTCATGGCGAAGATCCAGACGAACACCGTCAATGCCAGAGGCGCAATGAACTTGCGGCTTTCGGCATTGTGGATGTTGGCCTTGGCCTGGTTGTCGACCATTTCGACCATCATTTCCACGGCCGCCTGGAAGCGACCGGGAACGCCGGAAGTCGCCTTGCGGGCAGCCAGCCAGAGAACAAACAGGGCCAGACCACCGACGATCAAACCGACGATCACGGAGTCATAGTTGACCACCGAGAAATCGACGATTTTCGTCTGCTTGATGTTCTGAAGATGCTGCAAGTGGTGAACGATGTATTCACTTGCAGTTGGTGCGTGCGCGTCTGCGGCCATCGGACAACTTCTCTCAATATCAATCGGTTTTTCGGACACCGGAACGCCGCATGAGCAGCGCAATCCAGTACGTTTTCATCGTGACTACCATGCCGGCCAGCAAAGCCAACCAGCTCAAACCTGCAACCAGCTTCGGAGCCATCGCCAGCATGGCGATGCACAACATCAGCTTGGCCAATTCCCAGCCAAAAAATCCAACCATCGCCGCCCCTGCATGGGGCGCCGCCTGCTGACGGGCCAGACCGCGCGCAAACAGCGCTGCGGGCAACACCACCGCCAGGGCGCCATAGGCAGCCGACCAGCCCACATGGGCCTTGCCGCTCACCAGCCACGCCAGCAACGACACCACGCTACCTACCAGCACCTGCCCCCCCACCACACGCCACGGCGACACAGGCGGGTTACGCCGGCGCCACTCCTGCGCTTCTTCGGCAGTCAGGGGGTTGAAGTCGGAATCTTCGGCCTCAGCTTCAGTCTCGGGTGCGTATTTTTTCATTGTGTAGCGCCCCGTCGCAAACTGAAACTTTTACAAAGCCTCTGATTATAAGTAAAAACCCCTGCCGTAAGATAGGGGTTGTTACTGGTGTGGCCAATTTTTCCTTACGGCAGCGGTCATCCGCATGACATACAACAATGCGGCTAAGCCTTTGCCACGTATAGGCTTTTTCTGCGAAAAAAGCCTGCCAAAACAGCGAAACGTTACCGCAAAATTAGCGGTTTCGACAAGGTATTAACCTTTGAAAGTCTCAGCCATGACAGCGTCATCTTCCCTCCCCCCTTCCGCCTCCATCGACACGGCCGCAGGCGACGGCAGCGACCCGCGCAAGGAGTCGCTGATCGAATACCCCTCGCTGTTTCCGATCAAGGTCATGGGGCTTAAACACGACAACCTGGTCTCGGTGATCACCGGCATTGCCCACCAGTTCGACCCGACGTTCGACGCCTCCACCATCGAGCTGCGCCCCAGCAGCACCGGCAAGTACCTGGGCGTGACCATCACCGTCACGGCCACCAGCCGCGAGCAACTCGACAACCTCTACCGCGCCCTGACGTCCGATCCGCACGTGAAAGTGGTGCTTTGAAACACCCCCTGAGCCGCTGGCGCGGCTTCCCCCTCTCAACCTGCGGTGGAGGGGGACGACGCCATCGCTGCGGGGCGGCCCTTGCTCGGCGCCCCCATGTTGGGTCGCGCCAGTTTTCTGCGTCGTGCGCGGCGCGATGCACCATGGACAGCTGAGATGAGCGCTTTTTGCGATACGCGGCTGCTCGGCCGCACCGACTACCAGGCCACCGTGCAGGCCATGCAGGACTTCACGCAGCAGCGCACAGCGGACACGCCCGATGCACTGTGGCTTTGCGAACACGCGCCGCATTTCACCCAGGGGCTGGCCGGCAAATCCGACCATGTGCTCATGCCGGGCGACATTCCCGTCGTGGCCACCAACCGCGGCGGCCAGGTCACCTACCATGGCCCGGGCCAGGTCGTGGCCTATCCGCTGCTGGACCTGCAGCGCCGGGGCTATTTCGTCAAGGAATACGTCTACCGCCTGGAAGAGGCCGTGATCCGCACGCTGGCCCATTTCGACGTCACCGGCCACCGCGTGGCGGGCGCGCCCGGCATCTACGTGCGTCTGGACGACCCGCGCAGCCACGCCATGCTGGAGCAGCGCCCCCAGCACCAGACACCGGGCAGCGCAGCGCCGCAACCCGACTTCACGGGCCTGGGCAAGATCGCCGCCTTGGGCATCAAAGTCAGCCGCCACTGCACCTACCACGGCCTGGCGCTGAACGTGGCCATGGACCTAGAGCCCTATTCGCGCATCAACCCTTGTGGCTATGCCGGGCTGCCCAGCGTGGATCTTTCTACAATCGGGGTCCAGACAACCTGGGACGAGGCTGCGCATGTGCTTGGCCGACAGCTGGAAATCCGGCTCGCCCCCTGATACCTAAGAGCCATGAGCACCACAGACGTCGTTCGCGAAGCACAGTCCGCAGCCACCTACAACCCGCTGGCCAAGCAAAAGGCCGCGGCCAAACTGTCGCGTATTCCCATCAAGGTCGAGCAGGGCGAAGTGCTCAAGAAGCCGGAGTGGATCCGCGTCAAGGCCGGATCGCCCACGACCCGCTTCTACGAAATCAAGGACATCCTGCGCGAAAACAAGCTGCACACGGTCTGCGAGGAAGCCAGTTGCCCGAACATCGGCGAATGCTTCGGCAAGGGCACGGCCACGTTCATGATCATGGGCGACAAGTGCACGCGCCGCTGCCCGTTCTGCGACGTGGGCCATGGCCGCCCCGACCCGCTGGATGTCGACGAGCCGCTGAACCTGGCCAAGACCATTGCCCAGTTGCGCCTCAAGTACGTGGTGATCACCAGTGTCGACCGCGATGACCTGCGCGACGGCGGCAGCGGCCATTTCGTCGAATGCATCAAGAACATCCGCGAACTGTCGCCAACAACGCAGATCGAGATCCTTGTGCCCGACTTCCGCGGCCGCGATGACCGCGCGCTGGAAATCCTCAAGTCGGCTCCACCCGACGTGATGAACCACAACCTCGAAACCGCGCCGCGCCTGTACAAGGAAGCGCGCCCCGGCTCCGACTACCAGTTCAGCCTGAACCTGCTGAAGAAATTCAAGGCCTTGCACCCGAATGTGCCCACCAAGAGCGGCATCATGGTCGGCCTGGGCGAGACGGACGAGGAAATCCTGCAGGTGATGCGCGACATGCGCGCCCACGACATCGACATGCTGACCATAGGCCAGTACCTCTCGCCGTCGAACAGCCATCTGCCGGTGCGCCGCTACGTGCACCCCGACACATTCAAGATGTTCGAGGAAGAAGCCTACAAGATGGGCTTCAGCCACGCGGCTGTCGGCGCCATGGTGCGTTCGAGCTACCACGCCGACGAGCAGGCCCACGCCGCAGGCGTCTGAGATTCCACTGCGCATGAAAAGGCTGCTTCGGCAGCCTTTTTTTTCGCCAATCCACTCCAGAAACGACAAAGCCTTCCAGAGGAAGGCTTGCGTCAGAAGCGTCATCAAAAAAATGCCTGGCTAACCGGCGAACCGCTGGCTGGCAAAAAACGACTGAAGGCTTAACAGGCCTACGAGTCGCCCCACGATGAAACTGAGTTGGACTGAGCACCTTTCCCACCAGGAGCAGTGCCAGCCAGTGCTTGAATCATACAACACAAATGAGAAGCAATCTCAATTAAATAAAAATAACGCCACATCATGATGCGGCGGCGCCCAGTGCGTCGTTTTAAGCGCTTTCTGGCACTTCGCTGGCAGCACCGAGCTCGAGAATGGCCGCCGGGTCGTCGGCCTCGACGACCGCCTGCGCCCAGGCTGCGAGCTGGCCGGCATCGGCGCGCAACACTTCCTGCTTCACCGCCAGGATTTGCGCCGGGTGCATGGAAAAGCTGCGCAGCCCCAGGCCCAGCAGCAGCCGCGTCATGGCGACGTCGCCCGCCACTTCGCCGCAGACGCAAATGCTCTTGCCTTGGCGCCGCCCTTCGGCGATCACGTCAGCCACCAGGCGCAGCACCGCCGGGTGCAGGGGATCGTACAAATGCGCCACGGCTTCGTCCGCACGGTCGATGGCCAGCGTGTACTGGATCAAATCGTTGGTGCCAATGGACAGAAAGTCGAAGAAGCGCAGGAACATGCGCACCATCATCGCCGCCGCCGGAATCTCTATCATCGCGCCCAGCTGCACGGCGCCATAGGCCATGCCGCGGGCATCGAGCTCCGCCCGGGCCAGGGCCACCTGGGCCAGCGTCTGCTCGATTTCACGCTGGTGGGCCAGCATGGGAAACAGCAGGCTCACCGGCCCGTGCACGGCCGCCCGCAGCACGGCGCGCAACTGGGTGCGGAACATGGCCGGATCGGCCAGGCTCCAGCGGATGGCCCGCAGACCCAGCGCGGGGTTGAGCGAGTATTCCTTGGCCTGCCCCTTGTCCAGCGGCTTGTCCGCGCCTACGTCGATGGTGCGTATGGTCACGGGCAGGCCCTGCATGCCCTCAACGGCCTGGCGGTAGGCCTGGTACTGCTCCTCCTCCCCGGGCAAGGGGCTGTCGCGCCCCATGAACAGGAATTCACTGCGAAACAGTCCCACACCCTGCGCTCCGGCCAGCAAGGCCGCGGGGCCATCGCCGGGCTGCTCGATGTTGGCCAGCAGCTCGACGGCCTCACCATCCAGCGTCACTGCCGGCGTATGCCGCAAACGCGCCAGGCAGGCCCGCTCGAGCGCGTTCTCTTGCTGGCGCACTTCGTACTCGGCCAGAATCTGGGGCGAAGGATCGACGATCACCACGCCGGCGTTGCCGTCGATGATCAGCCAGTCGTCCTGGCGCACCAATTGGCTGGCCGCGCGCGCGCCGACCACGGCCGGAATGTCCATGCTGCGCGCGACGATCGCGGTGTGCGAAGTCTTGCCGCCCACCGCCGTCACAAAACCCACGAACACACTGCTCTTGAAATGCAGCATGTCGGCCGGCGACAGGTCTTGCGCCACCAGGATCAAGGGCACTTCCGGAGTCGCTCCAGGCAAGGCCGCCGCCGCCTTGCGCGGCGATGCCACCGGGCTGGCCACGCCTTTCATGTGGCGCAGAATGCGGTCCACCACCTGCTCGAGATCGGCCTTGCGCTCGCGCAGATAGTCGTCCTCCATTTCATCGAACTGTCGAGAAATGGCCTCCAACTGCGTTGTGAGCGCCCACTCTGCGTTGTACAGCCGCTCACGGATCCAGTGCTCGACGCCGTGTACCAGCGATTCATCCTGCAGCAGCATCAGGTGCACATCGAGCAGCGCATCCAGCTCTGCTGGCGCATCATGCGGCATCTCGGTCTGCAGACGCTGCAGCTCTTCGATCACCGCGTGGCGCGCCGTGCGGGCGCGCACGATCTCCGCCGGCACTTCGGCCGGGCCAATGAAATAGTGCAGCACTTCGATGCGACTCGAAGCCACCAGCACCGCCCGCCCGATGGCAATGCCCCGGGAGACCGCCAGGCCGTGAATTGCAAATGTCATCCGGACTGTCCTTCAGTCAGTCTGGCGCGCTACCGCAGCAGCGCAACCAACTCATTGGCCTTCGCCAAACTTGTCTTGAATCAATGCCAGCAGCGCATCCATGGCTTCCTGCGCCTGCTCGCCGTTGGTTTCCAGCTCTACCTGCGTGCCTATGCCTGCGGCCAGCATCATCACGCCCATGATGCTTTTGGCATTGATGCGCCGCTCCCCCTTGGTCATCCACACTTCGCAGGGATAGCTGCCCGCAAGCTTGGTGAGTTTGGCCGATGCCCGCGCGTGCAGACCCAATTTATTGATGATGGTTGTTGTGGTCTTGATCATGGAGGGGAACAGGGATTCAGATTCTGCAAGGGGGCGTCGCCGACGGCCACCACCCCCTGGGTACCGCCGGCAATCGCCCGCTCGGCAACGGTTTCCAGCGTCTCATTGCGATAGCACACGGCCCGCAGCAGCATGGGCAGGTTCACGCCCGCGACCAATTGCGCCGCCCGACCGGACACCAGGCGCTGGGCTACGTTGCAAGGCGTGGCGCCCAGCACATCCGTGAGCACCAGCACGGGCTCGCCGCTCTCGCCCAGCAAGGCGCGCGCGCGCACCAGCGAAGCTTCGGGGCTTTCCTCTGCCGGCACATCCAGTGCCAGCACATCGGCAGCGCTGTCGGCAAATACGTGCAGCGCACACTCCCGCAGCGCCTGGGCCAGCGGAGCGTGGGTGATGAGGAGAATGCGCGTTTTCATGAAACAACCGTAGGAGGTACGGCATTATGGCTCTCAGCCGCCCGTCCCTGGCAAACCTGACGCAGGCGGCACGCCTGGTACTTTGCGGCAAGTCATGGAAAAGCGCGAACTTTCGCCGCCCTCCCGCACTCATAACCCTCAACCGCTGAATTCTCGGCAGCTTTGGGCACAATCGACACATGGCAATCAAAACATGGATCGCGGGCGTGGCGCTCGCCGCCGTCGCGGGCATCGGCGGCTTCATTTACCTGGGCGCGGGCACCAGCCCGGCACCGGCGTCGACTTTTGTGCTGCTCGATGGCAGCCAGCACACTACGGCCGACCTGAAGGGCAAGGTCACTCTGGTCAACTTCTGGGCCACCAGTTGCACCACCTGCGTGGCGGAAATGCCCGAGATCATCGCCACCTACAACAAATACCAGGCCAAGGGCTTCGAGACCATGGCCGTGGCCATGAGCTACGACCCGCCCAGCTATGTGGTGAACTTCGCGCAAAGCCGCCAGCTGCCGTTCAAGGTGGCCATAGACAATACGGGCAAGGTCGCCCAGCAATGGGGCGATGTGAAGCTCACGCCGTCGACCTTCATCGTCAACAAGCGCGGCGAAATCGTCAAAAGCTATGTGGGCGCACCCAACTTCCCCGAGCTGCACCAGCTGATCGAAAAGCTGCTGGCCGAGACCTGAGTTTTCCGCAGTCCGGCTGACAAAAAAACGCCCGCTGGCTTTTGGCCGCGGGCGTTTTTTATTCACGGATCAGCGATTCCGGAAGCTGTCGTGGCAGGCCTTGCAGCTGCCGGCCGTGGCGCCGAATGCGGCCTTCAGGCTGGCCAGATCGCCCTGCTTCGCGGCAGCCGCCAGCTTGACGGCTTCGCCTTCAAGCTTGCTGGCATGGTCCTTGAACTTGGCGTTTTCCGTCCAGATGCTGGGCTTGGCCTTGCCGCCTTCAGTGCCTGGACCAAAGCCCGCCCAAGGCAGCTTGGACATGAACAGCACCACTTCGGCACTGTCCTGGGCCGACTTGGCATCAAACGGCACCGCACCCTTGGACATGGCGCCCAGGCGGCCGAAATGCTCGCCCATCACCGCGAGCGCGGCCTGGCGATAGTGGATGGCATCCTCCGCCTTGGCGAATTGCGCCGCCGCAGGCAGGCTCAAGGTGGCGGAGAAGGCCGCGAGGGCCAGGATGCTGATTACTTTCATGGGACTTCCTTTGTGGTGGCACGCAAAAACCTCAATCACAGCGTAGGATTATCCAGGATGGCCGGCGGGTCGCGCCAGCCCCTGTTGCATCCGTCATCCAGCGCCACATTCGCTATCCTTGGCGACTGAAACCATCCACCGCCAACGCCTTGTACCGCACCGCCATGCTCCATACCGTCCGCATCTGGGATCTTCCAACCCGCCTGTTCCACTGGGCACTGGCTGCCAGCACCGTGGCCATGATCATCACCGCCAAGATCGGCGGCAATGCCATGCTCTGGCATCTGCAACTGGGCCAGGTCGTGCTGGCACTGCTGCTGTTCCGGCTGGTCTGGGGCTTCGTCGGCGGACGCTGGTCGCGCTTTCGCCAATTCGTGCACTCCCCGCGCCGGTTGCTGAACTACCTGCGCGGCCAGCACCGCACCGAAGACCACGCCGGCCACAGCCCGCTGGGCGCACTGTCGGTGTTTGCCATGCTGGCCGCTCTGCTCGCCCAGGTGGGCACGGGCCTGTTCAGCGATGACGCCATCTTCTTTGCCGGGCCCCTGAGCAACCGGGTGTCCGGGGACATCGTCGATGCCGCCACCCGCTGGCATGCCGAACTCGGCCAGTACCTGCTGCTGGCGCTGCTGGGACTGCACCTGCTGGCCGTCGCCTATTACGCACTGGTGCGCCGCCGCCCCCTGGTGCGCGCCATGCTCACCGGCGACCGCGAGCTGCCCCAGCCCCTGCCGCCCGCCGCGGACAATGCCCGGCACCGCCTGCTCGCCCTGGCCATCGCCATGGTCTGTGCAGCCTGCTCCTGGGGCATTGGTAGCCTGGCAGGGGTTTGACGCCTTCACCCCAACGCCCACATCCGGCTACACTGCGGGTTCCGTTGTTTTTGCGCTCCGACTGTGGACAAGCCTTCTGTGGCCCTGCTGGCAGCGAATTTTCCGCAAGATCTGGCCACTGTTCGGCAGATCTTCCAGGAATACGCCGACAGCACGGGCATTGACCTGCATTTTCAGAATTTCGCGGCCGAGCTAGCCCACCTGCCCGGCGAATACGCTCCGCCGCGCGGGCAATTGCTGCTGGCCACCGTCAACGGTGCGCTGGCCGGTTGCTGCGCACTGCGGCCGCTGGACACCAGCGACTACCCGAACGCCGCCGAAATGAAGCGCCTGTACGTGCGCCGGGCCTTCCGTGGCTTCGGCCTGGGCCGCGAACTCACCGCCGCCATGCTGGACATCGCGCGCCAGTCTGGCTACGACTGCGTGCTGCTCGACACCCTGGACGACATGGAAGCGGCGCGCGCGCTCTACACCGAGCTCGGCTTCGAGGAAATCCCGCCCTTTTACTTCAATCCCATGGCCGGGGCCCACTACCTCAAGGCAGATCTGTTCTGAGCTGCTGAGGGGTGCATAGCCGGCCAAAAAAAAGAGCGCCTAGGCGCTCTTTTGCATTCCTGCCACAGGCCGCGCTGCATGCACGTCCTGGTCGAGGGTCAGGCCTATCAGGCCTTGGCTTGTGCCAGCATGGTCGCGGCGTCACTGACTTCGAACTTGCCGGGGCCTTCGACGTTCAGCGTGACGACCTTGCCGTCCTTGACCAGCATGGAGTAACGGTTGCTGCGCAGACCCAGGCCCTTGCCGTTCAGATCCAGCGTCAGGCCCGTGGCCTTGGCGAAGGCGGCATCGCCGTCACCGATCATGCGCACCTTGGTGCCCACGTTCTGGTCGCGGCCCCAGGCACCCATCACAAATGCGTCATTGACCGACAGGCACCAGATTTCGTCGACACCAGCTGCCTTGAGCGCATCGGCCTGGGCCACATAGCCTGGCAGGTGCTTTTCGGAGCAGGTAGGCGTGAAAGCACCGGGCACGGCCACGATGGCGATCGTCTTGCCGGCAGCAGCTTCCTGCACATTCACCGCATTCGGGCCAATGCTGCAGCCGTTGCCTTCCACAGCAACGAATTCTGTCAGCGTGACGGCGGGCAGGGTATCTCCAACTTTGATCATATTTAGCTCCTGGTTTTTGACTGAAAAATGGCCAACGCAGAATGCGCAGCCCAAACGAAAAAACGACCCACATTGTGGGTCGTTTTTCTCAGCTTTGCAGCACTAAGGCCTGAGAGGCTTTAGAGCAGGCCAGCCTTTTGCACCAAACGGGTCGCAACCCAGTTCTTGGTCTTGGACAGCGGGCGGCTTTCCGTGATTTCGATGGTGTCGCCCAGCTTGTACTCGCCATTTTCGTCATGTGCGTGGTACTTGCTCGACTTGCCAACGATCTTGCCGTACAGCTCGTGCTTCACACGGCGTTCGACCAGAACGGTCACAGTCTTTTGACGCTTGTCGCTGACCACCTTGCCAATCAAGGTGCGCTTGAGGGATTTTTTAGCTTCCGTCATGTCGGCTCCTATTACTTGGCAGCTTGCTTTTCAGCAAGGATGGTCTTGGCGCGAGCGATGTCGCGGCGCGTAGTGCGCAGCGTATTCGTGTTTGCCAATTGTTGCGTAGCCTTCTGCATGCGCAGGCCGAAATGCGCCTTTTGCAAGGACTTGATTTCGGCTTCCAGGCCGGTAACGTCTTTTTGGCGCAATTCAGTAGTTTTCGTCATTTTGAATTCTCCTGATTAAGCGCCAATGTGGCGTGCAACGAACGTGGTGCGCAGCGGCAGCTTGGCAGCAGCCAGGCGGAACGCTTCACGTGCCAATTCTTCTGGCACACCCACGATTTCGTAGAGTACCTTGCCGGGCTGAATTTCAGCGACGTAGTACTCAGGGTTGCCCTTACCGTTACCCATACGCACTTCTGCGGGCTTGGTAGAGATTGGCTTGTCAGGGAACACACGGATCCAGATACGACCACCACGCTTAACGTGACGGGAAATTGCACGACGTGCAGCTTCAATCTGACGGGCCGTCAAGCGGCCACGGTCCGTGGATTTCAGGCCGAAGTCACCGAATGCAACGGAGTTACCCCGCGTTGCAATACCGGTGTTGCGACCCTTTTGCTCCTTGCGATATTTGCGGCGAGCAGGTTGCAGCATCTTTATTCTCCTTTACCGTCCGCTGCTGTAGCGGGCGCGTCTGCCTTGCGAACGCGCTTAACGGCGTTGGTGTCGGCACCGGCGCCGGCAGGCTTATCGCTGCCGTCGGCCGGAGCCACGTTGCCACCCACTGGGCGGCGAGGTGCACCACGACCGGGGGCACCGTTGCGATCGCCATTACGGCTGTCGCGACGGGGACCACGGGGACGACGCTCATCATCAGGACGCGGCGTTTCTGCCAAAGGCAGATCGTTGCGACCCAGAGTGTCACCCTTGTACACCCACACCTTGACACCGATGATGCCGTAGGTGGTCTTGGCTTCAGAGAAGCCATAGTCGATGTCGGCACGCAGGGTGTGAAGTGGCACGCGACCTTCGCGATACCATTCACAACGAGCGATTTCGATACCGTTCAAACGGCCCGACGACATGATCTTGATGCCCAGAGCGCCCAAACGCATAGCGTTTTGCATGGCGCGCTTCATGGCACGGCGGAACATGATGCGTTTTTCGAGCTGTTGGGTGATCGAGTCAGCAACCAGCTTGGCATCGATTTCGGGCTTGCGCACTTCTTCGATGTTCACTGCCACTGGCACGCCCAGGCGAATAGCGAGTTCCTTCTTGAGGTTCTCGATGTCTTCACCCTTCTTGCCGATCACAACACCAGGACGAGCCGAGTAAATCGTGATACGGGCGTTCTTTGCAGGACGCTCGATCAGGATACGCGACACGGCGGCGTTCTTCAGCTTGGCCTTCAGGTACTCGCGAACCTTGATGTCTTCGGCCAGCATGCCGGCGAAGTCACGGTTGCTTGCGTACCAACGGCTGGCCCAGTTCCGGCTAATAGCCAGACGGAAGCCGGTAGGATGGATTTTCTGTCCCATATTCTTCCAGGCCTTTCAGTTGCCAACCGTCACGTACACATGGCACGTGGGCTTGCTGATACGATTGCCGCGGCCTTTGGCGCGCGCGGTGAAGCGCTTGAGCGTGGTGCCTTGTTCGACGTAGATCGTGGTGATCTTCAGATCGTCGATGTCGGCGCCGTCGTTGTGCTCAGCGTTGGCAATGGCGGACTCGAGAACCTTCTTGATGATCACAGCAGCTTTTTTCTGCGTGAAAGTCAGGATGTTCAGAGCTTGATCGACCTTCTTGCCGCGGATCAAATCAGCGACCAGGCGACCTTTGTCAACCGACAGACGGACGCCCCGGAGGACTGCACGTGTTTCAGACATGGTCGTTCCTTACTTCTTCTGGACTTTTTTGTCCGCGGGGTGACCCTTGAAGGTGCGCGTCAAGGCGAATTCGCCGAGCTTATGGCCCACCATCTGGTCGGTAACGTAGACCGGCACGTGTTGCTTGCCGTTGTGCACAGCAATGGTCAGACCGATGAAATCGGGCAGAACCATGGAACGACGCGACCAGGTCTTGACGGGCTTCTTGTCCTTGGTTGCGACGGCCTTTTCGACCTTTGCGACCAAGTGATGGTCAACAAACGGACCCTTTTTAAGAGAACGAGTCATTTGCTACCCCTTACTTTTTACGACGCGACACAATCATCGATTGTGTGCGCTTGTTGTTACGGGTACGGTAGCCCTTCGTCAGATTGCCCCATGGGTCAACTGCGTGACGACCTTCACCGGTCTTGCCTTCACCACCACCGTGCGGGTGATCCACAGGGTTCATCACCACACCGCGAACGGTAGGACGAATACCCATCCAGCGCTTCACACCGGCCTTGCCCAAACGGCGCAGGCTGTGTTCTTCGTTGGCGACTTCGCCCAGGGTTGCGCGGCACTCGATGTGAATCTTGCGCACTTCGCCCGAACGCATACGCACTTGAGCGTAGACGCCTTCACGGGCCAGCAACGTGGCGGAGGTACCTGCGGAACGCGCGATCTGTGCACCGCCGCCCACTTGCAATTCGATGCAGTGAATGGTCGAGCCCACGGGGATGTTGCGGATAGGCAGGGTGTTGCCCACACGGATCGGAGCTTCCGAACCGCTGACAATGGATGCGCCCACTTCCAGGTTGCGAGGAGCAATGATGTAACGACGCTCGCCGTCGGCATAGCACACCAGAGCGATGTGGGCCGTACGGTTTGGATCGTATTCAATACGCTCGACCTTTGCGGGGATGCCGTCCTTGTTGCGACGGAAGTCCACCACGCGGTAGTGATGCTTGTGACCACCGCCCTTATGACGGGTGGTGATGTGGCCGTTGTTGTTACGACCAGCCTTCTGGAACTGAGGTTCCAGCAGGGGTGCATACGGCTCGCCCTTGTGCAGGTGATCGCGGGTGACCTTGACGGCACCGCGTTGACCAGGCGTCGTGGGCTTGAGTTTGATGACTGCCATTTAAGCGGCCTCCCCAGACAAATTCAGCTCTTGACCTGGCTTGAGCATGACGTAGGCCTTGCGAACATTGTCGCGGCGGCCAACGGTCTTGCCGAAGCGCTTGGTCTTGCCCTTGGTGTTCAGCACAGAAATCTTCGCGACTTCCACCTTGAACATCAATTCCACAGCGGCCTTGATTTCGGGCTTGGTAGCGCTCTGCAGCACCTTGAACGTCACGACGTTGGACTTTTCAGCAACCATGGTGGCCTTTTCGGACACGATGGGAGCGACCAGCACTTGCATCAGACGACCTTCGTCAAACTTGAGTGTGCTCATGCGAACATCTCCTTGAGTTTGTCGATTGCGCCCTTGGTGACGAGCACTTTCTTGTAATGCACCAGCGACACGGGGTCGGCATAACGTGGTTCGACAACGAACACGTTCTTCAGGTTGCGGGAAGCAAGGTACAGGTTTTCGTCCACTTCGTCAGCGATCACCATCACCGACTCAGCCAGGTTCATGGCCTTGAACTTGTCGGCCAGCACCTTGGTCTTGGGCGTATCCAGCGTCAGCGAATCCACGACTGCCAGACGGCCTTCACGGGCCAGCTGCGACAGGATGGAAGCCATGCCAGCGCGGTACATCTTCTTGTTGATCTTCTGCGTGAAGTTTTCTTCAGGCAGATTTGGGAAGATGCGGCCGCCGCCACGCCACAGAGGCGAGGACGTCATACCGGCACGAGCGCGGCCCGTACCCTTTTGCTTGAACGGCTTGGCCGTCGAGTGACGGACTTGCTCGCGATCCTTCTGGGCGCGCGTGCCTTGACGTGCGTTGGCACGGTAGGCGACGACCAGTTGATGGATCAGGTCTTCGTTGAATTCACGACCGAACACAGTTTCGGGCACATCGAAAGACGATGCTGCCTGGCCTTGTTCATTCAGGAGTTCGAGCTGCATTAGTTCGCTCCTTGAGAAGGTTTAGCCTTGACTGCAGGACGCACCATCACGAAGCCACCCTTGGAGCCCGGAACAGCGCCCTTGATCAAGAGCAGTTGGCGTGCTTCGTCAATGCGAACCACGTCGAGGTTTTGCGTCGTCACAGTTTCGTCGCCCATGTGACCCGTCATCTTCTTGCCGGGGAACACGCGGCCTGGATCTTGTGCCATCGAAATGGAACCAGGGACGTTGTGCGAACGGCTGTTACCGTGCGAAGCGCGCTGCGAACGGAAGTTGTGACGCTTGATCGTGCCTGCGAAGCCCTTACCAATGGAAGTGCCTTGCACGTCCACCTTCTGGCCCACGGTGAACAGTTCAGCGACAGGCAAAGTAGCGCCAGCAGCGTACTTACCGGCAACTTCAGCCGTCACGGGGAATTCACGGGTCACTTCACCGGCTTCAACACCTGCCTTGGCAAGGTGGCCGGCTTGTGGCTTGGTCACGCGCGAAGCGCGACGCGAACCGAACGTGACCTGCAAGGCCACGTAGCCATCGTTCTCTTGGGTTTTGACCTGGGTCACACGGTTGTTGGACACATCCACCACCGTGACGGGCACTGCGTCCCCATCATCAGTGAACAGACGCATCATGCCCACCTTGCGACCCAGCAACCCCAGGGAGTTGCTCAGACTCATTTGTTTGCTCCAAAACTTTCGCCGCTGTAACTGCAATTGGCCCAGCGTTGCATCCATGATTCCGAAGAACCCGACGCACGAAAGAAGGTTAATAAAACTCCGCCCTAAAAGGCGAAGCCCCAAATTCTAACGCGAACCGCTTTTTCAAGCAAGTTCGCGTTAGATCAAGACCTTGAAAGGCTCTCGGAAGAGCCGTCAGGAACTTATTGCAGCTTGATTTCGACGTCCACGCCAGCTGGCAGGTCCAGCTTCATCAGGGCGTCAACGGTCTTGTCCGTAGGGTCCACAATGTCCATCAGACGTTGGTGGGTACGGATTTCGAGCTGGTCGCGGCTGGTCTTGTTGACGTGGGGCGAACGCAGGATGTCGAAACGCTTCATGCGGGTCGGCAGGGGCACGGGACCCTTGACGATCGCGCCGGTGCGCTTGGCCGTGTCAACGATTTCAGCAGCCGATTGGTCAATCAGCTTGTAATCGAACGCCTTCAGGCGGATGCGGATTTTTTGCTTGGACATGGTTAATTCCTAGTAGTGCTAAGAATTAAGCAATGATCTTGGCAACAACGCCGGCACCGACGGTACGGCCGCCTTCGCGGATAGCGAAGCGCAGACCTTCTTCCATGGCGATGGGAGCGATCAGCTTGACAGTGATCGACACGTTATCGCCAGGCATGACCATTTCCTTGCCTTCAGGCAACTCGATCGCACCGGTCACGTCCGTCGTACGGAAGTAGAACTGGGGGCGGTAGTTGTTGAAGAAAGGAGTGTGGCGGCCGCCTTCGTCCTTGCTCAAC
>NZ_JAODYH010000002.1:0-189918 GCF_025421555.1 Acidovorax bellezanensis
AGAGCCTGGCGGCGGACAACCTGGTGACCCTGACGGCGACAGCGACCGACAAGGACGGCGACAGCGCCCACGCCACCCTCAACATCGGCCTGAACCTGAACTTCAAGGACGACGGTCCCAGCGTCAGCACAACCGGCACCGAGCCGACGCTGACAGTGGACGAGACCGTGCTGGCGACCAATGCAACGGCCAACTTCGCGGCCAACTTCAGCCCGGTCTTCGGCGCCGACGGTGCCGGTGCCAGCGGGCTGAGCTATGCACTGGGCGTGGTGGTGGGTGCCTCGGGGCTGGTGGACACGGCCACCAACGAGGCGGTGAACCTGTCGCTGGTGGGCGGCGTGGTCCAAGGCCGCACGGCGACGACCAACGTCCTGGTGTTCACGGTCAGCGTGGCGGCCAATGGTGATGTCACGCTCGACCAGATCCGGGCCGTGGTGCATCCCGATGCGACCAACCCCGATGATTCCAAGAGCCTGGCGGCGGACAACCTGGTGACCCTGACGGCGACAGCGACCGACAAGGACGGCGACAGCGCCCATGCCACCCTCAACATCGGCCTGAACCTGAACTTCAAGGACGATGGACCTTCTGTATCCACGAACCTGCTCGTCAAGCTGGACGATGACGCGCTCCCGGGCGGCAATGCCGGTGGCACGGGCGACGACGTCGATGCAGCCAACACCAGCGGCACGCTGAGTCACAGCTTCGGCGCCGACGGCGCTGGCTCGATCGCCTATCTGACCACGGGCGCGCCTTCGGGCTTCAGCTACGTGGCCGGCGCTGGCAGCAGCTTGCTGGTCAAGCAGGGCACCACGACCGTGCTGACGCTGACGCTCAACACCAGCACCGGCGCTTACGTTGTGACGCAAAACGCGCCCATCCAGCACGCCGCCGGACTCGATGAGAACAACCAGGCCTTCACGATCAACTACAAGGTCACCGACGGCGACGGCGACACAGCCAACGGCATACTGAACATCGGCGTGAACGACGACACGCCGACGATTCTCCAGAAGTCCGACCTCGTCTACGCCAATACCAGCAACCCGACACCCGGCGGAACCGGTCTCTTTGACTATTCAATTGGTGCGGATGCCCGACTCACGTTCAGTGCGTCGAACTCCGATTTCTCTGCCATCACACTCACCGGTACGGTTGGCTCCACGGCCATCGGCAGCCCCACCGTCACCTGGTTCTCGGAGAATGCGACCACTGCAGTCTTCAATATCCAGTTCAACTATCAACCAGATCCGGCGTCCGCCACCACCACGGCGGCAACGGGTACGCTCACCTTCGACAAGGTGCACGACTCCTACTCCGTCGCGCTGGCACAGCCCATCGCAGGTTTCAGTACCTTGACGACGAGCCAGGCCTTGGGTTTCACGGGCTATACCGCGGGGACCAGCACGGTGGACCACACGCAGCCCGATGTGTCGGTTGCCCAGCTGAGCAACGACTTCTTCGTGCAGTTCACGGGAGTCAGTGAGCCGGGCGGCGGAACAGGCGCCAACAACCTGCAGGCGGTCGGGGTAAATGCCGGCACCAGCTTTGCCAACGGTGAACTGTTCACCCAGGCAGCCACCTGGGTGAGCGTGTCGAATCTGGCCAATGGTGTGGCAGGCGATACCATTCAGCAAGGGGAGGTACTGGATCTGGACTTCTTCAAGACCAATCCGGCGGGCTTTACCAGCCTGCAACCTACCACGCAAGCCAGTGGCATGTTCCTCAAGTTCGACGGTATCGGTAGCGAGGATCTGGTGCTTGTTCTCAAGCTGGTGGATCCCGATGACCAGAGCAGAACCACCAAAGCCATCAACATCGACAACAGCGACATCATCAAGTCCGGCGGCACCATTCCCACGGGCTATCACATCACGCTCGACAACAACGATGGAGCGGTGATCATCGAAAGCAATGATTTCAATACCGGCACCCAGAACTACTTGATCGAGGGTGCGCAACTTCTGGTCTCGACGGAAGGCGTGACCGGAACTGCGATCAACCTCAATCCCGTCACGGGAGCATCAGGCGGGAGCAGCACGTTCCAGGAGTTTCAGGGAACGCCCGGAACAGCCAATCCCGAGGCAGCAACCAGCGATAACGACGTCATCAAGATCTCGGATATCGGGTTCGTCACGGGCAGTAGCGCCACGCTGAACACCAACCTGAACTTCAATGTTGCGGTGGTGGATGCGGACGGCGATGCGACCGGTAGCCAGACGCTGGGGGTTAACATCGTTGGCGGCGCAAGCCTGAACCCGACTTCGGGCGCCGACACGTTCACCTTTGCCAACGCGGATGCCAGCGGCTTGCTGGCGGCAGTGATGTACAACATCACCAGCGGCTTTGCGACCGGCACGGACAAGCTGGACTTTTCAACAGCAGGTTCCGTGACCAACTACGCTGAAAACCTGGTTGCTGCGGCCTCGGTATCCGCCCTTGTCACAGCCGCAGACACGGCTCTCAACGGGACGGTGCAGTACTACTTCGGCGTAGTGGGCTCCGACGGTTACCTGGCGACGGATACCGACGGAAACGGTGTTACCAGCATAGTCAAACTGGCAGGGGTCACTGACATGGCGTTCACTGACATTGTCTGAGTGTCATTTCCGACGAGTGCGCTGAGCGCATCTCAAAAGCAAGCCCCCCCCGCAAAGCAGCGCTTTGCGGGGGGGCTTTTTCCAGCAACCATCAGTCAGTGCCGCGCCGGCATTGAGATTGACACGGGCCTCGCACGCTGGGCTGCGACCGCCTTGGATGGCGGCAAGCCATGGGTTGAAAGCCCTCGACACATGTCGAGCGCGATGACCGGTCGCCGGCAGTGGCATGACAGAGTCGACGGTGACGGTGGTCATGACGGGCTCAGAGCGTTGCTGATGAGACATCTTGAGCGTGTGCCCAGTTCTCTGCACGCTGGCAACCAGGGGTCGATCAACGCGGCGTGCATGCCGGTCAGGTATTGGAAGTCGGCGGCGCAATCCACTTGCACCAGCGCGGTCAATCCCGTACGCTGGCTCGACATCCACACGCAACGCTTGTGCCCTTTCGGGCCGCCGGGCCGGTCTTACGGGCGCGCAAAGGAGTCCAGCCATGCCAAACCGATCGAGCGGCCTCGCGGCCGAAATGCAATCCGTGCGAACGCTGGCGCTCGTTGGCGCCGCGGCCGCGGGCAAGAGCTCGCTCGCCGAGGCCTTGTTGTACAAGGCGGGGGCCATCGGAGCGTGCGGCAGCATCGAGCGCGGCAGCACCGTCAGCGACCACGACCCGCTGGAGCGCCGCATGCAGCACTCGCTCAATGCATCGGTGATGCACCTCACGCATGCCGGCACGCGCATCCACTTGATCGACACGCCCGGCGGCCCCGACTTCCTCGGCCAGAGCATGCCGGCACTGGAGGCGGTCGAGACGGCAGCGGTGGTCATCAATGCCGCCACCGGCATCGAGCCGATGACGGTGCGCATGATGGCGTACGCCGCCTCGCGCCGCCTCGCCCGCATGATCATCGTCACCAAGACCGACGCGCAGGGCGTCTCGCTGACGGGCCTGTTGGCCGACATCCAGGCGACCTTCGGCCGCGAATGCCTGCCGCTGAACCTGCCCGACAGGGTCGGCAAGCGGGTCGTGGACTGCTTCTTCAACCGTTTCGGGCAGACTGACTTCGGCCCCGTCGAAGCGGCGCACCGCGCGCTGGTGGAGCAGGTAGTCGAGGTCGACGCGGCCTTCGTCGACCGCTACCTCGAAGACGGCGATATGGATCCGGCCGAGCTGCACGCGCCGCTCGAGCAGGCACTGCGCGAAGGTCACCTGATCCCGGTGTGCTTCGTCTCCTCGCGCAGCGGCGCCGGCGTGGCCGAGCTGCTGGATGTGATCGTCAAGCTCCTGCCCAATCCGACCGAGGCCAACCCGCCGAACTTCATCGTTGGCGAGGGCGCACAGGCCAAGCCCATGGAAGCCAAGCCTGACCCGACGCTGCATGTGCTGGCGCATGTGTTCAAGGTCACGATCGACCCCTATGTCGGCAAGATGGGCATCTTTCGCGTGCACCAGGGCACGGTCACACGCGACAGCCAGCTCTACATCGGCGACGGCCGCAAGCCCTTCAAGGTGGGGCATTTGTTCATGCTCCAGGGCAAGGACCATGTCGAGGTGTCGCACGCGGTGCCGGGCGACATCGTGGCGGTGGCCAAGGTCGACGAGATCCATTTCGATGCCGTGCTGCACGATGCGGAGGAAGACAGCCATGTGTATCTCGCGCCGCTGGCGTTTCCGGTACCGGTGTACGGCCTGGCCGTGGAGCCCAAGCGCCATGGCGACGAGCAGCGCGCCTGGGAGATCCTCGGCAAGCTCGCGGCCGAAGACCCGTGCTTGCGCCTCGAGCACGTGGCCGCGACCAATGAGACGGTTCTTTACGGGCTTGGCGAGCTGCACCTGCGCATCGTGCTCGAACGCCTGCACGAGGTGTACCGCTTCGAGGTCCAGACGCGGCCACCGCGCATCGCCTACCGCGAGACCGTGACCGCGCCGGCCAAGGGCCACCACCGCCACAAGAAGCAGAGCGGCGGCGCCGGCCAGTTCGCCGAAGTCTTCCTGCGCATCGAGCCGCTCGCGCGCGGCGCGGGCTTCGAGTTCGCCGACGAAGTCAGGGGCGGCACGATCCCGGGCCAGTTCATCCCCGCCATCGAGAAAGGCGTGCGCGAGGTGCTGGCGTGCGGCGCGATCGCCGGCTACCCCGTGGTCGATGTGCGCGTCGTGGTGTACGACGGCAAGCACCACAGCGTGGACAGCAAGGACATCGCCTTTGCGACCGCCGGCCGCAGGGCCTTCATGGCGGCGATTCGCGAGGCCCGGCCGGCCGTGCTCGAGCCTATCGTCCAGATCGAGATCGCCGTGCCCGAGCATTCCGTTGGCGACGTCACGAGTGACCTGTCGTTGCGGCGCGGGCTGGTCACCGGCACATCGGGCCTGGGGGCCGGCACGGTGGCCATCGGCGGGCAGGTGCCCGAGGCTGAGATGGCCAACTACCAGTCGCGGCTCAATGCGATGACCAGCGGCCAGGGCCGCTACACCATCGCGTTGTCGCACTACGAAGCCGTGCCGCCGGCCGTCCAGCAGACACTGACGGAGCAGTACCAGGTGCGCGAAGACGACTAGGAAAAGCGCAGCGCCATTCGACCTGTGTGCCCACGGCAGCTGGTTGCTGAGCGACCCCGCTGTTCTTTGCTTTCTCTCTCGCAGCGACCCGAAGATGAGGCCGACGCGATCTTGCTGGACAGGCTGGCCGCTCAGGCAAGCCTGTCGCTTTGCTTGCACACGCGCGACTTGGGCGTACCGTGAGATCAACGATTGCGATCACCCTGATTCTTGTGGTGAATGTTCGATGCGCAGCGGTAGACCAGGCCAGCAGGCCTGGCGTGCTGGGCTTGGGCGGGACGCAGCGCCGTATCAGAACTTGTATCCGAGCCGCACGACGTAATCGACGGGATTGAGCTTCAGGCGCGTGGTCGACGTGGTTCCGGTGCCAACGAAGGTAGCGTTAGTCTTCAGCGGAATGTAGGAAACCGAGGCGTTGATCGACAGCCGCTCGTTGATGTTATAGATCAGCCCGGCGTTGTACACCGGGGCCCAGGAGGAGCTGAGCGAAACGGATGTGCCGGCCAGCCGCCCGACCAGCGGATCCGACGGGTTGATTTTCACATCCCTGAAGCTCGCATGCGTGACGCCCAGGCCCAGGTAGGGGCGCACTGTGTCCCCCGGTGTGTAGAACAGGTACTTGGCCACCAGCGCCGGAGTCAGTTCCTTGACGCTGACCGCGCGGGGGTGGTTGCCGGAGCGCAACTGCACGTCGACGTCCAGCCGGGGCGGCACGCCCAGCGTCAGTTCGGCCGCGACATGGTCCGTGAACATATGCAGCACGCTCAGCGATACGGTCGCGACGGGATCAATGCTCGCCGTCGCACCCGCCGTCGCCGCATTGAATGCCGGCGCTGCGGGCCCAGTAGAGGTCACGGGCCCCAAGGACTCCCGCGGTGCAATCACTGCAACGCCAAGCCCCAGGATGGTGTCGCCGGCCTTCTGCGCGAATGCACCGGGCGAAGCCAGCAGCAGTGCACTGCAGGCCACAAGACTTCGGGTGAGTATCTGCATGATGTCTCTCCTTTTTTCAACTGCGAGTCGCAGCTGCCACATTGCCAAGCTGTGAACAGGCTCGGATCCGCTGAGGTGAGTTACGTCCGGAACTGCATCTCTGATGCGGGCCGCCGCGCAAGAACTATAAGCAGAAGTTCTGCGCGCCAACTCTAGCAGGCGCGAGCGTTTTTTACGAGTGCATTCGTTTCGCGCAGGCATGGGATGGCGCCAACTGCGGATCTTGCCGAAGATCTCTTGCTGATCTGGACGAGACTGTCGGCGCGTGAGCGCCCGGACATAGTAGAGCCTATTCAAGGTCTGCAATGCGGCGCTGGGCCGAACTGGCACTCCCGGCCAGGAGCAGCCGCCCAGCAGTAGCGCAGCAGCCATGGCGGTATCCGGGCCCGCGCACGACTGGCTCGCGCGGGAGACCCCGAAGGACAGTACGGGCAGGATGCAAGGATGGACGCCGCCCAGATAGGTGAGGCAAACAGCAACCTGGCTGTTTTTCCTGGCGACTCGCAGCTCAGGCTGGCTTCGGCGAGAAGCTTAACGACAGGCCGTTCATGCAGTAGCGCAGTCCTGTCGGAGGTGGCCCGTCTTCGAAGACGTGACCTAGGTGACCACCGCAGCGCCGACAGTGGGCTTCGGTACGCACCATGCCGTAGCTTCGGTCCTTGCGGGTAGCGACAGCATTGTCTAACGGTTTCCAGAAACTGGGCCAGCCGGTGCCGCTGTCGAACTTGGTGGTGGATGAGAACAACGGCAGCGCACAACCTGCGCAGGAGAAGGTCCCAGAGCGATGTTCCTTGTTAAGCGGGCTGCTGCCTGGAGGCTCCGTACCCTCCTGGCGCAGCACGACATATTGCTGCGGGCTGAGCCGCGCCCGCCACTGCGCGTCGGAATAGCTGACCTCGAAGGTCTCGGCCGCTGCTGCGGCTCGGCGGTGGAACATCCCAGCGGAGAGCGCGGCGGCGGAGCTTGCTGCGCACAGGATCAGGTGGCGTCG
The DNA here is from genome assembly GCF_025421555.1 of Acidovorax bellezanensis. NCBI lineage: Bacteria > Pseudomonadati > Pseudomonadota > Betaproteobacteria > Burkholderiales > Comamonadaceae > Acidovorax > Acidovorax bellezanensis. The sequence continues at coordinate 7,136 of NZ_JAODYH010000002.1, forward strand.
GGTTGTCATTGCATCGGCTTTCTTGATTCAGTGCCAATCAGCTTACGAAGTTGCGATCGCTAAGTCCTCACGGAAAGTTAAATGAGTTGTGATAACTCCTGGTTCTCAATTTGCGCACCAATTGAAATAATGACCGAGGTATTGAAATCGATGGTGTTCTAGAGAGTTCCGAGCAGGTCGAGGTCTAAGAGCTTGATGGCGGCCATGCGGGCATCGGCCAGCCAGCGGGCGGTCATCTCGCCGAAATTCTTGGCGGCGGCGAGCCGGCGTTTCTCGCACGCCATGGCAAGAAAAATGCCGACCGGGCCATAGCGGCCAATCGTGAGGGTTTAACGGCGGCCGTTGAGACGGTCGTCATATAGCGGGTCTGAATCGGGCTTCAGTTCCTACCGCCAAACCGCTGCGCTGGCCGGCGATAGGAACCGATAGTCCTCGCGACGTAAATCTTTTTAAATCAACGACTTACGACGATTTTTCAATAGCTGGCGATAGTCCCTGAAAGACCCGCTTTCACTCCCACTCGATCGTCGCTGGTGGCTTGGTCGACACATCGTAGGTCACGCGGTTGATGCCGCGGACTTCGTTGATGATCCGGCCGGACACCTTCTTCAGCAGCGCGTAGGGCAGCTCGGCCCAGTCGGCGGTCATGAAGTCGCTGGTCTGCACGGCACGCAAGGCCACGACGTAGTCGTAGGTGCGGCCGTCGCCCATCACGCCCACGCTCTTGACGGGCAGGAAGACGGTGAAGGCCTGGCTGGTCAGCTCGTACCAGTTCTTGCCCGTGGCGGGGTCGACGAAGTTGTAGAGCTCTTCGATGAAGATGGCATCGGCGCGACGCAGCAGGTCGGCGTATTCCTTCTTCACTTCACCCAGAATGCGCACGCCCAGGCCTGGGCCGGGGAAAGGATGGCGGTAGACCATGTTGCGCGGCAGGCCCAGGGCCACGCCCAGTTCGCGGACTTCGTCCTTGAACAGGTCGCGCAGGGGTTCGAGCAGCTTCAGACCCAGCTGTTCCGGCAGGCCGCCCACGTTGTGGTGGCTCTTGATGACCACGGCCTTCTTGCTCTTGGCGCCGCCCGACTCGATCACGTCGGGGTAGATGGTGCCCTGGGCCAGGAAAGTCGCGCCCTTGCTGCCGGCGTTCGCGGCCTTGAGCTTGCTGGCTTCGGCCTTGAACACGTCGACAAACAGGCGGCCGATGATCTTGCGCTTTTGCTCGGGCTCGGACACGCCGGCCAGCTCGCCCAGGAACAGATCGGAAGCCTGCACGCGCACCACCTTGGCGTGCAGCTTGCCTTCGAACATCTCCATGACCATGTCGCCCTCGTTCAGGCGCAGCAGACCGTGATCCACGAACACGCAGGTCAGCTGGTCGCCGATGGCGCGGTGGATCAGGGCCGCGGCCACAGACGAATCCACTCCGCCCGACAGACCCAGGATGACTTCTTCATCGCCGACCTGCTCGCGGATCTTGGCCACGGCTTCTTCGATGTAGTCGCCCATGATCCAGTCCGGCGCGGCGCCACAGATCTCGCGCACGAAGCGGTTGAGCATGGCCTGGCCCTGCACGGTGTGCGTGACTTCGGGGTGGAACTGCACGGCGTAGAAGCGGCGCACTTCGTCGGCCATGCCGGCGATGGGGCAGGACGGCGTGGAGCACATCACCTTGAAGCCTTCAGGCAGCTCGGTGACCTTGTCGCCATGGCTCATCCAGACCTTGAGCATGCCGTGGCCTTCGTCCGTGACGAAGTCTTCGATGCCCTTGAGCAGTTCGGTCTGGCCGTGGGCGCGGACTTCGGCGTAGCCGAATTCGCGGCTGTTCGAGCCTTCGACCTTGCCGCCCAGTTGGGTAGCCATGGTCTGCATGCCGTAGCAGATGCCCAGCACGGGGATGCCCAGTTCGAACACGGCGTCAGGCGCGCGGTCATCGACTTCGTAGACGCTGGCGTGGCTGCCCGAAAGAATCACACCCTTGAGCTTGCCGTCGGCGGCGAACTCACGCACCCAATCGCTGCTCACATCGCAAGGATGGACTTCGCAGTAGACATGGGCTTCGCGCACGCGGCGGGCAATCAGCTGGGTGACTTGGGAGCCGAAGTCGAGGATGAGGATCTTGTCGTGTTGCATGGTCTGGAAAATGGCAAGGCCCGACCAACCTGCTCGCGCAGCGGATCGGGCCATGGGATGGCGATGGACCGATTTTAGTCGGCGCGGTAGTTTGGCGCTTCCTTGGTGATTTGCACGTCATGGACGTGGCTTTCACGGATGCCGGCCGTTGTGATCTCGACGAATTCAGCCTGGTTGTTCATCTGCTCGATGCTGGAGCAACCGCAGTAGCCCATTGCAGCGCGCACGCCACCGGCCATCTGATAGACGATGGAGACCATGGAGCCCTTGTAGGGAACGCGGCCTTCGATGCCTTCAGGAACCAGCTTGTCGGCGTTCGGGTTGCCCGTCGACGATTCCTGGAAGTAGCGGTCGGCCGAGCCTTGCTGCATCGCGCCGATCGAGCCCATGCCGCGGTAGCTCTTGTACGAGCGGCCCTGGTACAGGATCACTTCGCCAGGTGCTTCTTCGGTGCCGGCGAACATGCCGCCCATCATGATGGTCGATGCGCCAGCGGCCAGCGCCTTGGCGATGTCGCCCGAGAAACGCACGCCGCCGTCGGCAATCAGTGGCACACCCGTGCCCAGCAGGGCCGTGGCCACGCTGTCGATGGCCATGATCTGGGGCACGCCCACACCAGCGACGATGCGCGTGGTGCAGATCGAACCTGGGCCGATACCGACCTTGACCGCATCGGCACCGGCTTCGACCAGGGCCAGCGCTGCCGCGCCCGTGGCGATGTTGCCGCCGACGACGTCGACTTGGGGGTAGTTCTGCTTGACCCAGCGCACGCGCTCGATCACGCCCTGGCTGTGGCCGTGGGCGGTGTCGACGATGATGGCGTCCACGCCGGCCTTGACCAGCAGTTCCACGCGCTCTTCAGTACCAGCACCCACGCCCACGGCAGCGCCCACGCGCAGTCGGCCGGCTGCATCGCGCGCGGCGTTGGGGAAGGTGGTCTGCTTGTTGATGTCCTTGACGGTGATCAGGCCCTTGAGCTCGAAATCATCGTTGACGACCAGAATGCGTTCGAGCTTGTGCTTGTTGAGCAGCGCCTTGGCTTCGGCGGGCGTGGTGCCGGCCTTTTCGTTGACGGTGATCAGCTTTTCGCGCGGCGTCATGATCTGGCTGACCTTGACGTCGTAGCGCGTTTCGAAACGCACATCGCGGCTGGTGACGATGCCGACAACCTTGCCGCCATCGCAGACCGGGAAACCGGAGATGCCGAGGTTTTCCGACAGCTGCAGCACTTGCAGCACCGTGTGTTCAGGGGTGATGACCACGGGGTCGATCACGACGCCGGATTCGTGGCGCTTGACCTTGTTCACTTCGGCAGCCTGTTCCTGGGCCGTCATGTTCTTGTGGATGATGCCGATACCACCCTCTTGCGCAATGGCGATCGCCAGGCGCGCTTCCGTCACGGTATCCATTGCGGCGGACACCAGGGGAATGTTCAGGGAGATGTTGCGAGAAAAACGTGTCGCAAGTGACGTGTCCTTGGGCAGGACCTGGGAGTAAGCGGGTACCAACAACACATCGTCGAAGGTCAGTGCTTTTCCAAGAAGGCGCATGTGAAAGCTCCAAAAAAACGATTGTACCTGCGCGCAGTATCCTTACAGGAATGGGCAGGTTTTTGCATCGGGGCGTCCCCAGGGCCAAAAACACCGCCACAGGCGACAACAAGCCTCGGAAAGTGGGCGATTTCCACCCTGACGCTCTTGGCAGGCCTGGCGGGAAGTGCGAAGATTCCCCAATGGGACGGAGTCAACCTGGCCTCTAGGACGCCCCCTCCCCCCTCGACTTCCATCGCCCTACTTTCATCTGCCGCCATGAATCTCCCAATGCTTGTCCTGCTGTGCGCCAGCAGTGTTTTCTCCGCCAGCGCCCATGCGCAATGGCAATGGGTGGATGAGCAAGGACGCAAGGTATTCAGCGATCGCCCACCGCCATCACAGGTGCCGGTGGAGCGTATTCAAAAGCGCCCGGCCGGTGCCCATGGCAAGACCACCGCCCTGCCCGCCACCCATCCGACTCCTGAGCTGGCCAGCAGCCAGCCCGCAGGTCGCAGCTCCGGCGTCGACAAGGACTTGCAGGCCAGGAAAACGGCCGAACAGGCGGAGCAGGCCCAACGCGAAAAAGCGAAAGAACAGGAGCAAGAGCGAAAACTGGCCCGTACGCGCCAGGACAACTGCGCCCGTGCACAGGCCGCGCAGACGGCGCTGAACGACGGCAGGCTGATGGCTCACACCAATACCGAAGGTGAACGCGGCTTCATGGATGACGCCACGCGTGAAGCCGAACGCCAGCGCGCCCAGGCGACCATCGCCAGCGATTGCGGACCGGCTAGCGCAACCACGCCTCGATAACCCGAGTCAGCCACCCATGGCGCTTGTACCGCCGCCCCAGCAAGGGGGCAGCGAGGAAGGGCCGCCCCGCACCAAGGCTGCCGTCCCCCTCCACCATAGGATGAGAGGGGGAAGCCGCGTCGGCGGCTCAGGGGGTGCTTCTTCTCAGTAACCGGCTTTTCCGCCAGGCCGCTGGCGTGCGAACAGGCCCGTGCCGCGCGCGCCCTGGCGCGCAAAGCGCTCGCGCCGCGCGACCTTGGGATCGACCAGCAAGGGACGGTACAACTCCACGCGGTCACCGTCGCGCAGCAGTTGGCTGCGTTCGGCACGCCGCCCCCAGATGCCCGCCGGCCAGGCGCTGGTCTCCAGCCCCACGGCCCGCAGCGCATCCAGCAGGCAAGCGCCTGGAGGCAGGCGCACAGCCCATTCCTGCGCCTGGCCCGCCTGGGCAGAGAACACCACCTCCACGCACAGCATGTCCGGGGTGGCCACGGTGGCCTCAACCATAGACCTGTTCCGCGCGCTTGATGAACGCATCGACCATGGAGCCCGCAATGCGGTCAAACACCGGACCGACCAGCGCTGCCAGCGCCACATTGTCAAACCCGTAGCTCAGCTGCAACTCCACCTTGCAGGCACGCTGCGAGCCGTCACCCACGGGATGGAAAAACCAGTCGCCTTCGAGCTTGGAGAACGGCCCCTTGACCAGGCGAATGGTCACGCGGCGGCCTTCTTCGTGGGTGTTGCGGGTGACAAAGGATTTGCGCAGACCGCCCAGCGACATGCCCACTTCAGCCGTCATCCCCTGAGCATCTCGCTCCAGCACCCGCGCCTGGTCGCACCAGGGCAGGAAATCGGGGTAATGATCCACATCCGTCACCAGGGCATACATTTCTTCGGGGCTGTACCAGATGAGGACGGATTTATTGACTGTTTTCATGAAAAAAGGGGCCTGAGTACCGGGTGCTGCTAAGGCCATCGCGGCAATGGCGGCCGGAGGAAACTAAAATTGCTGCAGCGAGACGACAATCCGTATTGTAGGGAGAGCTTTTATTTCCTGGATTGCACCGCATTTAACTCATACATGGCCAAACAAACTGACTCCCCCTCCCGCATTGCAGACAACAAGAAAGCGGCTTACAACTACTTCTTCGAGGAACGCCACGAGGCGGGCATGGTGCTGCACGGCTGGGAAGTCAAGGCCCTGCGCGCCGGCAAAGTACAACTGACCGACGGCTACGTCGTCATCAAGGACGGCGAGCTCTACCTGATCGGCTGTCAGATCAACCCGCTGCGCACCGCCTCAACCCACGTCAACCCCGATGCCGCCCGCACCAAGAAGCTGCTGCTGCACAAGGAAGAGATCAGGCGATTGATCGGCAAGGTCGAGCAAAAGGGCTACACCCTGGTGCCGCTGAACCTGCACTGGAAAAACGGGCTGGTGAAAGCCGAAATCGCCCTGGCCAAGGGCAAGGGCGAGCACGACAAGCGCGACACCATCAAGGACCGCGAAGGCAAGCGCGAAGTGGAACGCGCAATGAAGGGCCGCAACCGCTAAGCCCGTCACCTGCCGGGGCCGCCTGTGGCAGCCACCGGCAGTGATCGCTCAGTCCGCCAGTGTGCACAGAGGGTGGGCGTGCGCGGGCCAGGGGCTCACGAAGAACGCCTGCCACTGCGCGTCCTGCACTTCTTCAATGCGGGCCGGGTTCCAGCGGGGCGCATGGTCCTTGTCGACGGCCAGCGCGCGAATGCCTTCCAGCGTCTCGCTCTGGCCGGGGCGCAGATAAAAACAGTGGCGCACCATGTCACGCTCCATGCGCAGATCATCGGCCAGGCCCATGCCGCGCGCCTGACGCACCTGCTCCAGCACCACATGCAGCATCAGTGGCGAACGCTTGCGCAGCAGCGCGGCCGTGGCCTGCGCCCAGTCGCTGGCGCTCTCTTCCAGCGCAGCGACAATGGCCCGCACCGAAGGCAAGGCGAAGTACTGGTCGATCTCGGCCTGCTGCTTGGCGAAATGCGCCTCGGCCGTGCCCATCTGGCCATCAACCCACTTCTGCACAGCCGCACTGTCGGCAAAATTCTGGCTGCTCAACGCTTCCCACAACGACGCCAGCTGCGCTGACGGCACATAGCCGTCGGCCAGGCCCAGGGCGATGGCATCGCCCGCGCCAATGGTCTCGCCCGTCAAGGCCAGCCATTCGCCGGTACGGCCCGGGCAACGGCTCAGGAAGTGGCCGCCGCCCACGTCGGGGAACAGACCGATCGCCGTCTCGGGCATGGCCATCTTCGTGCGCTCGGTCACGATGCGCGCGCTCGCGCCCTGGCTGATGCCCATGCCGCCGCCCATGACGATGCCGTCCATGAAAGCGATATAGGGCTTGGGGTAATGGTGAATCAGGTGGTTGAGCGCGTACTCTTCGGTGAAGAAGTCCTCGAGCTGCGGGTTGCCCGTACTGCCAGCCTGGTGCAGGAAACGGATGTCACCGCCCGCGCACAGCGCGCCGAACACGCCCTCCTTGTTGCTGCCACGCAATGCCACCGCCAATACCTGGGGGTCGTTCTGCCACTGCAGCAGCGTGGCCATCAGATCACGCACCATCTCCAGCGACAGCGCATTGAGCGCGCGCGGACGGTTGAGGGTGATACAGCCTATGCGACCGCGAACTTCGGTCAGGACTAGCGCATTTGTCTCCGTCATGGTTTTTTCCTCTGGTCAACCGGATGATTCAGCGCAGCCATCAAACTGCGCAGCCAACTTTCAACCATAACCGAGACCGCCCGCCGCGCCCTGTCACAGACGCAAAAAAAAGCCCCCACGCTTGCTCGCTTCGCGTAGCAGCTGCCCCCCAAGGGGATGTTTTTCGCCTTGGGGCGGCCCGGCGGCAACAAAAAAAGCCGCACAAGGCGGCTTTTTTTGGGCAGCTGCAGTGCAATGCACCGCGGCCACGACGTCGATCTCAGCGGTTACGCTTGCGATCGCCTTCCTTCAGGAAGCGCTTGCGCACTCGCACGCTCTTGGGCGTGATTTCGACCAGCTCATCGTCCTCGATGAATTCCACAGCGTATTCCAGCGACAGGTCGATGGGAGGCGTGATCTTGATCGCGTCTTCCTTGCCGGACACACGGAAGTTGGTCAGCTGCTTGGTACGCGTGGCGTTGACCACCAGGTCGTTGTCACGGCTGTGAATGCCGATGATCATGCCTTCGTACACCGGATCGTTCGCCTTGACGAACATACGGCCGCGGTCATCGAGCTTGCCCAGGGCGTAGGTGAAGATTTCACCGTCGTCCATGGAGATCAGCACACCGTTCTTGCGGCCGCCGATGTCGCCACGATGGGGTTCATAGCTGTCGAAGATGTTGGCGATCAGGCCCGAACCACGTGTCAAGTTCAGGAATTCGTTGGTGAAGCCAATCAGGCCACGCGCAGGAATACGGTACTCCAGACGGACGCGACCGCGGCCATCGGATTCCATATTGACCAGGTCGCCCTTGCGCTCGCCCATGGCTTGCATCACGCCGCCCTGGTGGGTTTCTTCCACGTCGGCCGTCACCAGCTCGATAGGCTCGCACTTGACGCCGTCGATCTCGCGGAACACCACGCGTGGCTTGGACACTGCCAGCTCGTAGCCTTCGCGGCGCATTTCTTCGAGCAAGATGGTCAGGTGCAATTCACCACGACCCGAGACTTCGAAGATACCTTCTTCGTCCGTTTCCTTGACGCGCAGGGCCACGTTGGAACGCAGTTCCTTTTGCAGGCGGTCCCAGATCTGGCGGCTGGTCACGAACTTGCCTTCACGACCCGCCAGAGGCGAGTTGTTCACGCAGAAGTTCATGGTCAAGGTCGGTTCATCGATCTTGAGCATTGGCAGCGGGTTGGGGTTGATCGGGTCGGTGAGGGTTTCACCAATGCCCAGATTTTCCATACCGTTGACCAGCACGATGTCGCTGGGGCCGGCTTCGGTGACTTGCACGCGATCGATACCCTGGAACTTCTGGATCTGGTTGATACGGCCCTTGTAGCTCTTGCCATCGGGACCGGCCATGACCAGCACTTCCTGACCGGCCTTGACGGTACCGGCAGTGATGCGGCCCACGCCGATACGGCCCACGAAGGTCGAGTAGTCCAGCGCCGAGATCTGCATTTGCAGAGGAGCTGTTGCATCGCCTTGGATCGAGGGGACGTGGTTCAGGATGGTGTTGAACAGGGCCGACATGTCGGGACCCCACTGCTCACCAGGAACGCCTTCTTCCAGCGCCGACCAGCCGTTGATACCCGAGGCATACACCACGGGGAAGTCCAGCTGTTCATCGGTAGCGCCGAGCTTGTCGAACAGGTCGAAAGCGGCATTGACCACGTAGTCGGGACGCGCACCGGGCTTGTCCACCTTGTTGACCACGACGATGGGCTTGAGGCCCAGGGCCAAGGCCTTCTTGGTCACGAAACGCGTCTGGGGCATGGGGCCCTCTTGCGCGTCGATCAACAGCACCACGCCGTCGACCATCGACAGTGCGCGCTCGACTTCACCGCCGAAGTCGGCGTGACCGGGCGTGTCGAGAATGTTGATGTGGGTGCCTTCCCAGCTGACGGCACAGTTCTTGGCCAGGATGGTAATGCCGCGCTCGCGCTCGATGGCATTGTTGTCCATGACGGTGTCAACCACCTTCTCATGTTCGGCGAAAGTACCGGACTGGCGCAGCAGCTGATCGACCATGGTGGTTTTACCGTGGTCAACGTGCGCGATGATGGCGATGTTGCGGATTTGTGTACTCATAAAGTTTCCAAAATGCCGCGGTCTGTTGGGCGCGGCGTGCCTTCCAAAATTTGTTGAATTTCCAGGGGGCTCAGCAGGCGGTCGGGAATCAGCTCCCCGCCCAGCACATGGCCTACTCCCAATAATGCGTGCGGCTGCACGCCATAGACGGCCACTGCCGTCGCATCCGGCCAGTCGCCCCGCCGGCGCATTCCAGACAGAAAACGTCCGGCATCGTACTCGGTCAGCGTGACTGGCGTGTGTTCATGCAGCAACATTTGCGGTGGCTGCACATGCAGCAGACGCTGCTCTTCGTCCATGGCCTCCAGCGCCTCGAGAGTGACGCAGCCTTCCAGTCCCAAGCCGCCCGTATCGGTGCGACGCAGAAACCGGAGGTGGGCACCACAGCCCAGGGCTTCCCCGATATCCTCACCCAAGGTGCGGATATAAGTGCCTTTGCTGCAGGTGACCACCAGCTTGACGGCCGCGCAGCCATCCGCGTCTTCCGTCAGGCTGACGTCCAGCGCATGGATAGTGACCGCACGCGCAGGGCGTTCGATCTCAATGCCTTCGCGCGCATACTCGTACAGCGCTTTGCCGTCCTTTTTGAGCGCGCTATGCATGGGCGGCACCTGCAAGATAGGACCGCTGAACTGACGGGCCACGGCCTGCAGACGCTCGGGCGTCATCGCCGCCAGGTCGACCGGCCTTTCGCGCACCACTTCGCCTTCCGCATCCGCGGTCGTCGTGGTCGCGCCAAGCCGGGCAATGGCGATATAGGTCTTGGCCGCTTCCAGTTGCAGCTGACTGAACTTGGTGGCAGCACCAAAGCACAGCGGCAATACGCCGCTGGCCAAGGGATCCAGGGTACCGGTATGACCGGCTTTTTCCGCGCGCAACAACCACTTTACTTTCTGCAAAGCGTCATTGCTGGAAAACCCCAGCGGTTTATCGAGCAGCAACACCCCATGCACAGGGCGCCGCTGCACCCGTGTGCGTGGCGCGTTCATGTCAGTCTTCTTTCGCGCGCGAAGAAACAGCCTTGGCGATCAAGGCATTCATGTCCGATGCACGCTCGGTCGTGCGGTCGTAGACGAAGTGCAATGTCGGCACGGTGTGGATGTGCAGACGCTTGAACAGGCCGCTGCGCAGGAAGCCTGCAGCCTGGTTCAGGCCTTCCAGCGTCTGATCGGGATCGCCCGTCAGAATGCTGAAAAACACTTTGGCGTGGGCATAGTCCGGAGTCACCTCCACCCCTTGCAGGGTGATCATGCCCACCCGGGGGTCTTTCAACTCCCGGGCGATCAGCTCCGACAGATCGCGCTGGATCTGATCGGAGACTTTGAAACTGCGATTCGGCGCAGCGCGTTTTTTTCCAGCCATAAGTTACAGCGTCCGGGCGATTTCCTTGATCTCAAAGACTTCCAGCACGTCACCTTCCTTGATGTCGTTGTAGTTCTTGAGCTTGATACCGCACTCGAAGCCTTCCTTGACTTCCTTGACGTCGTCCTTCAGACGCTTGATCGATTCGATCTCGCCGGTGTAGATCACGATATTGTCGCGCAGCAGGCGGAAGCGTGCATTGCGGGTGACCTGACCGGACGTGATGTACGAACCGGCAATGGTGCCGATCTTCGTCGCCACGAACACGGTGCGGATCTCGGCCATACCGATGATCTCTTCCTTCTGCTCGGGTGCCAGCATGCCGGACATCGCCGCCTTGAGTTCGTCCACAGCATCATAGATGATGTTGTAGTAACGAATTTCAACGTCGTTGTTCTCGGCAGTCTTACGGGCATTCGCATCAGCGCGCACGTTGAAGCCGATCACGAGCGCCTTGGAAGCGATCGCCAGGTTGATGTCCGACTCGCTGATGCCGCCCACGCCGGCATACACCAGTTGCACGCGCACTTCGTCGGTCGACAGCTTGAGCAGCGACTGGCCCAGGGCTTCTTGCGAACCCTGCACGTCGGCCTTGATGATGATGGGCAGGGTTTGCACCTCGCCCGCTGTCATTTCGGCGAACATGTTTTCCAGCTTGGCGGCTTGTTGCTTGGCCAGCTTGGTGTGACGGAACTTGCCGGCACGGAAAGTGGCGATTTCACGGGCGCGGCGTTCGTCGCTCAGCACCATGAATTCATCACCAGCACGCGGCACATCCGACAGACCCTGGATTTCGACCGGAATCGAAGGACCAGCCGTCTTGGTGGACTTGCCGTTTTCGTCGACCATGGCACGCACGCGGCCATAGGTTTGACCAGCCAGAACCACGTCGCCCACCTTGAGCGTACCGGATTGAATCAGCACCGTCGCCACGGGACCACGTCCCTTGTCGAGCTGGGCTTCAATGACCAGACCCTTGGCAGCGGCATCGACCGGCGCCTTGAGTTCCAGCACTTCAGCCTGCAGCAGCACCTGTTCGAGCAGTGCGTCGATGCCCATGCCGGTCTTGGAAGACACGTGCACGAAAGGCGACTCACCGCCGTACTCTTCAGGCACGACTTCCTGCACCACCAGCTCTTGCTTGACGCGCTCGAAGTTGGCATCGGGCTTGTCCGACTTGGTGATGGCCACGACGATAGGAACACCAGCCGCCTTGGCGTGCTTGATGGCTTCCTTGGTCTGAGGCATCACGCCGTCGTCCGCAGCGACCACCAGAATCACGATGTCGGTTGCCTGGGCACCGCGGGCACGCATGGCCGTGAAGGCCTCGTGACCAGGGGTGTCGAGGAAGGACACCATGCCGCGATCGGTCTTCACATGGTAGGCACCAATGTGCTGGGTAATACCACCGGCTTCGCCGCCAGCGACCTTGGTGCGACGGATGTAATCCAGCAGCGAGGTCTTGCCGTGATCGACGTGACCCATCACGGTCACCACAGGTGCGCGTGGCAGGGCTTCTGCGTCCTGCTGCGAGGTTTCCTCGAAAGTGAATGCTTCCGGATCGTCCAGAGCAGCCACCTTGGCGGTGTGACCCATTTCCTCGACCACGATCATGGCCGTATCCTGGTCCAGAGGCTGATTGATGGTGACCATCTGGCCCATCTTCATCAGGATCTTGATCAGTTCGGACGCCTTGACCGACATCTTGTGTGCGAGCTCGGAAACCGTGATGGTTTCTGGCACGTGCACTTCGATCGCACGGAACTCCACCTGCGCATGCTGGTGGTGATCGTTGCGGTCGTTGCCGCCGCCACGACGGCTGCCGCCGCGCGGACCACCGCGCCAGTTGCTGCCACCGCCGCCACGGCTAGGGCCGCTGTCGCCACGGGTCTTGATTTCTTTCTTCTTGCCATCGCCAGCCCAGCTGGAGGACAGCTTGGCGGACTTGACTTCCTTGCCGGCGCCGGCCGCAGGGGCAGCAGCGCCCGTGCGAGCGGTGGTCGAACCCGTGGCAGGCTTGTGCAGCGTGCCCTTCTTGGCGTCGCCCGCAGGCTTGGCCACAACAGCGGGCTTGACCGGCTCTTCAGGCTTCTTGGCCACGAGCACGCGCTTAGGCGCTGCCATCATGGCGCGAATGGCTTCGGCTTCAGCCAAAGCCTTGCGGCGGCGTTCGTCCAGGTCCTTGGCACGGGCGGCTTCTTCAGCAGCGCGCGAGCGCGACTCTTCCTCGGCCTTTTCGCGCGCAGCGGTCTGGGCCGCATTGCGGGCAGCCGTTTCAGCCTTGTATTCGCGCGAGGCTTCAGCCTTCTGCGCGGTCGCCTGGGCAATCTTTGCGGCTTCCTGAGCAGCGTAGGCTACGGCCCGCTCCTCGGCTTCACGCTCCCGGCGTTCGCGCTCTTCGCGCTCACGGCGTTTTTCCACCAGTTCTTCCTCCTGCTGGCTAATCAGCTCCACCTGATGGCGAGCTGCCACTTCGCGCCGCACCAGTTCGTCGGATTCGCGCTCAGTGCCGGTCTGCTCTTCGCTGACCTGTGCTTCGCCTTCGGAACCGGCTTCGCCGCTTTCGTCACGCTTTACGAAAGTGCGCTTCTTGCGCACTTCCACTTGAATAGTGCGGGCCCTGCCAGTGGCATCAGCCTGCTTGATTTCGCTCGTCGACTTTTTCGTCAATGTGATTTTCTTGCGGTCAGCTCCGCCTGTGCCATGGCTGGCTTGCAGGTGCGAGAGCAGTTTCTGTTTATCGGACTCGGTCAACGCATCTGAAGCCGAGGCCTTGGCAACACCGGCAAAGCTCAGTTGTTGCAACAAGGTTTCGGGGGTTTTTTTGAGTTCAGCAGCAAACTCAGCAACAGTGTTACTCGACATATTTGGTTCGTACCTCCCTGACCTTACTCTTGCCCGGTGAACCAGTGTTCACGTGCCTTCATGATCAAAGCTTTCGCTTCGTCGGCAGACTGCCCGGTCAGATCGGTCAGTTCGTCAATGGCCAAATCGGCCAAGTCATCCCGTGTATGGACGCCACCGTCGGCCAGCTTGGCCACCAGCTCAGGCGTCAACCCCTCTAGGTCACGCAGATCTTGCGACACCTTGTCGACACTTTCCTCGCGTGCAATTTCCAACGTGAGCAAGGCATCCTTGGCTCGCGCCCGGAGCTCGTTCACGGTGTCTTCATCGAAGCTTTCGATTTCCAGCATTTCCTGCAGCGGCACATAGGCCACTTCTTCCAGGCTGCCGAAACCTTCTTCGATCAGGATGTCGGCGATTTCTTCGTCGACATCCAAATTCTCCATGAACAGGCGACGTGCGGTATCCGTCTCGTCGGCCTGTTTTTGCGCAGACTCGGCTGCGTCCATGATGTTGATTTTCCAACCCGTGAGGTCAGAGGCCAGACGCACGTTCTGGCCGCCACGACCGATGGCGATGGCGAGGTTTTCCTCGTCAACGACCACGTCCATGGCGTGCTTTTCTTCGTCCACCACGATGGACGACACGTTGGCCGGAGCCAGCGCACCGATCACGAACTGGGCCGGGTCTTCAGACCACAGCACAATGTCCACGCGCTCGCCGGCCAGTTCGTTGGTCACGGCGTTCACGCGGGTGCCTCGCACGCCCACGCAGGTTCCGATAGGATCCACGCGCTTGTCGTGCGAGATCACGGCGATTTTCGCACGGCTGCCTGGATCGCGTGCGCAGCTCTTGATTTCCAGCAAACCTTGCTCGATTTCAGGGACTTCGTTGCGGAACAGTTCCACCATGAACTCGGGCGCTGAGCGCGACAAGATGATGGGGGCGCCGCGCAGGGTCAAGTCCACTTCCATGATCATGGCGCGGACCCGGTCACCGTTGCGCAGGTTTTCCTTGGGGATCATTTCGCTGCGACGCAGGCGTCCTTCGACGCGGCCGCCTTCGACGATGATGTCGCCCTTGTCCATGCGCTTGACGGTGCCGGTGAAGATCTTTTCACCGCGCGCCATGAAGTCGTTGAGCAGCATTTCGCGCTCAGCATCACGGATCTTCTGCAAGATCACCTGCTTGGCAGCCATCGCGCCGATACGGCCGATAGGCACCGACTCGACTTCTTCCTCGATGTGCTCGCCGACTTCAATGTCTGGAACGCGGTCTTGCGCGTCCATCAGCATTTCTTCGGCTTCAGGGTTTTGCAGGCCAGCATCATCGGGCACGACCAACCAGCGACGGAAGGTGTCGTAGTCACCGCTATCACGATCGATGGCCACGCGGATATCCACTTCGCCCTGGTACAGCTTCTTCGTGGCCTGGGCCAAAGCCAATTCCACGGCACCAAAGACCACATCGCGCTCGACGTTCTTCTCGCGCGAAATGGCCTCTACCAACATCAACAATTCGCGATTCATGCGATGACTCTCCTATTTCAATCACTTCAAGGGGCACAGCCGCACCCGCTTTGTCTGAACTATTTGACCTGCAACGGTGCCGCTATGAAGCGGCCTTGTTGGCCCTGCCCTTGAAATCCACCAGAGGCGCAAGACGCGCTTCGCGCAACTCATCCAGCGAAAAACCCAATGCCTGCAAAGGCGCGGGCACACGTTTCTTGCTCACGCGCTGGCCCGGCTTGACCGGCGGCTCATCGCTCCAGACGATTTGCCAGCCACCGGCCTCCGTACGCTCGAGCGTGCCGCGAAATTTCTTGCGATTGGCACTCACCTGCCCTGCGGCCGCCACGCCGATCGGCTCCCTGAGCGTCACGTCGATGACGGCGCCTTCGAAGCGCACGAAATCCTGTTCATGACGCAAAAGCCTATCGATGCCCGGCGAAGAGACTTCCAGGCGCGAATATTCCGCGCCGTCCACCTCCAACGCGAACTGCAGCTGGCGGGTCACCTTTTCACAGTCTTCAACCGTGATGCGCTGCTCCGGCAAGGCCTGCGTTTCAGGCGTCGGTGCCTGCCAAGGCAAATCGATGGTGACGCGCAGCAGTCCACCTGCGGAGCGCTCTATCTCCACCAAGTCATAACCCAGACCTGCTACTGTTTGTTCAACGATTTGCTGTAGTGCCACGTGTATTCAATTCAATCCTGCAAATACAAAAAACCCGATAACCCCCGGAAAACTCATCCGACAGCTTCGAGCTCCAAATGCAACCGACCAAAAAAAACGGGCGGTGTGTACCCGCCCGTTTGGTCGTGAGTTGTGCATTGTAGCCGCAAACCGTTGTCGGGGCTTACAAACTGCACTCAAACGCCCCCCACAATACGCAGCGGACAGATGCTAGGCCAGGCCGGCCGCGAGGATGCGATCACGCAAGGCCTGCGCTGGCGCAGACACTGCCTCGGTCGCTGGCCCGGTCGTCTGCAACGATACCAGAAGGCGCGACAAAATAGGTAACTGCGGCAGCAGCGGGCCGAGAAAGCGCGCGTGCTGGCGGTCGGCAATCAGCAACGATGGAAAGGTCTCGACTTCGAGATCGCCGGCGACATCCTCGCGGTCCTCTACGTCCAGCCACAGAAACCGGGCTTGGGGGTGGCTGGCCGCCAGGGCTTCAAAACCATTTTGATACTGCTGGCATACGCCGCACCACTGCGCGCACAGGCAGACCACCAGCCACTGCCACTGCTCCACGCCCTGCTGGGGCTGCCCGTATTCCAGGGACTGACTTTCCATTCCGACTCCTTAACGCCCAGGCGCGCGCTTCTCGCGCACCCGATAAACCTCCATGGTACCGACTGCTGGCGCCCCATTGCCCCAGGATTGTCTGACAAAAGAACTCACCGCCGCTACCTGCGCGTCGCTGAGCACATGACTGAACGGCGGCATCCCATGGGGCCGCGGGTGGCCCGCCGTGGCCGGTGGATAGCCGCCCTGCAGCACCATCTGCACCACGTTCGTGCCGTCGTGCAAGTTCACCGCCCGGTTGCCGGCCAGCGGGGCAAATGCCCCGGCCCGGCCTTCGCCCTGCTCGCCATGGCATTGCGCGCAGTGCTGGGAGTACAGCTGGGCACCGAGCAGCGCATCGCCGGCCTTGGCCATGGACGCCTTCTGGACCGGCGGGGCCGGCAGCGTGCGCAGATACTGGGCCATGGCCTGCAAGTCCTGCGTCTGCAGGTGCTGGGTGCTGCGAAACACCACTTCCGCCATGGGACCGCTGACCGAAGCGGCGTCAGTCACTCCGGTCTGGAGCAGGCGCACGAATGCGTCCTCCCCTTCCGGCACGCCGCCCAGGGCCGGCGCATACCAGTTCTGCAGCGGAATCATGCCGCCCTGCAGCAGGGCTTCGTCAACGGACGCCCCCCAGATATTGCGCGCCGAATGGCAGGCGGCGCAGTGGCCCAGGCCTTGCACCAGATAGGCCCCGCGGTTCCACTGGGCCGACTCTCCGGCCTGCGGCGACCAGGCTTCGGGCCGGAAATACAACGCCCGCCACACCGCCAGCGCGGCCTGGGTATTGAACGGAAAGCGCAGCGCATGGGGCTTGTTGGGCGCGGCGACCGGGGCCAGGCTTTGCAGATAGGCAAACAGTGCGTCGCTGTCTTTGCGCAACACGCGCGTGTACTGCGGGTAAGGAAACGCCGGGTACAGCAGGCGCCCATCCTGCGACCGGCCGTGATGCAGGGCCCGCCAGAAGGCATCTGGTGTCCAGCGCCCCAAGCCAGTGGCCGCATCGGGCGTGAGATTGGGCGCGTAGACCACGCCGAAAGGCGTGTCCACCGGTCGCCCGCCCGCGTACTGCGCGCCGCCCTGTACCGTATGGCAACCCATGCAGTTGCCGGCCTGGGCCAGGTAGGCGCCTTTTTCCAGCAAGGCGGGCGAGGCAGGCGCCACGACGGCGCCGGGCGCGGCCAACAATTGCGGCGCGGGCGCTTCGCCACGCAGGTTCAGCCAGACCACCGCGGCCGCGCTGGCCAGCACCAGGCCGCCCACCGCCAGCAGCCCGTAAATCCATGGTTTATTGCGCATTACCGTCCCTCCCCGTGCGAAGTCTGCGCCATGCCGGCGCAGGTCAACGGCGCGGGCCGGGGCAATTGCGTTGCCGGCTGGCCGCCGTGCGGCACTGTCTGCGCGGCCAGCCAACCCGCCACCGCGGCCACCTCCGCCACGGAAAGCTTGCGCGCGATGTCGGCCATGCAGTCGGGTGCCTGCGCATGCCGCTGGCCGGTCTGCCAGGCGCCGAGCTGGCTATTGAGATAGTCGCGCGACAAGCCCAGCAGGCCAGGCACCGCCGGCAGCACGCCAGTCATCGCCGCGCCATGACAGGCCACGCAGGCCGGCAGGCCCCGGGCAGCATCCCCGTGCAACACCAGCGCCTGTCCCTGGGCCAGCTCCTGGGCCGAAACCCGGGTCCGGGCCGGCGGCGGGTAAGGCACCTGGCGCTGGGCAAAGTAGCCCGCCATCTCGCGCAGATAGTCATCGCTGAGATAGGCCAGCAAATGGGCCATTTGTGGATGGCTGCGCCGGCCATCGCGGAAGTTCTGCAATTGCTGGAACAGATAGCCCGCGGGCTTGCCGGCCAGCCGGGGGAAGTAGCCGTCAGCCGTTGCCCGCCCCTGGTCGCCGTGGCAGGCGCTGCAGGCCTTCACGCGCCAGGCCATGGAATCGACCGAGTCCCGCGCCCCGCCCTCTTGGGCCCCGCCCTCACGGGCCACGGCAGCCCCCATGGCCGCCACACCGACCAAGGCCAACGCCACCCACTGGCGGCAGGCACTGGCAAAACCGCTGCGCTGAACACCCCCGCTCGCCCCGCCCCACGTAAAACCGGCCATTGCACGCTCACCCTGTCTTGCTTAGAGAAGATCGAATCTACGGTCTGGTGACCCAACCGGGTAGAGGGACTTCGCCTATACCCGCGGGCCTGGGGCGAGCCATCTCAGGGAAAACATGCATGCCTTGCCCCTGTACCGCCGACAAGCCATGCCAGCAACCGCCTACAAGCACGTCCCCGGCCCCTGCGTACATTGGACTGGCCCCCCGCACCCGCCGCAAGCCCGCGGCAGCCCTCAGGGAGTCGTCCATGTTTGCTGCAGCCCTTCTTAGCATCGGTCCACTGCCGCGCAGTTGGCAATTGGCCTTGCGGCTGGTCGGCCTGGGTCTGGTGTGCAGCCTCAGCGCCTGCACCCACCCCATCCCCCAGCGCATACAGGTCATCCAGAACTTTGATGCCGCGCGCTATGCGGGCACCTGGTATGTGCTGGCCCGGATCGATCACCCGGCGGAGCTGGGGCTGATACAGACGGGCGTGCACTACCGCAGCAACTATGACGGCTCACTGTCCATGGTGCAGCGCGGCCTGGATCCCGCCAGCAAGCAATGGAGCAAGCACGAAAGCCTGGCCCTGCCCGCAGGTGCTCCCAGCCAGGGCGCGCTGAAAACAGCCCCCTTGGGTCCGTTCTCCAGCGCCTACAACGTGGTTGCGCTGGACGCCGACTACCGCTGGGCCCTGGTACTGGGTGCGAGCGCCGACCGCGCCTGGGTGCTGTCACGCACGGCCAGTCTGCCGGCGCAGGCCCGGGCCAGCTTGCTGCAACAGGCGCACCGCGCTGGCGTCAACATTGAACAGCTGCTGTGGGTGCCCCAGGAACGCCTGCCCTCGGCCCTGGCGGCGCTTTAACCGGCGCTGGCTCTATACTGGCACCAGCCCTTCAGTCATCGCCATACGCCCGCATCGGAGTGTCACCGCATGGATTACAAGGACTACTACAAAATCCTGGGCGTCGCCAAGGACGCGAGCGCACAGGACATCAAGAAGGCGTACCGGCGCCTGGCCCGCAAGCACCATCCGGATCTGAGCCAGGACAAGGATGCCGCCAAGCGCATGGCCGAGATCAACGAGGCCAATGCGGTGCTGTCCGACCCCGAGAAACGCGCCGCCTACGACCAACTCGGTGCGGCGCCGGCGGGGGGATTCGGCGGGCATGACGGCTTCGAGCCTCCGCCGCACTGGGACGAAGGCCATACTTTTCATGCCAGCCACAGCGGCGACAGCGAAGCCTTCAGCGATTTCTTCGACCAGCTGTTCGGCCAAAGCGCCCACGCCAGGCAGGCCCGCGCCAGCGGCCGGCCACAAGCCGACCGCAAGGGCCGCGACCAGCACGCCGTCATCGAACTGGACCTGCAGGACAGCTACCAGGGCGCGCAACGCTCCCTGCACCTGCGCAGCACTTCACTCGATGCCCACGGCCATCCGGTGGAAAAAACCCGGGAGTTGCATGTCACCATTCCCAAAGGCGTCAAGGAAGGCCAGCTGATACGCCTGGCAGGCCACGGCGGACCGGGAGAAGGGCATGGCCCGGCCGGCGACCTGCTGCTGGAAGTACGTTTCAACCCCGACCCGAGCTGGCATGCCGAAGACAAGGATGTCTATCAGCATGTGGCCATCGCACCCTGGGAAGCCGCGCTGGGCGGACCGATACAGGTGCAGACCCTCGCGGGAACGCTGGAAGTCAACGTGCCTGCGGGCTGGAAGAAAGGCCGCAAGCTGCGTCTGCGTGGCAAAGGCCTTCCGGCCAAATCGCCGGGCGACATGTATCTGCTGCTCGATATTGCCCTGCCGCCCGCTCCCGATGAGGCCAGCCGCAAGGCCTACCAGGCCTTTGCCGAGGCATTCCCCCACTTCGATGCGCGTCACGCCGGAACCTGAGTCAAGGACGATTAAATGACTGCAGCCCCCTCCCCTTTTCTTGCCCCCTGCGAAGTGCTGGATACCGCGGCACTGGACCTGAATCAGCTGGCCCACGCCTGTCAGCAGGACCCTGTCTGGGTCGTGCAGCATGTGCGGGACGAAGTCCTGCGCATCGATGACGGCGACGGAGATGTACGCGCCCAATGGCGCTTCAGCAGCCAGACCCTGGTGCGCGCCAAGCGCATTGCCCACCTGGAAGCAGCTTTCGATGCCGACCCGCAGCTCGCCGCCCTGGCCGCGGACCTGATGGAGGAAGTCATCGCCTTGCGCAAGCAATTGCAGTTTCGCGACGCTGGCTGATCCGTACGGGCGCAAAAAAAGCCCTCGCAAGGGCTTTTTCAAGGGAGCAGCCGCAGCTTAGCCTTGGTGAGGACGCTTGCCGGCGTTCTTCTTCGAACGCGTAGCGACGCCGCGCTCTTGGCTCGAACGCTGACCACGACCGGGCGTAGGCAGGCTGTAGCCATTGGGCAGGGGTGGCTGGGGCGTGAACTTGCGGTCGGCTTCGGTAACGATCTTATTGCCCATGGGACATCCTTCAATGAAAAAAGCGAGTTGAAGCCGCTATTAGGCCACAGCCAGAGGCGTCCAGTCATCTCCCCCAGCCTCCGCGGGTTTCAGAACAGGGCTCCATGCTCCTGCAATAAGCCTCTGTCCGACAGCCGTGTCCCACAAGTCAGGGCATAAGAGGAGCCTATGCACATTCTCTGGACCTATTTGCGTCCCCACGCCAAGCTGGCCTGGCTGGCCCTGCTGCTGGCCGCCATCAGCCAGGTGCTGGCCCTGGTCGACCCCATCATCTTCGGCAAGATCATCGACGGCTACGCCGTCCACCCCGGAGACAAAACCGATGCCGAGCTGATTTCCGGCGTATTGCGCCTGCTGGGCCTGGCCGTGGTGGTGGCCATTGGCTCGCGCCTGGCGCGCGCGCTGCAGGAATATGTGACCCGCCTGGTGGTGCAAAAACTCGGCACGCAGCTGTTCAACGACGGCCTGCGCCAGGTGATGCGCCTGAAATACCAGGAGTTCGCCGAGATGCGCACGGGTGAGACGCTGTCGCTGCTGCAAAAAACCCGCGCCGACAGCGAACGCTTCATCAACACCTTCATCAACACCGTGTTCGCCTCCGTCGTGGGCATCAGCTTTCTGGTCTGGTATTCGGTCACGCGGCACTGGGCACTGGTGCCGGTGTTCCTGATCGGCGTGCTGGTGCTGGGCGGGCTCACCGGCCTGCTGAGCCGCGAAATTCGCCACCAGCAGCGCTCCATCGTGCGCGAAACCAACCGCAATTCAGGCTTCATCACCGAATCCCTGCGCAACATCGAGCTGATCAAGAGCCTGGGGCTGACCTTTCCCGAAGTGCGCCGGCTGCAGGCCCAGACCGAGAAAATCTTTGCGCTGGAAATGCTCAAGGTCAAGCGCATCCGGCTGCTGTCGTTCCTGCAGGGATCGACGCTGAGCCTGCTCAAGCTGGGCATTCTGTTTGCGCTGCTGTGGCTGATTTTTCGCGATGTGCTGAGCACCGGCGAGCTGATCGCCATGCAATTCATTTCGGTGGCCATTTTTGCGCCGCTGCAGGAGCTGGGCAACATCATCCTGGCCTGGCGCGAAGCCGAAGCGTCGCTGCTGAACTTCGACGCCTTGATGAAAAAGCCCGTGGAAAAACGCCCGGCCCACCCCCAGCGCGTCGGGCTGCTGCACGACCTGAGCTTTCGCAACGTGAGCTTTCAGCACCAGGGCGCGAGCGACAAGGCGCTGGACGGTGTGTCGTTCTCGGCAAAACTCGGCGACACCATTGCCTTTGTCGGGCCTTCGGGCTCGGGCAAGTCGACGCTGGTCAAGATGCTGGTCGGGCTCTACACCCCGGAAGAAGGCACCATCCTGTTCAACGGCATTTCGACCCAGCAACTGCGCTACAACGAAGTCCGGCGCCAGATCGGCTTCGTGACCCAGGAAACGCATTTGTTCGCCGGCACGCTGCGCGAGAACATGCTGTTCGTCAAACCCGATGCGACCGACCAGGACATCATGACCGCGCTGGAGCAGGCCTCCTGCCTGCATTTGCTGGAGCGCTCACCGCTGGGCCTGGACACGCCCATAGGCGAGTCGGGCGTGCGCCTGTCGGGCGGAGAAAAGCAGCGCCTGTCGATTGCGCGGGCCCTGGTGCGCAACCCACGCCTGCTGATTTTCGACGAAGCCACGTCGGCCCTGGATTCGCTGACCGAAGAGCAGATCACCGATACCGTGCGCCGCGTGTCGCGGCAATCCCACCGCATCACGCTCTTGATCGCCCACCGGCTGTCGACCATTTTGCATGCGCAGACCATCATGGTGCTGGAGCGCGGCCGCATCGTCGAATCCGGCAGCCATGCCGAACTGCTGGAACACAAAGGCCTGTACTACGCCATGTGGCGCCAGCAGATCGGCGAACGCCCGCCCGGCCGGCCGCTCGGCGGCAGGCCCCGGCCGGATCCAGCGGACACGGATTGACCCACGCATTGCGGCACATGCCAGCAAATACCTACACACGTCCCAGGCAACTGAGGTTAGATTGACGGCAGCGCTCCCTTTGTCTTGCTGTCCAAGGATATGTCTATGCACCGCGACGCCCCCTGCCACCCACGCGACCCACAAGACCTGCGCCGCCGCCTGGACCTCGACAGGCCCGCGGCGTCCGGTCGCAGCACCGGCTCCGCCCTCGCCCTTGGGCTGGGCGTCGGGGCCGCAGCCTATCTGGCCTGGATGGCCTTGCGCACGCCGCCCCGGCCAGCCGGCGTGCAACCGGTGGGCCACTTCGATATCTCGCGCTATCTGGGCCGCTGGTATGAGGTGGCACGCATAGACCAGCATTTCGAAAAAGGCCTGGTGCGCACCCGCGCCGAATACAGTCTTGCGCCCAATGGCCGCTTGCAAGTCACCAACCGGGGCTTCGACCCGCGCCACAACCGCTGGAAAGAAGCGCGCGGCAAGGCGCAGTTTGTCGGCCGCCCCGATGTGGGCGCGCTCAAGGTGTCCTTTTTCGGGCCTTTTTACGCCGGCTACCACGTGGTGGCGCTGGACGAGCAGTACCGCTGGGCCATGGTCATTGGCTCCAGCCTCGACTACTTCTGGATCCTGTCGCGCAGCCCGGTGCTGCCCGACGGCGTGCGCCAGCATCTGCTGGCCCAAGCCAGCCAGATCGGCGTCGACCTGGACCGCATTCTCTGGGTCATGCAGGACGGCGCGAACCCAACAGGTAGCTGAGCGTTTCTTTTCAGCGCTCGCCCCTTCTTCAGCCTTGAAAACTGGCGTGCCGCAGCAAGGTGACGCCGAGCAAGGACCGCCCCGCAGCGATGGTGTCGTCCCTTAGTCGGGCACCCCCCTCCACCGCAGGTTGAGAGGGGGAAGCCGGGGCGGCCCAAGCCGCGTAGCGGCTCAGGGGGAGTCAGGACAGTCTCGCGCGAACTGTCGCCGCCACGTCGCGCACCCAGGGCTGGCGCTGCCAGTGCTGCTGGGCAAATTCCGCGATCTGCGGCGCATACGCCATGGAGGCGCCAATCCAGTCCTGGCCTTGCAGGAACATGCGCTGGTGCCGTGGCGACAGTGTGAATGCCGCGCTGTGGCCGGCCGTGCTCACCTGTTGCCGGGCGACGTCGATGTCCATCGCCAGCGCATCTCCGGTCGCTTCCAGCGCGCGGGCCTCTTTCTGGAAGATCTGCGCATCTTCGGGCGACACCATGGCCAGCAGCAGCCGGTTGTTCATGGCGTTGGAGTAGAAAATCTCGCCGAAGCTCGATGCCACCACGGCCTTGAAGCCGAACTGCTGCATGCCCCAGACGGCGTGCTCGCGGCTGGAGCCGCAGCCGAAATTGGCGCCGGCCAGCAGCAGGTCCACGCCCGCGAAGCCCGGGCGATTGAGCACAAAGTCCGGACGCAACCGCCCCTGGCCGTCAAAGCGCAGGTCGTAGAGCACGCCCTTGTCCAGGCCCGCCTTGTCGATGCCGCGCAGAAACTGCTTGGGCATGATCTGGTCGGTGTCGAGGTTGGCAATGTCCAGGCGCGCGGCACGGCCGCGAATGAGGGAGTGGTTCATTGGGATTCCTTCCATTGGCGCACGTCGGTGATGTGACCCGTGAGCGCCGCTGCCGCGGCCATGGCCGGGCTCATCAAATGCGTGATCGCGCCGCGTCCCTGGCGACCTTCGAAGTTGCGGTTGGTCGTGGACGCGCAGCGCTGGCCGGGCGCCAGCACGTCGTCGTTCATGGCCAGGCACATGGAGCAGCCAGGCTGGCGCCACTCGAAGCCGGCCGCCACGAGGCGCGCCGCAATGCCTTCGGCTTCGGCCTGGGCCTTGACCGCGCCCGAGCCGGGCACCACCATGGCGCGCACGCCGGCCGCCACCCGCCCCTGGCCCACGATGCGGTCCACTTCGCGCAGGTCCTCGATGCGCGCATTGGTGCACGAGCCGATGAACACATGGTCCACGGCCACGCCTTGCAGCGGCTGGCCGGCCGCGAGCGCGGTGTAGCGCAAGGCCTGCTGGGCGCTGGTGCGCTGCACGCCTTCGGGCAGGGATTGCGGATCGGGCACGCAGCCGTCGACGGCCACGGCCTGGTCGGGGCTGGTGCCCCAGGTCACGAACGGCGCGACCTGGCTGGCATCGAAGCAGTGCTCGACGTCAAAGCGCGCACCGGCATCGCTGTGCAGGCCGGCCCAGTGGGCCAAGGCGGCTGCGCGCATCTCGCCCGTGATGTCGGGCGCATGCTCCAGCACATAGGCCACGGCCTTGTCGTCGGGAGCGATCAGCGCGCCGCGCGCGCCCGCTTCCACGGCCATATTGCACAGCGTGAAGCGGGCTTCGACCGACAGATCGTCAATGGCCGAGCCGCAGAACTCCACGGCGAAACCGCGCGCGCCCTGGGCGCCGATGCGGCTGATGACCATCAGGATCAAGTCCTTGGCCGTGGTGCCCACGGGCAGATGGCCGTCGACGCGGATGCGCATGTCCTGCGCCAGCCGGTAGACCAGGGTTTGCGTGGCCAGCACATGCTCGACTTCCGAAGTGCCGATGCCGAAACCCAGGGCGCCGAGCGCGCCGTAGGTCGTGGTGTGGCTGTCGCCGCAGATCACCACCATGCCGGGACGGATCATGCCGTGCTCGGGCGCGACCACATGCTCTATGCCCTGCCAGCGGTCGTTGGTGTCGAACAGCGCGATCTGGTGGCGCTCGCAGTTGGCGCGCAGATTGGTCGCCTGCAGGGCCGACGCCGTGTCCTGGATGATGCGGTGCTTGACCGGATGGGTGGGAATGATGTGGCTCACCACCGCCACGTTCTGGCCCGGCATGGCCACGCCGCGGCCGGCCGCGTGCAGCCCGGCAAACGCCTGCGGGCTGGTGTATTCGTTCATCAGATGCAGGTCGCAGAACAGCAGCACGTTCTGCTCGTCGAGCACGGCCACGGTGTGGGAGTCGACCAGCTTGCGGTACAGCGTCTGGGCGCTGCGATTAGGCACATCGGTCATGCGCTCTTTCCTTGTAAAAACGGCAGGGCGACGTCCAGCAAAGCTTGCGGCGCCTCCTCTGCGATGTAGTGCCCACAGGGCAGGGGCTGGCCGCGCACGTCATCGGCGAGGCGTTGCCACTCCTGCAGGGGTTGAAAACAACGGTGAACCACGCCCTGCTCGCCCCACAGCACCAGCAGCGGCATGGCCATGCGCCGGCCCTGGTCGCGGTCTTGCCGCTCGTGCTCCAGGTCGATGCCGGCCGAAGCGCGGTAGTCCTCGCACATGCCGTGGGCCGCGCCCGGCAGTGCCAGGCAGCGCGTGTATTCCTCCAGCGCGCGCGGATCGAAAGGCGCCAGCCCCGCGCTGCGTCCGCCCATCACGTCGCGCACATAGGCGGCGGCATCGGCTTCGATCAGGCGCTCGGGCAGCGGCGCGGGCTGGATCAGGAAGAACCAGTGCCAGTAGGCGCGCGCAAAGTCCTGGTTGGTCTGCTCGTACATGGACAGCGTGGGTGCGATGTCGAGCAGCACCAGGCGCTGCACGGCCTGGCCGTGGTCCATGGCCAGGCGGTGGGCGACGCGCGCGCCGCGGTCATGGGCCAGCACCGAAAAGCGTTCGTGGCCCAGTTGCTGCATCAGGCGCAGCAGGTCGCGCGCCATGCGGCGCTTGCTATAGTTGGCATGGTCGGCATCGCCCGCCGGCTTGCACGAATCGCCATAGCCGCGCAGGTCGGGCACGACCAGGGTGAAATGCCGGGCCAGCGTGGGCACGAGCCTGTGCCAGATCACGCTGGTTTGTGGATGGCCATGCACCAGCAGCAGCGCCGGGCCCTGCCCCCCCACCCAGGCGTGGAGTTCCACGCCGTCGTCGACGCTGACGCGATGCGGACTCAGGCCTGCCATCAACTCTGCTGCATTCATCTACTCACTCCTTGCGGCGCACGGCCGGTTGGCGGATTATTCCGCGGTGATGCCGCGGCTCTTGATCAGCTGCGCCCACTGGCCCAATTCCTTTTGCAGCCGCAGTTTCGCATCGACCGCCGTGGAAGGCGTGGGGTCGTAACCTTCGCGGCCCATGCGCTCTTGCAGCGGCGCCAGGGACAAGGCCTTGTTCAGCGAAGCGTTGAGCTTGTCCAGCACCGGCTGAGGCGTTCCCGCAGGCGCGAAGACCATGAACCAGGTCTCGAACTGGTAGCCCGGCACGCCGGCTTCGGCAATCGTCGGCACGTCGGGCATCAGGGCCGAGCGCTGCGCGCCGGTCACGCCCAGGGCGCGCAGCTTGCCGCTTTGCACATGGGGCTTGGCAGCGGCGAGCACGGGAAAGCTCAGCGCGACCTGGCCCGCCATGGTGTCCATCAGGGCCGGGCCGCCGCCGCGATAGGGGATGTGGGTCATGGGTGCATCGGCCACGGCCTTGAACAGTTCGGCCGACATGTGGAAAGTGCTGCCGGCGCCCGCCGAGCCGTAGGAATACTTGCCGGGATCGGCCTTGAGCAGGGCCACCAGTTCCTTGACGTTCTTGGCGGGAACATGGTTGCCGACCACCAGTACATGCTGGGAGCTGGCCACCATGCCCACAGGCGCGATGTCCTTGAGCGTGTCGTAAGGCATGCGCGCCGTCAGCGCCGGATTGATGGCCAGCGACACCGACTGGATGCCCACGGTGTAGCCGTCGGCCGCCGACTTGGCCACCTGGTCCACACCGATGTTGCCGCCCGCGCCACCCTTGTTTTCGATGTACATCGTGGTGCCCAAGGCCTTGGCCCACTCTTCCGAGACCAGCCGGGCCGCGATGTCCACGCTGCCGCCGGGCGCATAAGGCACGACCAGCTTGACGGGCTTGCTGGGATAGGCGGCCTGGGCATGGGCGGCAAAGCCCACCAGCGACAGGGCGGCGACCAGCGCGGCGCGCTTGGTCAGTGACAGGGCTTGGGTGAAGCGGTGGCCGGTGGGGCGCATGGTATGTCTCCTTGTTCAAATAGTGCCGCCCATCATAGGGATAAGTAAATTTGTATAAATGACGCTAGAGTTATTTCATTCTTCAGTTAAATTCACGAATCAACAGGGCGCCTGCGATGGACGGTTTTTCGGATCTGCGCTTTTTCTCGCTGCTGCTGCGCGAAGGCAGCCTGGCGGCGGCGGCCCAGCAAATGGGCTTGACGCCGCCCGCCGTCAGCCGGCGCCTGGCCTTGCTGGAAAAGCGCCTGGGTGTGCGCCTGCTCAACCGCACGACGCGGCGCATTCACCTGACGCCTGAAGGCGAGACCTATCTGCTCGACGGCGAGCGCATCCTGGCCGAACTCGATGCGCTGGAGCGCGCGGTGTCGGGCGCGCGTTCGCTGCCGCGCGGCCCGCTCAAACTGGCCTGCACGCTGGGCTTCGGCCGCACGCGGCTGGCGCCGGCGCTGTCGGCGTTTGCACGCGCCTATCCCGAAGTGCAGGTGCAACTGCACCTGACCGAGCGG
Organism: Acidovorax bellezanensis; assembly: GCF_025421555.1. Taxonomy (NCBI): domain Bacteria; kingdom Pseudomonadati; phylum Pseudomonadota; class Betaproteobacteria; order Burkholderiales; family Comamonadaceae; genus Acidovorax; species Acidovorax bellezanensis. Next base: position 35,324 of record NZ_JAODYH010000002.1, read on the forward strand.
CCGGTGAATCTGGTGGAGCAAGGCTTTGATGCCGTGGTGCGCTTTGGCGAGCTGCCCGATTCGCAGCTGACGGCGCGGCGGCTGCTGCACAACCGCCGTGTGCTGTGCGCTTCACCGCGCTATCTGGCGCAGTCGCCCGAGCCGCGCCTGCCGGCCGATCTGCTGGCCCACCGCTGCATCGTGATCCGCGAAAGCGACGAAACCTACGGCACCTGGCATCTGCGGCAAGGCCAGCGGCAGGAGACCATCAAGGTCAACGCCGCTTTAAGCACCAACGACGGCGGCGCGGCGCTGGCCTGGGCCCTGGACGACCAGGGGATATTGCAGCGCTCGCTATGGGACATCGCGCCCCTGCTGGCCTCGGGCGAGCTGCGCGAAGTGCTACCCGGCTGGAAGCTGCCGCCCGCCGACATCTATCTGGTGCACGCCACCAAGAGCGAGCTGTCGGCCAAGATACGCGCGCTGTCGGAGTTCATGCGCCAGTGGTTCGACAGCGAGGCGCAGGCGGCCTAGGCCAGCATGGACGCGGCCACCAGCCGCTGGGTATAGGGGTGGCGCGGCGCATCCAGCACCTGGGCGACCGAGCCTGCCTCCAGCACTTCGCCTTCCTTCATCACCAGCACGTCGTGGGCCATGGCGCGGATCACGTCCACGTCGTGGGTGATCAGCAGATAGCTCAGGCCGCGCTCCTTTTGCAGCCGCTGCAGCAGCGCCAGCACCTGCTGCTGTATGGTCACATCCAGGGCGCTGGTGGGCTCGTCGAGCACCAGCACCTGCGGCTGCACGATCAGCGCGCGCGCAATCGCCAGGCGCTGGCGCTGGCCGCCGGAAAACTCATGCGGGTAGCGCTGCAGCAGGCCGGGGTATTGCAGCTCGGTCAGGCCCACGTCGGCCAGCGCCTGCAGCACGCGCTGGCGGCGCTCGGGCGGCGAACTTTCGGGCGCGTGCACGCGCAAGCCTTCACCGACGATTTCCTCGACCGTGAGACGCGGCGACAGCGAGGAGAACGGGTCCTGGAACACGACTTGCACGCTGCGGCGCAGCGCCTGGTTGGCCGGGCTGTTGCGCGTCGCCGGCGCCTGCCAGGCCTGGCCGTTGATGCGCAAGCCGCCATCCGACGGCAGCAGGCCCAGAATGGCCTGCGCCAGCGTGGACTTACCCGAGCCGGATTCGCCCACGATGCCCAGCGTGTGGTGCGGCAGCAGGCGCAGATCCGCGCCCTTGACGGCGACGAACTCGCCTTTGCGAAACCAGCCGCGCAGGCCCGGCAAAGGCGTGGCGTAGCGCACGTTCAACTGCTGCACTTCGACCAGCACCTGCGCCGCGCGCACCGGCGCCTCGACCACATCGCGCCGCGGCACGCTGGCGATCAGGCGGCGGGTATAGGCATGCTGCGGGCTCGCGAACACATCGTGCACGGCGCCCTGCTCCACCAGCAGGCCCTGCTCCATGACCGCAGCGCGGTCGGCAAAGCGGCGCACCAGGTTCAGGTCGTGGGTGATCAGCAGCAAGGCCATGCCGGTCTGGCGCTGCAGGTCACCGAGCAGCTCGAGAATCTGCACGCGCAGCGTCACATCCAGCGCCGTGGTGGGCTCGTCGGCCAGCAGCAATTTGGGCGACGAGGCCAGGGCCATGGCAATCATGGCGCGCTGGCGCTGACCGCCGCTGAGCTGATGGGCGAAGGCGCGCGCACGCCGCGCGGGATCGGGAATGCCGGTGGTGGCCAGCAGCTCCACCGCCTGCTGCTGCGCCTGGGCCAGCGTCAGCGCCTGCTTGAGCTGCAGCACTTCGGCCACCTGATCGCCCACGGACATCAGCGGGTTCAGCGCCGTCATCGGCTCCTGGAAGATCATGGCCACGTCACCGCCGCGCACGCCGCGCATTTCACGCTCGGACAGGGTCAGCAGATCGCGGCCGTTCAGCAGCACCTGGCCGCCGAGCTGGGCGTCGCCGGCCAGGCGCAGCATGGCCAGCGCCGTGACCGTCTTGCCCGAGCCCGACTCACCGACCAGCGCCAGCTTTTCACCCGCGTGCAGCGCGAAATTCACGCCATTCACCACCTGCTTGTCGCCAAAGCGCACCCGCAGGTCGCGCACCTCCAGCAACGGGGTCGAGGAAGATTCTTGCATCGTCATACCTTGTCCGAGACCTGGGCCTTGCGCGGGTCCAGCGCATCCCGCAGCGCATCGCCCATGAAAGTCAGCAGCAGCAAGGTGCTCACCAGCACGGCAAACGTGCTCAGCGAAATCCACCAGGCATCGATGCTGTTCTTGCCCTGGCTCAGCAGCTCGCCCAGGCTCGGAGTGCCCGGCGGCACGCCCAGGCCCAGGAAGTCCAGCGAAGTCAGCGCCAGGATGGCGGCGCTCATGCGAAACGGCAGGAAAGTGACGACGGGCGTCAGGCTGTTGGGCAGGATGTGGCGCCAGATGATGGGCCCATTGCCCACGCCCAAGGCGCGCGCGGCCTTGACGTAGTCGAGCTGGCGGTTGCGCAGGAACTCGGCGCGCACATAGTCCGACAGCCCCATCCAGCCGAACAGGCTCAGCAGCACCAGCAGCAGTGCGATGCTGGGCGAAAACAGCGCGCTGAAAATGATCAGCAGGTACAGCTCGGGCATGGAGCCCCAGATTTCGATGAAACGCTGGAACGCCAGGTCGGTCTTGCCGCCGAAGAATCCCTGGATGGCACCGGTGAGCACGCCCAGCGCCACGCCCGTCACCGTCAGCGCCAGCGCGAACAGCACGCTGACGCGAAAGCCGTAGATCAGCTGGGCCAGCAGGTCGCGACCGCGGTCGTCCGTGCCCAGCCAGTTGGCCGCACTGGGCGGGGCCGGATTGGGCAGCTGGGCAAAGTAGTTGATCGACTGCGCGCCGTAGCGGTTGGGCGTGTAGATCGCCCAGTTGCCCGGGGCCGCAAGGCGCTCGCGGATGAAAGGATCGAGGTAGTCGGTGGACGCGTCGAAATCGCCGCCAAACGTGGTTTCCGGGTAGTCGTTCCACAGCGGCCAATAGGTCTGGCCCTGGTACTGCACGACGATGGGCCGGTCGTTGCTCAGCAGCTCCGCGCCCAGGCTCAGCAGCACCATGGCGCAGAACACGACCAGGCTCCAGTAGCCCAGTCGATTGCGCTTGAAACGCTGCCAGGCGCGGCGCGCGGGCGACAGCGAAGCTTGCAGCGGGAGTGCCGGCTCGGCAGATGCGGCCGCCGGTCGGGCCTTGAGGGAATCAGTCGAACTTGACACGCGGATCCACCCAGACATAGCAAAGATCGCTCACCAGCTTGGTCACCAGGCCGATGAGCGTGAACAGGTACAAAGTGCCCAGCACCACGGGGTAGTCGCGTCGGATCACGCTTTCATAGCTCAGCAGGCCCAGGCCGTCGAGCGAGAACAGGGTTTCGATCAACAGCGAGCCGGCGAAGAACGCGCCGATGAAGGCCGCGGGAAAGCCGGTGATGATGGGAATCAGCGCATTGCGAAACACATGCTTCCACAGCACCTGGCGCTCGCTCAAGCCCTTGGCCCGGGCCGTGAGCACGTACTGCTTGCGGATCTCCTCGAGGAAAGCGTTCTTGGTCAGCATGGCCGTGACGGCGAAGCTGCCCGCGACCATGGCCGTGACCGGCAAGGTGATGTGCCACAGGTAGTCGACGATGCGCGCGCCCCAGCCCAGCTCCTCCCAGTTGGCCGACGTCAGGCCGCGCAGCGGAAACCATTGCAGCTGGCCGCCGAACACCACCAGCAGCGCCACGCCCAGCACAAAGCCCGGGATGGCATAACCCACGAGGATGAGCAGCGTCGTCGCCAGGTCGAAACGCGTGCCCGCGCGCACCGCCTTGGCCACGCCCAGCGGCACGGCCACCAGATAGCTGATGAAAAACGTCCACAGTCCCAGGCTGATCGAGACCGGCATTTTCTCCACCACCAGGTCCCAGACATCCTTGTTCTGGAAGAAGCTGCGGCCCAGATCGAAGCGCGCGAACTGGCCCAGCATCTGGAAAAAGCGTTCATGCGCGGGCTTGTCGAAACCGTACAGCGCCTTGATCTGTTCGAGCCGCTTGGGGTCCACACCCTGGGCGCCGCGGTAGGCCATGCCGCCGCCTTCCCTGGCGCCGCCCAGCGCGCCGGACTTGGCCTCGGCCAGGTATTGCTCCACCGGCCCGCCGGGTACGAACTGGATCACGACAAAAGTCAGCAGCAGCACGCCCAGCAGCGTGGGCACCATCAGCAGCAGTCGCTTGAGTATGTAGACAAACATGGGGCTCTTTTCTAGGGATGGGCGGCACCGGCCGGCTTCTTTGCCCACCAGGTGTCCATCACCCACGACTCGCCGCTGCTATAGGGAGGGATCACCGTGGGATGCGCCAGGCGCCAGGCATCGTAGACCATGCGGTGCGTGCTCTGGCTCCACTGCGGGATCAGGTAATGGCTGGACGCGATCACCCGCTCCAGTGCATGGCAGGCCGGCAGTAAGTCGGCCTCGGTCTTGGCCGCGGTCATGGCCTTGATCAAGGCGTCGACGGCGGGGCTTTTCACGCCCGCGAAATTGCCCGAATCCTCGGTGTCGGCCGCCTTGCTGCCGAACAGGTCGGCGAATTCCTGGCCGGGATTGTTCGTACCCTGGTAGGCAATGGTCATGATGTCGAAGTCGAACTTCTGCAGCCGCTGCTGGTACAGCGCAAAGTCCACGGCCCGGTAATTGATGCGTATGCCCAGCTTCTCCAGGTTGCGCTGCCAGGGCGCCACGGTCCGGATTCCGCCTTCGCCGCTGTCCAGGTATTCCAGCTCCAGGGCCTGGCCGGCCCGGTTGCGCAGCACGCCGGCCTGCACGCTCCAGCCGGCATCGCGCAGCAGTTGCTGGGCGCGGCGCAGGTTGCCACGCAGGGAGTTGGGCGGATCGGTGCGCGGTGGGCTGTACATCTCGCCAAAAGCCGCGGCCGGGATCTGCGCGCGCCAGGGCTCCATCAGCGCCAGCTCGGCGGCGCTGGGCAGGCCGTGGGTTTCGCAGGCCGTGTTGCCGAACAGGCCGGACACGCGCTGGTAGGCGCCGTAGAACATCTGCCGGTTCATCCACTCATAGTCCAGCGCCAGGCCCAGCGCTTCGCGCACGCGCGGATCCTGCAGCAGGGGCCGGCGGGAATTGAGCACATAGCTCTGAAAGCCCTTCGGCAGCTTGTGCTTGAACTCGCCCTTGACCAGTTCGCCCGTGTCAAAGCGCTTGCCGTACAGGCGCCGTGCCCAGTCGCCGGCGCTGAAAAAGCGCATCAGGTCGAACTCGCCGGCCTTGAGGGCTTCGAGCCGGGCCGTGTTGTCCTTGTAGATCTTGACGTTCACGCGTTCGAAATTGGCCGTGCCCACTCGCACGCCCAGGTCCTTGGCCCAGTAATTCGGATCGCGCACATAGGTGATGTCCTTGCCGAAACGCACCGGCCCCACGCGGTAAGGGCCGCTGCCGATGGGAATGTCCATCACCACCTGATCGAAAGGCTTGGCCTTGCCGTCAGCGCCCCGGCCCCAGGCCGGGCTGAAGATGGGCAGGCCGCCCACGGTCAAGGGCAGCTCGCGATTGGGCTGGCGAAAGCGAAAGCGCAGCGTGCGCTCGTCGAGCACATCCACGCCCAGCACGTCGATCAGCAGCGTCTTGTAGGCCGGCGAAGTGAACGGACCGATCAAGGTCTCGTAGCTGTATGCCACGTCCTTGGCCCGCACCGGCTGGCCGTCGTGAAAGCGCGCTTCGGGGCGCAGGCGGAACGTGGCCGACAGGCCGTCGGGCGCGACCGTCACATCCTCGGCCAGCAGGCCATAGCCGGTGGCGGTTTCGTCGAGCGAGCCGGTGAGCAGCGTGTCGAACATCAGGTTGGACAGATAGGCCGGCGCGTTGCCCTTGATCGTGAAGGGGTTGTACTTGTCGAAGGTCGACATCCGCAGATTGCTCACCAGGCGCAGCTCGCCGCCCTTGGGTGCCTGGGGATTGACGTAGTCGAAATGCGCAAAGCCCGCGGGGTAGCGTGGCTGCCCCCATAGCGCATACGCATGTGCGCTCCATGCAGGAGAGGCACCCATCAACAGCAGAGAAAACATCCAGTAGCGCATGAGACAATTCTGCCCTAGGCTAGAACCAATGGCGGCAATCGCCTGATTGCCGCACCCCACAGACTTTTGCGCTCGACGCATTTCCACCTACTTTCTGGAGAAAAACAATGGGTTTCCTCACCGGCAAAAAACTCCTGATCACGGGCGTTCTGTCCAACCGCTCCATCGCCTACGGCGTCGCCAAGGCCTGCCACGAACAAGGCGCCGAACTGGCGTTCAGCTATGTCGGCGAGCGCTTCAAGGACCGCATCACCGAGTTTGCCGCCGATTTCGACTCCAAGTTGATTTTTGACTGCGATGTCGGCGACGACGCGCAAATCGAAAAACTGTTTGCCGACCTGGGCCAGACCTGGGGCAAGTTTGACGGCTTCCTGCACTCCATCGGCTTTGCACCGCGCGAAGCGATTGCCGGCAACTTCCTCGACGGCCTGACCCGCGAGAACTTCCGCATCGCCCACGACATCAGCGCCTACAGCTTCCCGGCCATGGCCAAGGCAGCCCTGCCCTACCTCAACGACAAGTCGTCGCTGCTGACACTGTCCTACCTGGGCGCGCTGCGCACCATCCCCAACTACAACACCATGGGCCTGGCCAAGGCATCGCTCGAAGCTTCGGTGCGCTACCTGGCGGAAGCCGTGGGCCGCACCGAAGACGGTCGCAGCATCCGCGCCAACGGCATTTCGGCCGGCCCGATCAAGACCCTGGCCGCCAGCGGCATCAAGGACTTCGGCAAGCTGCTGGGCCGCGTGGCCGATGCCTCGCCGCTGCGCCGCAACGTGACCACCGAAGACGTGGGCAATGTCGCCGCCTTCATGTTCTCCAACCTGGCATCGGGCGTGACCGCGGAAATCACTTACGTGGACTGCGGCTTCAGCCAGACGGCGGGCCTGAGCCCCGATCAAGTCTAAAAGCACCCCCTGAGCCGCTTACGCGGCTTGGGCCGCCCCGGCTTCCCCCTCTCAACCTTCGGTGGAGGGGGACGACACCATCGCTGCGGGGCGGCCCTTGCTCGGTGTCCCCTTGCTGGGGCGCGCCAGTTTCAGAGGCTGCGGCGCGCCGCTGTCAGAATCAAGGCCATGGGCGGCAACGCCCATGGCTTTTTTCATGTCTTGCCTGGACTTTGCCCATGCCCTCTGCCGACCATCGCCCGCATGACGACCATGACCATGACCATGACGACGACCATGCCGGTCACAGTCACGGTCCTGGCGGGCACGTGCCTTCCGTGACGGCCGCCAACGCGCGGCGCATTCAGTTTGTGTTTGTGATGACGCTGGTCTATGCGGCGGTGCAGGCCGTCGGTGGCTGGCTGTCGGGGTCGCTGGCCTTGATCGCCGATGCCGGTCACATGCTGTCCGATGCGGCTGCGCTGCTGCTGGCCTTGATCGCCTACCGCATCGCAGCGCGCGCACCCGACAAGCTGCGCACCTATGGCTTTCACCGCGTGCGGGTGCTGGCGGCGCTGGCCAACGGGGCTTCGCTGCTGTTGCTCGTGGCCTGGATTGTCTGGGAGGCGGTGGCGCGCTTTCGCAGCCCGACCGAAGTCATGGCCGGGCCCATGCTCACCGTGGCCGTCATCGGCCTGCTGGTGAATATGGCCGGCGCCTGGGTGCTGATGCGCGGCCACCAGGGCGACGGCAACCTGCGCGGCGCGCTGCTGCATGTGATCGGCGACCTGCTCGGCTCGGTGGGGGCGATCGCCGCGGCCATAGGCATTCTGCTCACGGGCTGGACCGTGCTCGATCCCATTCTGTCCGTGCTGGTCGCGGTGCTGGTCGTGCGCTCGGCCTGGAGCCTGGTCTCGGACTCGCTACTGATCCTGCTGCAGGCCGTGCCGCGCGGCATGGATGTCGAAGCCGCGCAGTCCGGCATCGCCGCCCTGCCCGAAGTCGCCGAAGTCGGCCATTTCCATGCCTGGACGCTGACCGACGAACGGGTGATCGCCACCGTCCACGTGACGCCCGCGCCGGGCACCGACCCGCTCACGCTGCCGCAGAAAGTGGCCCGGCAACTGCGCGAGCACCACGCCATCGAGCACGTGACCGTGCAGGTCGACCCGCCAGGCAGCCTGCAGGGCCCGCATTGAGGACTTGGGGTTATTTCCCCGAGCGCTCGCATCGCTCGCGGCCGATGAAACTGGCGCGCCCCAGCATGGGGACACCGAGCAAGGGCCGCCCCGCAGCGATGGTGTCGCCCCCCTCCTCCGCAGGTTGAGAGGGGGGAGCGGGGGACGGCCCCTGCCGCGAAGTCGCTCAGGGGGTGCTTCCCCTCAACGCCGCATTGAGCTGATCAACCACTTCGGCCCATTCCGCATCTTCCTGCAACTCTTCACGCAGCAGGCTGGCCTGGGCCGGCGTCCAGAAAGGCGCGTCTTCCAGCCGCACGGCCGGGTCCAGCGGCGCGTGGGCGCGAATGAACTCGGCGATGCCCGCGGGGTCATCGGCCAGGCCCAGCTGGGAAAAAAGCGCCGTAAATCGGGGGGTTGTCGTGTCCATGGCCCAAATCCTTTTCTTGCTAGCAGTGGATGACTGCGCATCGGAAATGCGCAGTCCTGGGACCATTGTGCAGGAAAGCCCCGGTCACTCCGGCTGAATGCCGGCCGCCTGAATGACCTTGCCCCACTTGGCCGTCTCCTGGGCTTGAAACTTGGCCAGCTCATCGGGCGTGCCATGCCAGCGGCTGGTCCCCGACTGGGCATAAAAGCCCGCGGCCTGTTTGCTCTCCACGGCCTTGCCCAGCAGATTGCTCAGCTGGCTGACCAGTTGCGGCGGCGTCGCCGCGGGCAGATAGGCCGCGAACCAGTAACCCATGTTGTAGCCCTTGATGCCGGCCTGCTCGATGGTCGGCACATCGGGCAGCATGGGGCTGCGCTCCTGCGTGGAAAAGCCCAGGGCCTTGAGTTTGCCGGCCTGCACCTGCGGCACGCCGGTGGAAACGTCGGTGATCATCAGATCGATCTGGCCGCCCAGCAGGTCGGTGAGCGCCAGCGGATTGCTCTTGTAGGGCACATGCAGAATGTCCACGCCCGCGAGCTGCTTGAGCATTTCACCGGCCATGCGGCTCGAAGAGCTGCCGCTGCCGAACGACAGCTTGCCGGGGTTGGCCTTGGCGTAATCCACCAGTTCCTTGACGCTCTTGTAGGGTGCGGCGGCGTTCACCACCAGCAGCTGACCGCCCTTGCCCAGGCCCGTGACCGGCGCGAAATCCTTGACCGGGTCGTAGGGCAGCTTCTTGTACAAATGCTCGTTGGCCGCGTGGGTGGTGTTGGTCGTGATCAGCACCGTATAGCCGTCGGCCGGCGCGCGCGCCACGCTCTGGGCGGCCAGCATGCCGCTCGCGCCGCCCTTGTTTTCCACCACCACGGCCTGGCCCGTTTCCTGGGTCAAGGCCTGGCCCAGGGCGCGGGCGATCTGGTCGGTGGCGCTGCCGGCCGCGAACGGCACGACAAACGTGAGCGTCTTGCCGGGGTACTTGGTCGCATTCTGGGCAAAGGCCGCAGGCGCGGCCACGGCCAGGACGGCGGCCATGCCGGCGCCAAGGGCCCAGCGACGCGCGGAATTCGGGTGGATGGGGGTGCTCATGTCTTGTCTCCTTTTATGTAATGTCGTCAGGTGCACAGGGGAAATCGGACTCAGAACGGCTGCGGACCCTGGCAATGGACCAGCAGCTCGCGCGGCAAGGCGATGGGCATCTGCAGCAGATCGAAAGCCAGGGCCTTGCCGTGGCTGTCGAGGTTGAGCGCGCTGTTGACGCCGCCATCGAGCACATCGTCGATGACGAAATTCAAGGCCTGCAGCAGCGGCAAGGCATAACGCTGCACCTGGCTGGGCCGGCGCGCGGCAAAGTGCGCGGCCACGCGTTCGGGCGTGACCTGGGCCTCGATCACGGGCCACAGCGCCGGGTGGTAGGCAATCACGCTGATGTTGCTGCGGTTGCCTTTGTCGCCGGTGCGGCCGTGGGCCACGCGGTACAAGGGCACGCCAAGGGGTTCGGACGAATTCATGGGCTCTCCGGGGCAAAGGCCGGCATGGCGGGATTCCACCAGCGCCAGCCGCAGTGGACAAGATCGCGTGGCAACAGGCAGGAGACGGTGGACAGGCGCGAGCGCAGCTGGGTGCGCACGCCCCCGCCGCCGCCCGGCCCGCAGGTGTAGAGCGCATTGACTTCGCGCAGCAGCTGCTGCGCCTGCTGCGCCGTGGGCTGCTCCCAGGCCCAGCGCACGCGCACATCGCGCGGCGCATTCAAGGCTTCGGCCAGCCCGCTGCCGGCGGCCGGCAATTGCGCCAGCCACTGGCTCTGGTCGTCGCCGAGCACGCTGGTCACGCCTATGAAGTCGCAGCGGATGGCGCCCAGCCCCGCAAGGCGCGTGGCAATCACCTGCTGGGCCAGCTGGGCCCGCGCCATCGCATGGGCGCCGGCATAGGAGATCTCGGCTTCCGCCAGCCAGCCGCCTTCGCTGCAGACGTTGACCTTGAGATGGCTGGGCCGCGCATGGCCGCGCACGCCTGCCAGCCGCACCTGGTTGGGACCGACTTCGGTGACGTGCGCCAGGCTGATGTCCGCGACCACATCCGGCGTCAGATAGCCGGCCGGGTCGTGCACTTCGTAAAGCAACTGCTCCTTGACGGTCCGGGCGTTGATCAGGCCTCCGGTGTGGTCCGGCTTGCTGATGGTGCATTCGCCGTCGGCCTCGATACGGGCGATGGGAAAGCCCACATGGGCCAGATCGGGCACGTCCTTGTAGCCCGGATCGGCAAAGTAGCCGCCGCAGACCTGGGCGCCGCATTCGAGCAGATGGCCGGCCATGGTGCCGCGCGCCAGCCGGTCCCAATCGTCCCAGGCCCAGCCATGCCAGGCCACGGCCGGCCCCAGCACCAGGGCCGGGTCGGCCACGCGCCCCGCAATCACGATTTCCGCGCCGGCCTGCAAGGCCTCGGCGATGGGCTGGGCACCGATATAGGCATTGGCGCTGACCACCCGGGCCGCGGGCCAGTCGGCGCCGCAGGCCTGCTGCAAGGCCTGCGCATGCTCCGCGCCCATGAGGTCGTCGCCATGGACCAGGGCCATGCGCGGCACGCGAATGCCCAACTCCTGCGCCAGTGCCGCGATGCAGGCCGCGGCGCCCGCGGGGTTGGCCGCGCCGAAATTGCTGACGATGCGTATGCCATGGGCCAGGCAATCGGCCAGCACCGGCCGCAGCAGGTCGGCGAGCAGCGGCTCGTAGCCCGCCAGCGGGTTGCGCTCGCGCGCCAGTTGGGCCAGCGCCAGCGTGCGCTCGGCCAGGGTTTCAAAAATCAGCACCGCCGGCTGCCCCGACGCCATCAAGGCATCGACCACGGGCCGGGCGGCGTCGGTTCGGTCGCCGGAAAATCCCGCGCCGCAGCCCACCAGCAGCGCGCCGCGGGGCGTGGAGCCATGGGCTGGCGCGCAAGGCCAGGAAGTCAGCAGGGGGTTGGGGGTTGTCGTCGCCATGGGGGAAATATAGACAAGGCTTTTTATGCTGTAAATTCGATGATTTGGATTAATTGATCCGTAAAACCTATGAACCTCACCACCCGGCAGCTCCAGGCCTTCGAGGCCTTGCACCAGCACCTGAGCTTCACGCGTGCCGCGCAACAGTGCTGCCTGTCCCAGCCCGCGTTCAGCGCGCTGATACAGGGCCTGGAGCAAGGGCTGGGGTCACAGCTGTTCGAGCGCAGCACCCGGCATGTGGAGCTGACGCCTGCCGGCCAGGATTTCCTGCCCCACGCCCAGCGGCTGCTCGCCTCCATCGATCAGGCCGTGCAATCCCTGCAAGGGGCCGCGCAGCTGCGCGCGACCCGCGTGACGGTGGCGCTGCTGCCGTCGCTGGCGGCCCACTGGCTGCCGTCCGTGCTGACGCAGTTTGCGCAGGTCCACCCCCGGATCAGCGTGCAGGTGCGCGATGCCTTGAACACGCCCTGCCTGGAAAGCGTCCAGCAAGGCCAGGCGGACTGGGCGCTGTGCACGGCCCCGTCGCGGCATCCCGACCTGCACGCGGCGGCCGTGGCCGAAGAAGCTTTTTACCTGGTGTGCCCGCGCACGCATGCCTTGGCGCAGTCGCAGGCCCCGGTCACGCCGCAGGCACTGCAGGGCGTGCCCTTCATTCACATGGCAGCCCATACCAGCGTGCGCGCCGGCGTGGAGCAGTGGCAGGCACGGGTCTTCCAGCAGCCGCTGCTGCAAACCTGCATGGAAGTCGAGCAGTTGGCCACGGTGATGGGCATGGTGCGCGCCGGCCTGGGCGTGAGCCTGGTGCCCGCGCTGTCGCTGGCGTATTTCCAGGACCCGGACATCGCCATCCGCCGGCTCGACGGCCCAGCGCCTTCGCGCACGATTTACTGGGTGCGCCACCGCCACCAGAGCCTGGGTCCGGCCGCGCAGACGTTCTATGACAGCGCCCACCAGTCCTTGCAAGCCTTGCTGCAGCGCCCACTGGAGCTGCGGACCGAAGCGCCTGCAGCCCGCCGCCGCCGTACCAAGCGCTGACAAACCCTCGCTGGCAACGCAAAGTGGGGGCGTCTGGCTATGATGGCTTCAGCTAGCCACCCCAGACGCCGGACGGAAGTGCCCATGATGACCACACCGCCCCTTTTCCCCATCCGCACCGAATGCCCGCCCGGGGCCTGCACCTGCGGGCGCGATGCGCTGCTGCAGGACCCGCTGGGCGATCTGCGCATCATGCGCCTGACGCGCGAAGACGAAAAACGCCTGGTGCTGCGACTGGAAAACATCAGCAGCCTCGCCGACCTGCACCACATGCAAGACCTCATGGAGCAGCAGATCGGCCTGCGCCTGCAGATCAGCACCAGCGGGCGCGAAGTGCGCAGCCTGCGCGGCATCACCATCCTGGTCGAGGAGCAGCCCGGCCTGTGCCGCAAGACGCGCCAGTCCATTCCGGCAGCGATCAAGCGCAGCCTGGAGCTGCACCCTGAAATCGCCTACGAGATGCTCGACGCCGGGGGCCTGTTCGGGCCTGTCGACCTCAAGCCAGCTGGGCCGTGAAGAAAGCGACCGTGCGCTCCCAGGCCTGCTTCGCGGCCGCTGCGTCATAACGCGGCGTCGTGTCGTTGTTGAAGCCGTGCTGGGTGCCAGGATAGTGGTGCACCTTGAACTTCGCCCCGGCCTTCTTGAGCGCGGTTTCGTAGTCCGGCCAGGCGGCATTGATGCGCTCGTCGACGCCGGCCAGATGCACCAGCAAAGGCGCTTTGACCTGGGCCGCCAATGCGGCCTCGGGCGTGTTGCCATAGAAGGGCACGGCGGCCCGCAAATCGGGCATGCGGGTCGCCAGCCAATGCGCCATGCCGCCGCCATAGCAAAAGCCCACCACGCCCAGCTTGCCGTTGCCGTCCGGGCGTGCGGCCAGCCAATGCGCCGCGGCGAGAAAGTCCTCGCGCGTCTTGGCCTGCTCGAGCTGACCGAAGAGGGCCCGCGCCATTTCCTCATCGCCGGGATAGCCGCCTTCCGGCGTCAACGCATCGGGCGCAAGCGCCATGAATCCATCCAGGGCCAGCCGGCGGGTGATGTCTTCGATGTGCGGATTGAGGCCCCGGTTTTCATGCACCACCAGCACCACGGGCAGGCGCGCAGTCCCCGCGGACGCCGGGCGCGCCAGATAGGCGTTGATGTGGCCGTGGCCCAGGGGCGAAGGCACCGACACTTTCTGCGTTGTGATGCGGCTGTCGTTGGCCGGAACCTGCTGGCCCGCGGCGAAGTTGGGGCTCAGCGCCGCCAGCAGGCCCGCGGCCGTGACGCCGGCCTTGGCATAGCGCTGCGCCTGGCCGAGAAAACTGCGCCGGTCCATGTCGCCATGCACGTAAGCATCAAAAAGAATCAACAGTTCCTGGTCGAAATCCGAGGCCGTGAGACGAGAGGACATGGCAGCTCCTGAAAAGGATGAAAACAGGGGGAAGGTATTTGCGCGACGAACTTTCCGACCTGCATTAAACCAAGCAAATGCGCGCGCGCAATAAACCGTTGAGACAGACCGCCCCAGCGCCCTGCGGCGAGCGGGCCTGCCGCCAACAAAAATCCTCCCCCGTCTTGCGACCGGGGAGGATTCTCAACGCACTCGCTCGACGCTCAGGCCGCCATCGCTTCGCCGAAGCGTTGCAGGTGGTAGTCGCTGTCTCCCAACAGCGGGTCGATCATGGTCAGGCGCTTGAAGTAATCGCCCACCGTCAGCTCGTCCGTCATGCCCATGCCGCCATGCAATTGCACGGCTTGCTGGCCCACGAAGCGGCCCGCCTTGGCCACCGTCACCTTGGCGGCGGCCAGCATGCGGCGGCGTTGCGCCGGGTCGGTTTCATCCAGGGCCTGGGCGGCCACGTAGGCCATGGACAGCGCCAGCTCCTTTTGCAGCAGCATCTCGGCAATGCGGTGCTGCAGCGACTGGAACGTGGCCAGCGGCTTGCCGAACTGCTGGCGCGCGCCCAGGTAATCCGCGGTGATGTCGATCAGCTTTTCCATGGCGCCGGAGGCTTCGGCGCACAGCGCGGCAATGCCATGGTCCAGGCCGTGCTCCAGCGCGGCCAGACCGTCGGCCGCCTGTCCGACCATGGCCTCGGCGCCCAACACGACGTTCTCCAGCACGAGATCGGCGGCGCGCAGGCCGTCCATGGTGGGGTAGCCGCGGCAGGCAAGGCCCGCGGCGTCGCGCGGCACCAGGAACAGCGCCACATCCTTGCTGCCGCCCACGCGGGCGGTCACCAGAAAGGCGTCGGCGACTTCCCCATGCCAGACCAGGCATTTGCTGCCGTTGAGCACGTAGCCCTCGCCTTGGCGCTCGGCGCTGGCGCGCGCGCTCTCGGGACGGTAGCGCGTGGTGGGCTCCAGGTAGGCCAGGGTCACGATGCGCTCGCCGCTGGCGATGGCAGGCAGCCATTGGTCTTTCTGGGCCGCGCTGGCGTGAGCGCTCAGCACGGCGGCGGCCATCACGGCGCTGGGGGTGACCGGCTCGAGCACCAGGCCGCGACCGAGTTCACGCTGCACGACCAGCTGGCTGGCGGCGCCTTCGCCGAAGCCGCCGTATGCGCTGGAGATGCCCAGGCCGAGCACGCCCATCTCGGCCAGCGACGACCAGATCGCACGGTCGAAACTGTTGCCGCCACGGGCGCTGCGCCGGCGCTTTTCAAAGGTGTATTCGGTATCGATGAAGCGGCGCAGGCTGTCCGCCAGCATCTGCTGCTCTTCGCTATAGGTGAAGTCCATGCTGCCTCCTCAAGAACCAAGAACCATCTTGCCAATGATATTTTTCTGCACTTCGGTGGTGCCGCCATAGATGGTGGTCTTGCGCATGTCGAAGTACGTCGATACGGCAGGCGCCGCCCAGTCCGGGCCGCTCACCGGCTGGGTCGCGCCAGGCTCCAGCCACTGCGGGGAATAAGGCCAGGCGTTGGGGCCGGCCACTTCCATTTGCAGCATGGCAATGTCCTGCTGCAGCTCCGAGCCCCGGATCTTGATCATGGAGGCCTCCGGCCCGGGGCCGCGCCCGGCGGCTTGCGCGGCCACGCGCAGCAGCAGCATCTCCAGCGCCATCAAATCCATCTCGACGCGGGCGATCTTGTCGCGCATGCGGACGTCTTCCAGCAGCGGCCGGCCGGCGCCGTCGGTGGTCTGCGCCGCATAGTGCTTGAGCTGTCGCAGCTCACGGTGGCAGTGGCCTATGCCGGCAATGCCGGTGCGCTCATGGCCCAGCAGGTACTTGGCGTAGGTCCAGCCGCGGTTTTCCTCGCCCAGCAGATTGCCCACCGGCACTTCCACGTCCTCGAACCACACTTCGTTGACGTCGTGGCCGCCGTCGAGCGTGTGGATGGGTCGCACCGTCACACCCGGCGTCTTCATGTCGATCAGCAGCATGGAAATGCCTTCCTGCGGCTTGGCTTCGCTGTCGGTGCGCACCAGGCAGAAGATCCAGTCGGCGAAGTGCGCCATGGTGGTCCAGGTCTTCTGGCCGTTGACGATGTAGCTGTCGCCGCGCCGGACCGCGCGCGTCTTGAGCGATGCCAGATCCGAGCCAGAGCCCGGTTCGGAATAGCCTTGGCACCAGAAATCCTCGATGGTCGGAATGCGCGGCAGAAAGCGCTGCTGGTGCTCGGGGCTGCCGTATTTCATCAGCACCGGGCCGATCATGGTGAGCCCGAAAGGCAGCAGGCGTGGCGCGCCCGCATGGAAAGTCTCGATTTCGAAGATCAGGCGCTCCAGCGCATTCCAGCCGGTTCCACCGAACTCCTTGGGCCAGGTGGGCGCGCCCCAGCCTTGCGCATGCAGGATGCGGTGCCAGCGGATGTAGTCTTCCTTCTCCAGGCGCTGGTGGCCGAGTACCTTGGCGCGGATATCGGCAGGCAGCTTGGCCTGCGCGAAGGCGCGAACTTCCTCGCGGAAAGCCTGCTCTGCGCCCGTAAAGTGCAAATCCATGATCTTGTCCCCTGTATGAATGGACGGGCCGGATGAAGCGCAAGCCCGCCACGATGTGTGGGACCCATTTTGGCGGGAAGGCCCGTGTTTGCCGCTTTCTAAATGGCTAAGGCGGGCTTACGCAAACCCAATCGGCAGGCGCCTGCCGCCTCAGCCCTGGGCCGCGAAGCGCTCCAGGATGATGGCCTTGAGCCGCTCGGCCGCGGGCGGCAGGGGATGGTGGCGCGGCCAGATGATGTTCAGGTGCGTGCGCAAGGCCGGATCGTCCAGCGGCACCAGACGCGGCAGTCCCTGCATGCCCAATTGGGAAAAACTGTCCGGCGCAAAGGCCACGCCCAGGCCTTTTTGCACCATCAACAGCATGGGCAGCGTTTCCACGCCCCAGTACACCACGTCGGGCGTGAATCCCGCGTCCTGGCAGGCGCGCAGCAGCATGTCGGAAATGCCAGAACCCAGCAAGGAGCTGTGCAGCAGGAAACGCTCATCGCGCAGCTCGCCGATATGCACCTGGGCGCGGTCATGCAGCCGATGGCCTGGCGGCAGGGCCAGCCGCAAGGGCTCGTCCATGATCACCTGGTTTTCCAGTTCGGGCGCCGTGTACTGGCTGCGGCAGATGATCAGGTCCAGGCTGCGCTCGCGCAGGCGCTGCAGCATGTAGCCCGTCTCGCCTTCATGCACATGGACCGTGATCTTCAAACCGCTGGCCGCGATGTGCTCCATGACGCCGGGCATGATGAACAGGCTCGCCGCCGTGGCGCAGCCTATGTGCACCGTGCCGCGCGAGCCCTGTTCGGCTTCGAGCAACTCGCGGCGCATGGCCTGCAGGCTGGCTTGCAAGGCCTTGGCACGCAGATAGAACAGCTCTCCCGTCGCCGTGGGCACCAGGCGGTGCCCGCTGCGGTCGAACAGGCCCACGCCCAGCTCGTCTTCCAGCTTGCGCAGCAGGATGCTCAGGGGCGGCTGGGTCATGTGCAGCCGCTGTGCAGCCGCGGAAACGCTGCCCTGCTCGTAGACCGCGATAAAACATTTCAACCGGTGCTCATCCATACATTAACTATATATAAACATACTCAATATATATTAGACGATATTGATCTGCATTTCTATACTCCGCCCGGTAGCCTCCTCAAGGAGGCCAATACCTATCCACAGGAGACAAAAATGCAGCACATCCGCCGTCGGGTTCTGGGCCTGGCCATCACCACCTGTCTGACTCCCATGATGGGCCTGAACATGGCCCATGCCGAGGCGGATTGGCCGCGCCGCCCGATCAAGATCGTCGTGCCCTACCCGCCAGGCGGCACCGCGGACATCATGGGCCGCCTGGTGGCCAACAAGCTGAGCAAGGCCTTCCCCAAGGTCAGCGTGGTGGTGGAAAACATCACCGGCGGCGCCACCGTGCCCGGAACCATGGCCGTGCTGCGCGATCCGGCCGACGGCCACACCCTGTTCATGGCCAGCGACAACACGCTCAACATCAACCGCTGGCTGCTCAAGGATGTGCGCTATGACGGCGACCGTGATTTCACGCCGGTCTCGGTCTTCGTGACCTACCCGCACTGGCTGATCGTCAACGGCCAGGGCCCCTACAAGAGCTTTGACGATCTGGTCAAAGCCATTCGGGCCAGGCCCGGCAAGATATCGATCAGCGTGAACACCGTGGGCGGAGCGGCCTACCTGGCGCTGGACAACTGGCGCCGGGAAAACGGCCTGAACTTCGAGATCGTGCCTTACCGCGGCTCGCCACCGGCCGTCGCCGACCTGATCGGCGGCCACATCGATGCGCACCTGGACGTGGTGGGCTCGTCCATGACCCATGCGCGCAGCGGCCGCGTGCTGCCGGTGACCGTGTTGCAGAACGCGCCGCTCAAGGAATTCCCGCAGGCCATCCCGCAAAACGACCGCAACCCCAAGGCCTTGACGGCGCGCGTCAACCTGTCCGTGGTCGTGCGCAGCGGCACGCCGGAACCCATCGTGGACGCGCTCTACGCGGCCTTGAAGACCGGCGTCAAGGACGAGGATTTCGTCAAGACGGTGGACATGATGGGCCTGGGCACGGTGATGTACGAGCCCCGCAAATCCAAGGCCTTCCTGCAGCAGGAAACCCAGCGCTACCGCGTGCTGATCGAGAAGTCCGGCCTGGAAAAGCAATAAGAAAAGAAAGTCACGCCATGAAGTTTGTTGTTGCGCTGATTCGCCACGAAACCAATACCTTTTCGCCCGTCAGTACGCAACTGACCGACTTCCGGCGCGGCACCGGCGGCACCGGCCCGGCCTATGGCGATGCAGCCCGCAAGGCCTGCGAAGGCACGAACAGCGCCGCCGCCGCCTACCTGGACCTGGCCCGCGAGATGGGTGCCGAAGTCGATTTTTCTATCTGCGCCAATGCCGTGCCCAGCGGCCTGGTGACGCGCGCAGCCTTCGAAAGCCTGTGCGACACGGTGGTGCGCAGCGCCAGCCAGGGCTGCGATGCCGTGCTGCTGGATCTGCACGGCGCCATGGTGGTCGACGGCTTTCCCGATGCCGAAGGCGAGCTGCTGCGCCGCATCCGCGCCAGCACGCCCGCCGGCCTGCCGATAGGCGTAGCGCTGGATTTCCACGCCAACTTCAGCGCGGAACTGATACGCCACGCGACGGCGATCGCCGGCTACTGCACCTACCCGCACATCGACATCTACGAGACCGGCGTGCGCGTGGGCCGCAGCATACGCGCGCTGCTGGAACAACGCAGCCAGCCGGTGATGCTGTGGCGCCGCCTGCCCATGCTCACGCACATGCTGCGCCAGACCCCCTCCATGCAGCCCATGAAGGACATCATGGACCGCGCCATGCAGGCCGAGCGCGATGGCGAAGTCTGCAATGCCTCGGTGTTCGGCGGCTTCCCGCTGGCCGACATCGCCTGTGCCGGTCTGTCCGTGGTCATCGTGGCCGAGCGCGACCAGATCGAAGCCGGCAACCGCCTGCTCGATGAGCTGTGCGATCTGGCCTGGGCGCGCCGTGCCGATTTCGTCTTCCCGGCCGAGCCAGTGACGCAATCCGTGGCCTATGCCAAGACGCTGGAGCAAGGCCCGGTGATTCTGGTGGACCATGGCGACAACTGCGGCGCCGGCGGCACCACGGACATCATGGCGGTGCTCGAGGAAGTGCTGCGCCAAGGCCTGGAAGACGTGGTCGCCGGCCCCTTCTGCGACCCCGAAACCGTGGCCACCCTGTTCGCGCAAGGCGTGGACGCCGAAGTGACGGTGGATCTGGGCGGCAAGATCGACATGCCGGCCCTGGGCCTGATCGGCCAGCCGCTGCGCCTGACGGGCGTGGTCGAGCGCCTCACCGATGGCGAATACACCGTCACCGGCCCGATGTTCACCGGCATGCGCCTGAGCCTGGGACGCACGGCCGTGCTGCGCGTGGGCAGCGTGCGCATCTTCATTTCCGAACGGCCGCAGGAGCCCAACGACACCGGCGTCTTCACCCATGCGGGCATAGATCCGACGCAGTCCAAGTACGTGCTGCTCAAGTCGCGCCAGCATTTCCGCGCAGGGTTCGAACCGTTCGCGCGCCACATCGTGCTGATCAGCGGTCCGGGCGTGTGCAGCTCGGACTACGGCCTGTTCCCGTTCCAGCACCTGAGCCGCCCGATCTACCCGCTGGACGACGACGCCAGCCTGGCCCATGCACAAAGCTGGGTTCACAGCGCAGGCTGACGCGCCATAGCGCACTGCGACGGCGGAAAAACAGCCTTGTTCACAGACCGTGACAAGGCATTTCCACCGGCGCCAATCCATATACAAACTGTATATAGACCATATCAAACATATATTAGACGCGCGTCTAAATGCATTCCTATACTGCGGACAGTCGCACCCAACAAGAGGTCGACGCCTATCCATAGGAGACAAAAATGCACCATATCCGCCGTCAGGTTCTGGGCCTGGCCATCACCACCTGTCTGACTCCCATGCTGGGCCTGAACATGGCCCACGCCGAGGCGGATTGGCCGCGTCGACCCATCAAGGTGGTGGTGCCCTACCCGCCAGGCGGCACGGTGGACATCATGGGTCGCCTGGTCGCCAACAAGCTGAGCAAGGCCTTCCCCAAGGTGAGTGTGATCGTGGAAAACATCTCGGGCGGTGCCACCGTGCCCGGGGCCATGGCCGTGCTGCGCGATCCGGCCGACGGCCACACCCTGTTCATGGCCAGCGACGGCACGCTCAACATCAACCGCTGGCTGCTCAAGGATGTGCGCTATGACGGCGACCGTGATTTCACCCCGATCACCGTACTGCATACCTTCCCGCACTGGCTGATCGTCAGCGCCCAGGGGCCTTACAAGAGCTTTGACGATCTGACGCGGGCCATTCGCGCCAAGCCCGGCAAGGTATCGATCAGCGTGAACGTCATCGGCGGATCCGCCTACCTGGCGCTGGACAGCTGGCGCCGGGAAAACGGCCTGAAATTCGAGATCGTTCCCTACCGCGGCTCGCCACCGGCCGTGGCCGACCTGATTGGCGGCCACACGGACGCACACCTGGATGTGGTGGGGTCTTCAATATCCTATGCGCGCGGCGGGCGCGTGCTGCCGGTGACCGTGCTGCAGAACACGGCGCTCAAGGAATTCCCCCAAGCGGTCCCGCAAAACGACAGCAATCCCAAGGCCTTGACCGTACAGGCCAATCTGTCCGTAGTCGTGCGCAGCGGCACGCCGCAAGCCATCGTGGACAAGCTGTATGCCGCCTTGAAGACGGGCACCCAGGATGCGGACTTCATCAAGACCATGGACTTGTTGAGCCTGGACACGGTCATGCTCGAACCCGAGAAGACCAAAACCTTCCTGCAGCAGGAAACCCAGCGCTACCGCGTATTGGTCGAAAAGTCCGGCCTGGAAAAGCAGTGAGAGAAGAACCCGCCATGAAATTTGTAGTCGCGCTGATCCGCCATGAGACCAATACCTTTTCGCCCGTCAGCACGCAGCTGACCGATTTTCGCCGCGGCACCGGCAGCGATGGTCCGGCCTACGGCGACGCGGCCCGCAAGGCCTGCGAAGGCACGAACAGCGCCGTCGCCGCCTACCTGGACCTGGCCCGTGACATGGGCGCCGAAGTCGAGTTTGCGATCTACGCCAATGCCGTGCCCAGCGGGCTGGTGACGCGCGCAGCCTTCGAGAGCCTGTGCGACACGGTGGTGCGCAGCGCCAGCCAGGGCTGCGATGCCGTGCTGCTGGACCTGCACGGCGCCATGGTGGTCGACGGCTTCCCCGATGCCGAAGGCGAGCTGCTGCGCCGCATCCGCGCCAGCACGCCCGCCGGCCTGCCGATAGGCGTGGCCCTGGACTTCCACGCCAACTTCAGCGAGGAACTGATACGCCACGCGACGGTGATCGCCGGCTACTGCACCTACCCGCACATCGACATCTACGAGACCGGCGCACGCGTGGGCCGCAGCATACGCGCGCGGCTGGAAAAGCGCAGCCAGCCGGTGGTGCTGTGGCGACGCCTGCCCATGCTCACGCACATGCTGCGCCAGACCCCTTCCATGCAGCCCATGAAGGACATCATGGACCGCGCCATGCAGGCCGAGCGGGACGGCGAAGTCTGCAATGCCTCGGTGTTCGGCGGCTTCCCGCTGTCCGACATCGCCTATGCCGGTCTTTCGGTGGTCATCGTGGCCGAGCGCGATCAGGTGCAAGCCGGCAACCGCCTGCTCGACGAGCTGTGCCATCTGGCCTGGTCGCGCCGTGCCGATTTCGTCTTCCCGGCCGAGCCGGTGACGCAATCCGTGGCCTATGCCAAGACGCTGGAGCAAGGCCCGGTGATCCTGGTGGACCATGGCGACAACTGCGGCGCCGGCGGCACCACGGACATCATGGCGGTGCTCGAGGAAGTGCTGCGCCAGGGCCTGGAAGACGTGGTCGCCGGCCCCTTCTGCGACCCCGCGACGGTGGCCACCCTGTTCGAGCACGGCGTGGACGCCGAATTGACCGTGGACCTGGGCGGCAAGATCGACATGCCCGCCCTGGGCCTGACCGGCCAGCCGCTGCGCCTGACGGGCGTGGTCGAGCGCCTCACCGATGGCGAATACACCGTCACCGGCCCGATGTTCACCGGCATGCGCCTGAGCCTGGGACGCACGGCCGTGCTGCGCGTGGGCAGCGTGCGCATCTTCATTTCCGAGCGGCCGCAGGAGCCTTTTGACACCGGCGTCTTCACCCATGCGGGCGTGGACCCGGCCCAGTCCAAGTACGTGCTGCTCAAGTCACGCCAGCATTTCCGCGCAGGGTTCGAACCGTTCGCGCGCCACATCGTGCTGATCAGCGGCCCGGGGGTGTGCAGCTCGGACTACGGCCTGTTCCCGTTCCAGCACCTGAGCCGCCCCATCTACCCGCTGGACGCCGACGCCAGCCTGGCCCATGCGCAAAGCTGGATCCACAGCGCGGATTGAGACGGCGCCGACGGTCCCTACTCCAAGGCCTTTTGCCGTCGCATGGTCAGCGCCAGCACGGCAAGGCTGACCACGGCGCCCAGACCGCCGAGCACGGGGAAGACAGGCACCCCGAACCAGCGCACATCCCAGGCCAGCAGCGTGGGGCCCATGCCCAGAATGAAGGCACCGGCCACCACCGCCAGCGCCATGCGCGTGGCGGCGCGCTCCACGGCCAGCGAGACGCGCTGCAAATGGCGTATGTTCATGTCCACGCCCACGCGGCCTTGCTTCAGGCGGTACATCAACAGGCGCAATGTCTTGGGTGCATCCGCGGCCATTTCGTACAGCTGGACCATGGCCGCGCGCTGTTCGCGCAGCAGCCGCTCCGGGGCGTAGCGCGCCCTGATCTGCGCCTCGACCATGGGCTGTGCGATGCGCACCACGTCGAACTCCGGGTCCAGTTGCAGCAGCACGCGATCGGCGGTGATCAAGGCCTTGAAAAGCAAGGCCATGTCGGCCGGCATGGCCACCTGGGCCTCGCGTGCCAGGCCCATGAATTCCATCATCGAAGCGCCGAGCGACAGCGGCTTGTCATTGCGCTTGGCGACATAGCGCTCCACGGCCGACTCCAGCAAGGCAATGTCCGCCTGGGCATCGCCCGTCCATTCGAGCAGCACCATGACCAGGCCGTTGGCATCACTCTCGACCATGGCACGCAACAGCACCAGGAACTGGTCGCGCCGCCGCTCGGAAAGATGGCCGACCAGACCGAAGTCGATGAAGCCCACGCGATTGTCCGACATGGCCAGCAGATTGCCGGGATGGGGGTCGGCATGGAACAAACCGTCACGCAGCACCATCTGCAAGAACGCCTGGGCGCCGCGCCGGGCCAGCAGCGGGCCGTCCAGTTCCGGGTGCAGCGGCACCTGGTGAGCGGGCACGCCAGCCAACAAGTCCTGCACCAGCAGCTCGGGACCGCTGAGCTCCCAGACGATACGTGCGATGACGATGTCGGGCTGCTGGGCAAAGGCATCGGCCACCAGATCGTTGTGCTGCCCTTCTATGGTGAAGTCCAGTTCGTCGCGCAATGCCTCGCTGACTTGCTGGGCCATTTCCACGGGGCGGTAGCGTTCGAGCTGCGCAAAGTTCTCCTGCGCCATCAGGGCGACATGCTTGAGCAGGCGGACATCGGCCTCCAGGCCTGCGCGAATCCCGGGGCGCTGCACTTTGACGACGACCTCGCGCGGCGTGCCATCGTCGCGCAGCACGCTGGCGCGATAGACCTGGGCGATGGAGGCCGCCGCCAGCGGTTCCTTGTCAAAGTGGCTGAAAGCCTGTTCGATCGGCATACCCAGCTGGGCTTCGATATGCGCCTGCATCACGTCCCATGGCAGGGCGGCTGCCTGCTGGTGCAGTTGCTCCAGCGCCTGCGTCCATTCAGCGGGCAGCAGGTCGGAGCGGGTGGCCAGGATCTGGCCGAGTTTGACGAAGGTCGGCCCCAGGGCTTCGATGGCCATGCGTACGCGCTCGGGCCGGCTGGCCTGGGTCTGTGCGTCGCCGTCCTCGCCGGCCGTGCGCCACGGTGCCCAGCGCGACAGCCCCAGCACCTGGACCACGTCGGCCAGGCCGAACTTGAGCAATATCCCTACGATTTCCTGCAGACGGGCGCGATCACGCACCGCCACGATGCCGGTGTACAGCATGGCCATGGACTCTCCTTGAGGCAGCTAATGGGCAGCGAACAGGCAGCAGCGCCACTCAGCCGCGCATGACCTCGATGCTGTACAGCCCCCAGGGGCACAGCGCGAATCGCTCCTTGAGCGGCTTGTCCTTGAACGCGGCCAGCGTATCAGCCTCATAGACGGCCCACTGCGGGCCCAGGCCGCCCAGCGCAAGCGGTGCACCGTCCATCTCGGTGGCCACGATCATGCGATAGCGGCGCGCATCCGCCAGGCTCAGCGGCACGACATAGCCATCCACCGCCCTGAGCCCGAGCATGACCTCACTGGCAGGCGGCACGCCCGCCAACTCCAGCACGCTGGTCAACAGCGGGCCGGAAAGCGCATGCAGCTTGGCGTCGTATTCGAGCGTGGTGCGGATGTGCACGACCGGCAGGCCGCGCAAGGCTTCGGCGTTGAGCACATAGCCCTTGTCGAACTGGACGCCATGCTTGACCAGCAACTGATCGAGCGCCGGATCGACGGGCCCCCGGTTGGACTTGCCGATCAGCCCGCTGACCGTGAGCAGACCGGGGCTCTTGCGTGTCGGCTGCGCCGGCGCGGCCTGGACCACAGGCAGCATTCCGCCAAGTGCCGCAGCACCCAAAAAGTGTCGTTTGTGCATCCGGCCATTGTGGCGCAGCAGGCCGGCCGGCGTCCAGTCAGCCAGGGCCTACCACAGCGGTCGGCGCTTGAGCATGGCCTGGAATTTCTCATGCACGACGATGCCGGTGTTCAGCCGCATCCAGGGACTGACCCCGCCGGGATTCACGCTGAAGATGCGCCCGGGCGCCACGGTGATCTGCTCCGCGGTGAGGTACTCCGACAGCGCCAGGGAGTCGTCGAGTCCGTCAAACCGCACCCACATGTACAGGCTCTCCTGGGGATCGCAGAAAAAATGGGCGCCGGCATCCGCCAGCAGTCTGCGCGACTGCGCGGTGGCCTGTGCCACATGCGACTTCAGCGCACTGATGTGCTTGGCATAGGTGCGCTCGCGCAGGATGGTGTCCACCGTGCGCTCCGCATATTCCGAGCTGCTGACATGCACGATGGACTTGAGGTCGGCCAGTTCGGACGCCATGTCCGAGCTGCAGGCGATGAAGCCCACGCGCAAGGCCGCGGACAGCGACTTGGAAAACGTGCCGATGTAGATCGTGCGCTGCAGCTGGTCCAGCGCCGACAGCCGCGTCTGCTCATGCGGCTTGAGGTCGGCCAGCGGGTCCATTTCCACCAGCAGCAGATTGTATTTTTCGGCCAGCGCCAGCAAGCGCCTGGCCTTGTCCGCGCTGATGTCCGAGCCCGTGGGATTGTGGCCGATCGACTGCACGAAGAACAGCCGCGGGCGCTTGCGGATCAGCACCTGCTCGAGCACCTCCAGGTCCGGGCCGTCGGCCAGCCGGGGAATGCCGGCAATCTCCGCCCCATGCACCTTGAGCTTGCCGAACAGGAAGTAATAGCCCGGGTCGTCGACCAGCACCGTCGCACCGGGTGGAATCATGTAGCGCAGCACCAGGTCCATGGCCTGGTTCGCGCCATGGGTCAGCAGGATTTGCCGGGGGTCGGTTTCAATGCCCAGGCCGCCGAGCTTGCGCACCAGTTGCTGGCGCAGCGGCAGGTAGCCGTAGCGGTTGCCATAACTGAAAAGCGCCCCCAGCCCGCCCCGCGCCACCTTATGGTGCACACGGTCCAGCCGCGCTCCGGCGAGCCATTCGGCAGGCGGCATGCCATCCGCCGCGCGAATGGCCTGGGGATCGTCCTTGAGCTGCTCGCGGATCAGCCAGACGATGTCCTTGGCACGCCCCAGCCCATGCTCTGGCGTGTCCATGTCGGCCGGCGCGGCGATGTCCTTGACATAAAAGCCCGCGCCGCGCCGCGGCTCCACCAGCCCCCGCGCCACCAGCAGCTCGAACGCGGCCACCACCGTGTTCTTGCCATAGGCGCGCTCACGCGTGATTTCGCGCAGCGACGGCAGCTTCTCCCCCACTTTGTACGCGCCCTGGCGGATTTCCCTCTCCAGGGAATCCGCCAGGATCTTGAAACCTGCAAGCAATGTGGCCATGGAATCTGTTCTCGCTAACTGTACCTGCTTCAAAGGGTACAGCACCCCTAAAGTAGCGGGCAAGACAAGGCCCCCATTTTCGGGAAGACCCTGACCTCCACCTTCTGCACTGCCCGCCAAGGAACCCCATGACCCGCGACTCCCGCCTGCCCTCCATGCGCTCGATGACACCTCTGGAGCGCCTGCGCCACATCTCCGAAGCCGCCGGCCTTTCGGCCGAAGACCAGCAACTCCTGACCCAGCCGGGCGCCCTGCCCCTGGACGTGGCCGACGGGATGATTGAAAACGTCGTCGGCACTTTCGAGCTGCCGCTGGGCGTCGCCAGCAACTTCCTGATCAACGGCAAGAACCTGCTGGTGCCCATGGTGGTCGAGGAGCCTTCGGTGGTGGCCGCGGCCTCCTTCATGGCCAAGCTGGCCCGCGACAGCGGTGGCTTTTTCACCTCGTCGACGCTGCCGCTGATGCGCGCCCAGATCCAGATCGTGGGCATGAGCGACCCGCATGGCGCACGCCAGGTCGTGCTGGAGCACAAGGCCGAAATCATCGCCCGCGCCAATGCCAAGGACACGGTGCTGATCGGCATGGGCGGCGGCTGCAAGGATGTCGAAGTCCATGTGTTCGACAGCACGCCCCGGGGCCCCATGGTGGTGGCGCACCTGATCGTCGATGTGCGCGATGCCATGGGCGCCAACACCGTCAACAGCATGGCCGAAGCGGTGTCGCCCTATATCGAGCAGATCACGGGCGCCACGGTGCGCCTGCGCATTCTCTCCAACCTGGCCGACCTGCGACTGGCGCGCGCGCGCGTGACGCTGTCGCCGGAAATCCTGACCACGGCGGAGTACACCGGCCACGAAGTCATAGAAGGCGTGCTCGATGCCTACACTTTCGCCCAGATCGACCCCTACCGCGCCGCCACGCACAACAAGGGCATCATGAACGGCATCGACCCGGTGATCGTGGCCACGGGCAATGACTGGCGTGCGGTGGAAGCCGGCGCCCATGCCTGGGCCGCGCGGTCGGGGCGCTACACCTCGCTCACCCGTTGGGAAAAGAACCAGCAAGGCCATCTGGTCGGCAGCATCGAGCTGCCCATGCCCGTCGGCCTGGTGGGCGGCGCCACCAAGACCCATCCGCTGGCACGCTGGGCGCTGCGCCTGATGCAGGTGCAAAGCGCGCAGGAGCTGGGAGAAATCGCCGCCGCCGTGGGACTGGCGCAAAACCTGGCGGCCCTGCGCGCCCTGTCCACCGAAGGCATTCAGCGCGGCCACATGGCCTTGCATGCGCGCAACATCGCCTTGCTCGCGGGCGCGACCGGTGGCGCGATCCAGCGCATCGCCGCGCTGATGGCCCAGGAGAAGAATGTCAGCGTCGACCGGGCCAAGGCCTTGCTGGCGACCAACGCATAAGACTTGCGACGGGCCGGGCCAGGCCTGGCCCGGCCCGGCCGGCGTCAGCCGCGCTTTTTCAGCGCGCGCAGGTCCAGCATGCCCGGCGCCTGGCGCGGGTCGGCACCGCGCGCGAAGATTGCATGCTTCTGGATCTTCTGCGTGCCGGTGGTGGGAATCTGCGGCGTGAACCAGATCCAGCCCGGCGCCTTGTAATAGGCCATGGCTTGGTGGCAATGCTGGAAGATGGCCTGCGCCAGCGCCGATGGATCGCCGCTGTCAGGCACACCAGCCTTGAGCACGATGCAGGCCAGCACCTCTTCCTCGCGCACTTCATCGGCCACCGCCATGACGGCGGCCTGCTCCACCCAGGGATGGGTCAGCAGCATGGCTTCGACTTCGGCGGCGGCAATGTTTTCACCCGAGCGCCGGATGATGTTCTTGCGCCGGTCGACGAAATGGAACATGCCGCTGTCATCGCGCACCACCATGTCGCCGGTATGAAACCAGCCGCCGCACCAGGCGCTTTCGGTGGCCGCGGCATCGTCCAGGTATTCGCTGAAGAAATCCTTGCGCGGCGTCTCTTCGGAGTGCCGAATGACCAGCTCGCCCGGCGTGCCGTCGGGCACTTCCTGGTCCAGATCGTCGACGGCCCTGGCCTGCACGCCCTCCACGGCCCGCCCGAAAGCCCGGCTGCCGACCTGGCGCGGCGCATGGCAATCCACCATGGCGCGCACCATCTCGGTCATGCCCCACAACTCCAGCAGCGGAAAGCCAAAGCGCTCCTCGAAGGCCGCATGCAGCTGCGGCTCGACCCCGGCGCCAAAGCCGAAGCGCACGCAGTGGTCGCGGTCCTCGGCCGTCGGCGGCTGCAACTGCAGCAGCTGGATCACCACCCCCAGATAGTGAACGATGGTCGCGCGGGTCTGGCGCACTTCCTGCCACCAGCGCGAGGGCTGGAAACGGTCGGTCTGCACCTGGCAACCGCCGGTGAGCAGCATGCAGTAGAACGACAGGATGGACGCATTCACATGGAACAGCGGCAGCGGGTTGTAAAGCCTCTCGGCCCCTTCACGGATGCTGGCCAGGCCGCCGCGCGTGGCATAGGCATGGCCCGCGGCCACTTCGTAGTGGTGTGACAGCACGCAGCCCTTGGGCCGGCCCGTGGTGCCCGACGTGTAGAGAATGCTGGCGGGCGTGTCCGGCCCCACCTGCCCGCTTTGCGCGGGGCGCGCCGCGGCGGGCAGGCCCTGCCCCCACTGCTCCCAGACCACGACCTGCGGGCGATGCCGGCTTTCGCCCAGCGCGGCCTCGGTCGCATCGACATGGCTGGCGAGCACCAGCAGCAAGTCCAGCCGGGCATGGTCTATCAGATAGGCGAACTCACCCGTGCGGTAGTCGGGGTTGACGGGCACGCAGCACACGCCCAGCGCATTCAGCGCCAGCTTGTGCAGCATGTGCTCGGGCCGGCTCTCGAGCAGCAGGCCCACGCGGTGCCCCAGGCCATAACCGGCCTGCTGGTAGTCGCGCATCAGCTGCCGCACCTGGGCGGCCGCATCGGCGTAGCTGATCTCGTAGCCTTGCGGATGGTAGTTGCGCGCCGGATTGACCGGAACGGCCATCAGGCTGTTGTCGGCGTAGCGTTGCGCGGCTTGGAAAAACACCTCGCCAATGGTGCTGGCGTCATGGATGGCAATCACAGGCAGTCCTTGTACCTTGTATTCAATGGCTGCCGAGGTATGCGGCGCGGATCTTGGGGTCGGCACGCAGCTCCCGGCCTGCGCCCTGCATGGTGATGCGCCCGGTTTCCAGCACATAGGCGCGGTCCGCCACCGCCAGCGCCTGGTTGGCCATCTGCTCGACCAGCAAGATCGTGACCTCTTTTTGCTGCAGGCCGCGGATGATGGCGAAGATCTCCTTGACGATCAGCGGCGCCAGCCCCAGCGAAGGCTCGTCGAGCAGCAGCAGCTTGGGCTTGGCCATCAGCGCGCGGGCGATGGCCAGCATCTGCTGCTCGCCGCCCGACATGGTTCCCGCCATCTGGTCCTGGCGCTCGCGCAGGCGGGGAAAGGCGTCGAACTGGGCCTCGATGTCCTCGTCCAGCGCCTGGCGGCTGACCTTGCGGTGGTAGGCACCAAGCATCAGGTTGTCGCGCACGGTCTGGTCGGCAAACACCTGGCGGCCTTCGGGCGACTGCGCAATGCCCAAAGGCACGCGCAAATGGCCTGGCAGGCGCGTGATGTCCTGTCCTTCAAACAGGATGCTGCCGGTGGCCGCCGGCTCCAACCCGGACAGGGCTTTCATCAAGGTGCTTTTCCCCGCGCCGTTGCCACCAATCATGGTGACCACTTCACCGGCATGCACTTCCAGGCTGATGCCGCGCAAGGCCTGCACCGCGCCATAGTTCACCTGCAGGTCGTTGACTTTGAGCAAGGCTTTCTCAGACATGGCTTTCTCCCAGGCCCAGGGGGGCACGCACCGGCGCGGGATGCGGCGGCGACAGGTCCTCCTCCTCCTCGTCCGTTCCCAGATAGGCGGCAATCACGCGCGGGTTGCTCTGCACCGCCGTCGGCAGCCCTTCGGCAATTTTTTCACCGTAATCGAGCACGATCACGTGATCGGAAATAGCCATGACCAGGTCCATATGGTGTTCGATCAGCAAGATGGTGATGCCCAGGTTGCGGATGCTGCGGATCACATCCACCAGCTCCGCCGTTTCCTGGGGGTTGAGACCTGCGGCCGGCTCATCGAGCAGCAGCAGTTGGGGGCGCGTCGCCAGCGCGCGCGCCAGCTCCACGCGGCGCTGCACGCCATACGGCAGGCTGCCGGCGAGCGCCTGGGCGTGGGCCTGCAAGCCCAGGAACTGCAGAATCTGCAAGGACTCGGTCGTGGCCTTGACTTCATCCCTGGCCGCCGTGGGCAGGCCCAGCAGGTAGGCCCAGAAGCCGGCGCGAATATGCTGGTGCAGGCCCAGCTTCACGTTGTCTATCACCGACATGTCGGCAAACAGCTTCAGGTTCTGGAAGGTGCGGCCCAGGCCCATATTGCAGATCTGGTGGACAGGCCGGCCCACGATGCTGGTGCCGCGGAACTCGATGCTGCCCTTGCTCGGCGGAACGATGCCCGACAGGATGTTCAGCAGCGTGGTCTTGCCCGCGCCGTTGGGGCCGATCAGCGAATGCACATGGCCGGTCTGGATCTCGATGTCCAGATTGTTGGTCGGCACCACGCCGCCATAGGCCTTGTACAGACCTTGCGTGCGCAGCAGCACCTGGCCGCCGGGCTGGCCGTCGCGCGGCGCCCATGCCATGGGCGGCAGATCGGAGCGCTCAGGCATGGCCTTTTGCGCGCCACGGCGGCGGAAAATCCCGGACAGCGCCCCCGACAGTCCGTTGGGCATTGCATACAGCGCGAACAGCAGCAGCGCGCCGTAAGTGAAATGCTGCACACCGGGCCAGCGCGCCAGGAATGCATCCAGCAGCGTCAGCACCACGGCGCCCAGCAAGGGGCCGTACACGGAGCGTCCGCCGAACAGCACGATCAGCAAGAAGAACACCGACAGGTTGAAGGTGATGAAGTCGGAGTTGATGTACTGGTTCTGCTGGGTGATCAGCGCGCCGGCAAAACCGCAGGTGACGGCGCTGATGACAAAGGCCAGCACCTTGTACCTGTAGACGCTCACACCCACGCTCTCGGCCGCCACTTCGGCGGTGTTCACGGCCATGAAGGCCCGGCCGAACTTGCCGCGCAGCAAGGAGCGCAGCATCAAATGCGTGGCCAGCCCCAGCAGCAGTACCAGCCACACCCATTGCCGCGCATCCAGCATCTCGCCGTTGAACGTCAGCGGCAGCACGCCGTAAATGCCCTGCTGGCCGGCAAACACATCCTGCCATTCGGAGACCACTTTCTCCACCACCACGCCAAAGCCTATGGTCACCATGGCCAGCGCCGGTCCCTTGACGCGCAGCGCCGGCAAGGCGATCACAACGCCGAACACGCCGGCCATCACGCCGGCGGCGGCGAAGGCCAGCCAGGGGTTCCAGCCGAGCTTGGCGGTGAGCAGCGCCGTCGTGTAGGCACCGACCGCAAACAGACCGGCGTGGCCCAGCGACTTCTGCCCCGCATAGCCCACCAGCACGTTCAGCCCCGAGGCCGCCAGGTAGTTCACGCCGATGAGAAACAGAACCTTGAGATAAAAACCGTTGTCGGTGAGGACAGGAATCAGGCCCACCAGGGCCCCGAACACAATGACGCCCAAAAGGTGCTTGTACTGGCTCATCAGACTTTCTCCACGACACGCTGACCCAGCAAGCCTTCGGGCTTGAGCACCAGAACAAAAATGATCAGCAGGAAGATGCTGATTTCGCGCAGCTCCGCATGCCACAGGCCCACCATGGCCTCGATCAGCCCCAGCAGAAAGCCGCCCAGCATGCAGCCCCGGGGATTGCTCAAGCCACCGACGATGGCCGATGAAAACGCCTTGAGCGCCAGGGTCAGCCCCATGAACACGGAAGCCGTGGTGATGGGCGCGATCAGCAGACCGGCGACGCCGGCCAGGCTGGCACTGACCACGAAGGCCAGCACCACGATGGCGGTCACATTGATGCCCATCAGCGTCGCCGCCGAGCTGCTCTGGGCCACGGCGTGCACGGCCTTGCCCAGGCGGGTCTTGCGCATCACGGTGTCCAGGCACAGCATCAGGCTGACGCTGACGCACAGCACCAGGATTTCCTGCGGCAGCACACCGGCCCCGCCAATGCGCAGCACCTCGCTGCCCAGCGGGGAAGGCATGACCATGGGCGAAGGCCCCCAGATGGCCAACGCAATGTTCTGGATGATGATGCCGAAACCGATGGTGCTCATCACCCAGGCCAGGCCGCCTTGGCCGATGAACGGACGAATGGCGGCGTAGTACACAACAATGCCCAGCAGGCCCATGATCACGACCGTGGCCAGCAGGCTCAGGCCATAACGCGCCAGCGTCACTTCCGCTTCCTGCAGGCTGCCCTTGAAGTCGTGGCCCGACAGCAGCAGCAAGGCCGAGACGCCGATGAAGGCGCCAGCGACCAGGAATTCGCCCTGGCCGAAATTGAAGGTTTTGGTGGTGTTGTGGGTGATGTTGAAACCCAAGGCCACCAGGGCATAAATACTGCCCAATGCCAGGCCGCTGAACACGGCCTGAAGAATACTGACTCCCATACGTGCAACTCCCATCGCTCGCCATACATGCCAAATGCTGGCGGACTGCCTGTGCAGTCCGCCAGCGGCTCCCATCACGAGAGGGATTTACTTCTTGAAGTCAGCCACTTGGAAGCCCTTGGTCACGGAGTCTTCGTACTTCACCACGGTGTCGCCTTTCCAGCGGGCCAGGTAGAAGTCGTTGACATTGAGACCTTCGTGCATGGTCTTGGTGAACGGCTGGTCATAGGTCTTGATCACGCCCTGAACGCCTTTGATGTTTTCCAGCGCTGCCGCCACCTTGGGGCCGTCCGTGCTGTTGGCCTGCTTCATGGCGGCCGCCAGCAGCATCACCGAGTCATAGCTTTGCGCCGCGCAGGGGAAGGTGGTCAGCGTGGGAAAGTTCTTGCGCACGCGCTCGCCCAGCGCCTTGGTCTTGGCGTTGGTGTCTTCCGTGGTGGACGCCGCCATGATCAGGTGCTCGGACAGCTTGGGGCCCGTCATCTTGGGGAACAGCGAGCTCAGATTGCCCCAGGCACCCAGGGTGGTGGGCAGGTAGTTGATCTTCTCCATGCTGCGCAGCACCTGGGCCGTGCCGTCGGCCAGGCCGTAGACGATCACCGTATCCGCGCCGGCCGCCTTGATCTTGGACAGCTGCGAAGTGATGTCCGTGTCCTTGGGGCCGAACTTTTCCACGGCCACGGGCTTGATGCCATGCAGCTCCAGAATCGCCGTCGCATCCTTGGTGCCGCCCTGGCCGTAGCCGGTGGAATCGGCGAGAACGGCAATCTTCTTGCCCTGGGAATGCTTGACCGCATAGGCGGCCAGCAGCGCGGACTGCTCGCGGTCCACCATGGAAATGCGGAACAGGTAGTTCTGCGCTTCGTTCGCATAGCGGGTGGTGATCTCCGAGCCCGTGGCAATCGGCACCAGCACCGGAATCTTCTTTTGCTGGGGCAGATGCAACCAGGCCAGCGCATTGCCGGAGTTGGCCGGTCCGACCACGGCCGAGACTTTCTCGTTGTCGATCAGCTCGGTCATGTTCTGGATGGACTTGGGCGGCGTGCCCAGGTCGTCGCGAATGACGCCCACCACCTTGCGGCCCATGATGCCGCCCGCCTTGTTGATGTCCTCGATGGCCGCCTCGAAGCCCCAGCGTCCCGAAATCCCCAGCTCGGCCACGCCACTGCCCGACATGTCGGCGTTGTAGCCGATCTTGATGTCCTGCGCGTAGGCCGTGCCCGATACGATGGCGGCGGCAATCGCCGTTTTGGCAAATCCTTTGAACCAGTTCATGCTTGTCTCCTATTGACGACTTTTGTCAGATCACTGCCTCCCGCGCCTGGGCGTCGGATAAGGCAGTCCCCTTGGTGTCAGGTCAATATAGACAAACTGTATCCATCCCGACAGGTACAGTTGCGCGATACAGTCCCCGGCGGTGCAAAGCGGGCCTACGCCGCCGCGTTCAGCGGACGGCCTTGGGCCTCGCGTGCCGCGATGAAGGCCGCAAAGGCCTCGGCACTGGTCTTGCTCGGGACATAACCCCATTGCTTGAGCGAGGTGTTGAGCAGGACCGGGCGATAGCGCAAGAAGTCCAGTTGCTCGGGACCATAGCGGCTGACTCCCAAGCGGCTGCCCAGCCACAGGGCCGAGCGCAGCAGACCCGCGGGCAGGTTCAGCGTGCGTTTGCCCAGACGCTGGGCGATTTCGTGGATCGTCAGCGCGCCATCACCCGCCAGGTTGTAGCAGCCCGGTGTCGCGCCATCGAGGGCATGCAGCAAGGCCCCGGTCACATCCTGGTCCCAGATGAAGACGAACGGGCTTGCGCTGCCGCGAATCGCGAGAAGACGCGGCTTCTCGAACAAGGCCGTGATCTGGTTGTCCACCCGCTCGCCCAGAATGGTGCCGATGCGCAGCACGGTTTGCGCCAGCTGCGGAGATTGCACGCGCCACTGGGCCAGCATCTCCTCCACCTGGCGCTTGTGGTCGGAGTAGGCAAAGGCCTCGTTGCCGCGCAGCGCGTGGTGCTCCTGCAGCCAGGCCGGGTTGTCCGCATGGTAGCCATAGGCTGCGCCGCTGGAGGACACCACCACATGCCCGACCCCTTGCGCGACGCACGCGGTCAGCACGTTGCGCGAACCGTTGACGTCCACATCGAACTCCAGCGCGCGGTTGGAATCCTTGCCCGGAGTGACGATGGATGCCAGATGCACCACCGTATCGATCCCGTGCGCGCGCAGCTCACTGCCCAAGGACGGATCACGCACATCCATCTGTGCGTAGTGCACGCCGGCCACACGCTGCTGCGCAGGCACTTCGCGCCTGTCCAGGGCCACCACATGCGTGTCCGGGCGCTGCGCCAAGGCCTGCACGACACTGCGCCCCAGGAAGCCGTCCGCGCCGGTGATCAGGATGCGCCGCGCCCTGGGCGTTGCTGTGGCGTCGGTCGCGTTTTTCATCCCGGCGCTCATGCCGTCTGCCCCGCCAGGATAGGCCCGCCCTTGGGGGCCTTGCGCCCCCACAACGAGGCCAGCGCCAAGCCGGCAATGATGTCCCAGAACCCCCAGACGCCAGCCACCACGGCCATGCCGCCCAGCCCGCCAAAAAAGCTGAAGATCAGCACCAGGCCCAAGCCCGCGTTGCGCACGCCGACTTCCATGGTGACGGCACGGCGTTCGTAGTCCTCCAGCCCCGTCAGGCGCGCACAAAGATAGCCGGTGGCAAAGGCCACGGCATCATGCAGGGCCACCGCCAGCAGCACCAGGCCCGCGTAGTCGACGAAGAACTGCCAGTTGCCCGCAATCGCGCCGACGATGAAGCCCAGCAATGCCAGAAAGCTCAGGATGCCCGCCGGTTTCTTGATGCGCCGCGTGAACCCCGGAAACTGGTGCGAGCACCACAGCCCCAGCAGCAAGGGAATGCCGATGATGGCGATGATGTGCCCCACCATTTCCAGTGGATCCAGCGCAATGCTCTTGAACAGCACGGATGCCGTGGGGTGCAGCGCCCCCCAGAAAGCAAAATTCAGCGGCATCACCACCACGGACAGGACGTTGGAGATGGCCGTCATCGACACCGACAAGGCCACGTTGCCACGCGCCTTGTGGGTGAGGATGTTGGAGATATTGCCCGGAGGGCAGCACGCGACCAGAATCATGCCCAGCGCAATACTGGGCCCCACGCCCAGCAGCAAGCTGAGCGCAAACGTCACGGCGGGCAAGACCACGAACTGCGCAACAATGCCGACCGCCATGGCCCATGGCATGCGCGTCACCCGGCGAAAATCCTCGATCTTGGTGTCGAGCGCAATGCCAAACATCAAGAAGGCCAGCACCACATTGAGCAGCACGAGCGAGGCGGGGTTGAAGTTCAGCCGAATTTCATCGATAGGCAGCATGGGGGTCTCCGTCTGTTTTCATGTCCTGGCCAAGCATCAAGCCAATGCCGCGCAAGCTTCACGCACCGCGGTGCGGTAGGTGTCCTTGTGCACGTAATACGCCATGCGCTCCAGCTGCAGATAACGATAGCCTCCCGTCAGGTCAGGCGAAGGCCCGGCAATGGCCGCCTGCATGCGCCGTGCCGCAGGGGTCTTTCCTTCCAGCCCCTTGAAATAACGCGCCACCAGCTCGGCCTGCTCATAGCGCCCCTGCCAGCCGATGCCGCTGGCCTCTATCATTCCCAGCACCGCCAGCCGGTGATAGCGCGGAGCAAAGATATTCATGTACAGCTGCGGGGCCATGCCCTTCCAGTTCAGATGCGCGCGGTCCATGAACGGGTAGTGCAGCGTATAGCCGGTGGCGGCCAGCACCATGTCGTAGTCCTGGCTCTTGCCATCCTTGAAGTGCACCGTGCGGCCCTCGAAATGCGCAACATCGGCCTTCACATGGATATCGCCATGGCCCAGGTGGTGCAGGATGAGCGAGTTCACGATGGGGTGGGATTCGTACATCTTGTACGTGGGCTTGGGAAAGCCGAAGCGCGTCGGATCACCCGTGAACCATTGGAGTACGGTGCTGTCCACTTTCTGCTTGAGCCAGCGCGGCAGCGGGCGTTTGCCGCCCAAGGTATCCGCGGGTTTGCCAAACACATACTTGGGCACGAAGTAGTAGCCCCGGCGCACGGAAATATCCACGCTCCGGGCGTAATGCACGGCATCCACGGCAATGTCGCAACCCGAGTTTCCAGCCCCCACGATCAGCACCCGCTTGCCCTTGAATTGCTCGGCATTCTTGTACTGACTGGTATGCAGCAGCTCACCGGAAAACCGCCCCTGGAATGAAGGCATGCTGGGCTCGGCCAGCGTGCCGTTGGCAATCACCACGCCCTTGTACTCGGCGACTTCCTGCGCCCCCTTGCTGTCGCGCAGGGTCACGCGCCACGGTGTATCCGGATCGTCAGGCCGCACCGGCGCCACGCTTTCCACACGCACGCCAAAGCGAAAGTGGCGGCGCAGATCGAAGTGGTCGGCAAACGCACGGAAATAGCGGCACAGCTCACGGTGGCTGGGGTAGTCCGCCACGTCATCGGCCATGGGAAACTCCGCGAACTCCGTGGTGCGCTTGCTGGAAATCAGGTGCGCGGACTCGTACACGGTGGAGCGCGGATTCTCGATATTCCATAGACCGCCGACATCGCTATAGGCTTCCAGCCCCTGGAAGGCAAGGCCCATTCTTTGCAGATTCCGTGCCCCGGCCAGACCCGAT
Organism: Acidovorax bellezanensis; assembly: GCF_025421555.1. Taxonomy (NCBI): domain Bacteria; kingdom Pseudomonadati; phylum Pseudomonadota; class Betaproteobacteria; order Burkholderiales; family Comamonadaceae; genus Acidovorax; species Acidovorax bellezanensis. The sequence goes on from NZ_JAODYH010000002.1 coordinate 73,312, forward strand.
GGCCCCGCGCCTATCAAGGCAATCATGTCCTCGGTGGACTGACACCCGCTTTCGGGCCCGAACGCGGGTCTGGGCTCGACCTGAACCGCGGCGGCGGTCGGCGCCGGGGTGGTGTGGCTGTCATTGCGCATGGTGATGGTCTCCGTCATTGTTTTGTTCTCGTCATCAGCGTCCCGCCACCGGTTCGCGCTGTTCGGGCCGCCGCGGGGAGGCAGCGCTGCCGGCCTCCAGGCCTGGAATGCTGGTGGCGCCCGGCTCTCCCACCCTGTGCTTGCGCGGCTGGCCATTGAGCAGTCTGTCGTGCAGCGCTTCCGGCAAGCAGCCCAGCAAACGCGACAGCCAACCGATACGGCGGGGCAGGACAATCGTCTCGCGCCCCTTGGCCACGCCAGCCAGCAAGCGACGCGCCGCGTCATCCGGCTCCATCAGGCCCGGCATGACAAAGGTATTGCCGGCCGTCAGCGGCGTGCGCAAATAGCCCGGGCAGACCGTGTGCACACGGACCCGGCTGCCGCGCAGCTCGGCGCGCAGGCTTTGCAGATAGCGGATCAAACCGCCTTTGCTTGCGCAGTAAGCGCCATTGCCCGGCGCGCCCCGCCAGCCGGCAATGCTGGCCACACCCACCAGGGCGCAGCCTGCATCGGGCTGGTCTTTCAAGGCCTGCAAGAAGGGCTGGAAGGTAATCACCGGCCCCATCAAATTGATCTCCAGCATGCGGCGCAGCACCGCCAGGTCCTGGCTCTGCACGGTATCGAAGCCTCCCGCCACACCGGCATTGGCAATCACCAGATCCGGCACGCCCGCATGGCGTATCCAGTCGCATGCCACCTCCTGCATGGCCTGCTCATCCGACACATCCAGCACATACACCGCGCAGCGCTGCGGAGCCAGCGACGCCAACGATGCAAGAACGGCACTGTCCAGACCCAGCAGGGCGACCTGCCCCCCTTGGGCAATCAGTTCGCGCGCCAACGCCTGCCCCAAACCGCCACAGGCGCCGGTCAGCACAGCGTTGCGAAAGCGGGGCGAGGACGTGGTTTGCAAAGGCATGGAGATCTCGGGTGGAGGTGGCGGATGGGGAGCTTGGCAAGCGGCCACGGCATGCGGTTTCCACTCTATAAGAAGCGCGGAAAATCTCGCAAAATTTTGCCAATTCGTCTCGGAATCTGAGATTTATGCAAGAACCCACTGCCCCCACCGGGCTGCGCCTGTTTGACCTGCTGGAAATCCTGGCGCGCGAGGCCCGCCCTTTGACGCTGGCCGAGACCATTGCCGCCAGCGGCTGGCCCAAGCCCAGCGTGCACCGCCTGCTCAACCAGTTGGAAAGCGGTGGCCTGCTGGCCCGCGAACCCGATGGCCGCCGCTACGCCGTCGCTCCCCGCCTGCTGCGCCTGGCGGAAGCCACGTTGGCAGGCAGCGCCCAGCAAGGCGTGCGCCACGTCGTCCTGCGGCAACTGGTCGCGGATATCGGCGAAAGCTGCAACCTCACCACGCTGTCTGGCGTGGAAGTGGTGTATCTGGACCGCATTGAATCCGCCTTCCCGCTGCAACTCAATCTGCGCCCTGGCACCCGTGTGCCGATTCACTGCTCCGCCAGCGGCAAGCTCATCCTGGCGCACCTCGCCCCCAGGCAGCGGGCTTTGCTACTCGATGGCCTGCCGCTTGCGCGCTACACCGGAACCACACTGGTCACCAGTGCCGCCCTGCACGATGACTTTGCACGCATACGCAAGCAGGGCTATGCCGTGGATGCCGAAGAGTTCGTCGACGGCCTGGTCTGCGTGGCCGTGCCGGTCTTCAGCAGCGACAAGCGCAGCGTGCGCTGCGCGGTCGCCTTGCAGGCGCCGGTGGCCCGCATGACGCTGCAGCAGGCACTGGAAAAAGTGCCGCGCCTGCACGCAGCAGCGCAGGCCCTGGGCCGAACCCTGGCCTGAATGGGCAGGGGCTTGGCATCCGCGCAATCTTGCGGCGGTGCCGCGGGCATCAGCCCCGGAGCAAGGCTGGCGCGGCACGCTCCGTCTGAAAGCCGGAGACGGCCTGCAGCAGACTTTCGGCCTGCTGGCGCAGCCCCTGGGCGGCGGCCGCGCTTTCCTCGACCAAGGCTGCGTTTTGCTGCGTTGTCTGGTCCATCTGCGCAACAGCGTCGCCCACCTGCGCCACACCCGCGCTTTGTTCGCCGCTGGCCGCGCTGATCTCGCCCATGATGTCCGTCACACGGCGAATGGCCGTCACGATGTCGCCCATGGTGTCTCCCGCCTGATCGACCAGCATGCTGCCGCTTTCCACGCGCTCCATGCTGGACGTGATCAATTCCTTGATCTCCCTGGCCGCATCGGCACTGCGCTTGGCCAGCGCCCGGACTTCGGTGGCGACCACGGCAAAACCACGGCCTTGCTCACCCGCGCGTGCCGCTTCCACCGCGGCGTTCAGCGCCAGGATATTGGTTTGAAAGGCGATGGCGTCGATCACGCTGATGATGTCGGCAATGCGGTGGCTGCTCGCACTGATGCCCTTCATGGTCTCCACCACGCGAGCCACCACCTCTCCGCCTTGCAAAGCCACGTCCGAAGCGCTTTGCGCCAGTTGATTCGCCGTCTGTGCGTTGTCCGCGTTCTGGCGCACCGTCACGTTGAGCTGCTCCATGCTGGCCGCTGTTTCTTCCAAGGCGCTGGCCTGGCTTTCAGTACGCTGCGAAAGCTCGGTATTGCCCTGGGCAATTTCGCTGGACGCATGGTGCATCTGGACCGCGGCGTGGTGCACACGTTGCACCAGCTCACGCAAGGACGCGCGCATGCGCTGCAGCTCGGCCATCAAGCCCTGCGCCGCGGAAACACTGTGCACTTCCGCCAGATCCCCGCCGGCGACACGGTGCAGGGCATCACGGGCTTCGGCCGGTTCGCCCCCGAGTTCCGCGCGCAGCGTGCGCACCATCACCCACAGCAAGACGGCAGCCACCGCCGCCGCGAACAACGCCAGCGCGGCAGACCACCATTGCATGCGCTGTGCCGCATTGCGCGTGGCTTGGTGCGATGCTTCGGCCCCTTCACGCGCAACCTGCAGCTGTTTCAACAGTGCACTGCGCAGCTTGCGCCAAGCGGGAGTTTCCTGTGCCTTGAGCGCCGCCGCGGCCGCGTCCTTATCCTGCCCGGCCAGCATGACCACCTTATCCTGCTCATCGGACTGTGCCTTGCGCAGCGCCTGCATGCTGCTGACCGCCGCCTCCATGGGCGAACCCTGCACGAGCTGGCGCACATCCCCATAAGCCGCGTCATATGCCTGGCGCGCGTTGCGCAGGTTTTCCACCGCTTGCCGGTCCGCCGGATCGAGCACGATATTGCGCACGGCTTGCCCGGATTGCAGGCCTTGCGCATACAGCTCCTGCAACTGCGTGACAACGGCCTGGTCTTTCCTCAGGTAATCGTCAAAGTCGGACTCGGTACGCGTCAAGCCCCACTGACTGCTCAGCAGCGCGAAAACAAAAAGGACTGCAGGCGCAGCCGTACAGAAAATGAGACGAGAGCTAAAGCGCATAGCGAAGCAGCCTGCATCCAATGCACGTGCATTTGATGCAGATCAGAAACAAAATCAGACAATTATGAACAATTTTTAACAATTTCCCAAGCATTCAGCAAGGCGACCGCTGCGGGTCGACGGCTGGCACCCCTGGCCTGTTGGGCGTAAGCTATGGACCCGGTCCGCGCACGCCCATCACCAGGCCGTCGCTGGATTGAACGCAGCGAAAGGATGCCCCATGTTGTCCAACTCCTCTGTGACGACCATGCTTCCGGTCAAGGACATGGCTCGCGCCCGCAGCTTCTATGAAGGCTGCCTGGGCCTGCAACCCGGCGGCTTGCGGCCTGACGGTAAATTCGTTTACCGCGTGGGCGACACCACCCTGGCACTGTTTCCCAAACCCGAAGGCACCAAGGCCGACCACACGGCCATCAGTTTTCGCGTCAAGGACATCGTCGCCAGCATCGATGAATTGAAGCGCGCTGGCGTGAGCTTCGAAGACTATGACTTCCCGGAACTGAAAACCGTCAACCATGTCTGCGTGCTGGGCGCGGAAAAGGCCGCCTGGTTCAAGGACACGGAAGGCAACTATCTGTGCATCCATGAGGACATTCCGGAAAGTTAGCACGCCCGCGTTCAACGCAAAATCCGCTCCATCGCTCCACTAGCGCCCCCATCCAGCCGCTAGGGGGTTCTGGCGCAAACCTTACTTGGCGCCCATGGCATCGCGGGCATTGACATAGCCCTGGGCCTTTACATTGCCGTTGGCAGCGGCCTTGCGGTACCACATGAGGGCCTGTGCCTCATCCTTGGGAACACCCTGCCCCGTCCGGTAATTGTTGGCGAGATTGAACTGAGCCAGATCATCGCCAAGCTCGGCGGCTTTTCGGTACCACTCGGAGGCAGCTGCGAGGTCCTTTGGGATGCCGCCGCGCCCTGACTCGGTAAATACACCAATGTTGCTCATCGCTCGCGTCTCGTCCAGCGCTGCGGCCTTGCGGTACCACTGCAGCGCGATCCCATCGTTTTGCGGCAGACCGTGCATGCCTTTCTCATAGGCAAAGCCGATGTTCACCATGGCGCCGCCGTCACCGCGTTCGGCCGCCTTGCGATACCAGTTCAGACCTACGGCGTCATCCCTTGCCAGCCCGATGTCGCCAGTCACATAGTAGTGCGCCAGAAAGCTCATGGCCGGGACGTAGTCCTGTGCCCCCGCCTTGGAAAGCAGCTCCTGCGCCTGCTTGAAATCCTTCGTCACACCCGCCTGGCCGGTGGCATGGAAAAAGCCCATCAAGGTCAAGCTGCGGCCATCGCCCGCATCGGCGCCCTTGCGCAACCACTGCACGGCCTGTGCTTCGTCCCGGTCCGGATTCTGGGAGCTGTAGAGAACGCCACCCACGCCGCCCATGCCCTGCGGGCTTCCCGCGTCGGCGGCCTTGCGAAACCAGATGCCCGCCTGCTGCAGGCTGGCGGCTTCCTTGACCTTGTAATAATTTTCGGCGAGCACCAGCATGCTGGGGAGGTCGCCTGCCTGCGCCTTGGACTGCAGCAAGGCCGGCGCCTGCGCCTTGGCCGCCTGGTATTCGGCCGCCTTGCGCTCACGCTCCAGCGCGATCCGCTGCGCTTGTGCCGCGCGCTGTGCCTCCAGCTCCTGCTGCTGCCGGGCCCGCTCTTCCTCCTCACGGCGGGCCTTGGCATTGGCTTGCACCGGGCCCAGCTCCACATCCAGCCGCTTGACCGTTCCCGCAGCCATGCGGATCTCCTGCTCAAAGACCTGCTCGCGCTGCGCGTCGATTTTTTTGACCACCCGCAGCTTCAGGGAACCTTCGGTCACGGGAACGTCGACCGAACATTCCCCCTTGAACACGCCATTGATCGTGACTTCGGCATTGCGGGCGGGGCCGTCGCAGACGATACGCAGCATGGCCAGCGTGGGTTCGGGCGGTTTTTTGGCGGGCTGCTGGGCCTGTGCGGCCCCGAGGGGCCAGAACACGGCCAAGAATAGCTGCGTGGCAAGCGTGGTCGAGAATGCTTTTTTCATGTTCGGTGGAGTGTGGGGTGGGATCAGTTCACGTCACAGGGGTTGATTTTGACCACATCCCCCTGCCGAAAGCACATCAAGGGACCGGACTGCTTGCCCATCACGGTCGTGGTGTGGGACAGTTCGCGGGAGATTCTGATGCGCTCGTCGACCCCGGTAACGCTCACGCCAAAGGCCCAGAACTCCAATGGTCCGCTGAGCTGACCGGCGGTGCAAGAGGCTTGCACAGGCGCGAGTCACAAGGTACGGGAGTCGAGTTCGCATGGACAGGCTTTCAATGGAAGGGGGCAGGTGCTTGGCTAGCGCTGAGCCACCCACAAGAGTCGATTGCAGCCCTCATTCGCGGTAAGCGATGCTGGGTGGGTAGTCGGGGCCGTTGACATGAGTGATGGGTGCGGAAAGGCCCCGCAAGCCGGCATTGAGCTTTTCCTGCACTTGCGCCGCATTGTCGCCAAACGCGCTCTCGCGGTCAGTACCGTAGCAGCCGTCGGGCGCGGGGACGCCGTCGGCACAGATGGTGTACTGACTTCGCAAATAGTCGCCGAATCGGGGCCGCATCATCTTGAGCAACATATCGCTCACCTGAAAGGGAACGTGCTCCCACCGGCCGCTGGGCGGCTGATCCTGCGAAACGCGGGGGACGTCATAAGTCCATTGCACGGGAGTGATTTTCCCGACCAGGTTGATCTTTTCCTGTTTGCTGCGGACGTGGCTGTGCTTGAGCGCAGCATAGTGGACAACATACATCGTGCCGTGGAGCTTGACGCGGCTGTCCTGGGCTGCGGCCCCGCTGGCGGTGGCGCCGGCCGACGGCCTGCTGCCGGACGCATTGCCTGCCGGCGTCAGCGCAGTGGTAGTGGCGGCGGCCTGGCTCTGCGCGGCACGCTCCTGGCCTGGTGCGCTGGTGCTTGCACCCGCGCGGACATCGACTTCCTGCCGTGGCGCCTGTGGTGCGCGCTGCGCCGCGGCGGCCTCCGGCTCCCGCTGCGGTGGTGGCTGCTGGCGCACGGGCTGCGGCACCGACGCTGGCTGCAGTCGTGCGCGCTGCGCCTCAAGCCGCGCCCGCTCTTCGGCAAAGCGTTGCTGGTTGCGGGCGACGTCACCCCGGCTGGCCTCCAACTGTCGCCGAATGCGCTCACCCTGCGCCGCCTCGGCCATGCGAGCCACCGCCTGGCCCTTGTAAGCCTGGGCCAGCAGGCTCCCAAAAAGCGCCGCCCCCTGCGCGCTGCTCATGCCGGACCCTTCATCCGCCGCGCGCGCCGCCTGCCGCTCGGCGGCCTGCAGGCGACGCTCTTGTTCGTCCAGCTCGCGCTGGCGCCGGGCAAGCGCCAGGCGTTCCGCTTCCACGGCTTCCCGCTCCTCCCTTTGGCGGGCTTCCGCGCGGCCCAGCGTTTCCTTGGCCGCGCTGCCGACCACCAGCTTGCGCGCGATCTTCAATTGCGCTTCGCTGCAATCAAAGTCACGCGCCTGCACGCATGCGCCGGCCTTGTCGATCGCCTGGTCGAAATCCATCTTGTCCAATTGATCCAGTTGCTCCGTCAGGCGCAGCAACTCCGCGGTGGTCGCCGCCGGTGCCGACGAGGCGGCCAGGCACAGGAAGCAACTGGCTGCAAATCGAATCAGGGCGAAGCGAGTGGCCATGGCGTGTCGAGGAATAAGAGAGTCGGAGATGAATGGGAGCAGCCCGCCGCAGCGGTCTCACCCACGGATTCCATTATTCACATGCGGTGCCCTGCGTGGAACCAGCTTGTCATCGGCGGCTAGTGGAAAACCGCAGTGGCACCTCTTCCGGCCTGGGTGCAGCGCGGCAGCCAGAAAACAGAAAACCCCCGCCTATTGCTAGACGGGGGTTTGTGTTTTGGCGGAGAGGGCGGGATTCGAACCCGCGGTGGGGATAAACCCACACACGCTTTCCAGGCGTGCGACTTAAGCCACTCATCCACCTCTCCGAAGACCGCAATTGTAGCAAGAGTTTCCTGCCCCAAAAGCGAACTGCGCAATTTTCTTGAAATTAGTTGCGGTGGCTGCCGGTTTGCACCATCTTCATCGCCGAAGTGATGAGAGCGGAGACTTCGGTCATGTTGCTGGGCACGATCAGCGTGGTGGTCGCATCGGCGGCCACCTTGCTATAGGCCTCGACGGCGCTCTGGGCGACTTTCAGCTGTACGGCCTGGTCGCCGCCGGGCTGGGAAATGGCCAGGGCAACGCGCTCCAGTGCCTTGGCCGTAGCCTCCGCCACGGTGATGATGGCCGCGGCTTCGCCCTGGGCGTTGTTGATCGCCGCCTGCTTCTCGCCTTCGGAGCGTGCGATGAAGGCTTCGCGTTCGCCGGTGGCGATGTTGATCTGCTCCTGGCGACGGCCTTCGGAAGCGGCGATCAGCGCGCGCTTTTCGCGCTCGGCCGTGATCTGGGCCTGCATGGAGCGCAGGATTTCCGTGGGCGGCGTCAAATCCTTGATTTCATAGCGCAACACCTTGACGCCCCAGTTGAGCGCCGCCTCGTCGATGGCCGAAACGACCTGGGCATTGATCATGCCGCGTTCTTCGAAAGTCTTGTCGAGTTCAAGCTTGCCGATCACGCTGCGCAGCGACGTCTGGGCCAGCTGCGTCACCGCCATGATGTAGTTGGACGAGCCGTAGCTGGCGCGCATCGGGTCGGTGACCTGGAAGTACAGGATGCCGTCGACCTGCAGCTGCGTGTTGTCGCGCGTGATGCAGACCTGGCTGGGCACATCCAGCGGGATTTCCTTGAGGCTGTGCTTGTAGGCCACGCGATCGATGAAAGGCACCAGAAAGTTCAGGCCTGGCGTCAGCGTGCCGGCGTACTTGCCCAGGCGCTCCTTGACCCAGGCGTTCTGCTGGGGCACGACCTTGACCGAGCGCGCGACGAATATCGCGGCAATGACCAGAAGAATGATGGCAATTTCCATGGTGTCTCCGACCCACGAGGGGACTTGTTGCAAAGAGGTTGAAAAAAATTATGCCGCGCCGCGCTGAGCCGGCGCGGCGCTCACAGCTTGTCGACGAGCAGACGACTGCCGATGACTTCGGCCACACGGTAGGCACCGGGCGTGGCCGCATTGCCTGGCCGCAGCACCACGGTCCACTGGGCGCCGCGGTAGCGCACCTGGGCCGTACCGTCCGCGGCCCAGCTTTCCACCTGCACCGATTCGCCTATGTCCAGGTTCATGCTGCGGTTGCTTTCCGCGGGCTGCTGCATTGCCTGGCGCTTGCGCACCAGATAGCAACCCACGACGGCTGCCGCGCCGCACAGGGCGGCCGACAGGATTTGCACGGTCTCGGAGGCCCCCAGGTGGGCTGCCAGCGCGCCCGCGATGGCGCCAATCGTGAGCATCAGCAAATAAAAGGTGCCCGTGAGCAGTTCGGCGACCACCAATACCCCCGCAATCAGCCACCACACCGTGAAACTCGCCATACGTCTTGCTCCTGTCTGTTCCAATGTCTGTAGTTCACCACAGTTACGTAGTGATAAGGTCCCGCTTTCACAGGCGCAATAAGGATATTCCTTACACTTCGCGCCTGTTTCGTTTTTTTAAGCCCGGTAAACGGAGGCTGCGCATGAAATTTCGCTTTCCTATCATCATCATAGATGAGGACTATCGCTCCGAGAATACCTCGGGACTGGGCATTCGTGCCCTGGCGCAGGCCATCGAAACCGAGGGGTTTGAAGTGCTTGGCGTCACCAGCTACGGTGACCTGACGCAGTTCGCCCAGCAGCAAAGCCGGGCCAGTGCGTTCATCTTGTCGATTGACGATGAAGAGTTCACGCTGGGCTCGGGCCTGGATCCCATCGTGCTGAGCCTGCGCAAGTTCATTGAAGAAGTGCGCCGCAAGAACGCCGATGTGCCGATCTACGTGCACGGCGAGACCAAGACCAGCCGCCACCTGCCCAATGACATCCTGCGCGAGCTGCATGGCTTCATCCACATGTTCGAGGACACTCCCGAATTCGTGGCCAAGCACATCATCCGCGAAGCCAAGAATTACCTGGAAGGCGTTCAGCCGCCATTCTTCAAGGCGCTGCTGGACTACGCCGAAGACGGCTCCTACAGCTGGCACTGCCCCGGTCACTCGGGCGGCGTGGCCTTCCTGAAGAGCCCCGTGGGCCAGATGTACCACCAGTTCTACGGTGAAAACATGCTGCGCGCCGACGTCTGCAATGCCGTCGAGGAACTGGGCCAGCTGCTGGACCACAACGGCGCCATCGGCGAGAGCGAACGCAATGCGGCCCGCATTTTCAATGCCGACCACTGCTTCTTCGTGACCAACGGCACGTCCACTTCCAACAAGATCGTCTGGCACCACACCGTGGCCTCGGGCGACGTGGTGGTGGTCGACCGCAACTGCCACAAGTCGGTGCTGCACGCCATCATCATGACGGGCGCGATTCCGGTCTTCCTCAAGCCCACGCGCAACCACTTCGGCATCATCGGCCCGATTCCACAAAGCGAATTCCAGCCCGAGACCATCCAGGCCAAGATCGCCGCCAACCCCCTGCTGCAGGGCGTGGATGCCAAGTCCGTCAAGCCGCGCGTGCTGACGCTGACGCAGTCGACCTACGACGGCGTGCTCTACAACACCGAGACCATCAAGAGCATGGTCGACGGCTACGTGGAAAACCTGCACTTCGATGAAGCCTGGTTGCCGCATGCGGCCTTCCACCCCTTCTACGGCAGCTACCACGCCATGGGCAAGAAGCGTGCGCGTCCCAAGCACTCGGTGGTCTACGCCACGCAGTCCATCCACAAGCTGCTGGCCGGTATCAGCCAGGCATCGCATGTGCTGGTGCAGGACTCGCAGACGCAGAAGCTCGACCGCCACCTGTTCAACGAGGCGTACCTGATGCACACCTCGACCAGCCCGCAGTACAGCATCATCGCCAGCTGCGATGTGGCCGCCGCGATGATGGAGCCGCCCGCCGGCACCGCGCTGGTGGAAGAAAGCCTGGCCGAAGCGCTGGACTTCCGCCGCGCCATGCGCAAGGTCGAGGACGAGTTCGGCAAGGACGACTGGTGGTTCACGGTCTGGGGTCCGGACGACATCATCGAAGAAGGCCTGGGCTTCGCAGAAGACTGGATTTTCCGCGCCAAGGCCAAGGGCAAGAAGCCTTCGTCCAAGTGGCATGGCTTTGGCGATCTGGCCGACGGCTTCAACATGCTCGACCCTATCAAGTCGACCATCGTCACGCCCGGCCTGAACCTCAACGGCGCTTTCGACAAGACCGGCATTCCCGCGTCCATCGTCACCAAGTACCTGTCGGCGCACGGCGTGGTGGTCGAGAAGACCGGCCTGTACTCGTTCTTCATCATGTTCACCATCGGCATCACCAAGGGCCGCTGGAACACCATGCTCACGGCCTTGCAGCAGTTCAAGGACGACTACGAGAAGAACCAGCCCATGTACCGCATCCTGCCCGAGTTCTGCCAGCAGCACCGGCAGTACGAGCGCATGGGTCTGCGCGATCTGTGCCAGCACGTGCACCAGATGTACGCCAAGTACGACATCGCACGCCTGACGACCGAGATGTACCTCTCGGACCTCACGCCGTCGATGAAGCCGTCGGACGCCTACGCCCATATCGCCAAGCGCCAGACCGAGCGCGTGGAAATCGACCGCCTCGAAGGCCGCACCACGGTCGGCCTGGTCACGCCCTACCCGCCCGGCATTCCGCTGCTGATTCCCGGCGAAGTCTTCAACAAGAAGATCGTCGACTATCTGCTGTTCGCGCGCGATTTCGCCAAGGTCTGCCCCGGCTTTGAAACCGACATCCACGGCCTGGTCGAGGAAGAGGACGAAGCCGGCGTGGTGCGCTATTACGCCGACTGCGTGGCCGAAGCGCCCAAGGTCGCCGCTGCGCGCAAGACTCCGGTGAAGGCCGCGGCCAAGACGCCAGCGAAAGCGGCTGTGAAGGCTGCAGCCAAGGCCCCGGCCAAGGCAGCGGTGAAGACAGCGGCCAAGCCGGCTGCAAAAGCGCCAGCCAAGGCTGCCGCCAAGACCCCGGCCAAAGCGCCCGCGGCAAAGCCTGCGACGAAGGCCACGGCGAAGCCTGCAGCCAAGGCCCCGGCAAAAGCCCAGGCCGCCAACCTGAGCGAAGACCGCACGGCCCCGGCCGCGGCAACGCCGGGCAAGGGCAAGAAGAAGCTGGTGCAAGTCGGCTCCGACGGCCCCTTCGGCCGCACGCTGTAAGCACGGCGCGGAAAGCGCCGAGCCAGCGTTCAGCGGAGTGCGTGATGCGCACCCGCTGAACCTCCCACACCACCAAGCGGCTTCAATGCCGCTTGGCTTTTTGGAAAACGACTTTTGCCACACCCTAGCAGCGCTGCGGCGACGCCCATCCAGCCCTCACCCCCCTCTGACCGCGCTGCGCGCCGCACAGCCCTCTGCTGGCGCCTGGCCGCGCTGTGCTGGGCCGCGGTCATGGCCTGGGGCTGTCTGCAGGAAGCGGGCGGACCAGCGACCGGCTGGCTGCGCCTTCCCCTGCCCCATCAGGACAAGCTGGCCCATGCGGGCATGCACGCCCTGCTGGCCTGGCTGCTGTGGCGCGGCGTGCGTGCGGGCCGCGCCGAGCGGCCCAGCTCGGCCACCGCGGCCTGCATCGTGGGCCTGTGCGCGGCCTGGGGGCTGGCCATCGAATGGGGCCAATGGCAATTCACGCTCACCCGCAGCGCCGAAGCGCTCGACGTCCTGGCCAACACCGTGGGTGCGGTGATCGGCGTGATGCTGGGCCTGTGGAGCACGCGCCAGCACACGGCATCGCTGCCTTAATACTCCCTTAATTCCTTGATTGAACAATCAAAGGTTTTTCGAAAAATCACAACAAAATCAATAGGTTACGATGTTGACAAAGATCAACTAGCGTAAACCCTATTGAAATGAGAATCCCTGGAAAGCAATCCAGGGACTCTCCATATGGCAGACAGAAATGGTGCATCGGCGCTGGCCGCCGAGCCCCAAAGCAAACGAACTTTCTTGCAGGAGCTGGTCGCGCTGGCCACCAGCTTCGGGCTGGCTGGCGGTGCACAGGCAGCGCCAGCACAAGCTCCCGGCGGCCAGCCTGCGCGCCGCCCCGGCGCCGAGGGCAAGCGCTACGGCATGCTGGTCGACGTGCGCAAGTGCATAGGCTGCCAGGCCTGCACCGTCAGCTGCTCCATGGAGAACCTGCCGCCCATCGGCCAGTTCCGCACCACCGTGCTGCAGTACGAAGTGAGCGCACTCGGCATGGCCGCGCCGGCCATGGTCAGCCTGCCGCGCTTGTGCAACCACTGCGACAACCCGCCCTGCGTGCCGGTATGCCCCGTGCAGGCCACCTTCCAGCGCACCGACGGCATCGTGCTGGTCGACAACGAGCGCTGCGTGGGCTGCGGTTACTGCGTGCAGGCCTGCCCCTATGACGCGCGCTTCATCAACCACGAAACGCAGACCGCCGACAAGTGCACTTTCTGCGAGCACCGGCTCGAAGCCGGCCTGCTGCCGGCCTGCGTGGAAAGCTGCGTGGGCGGCGCGCGCGTGATCGGTGACCTGAATCAGGCCGACAGCGAAATCAACCAGCGCATGGCGGCCAGCAAGGACCAGATCAAGGTGCTCAAGCCCGGCCTCAAGACCGAGCCCCATGTCTTCTACATCGGCCTGCCCGATGCCTTTGTCGACGGCGTCGACGGCCAGTCCAGCGTGCGCCTGCTGGCCGACCATGGCTGAGCCCCAAGGATCCCCATGCAAATCATCGAATTGTTGACTCCCGCCTACGAAGCGGCCTGGCTGCCCTGGGCCGTGCAGTACTTCTTCCTGGTGGGCATTGCTACCGGCGCCGCCCTGCTGGCCGCCTGGGGCGCCTGGGCCCCGGCCGGCCACCCGGCCGCCAAGGCCTTGCCGCTGTCCATGCTGGTGCTGGCCATCACGGCCATGGCCGCGCCCGTCTCGCTGCTGGCCGACCTGCACCAGCCCGCGCGCTTCTGGCACTTCTACGCCCACTTCACGCCCTGGTCATGGATGTCCGTGGGCGCGCTGCTGCTGCCGGCCTTCGTCGGCCTGTCGCTGGGCCTGTGCGCCGCCTGGTGGCTGGGCCGGCCCGGCTGGATGCGCGCCTTGAGCGCGGCCCTTCTGCTGTCCACCCTGAGCATCGTGGTCTATACCGGCGCGGAAATCAGCGTGATCAAGGCCAGGCCGCTGTGGAACAACCCCTGGGTGCCGGTGAACCTGGCGCTGACAGCCTGGCTGGCCGCCGTGGGTGCGCTGCTGATCGCCAGCTGCTGGCTGCCCGCGGGGCGCGACGCCCAGGTGCGCGCCTGGCTGGCCCGATTGGGCCTGGGCCTGAGCGCGGCGCTGCTGGCCGTGGCCTGCATCTGGGCCGGCACGGGTCTGGCGCTGGACACGCCTTCGTTCCAGGCCGCCACCCGCCTCTACGCCCAATTCCCGGTCTGGCGCGCCAGCCTGTGGCTGTCGGTGCTGCTGGGCACCGCCGTGCTGCTGCTGTGGAGCCAGCCCCGGCGCTGGGCCCATTCCCCCGCCCGCACCCTGGCGCTGGGCCTGACCGTGGCCGCCGCGGCCTGGGGCTTTCGCTGGGCCTTGTTCATGGGCGTGCAAGGCGTGCCCAAGTACGGCGCGGGCCTCTATGTCTACCGCATGCCGCTGGGCGGCGACGGCCTGATGGGCATGCTGGGCGTCTTCGGCCTGTGCCTGGCGCTGGCCACCCTGGGGCTGTGGGCGCTGGAGCGCTTTCCCGCCCGCACCGCGAACTGACATCTCACAGGATTCCCCATGAACGACAAGCATTCCCCCTCCTCCACGCCCGAAACCCCACCCGACACCCAGCGCCGCACGCTGCTGCGCTCCGGCCTGGCGGCGGGCGGTCTGGCCGCCTTTGCGGCCGGCTATGGCGAAACCCTGGTCAAGGCCGGCAAGGGCCTGGTCACCGGCACGTCCGGCGTGCCCACGGCCAGCGCCACGCGCGGCAATTCGCTGCAGCCCGAATTCCGCATCGACCCGACCACCGGCCTGCTGCAGACCCAACCCGGCCAGACCGTGAGCCCATCGAGCTGCCTGGGCTGCTGGACCCAGTGCGGCGTGCGCGTGCGCGTGGACACGGCCCACAACCAAATCCTGCGCGTGGCCGGCAACCCCTATCACCCGCTGGCCACCACACGGCCCGCGCCCATGGAAACACCGGTGCGCGAGGTCTACGCCCAGCTCGGCGGCGACAACGGTCTGGAAGGCCGCGCCAGCGCCTGCGCGCGCGGCTCGGCCATGCTCGAGCACCAGAAAAGCCCGCACCGCGTACTCGCTCCGCTCAAGCGCGTGGGCCCGCGCGGCTGCGGCCAGTGGCAGACGATTTCCTTCGAGCAACTGATCACGGAAATCTGCGAAGGCGGCGACCTGTTTGGCGAAGGCCATGTCGACGGCCTGCGCGCCATCCGCGATGTCGAGACCTTGATAGACGCCGACAACCCCGAATACGGCCCCAAGTCCAACCAGTTGCTGTTCACCGACGCCAGCAACGAAGGCCGCACGCCGCTGATCCGCCGCTTTGCCCAGCAGTCGTTCGGCACCGTGAACCTCAGCAACCATGGCGCCTATTGCGGCCAGAGCTACCGCGTGGGCACGGCCGCCGCGCTGGGCAATCTGTCGGGCATGCCGCATGGCAAACCCGACTGGGCGAACTCGCGCTTCGGCCTGTTCATAGGCACGGCCCCGGCGCAGTCCGGCAACCCTTTCCAGCGCCAGGGCCGCGAGCTGGCCGAGGCCCGCACGCGCGCCGAGAACACCTACCGCTACGTGGTGGTGTCCCCCCTGCTGCCCACCTCGTCCAGTCATGCATCTGGCGACAACAACCGCTGGCTGTCCGTCAAGCCCGGCTCCGACCTGGCTCTGGCCATGGGCCTGATCCGCTGGATTCTGGACAACGAACGCTATGACCAGCAGTTCCTGAGCCAGCCCGGCCCGGCCGCCATGCAGCTGGCCGGCGAAGCCGCCTGGAGCAATGCCACGCATTTGCTGATCCACCACAGCGGCCACCCGCGCCACGGCCAGTTCCTGCGCGGCGCCGACCTGGGCTGGGAGCTGCCGGCATCGGCCGAAGGCAGCGAGCCGGCCGAAGACGTCTACGTGGTGCAACTGGCCGACGGCAGCCTGGCACCCCACACCACGGCGCAGCCGGCCGAGCTGTGGGTAGAGCGCACGGTGACGCCAGCCGACCTGCCGGTGCGCAGCGCCCTGTTCGCACTGCGCGAAGAAGCGCGGCGCATGACGCTGGCGGAATATGCCGCCGAGTGCGGCGTGCCGCAGGCGGAGATCGAAGCCCTGGCTCACGAGTTCACCAGCCACGGCAAGCTGGCCGTGGCCAACGCCCACGGCGGCACCATGAACGGCGCGGGCTTTTACACCGCCTACGCGATTGCCATGCTCAACAACCTGATCGGCAATCTCAACGTCAAAGGCGGCTGGGTGCTGGACGCCGGGCCGTTCGGACCGTTCGGCCCCGGTCCGCGCTACAACTTCGCCCAGTTCCCGGGCAAGGTCACGCCCAAGGGCGTGGCGCTGTCGCGCACCCGCTTTCCCTATGAGCGCACCAGCGAGTTCCAGCGCAAGAAAGCGGCGGGCGAAAACCCTTACCCGGCCAAGGCCCCGTGGTACCCCGCGCCCGGCGGCCTGAGCAGCGAAATGCTGGCCGGCGGCCTGCTGGGCTACCCCTACGGCGTCAAGGCCTGGATCAACCACATGAGCAACCCCGTGTACGCGATCTGCGGATTCGAGAACGCGCTGGTGCCGCAACTCAAGGACCCGAAGAAGCTGCCGTTGTTCGTCTCGGTGGACCCCTTCATCAACGAGACTTCGGCGCTGGCCGATTACATCGTGCCCGACACAGTCACCTACGAAAGCTGGGGCGTGGGCGCGCCCTGGGCCGACGTGGTGGCCAAATCCAGCACCGTGCGCTGGCCGGTCGTGGCGCCCGCCGTGGCCACCACGGCCGAAGGCCGGCCCGTCAACCTGGAAAGCCTGCTGTTCGCCATTGCCAAGCAGTTGGCCCTGCCCGGCTTCGGCCCCGGCGGCATGAGCACCAAGGACGGCCAGCCCGTAGACCTGGAGTGCGCCGAAGATTTCTACCTGCGCGGCATTGCCAACATCGCCTGGCAGAGCGGCCAGCCCGTGGGCGAAGCCTCGGACGACGACATCGCCATCACCGGCCTGGACGCGCTGATGCCGGTCATCACGCCGCGCCTGGCACCCGAGGAAGTGCGGCGCGTGGCCATGGTGATGACCCGCGGCGGACGCTTCGACCGGCTGGAAAACGCCTGGAAGGACGGACGCATCAAGGCAGCCCACCAGCCGGCGCTGCAGATCTGGAGCGAAAGTCTGGCCAAGATGCGCCACTCCATGACCGGCGAACGCTACAGCGGCTGCCCCACCTGGTACCCGACCCGCCTGGCGGACGGCACGGCCATGCGCGCCCACTTCCCCCAGAAGGACTGGCCGCTCTCCCTGTGCTCCTACAAATCCAACCTGATGAGCTCGATGTCGATTGGCGCCTCGCGCCTGCGCCAGGTGCATCCGCACAACCCCATCTCGCTGAACCAGGAGGACGCGGCCGCCTTGGGCATTGCCAATGGCGACCATGTGGAGCTGCAGACGCCGGGCGGGCGCCTGCAGGGCATGGCCCTGGTGCGCGCCGGCATTGCGCGCGGCGCGGTGGCCATCGAGTACGGCTACGGCCACAAGCAGCTGGGGGCCGTGTCCCACCGTGTCGACGGCCAGCCCACGCCGGCCAATCCGGCGCACGGCAATGGCGTGAACCTCAACAGCCTGGGCTTCACCGATCCCACGCGGCCGGCGGCCGACAATGTGTGGATAGACTGGGTCTCGGGTGCCGTGGTGCGCCAGGGCTTGCCGGTCAAGGTGGTGCGCCTCTGAGCCTGCGCCATACCGCAGCGCGCTCCTATCCACGCAAATCAGTGCACCATGGCGGCGGATTTTCTTTCTGGGCAGCCATGCATATATTGATTGTGGAAGACAGCGCGCTGGTGGCCAGCGGCATCAAGACCGGCCTGGAGCTGCACGGTTTCACCTGCGACATTGCCGCCAGCCTGGCCGAGGCCGGCCGCCACATGGCGGGCAGCCACTTTGACGCCTGCATTCTGGACCTGGGCCTGCCCGACGGCGACGGCCTGCGGCTGCTGGGCCAGTGGCGCGCCGCGGCGCTGCACCTGCCGGTGCTGATCCTGAGCGCGCGCGACCGCATCGAAGACAAGGTGGCGGGCTTTCAGACCGGCACGGACGACTACCTGACCAAGCCTTTCGACCTGACCGAGCTGGTGCTGCGCCTGCACGCCCTGCTGCGCCGGGCCAGCGGACGCGCCACCGACCTGCTGGACTTCGGCAGTTTCCAGATCAACATGGCCTGCGCCCAGGTTTCTCGCCTGGGGCAGCCGGTGGAACTGGCCCGGCGCGAATGGGCGCTGCTGTCGGCCCTGGTGCAGGCCAACGGCCGCGTGCTGTCGGCGGCCCAGCTGCACGACAGCCTCTACGGCTTCGATCAGGACGTGGGCAGCAACACCGTCAATGTGCACGTGCACCACCTGCGCAGGAAACTGGGCCAGGAAGTGATAGAAACCGTGCGCGGCCTGGGTTTTCGCCTGGGAGCACAGGCGCAGACAAGGCAGCCATGAAGAAAAGCCTGCGATTGCGCCTGGTGCTGGGCGTGTGCCTGACCATGTGCGCGCTGTGGAGCAGCGTCGCGGCCTGGATGTTCACCAATATGCGCCACGAGCTGCACAGCATGCTCGACGACCGGCTCATCGCGTCGACCAAGATGGTCGCCGGCGTGGTCCAGCAGTTGCAACCCACCCAGCTCACGTCCCCGGCACAAGCTCCGGCCATGGACATTCTGTCCGTCATCGCCCGCGACGGCGTGGCCTGCGAAGTCAGCCTGGTGCGCAGCGAAGTCGACATCCGCCCCATCGCCCAGACCAGCAACAGTCCGGGCTTCGACAGCCTGGGGGCGACCGGCTTCAGCCGCATCACCAAAGGCGGCAAGGCCTGGCGCACCTATGTGCTGGAAGAAAACGGCATACGCATCGCCACGGCCGACCGCATGGACGTGCGCGAACACCTGGTGCAATCCCTGGCCTACAGCCTGGTCCTGCCTTTCCTCGCCGCCTTGATCGGCATTCTGCTGCTCACCTGGTGGTGCTGCTCGCTGGCGCTCAAGCCCCTGCAGCGCCTGCAGCAGGAGCTGGCCCGGCGCCCGCCGCGCGACCCCCACCCGGTGCAGGCCGGGCAGGACGTGGTGGAGCTGGCCCCGCTGGTGCTGAGCCTCAACGACCTGCTGGCCCGCATGAATGCGGCCATCGAACGCGAACGCCGCTGGACCGCGGACGCTGCCCACGAACTGCGCACGCCGCTGACGGCCATCAAGACCCATGTGCAGGTGGCGCAACTGGTCATGGACAGAGCCGAGGCCAGCGGCGCCTTGCCGCAAGCCAGCACGGCCTTGCAGCAGGCCGGCCAGGGCATTGCCCACATGCATGAAACGCTGGAGCAATTGCTGCTGCTGGCCCGGGTGGAGACCGGCCAATCGCAAGAAGGCCCCACCACGCGGGGCGCCGCCATCACCCTGGCCTTCGAACAAGCCTGCAGCCAGTCGCAGCAACAAGCCGGGGCCAGACTGGAAATGTCCGTGGACAGCCCCGCCCCCTGGCGCTGGGAACAGCTGGAGCTGCCCATCGCCCCGGCGCTGCTGACCTGCGCCATCACCAACCTCACGGACAACGCTTTACGCCACCACTGCGGCGATGCCCGCGTAACCGCCCGGCTGGCGCTGACCAGCGCCCCCCTGCCCGCAGCCACGCCTGGCGACCCGCCGCCGCTGCAGCTGCTGGTGCGCATCCAGGACCAGGGCGCGGGCATGACGGCCGAGGAATGCCAGCTGGCCACGCAGCGTTTCTGGCGCAAGTCATCGGCCGTGCACGGCAGCGGCCTGGGCCTGACCATCGTCCAGCGCATTGCACAAAGCGCCGGCGGTTGTCTGCGCTTGCAGCCCGGGCCTGAAGGCGCGGGCCTAGTGGCCGAGCTGCGCCTGCCGTTGCGGCTGCTGACCGGCGGCACGGGAACGTTAACGCAGGCTTAATCTGCCCGTCTTAGGCTCAAGGGTTGGGCTGCCCGATTTCAAAGGCAAGCCATTTTGTGCAACGCCCGCCCGCCGGCCGCCGCTACTGCCGGCACGCCACGCCCGGGCACCAACCCTCGCGAATCTATGCCTGTATTCAAGGCCACCCTCCAAGGCATGGCCTGCCTTGCCGTTCTGTCCGCGCTGCATGCACCGGCCTTTGCGGCCAACCCCGACGCCGGCGCAAAAATCGCTGCCCAAGGCGGCTCGCAAGGCGCAACCGCCTGCGTCAGCTGCCACGGCAGCCAAGGCGAAGGCAGCGCCAACTTCCCCCCCCTGGCCGGACAGCCCGCGGGCTACCTGCAGCGCCAGCTCGACACCATGGCCAACAACCAGCGCAAGGCCCCGGTCATGGCGCCCATGGCCAAGGCCTTGACGGCCCAGGAAAAAGCCGATGTGGCCGCCTACTACGCCAGCCTGGCCCTGCCCGTGAAGCCCAAGCAAGGCGCCTTGCCCACGGCCAAGAGCAGCGACGGCGCCTGGCTGGTCGAGCGCGGCCGCTGGGCCGACGGCATTCCGGCCTGCGCCAAATGCCATGGCCCGGGCGGCGCCGGCGTGGGACTGGACTTCCCGGCCATCGGCCACCTGTCGGCCAGCTACATGCAAGCCCAGGTCGATGCCTGGAAGAACCAAAGCCGCGATGCCGGCCCCCTGGGACTCATGGGCTCGATCGCCCAGAAACTGACACCCCAAGACATCAAGGACGTAGCCGCTTACTACCAGCAGTTGCACTCCGGCTCCAACTGATTGAGGTGATTTGCATATGACCACGGACAACCACGACACCCCACCCGCGCAGTCTTCCTGGAGCGGCGCAGCCAGTTCCGCCCTGATTCTGGGCCTGGCCGCCCTGCCCCTGGCACTGGCCATAGGCGGCATCCTCTACAGCCGCCCCAGCACGCCCGACGCCCCCGCGGTCGCGGCCCAGAGCTCAACCGCCACGCCCGCGGCCGGCCTGGTGCCTGCCGTTTTCAGCCCTCCCGGCGAGCGCGACATTCCCGATTCCAAGATGGGCGAATGGATTCAGCGCGGCGAAGCCATCTTCGCGCGCACGCCCGAGAACGCCGTGGGCTTTTCCGGCAACTCGCTCAGCTGCGCGAATTGCCATATCGACGCGGGCCGACTCAAGAACGCCGCGCCGATGTGGGGCGCCTACCCCATGTACCCGGCCTACCGCAAGAAGACCGACCACGTCGACACTTTTGCCGAACGCGTGCGCGGCTGCTTCATGTACAGCATGAACGGCACGGCGCCCCAAGACGGCCACGACATCCTGGTGGCCGTTGAAGCCTATGCCTACTGGATGGCTTCCAAAGCCCCGATTGGCGAAAAGCAGCCCGGCGCAGGCTTCGCCAAAGTCCCCAAGCCCGAACAAGCGCCGACCTTCGACGCCGGCCAAAAAGTCTATACCGCCAACTGCGCGCTGTGCCACGGCGACCAGGGCCAGGGACAGAAAAGCGGCAAGCTCACGGTCTTCCCCGCGCTGTGGGGCAAGGACTCCTACAACTGGGGCGCGGGCATGCACGAGATCGACAAGGCGGCGAGCTTCATCAAGTCCAACATGCCTTACGGTCTGCACAATGCGCTGAGCGACCAGGAAGCCTGGGACGTGGCCACGTTCATCAACAGCTTCGAGCGCCCGCAGGACCCACGCTTCAAGGGCGATGTGAAACAGACCCGCCAGCAATTCCACGACTCGCCGTATTCCACCTACGGCCTGGAAGTCAACGGCAAGCTGCTGGGCGTAGGCCTGTAAGCACCGACCGTGGCCACGACCCGCTCCCGCGCGCACCAGCGATGTCGGGGTTTGTCGTGCGCCACTGCGCGGCGCCGCCATCCCCCGCACAATGTCTGCAACTTGCGCCCTTATTCATCCCTCACTGGAACCTGCCTGCCATGACCGCTTTGCCTCCCATCCTGCTGCACGCGCCTACCCTTGAAGCCCTGGCCCGCGCACGCAACAGCCTCATGAACGCCCAGCAAGCCAACCCCGCTGTGCGCATTCGCATCATTGCCAACGCGCAGGCCGTGGCCGCCGCGCTGGACATCCCCCACGCGCAGGCCGATGCACATACCGCCCTGTGCCCCAACACGCTGCAACACCTGCAGCGCGTGCCGCATGCCCCGCTGCAGGTGCTGGCCGGCCCGGCCGTGCTGGAAATCGCCGCGCTCCAGGCCGCGGGCTGGATTTACATCCGCGCCTGACGCCGCACGCCCCCGCCATGGACCAGGTTCTCCAATTAGGCCCCTTGGCACTGCCCGTGTCCTGGCTGGTGCTGTTCGTCGCCTGGCAAGCCGGCAGTTTCACGGCCGAACGGCTGGTGCGGCGCCGAGGCCACACGCTGGGCCTGCATGGCTGGCTGCTGCCCCTGGCGGGCTGGGTCGGCGCGCGGGCCGGCTTTGTCTGGGCCCACTGGGACGGCTACACCGGCAGCGCGGCCAGCGTGCTTGGCATCCTGGATATCCGCGACGGCGGCTGGTACCCCTGGACCGGCCTGCTCGTGGCCTTGGTCTACGGCCTGGTGCTGGCCTGGCGCGCCCATGTGGCCGGCCGGCCGCTGCTCTGGGGCCTGGGCCTGTTTTGCGCCCTGTGGCTGGGCGCCAATGCCTTGTCACGGGCCGTGGCCGGCCCACCCCCTGAGTTGCCGGTCTTCAGCGCCGTGGCGCTGGACGCCAGCACCGTCCATCTGCCCGATCTGACCGGCACGCCCGTGGTCATCAATCTCTGGGCCAGCTGGTGTCCGCCCTGCCGCCGCGAAATGCCCGTGCTGCTGCAGGCGCAACGCGACAATCCCCAGATCCGCTTCCTGTGGGTGAACCAGGGTGAAGCGCCTGACGTCGTGCAGCGCTTTTCCGCCCAGCACGGCCTGCCGCCCCAAGCCGTGCTGCTGGACATCCAGGGCCGCCTGGCCCAGATGCTGGGACACAGCACCCTGCCCACCACCTTGTTCTACAACGCCCAAGGCCAGCTGGCCGATCTGCGTACCGGCGAAGTCTCGGCCGGCTCGCTGGGCCAGCATCTGCAGCGCATCACCGGCGGCACGCCGTAACCCGGGGTCACAGTCCCGGCGGTATGGCCCCGCCGTTCAGGAAGGCATTGATAGGCACCTGGATGTAGGCCCGCCCATCGTCCTCCAAGGGCGGCAGCCTGCCCGCGCGCACATTCACCTGCACGGCCGGCAGGATCAGCATGGGCATGGCCAGCGTAGCATCGCGTGCCGAGCGCATCTGCACGAACTGCGCCTGCGTCGTGCCGTCGCGCACATGGATGTTGCTGCCGCGCTGCTGCTGCACCGTGCTGACCCAGGCCGCGGCACGCTCCGGCGGCGGGTAGTCGTGGCAGACGTGCAGACGCGTGTCATCCGGCAGCGCCAGCAGGCGCTGTATGGACTGGAACAGCATGGCCGCATCGCCACCGGGGAAATCCGCGCGCGCCGTGCCCACGTCGGGCATGAACAGCGTGTCGCCCACAAACACCGCATCCTGCACCTGATAGGCCATGTCGGCCGGCGTATGGCCTGGCACCCACAGCGCCGTGACTTCCAGATCGCCGATGCGAAAGCGCTCGCCGTCCTCGAACAAATGGTCGAACTGGCTGCCATCGGGCAGGAAGCTGCGCTCGAAATGGAAGATGCTGCGGAACATGGCCTGCACCCGCCGTATCTGCGCGCCTATCGCCACCTTGCCGCCCAAGGCCTGGCGCACATGCTGGGCCGCCGAAAGATGGTCGGCATGGGCATGGGTTTCCAGCACCCATTGCAGCTGCCATCCCTGGGAGCGCACATAGTCGATCACGCGGTCCGCCGAACCGCTGGTCAATGTGCCGGAGCGGGGCTCGAAATCCAGCACCGGGTCGATCACCGCGGCCTGTCCCGCCTGCGTATCCGCAACCACATAACTGACCGTGCCCGTGGTCGGGTCATAAAACGATTCGATGTGCATGCGCTGCGCGCTCATAAGTACTCCTGGCCGTGGGTCGGCAAACAATCTATATTTTAATATAATATGAACTAATAAATCATTTTGTGCCCCGCCCCATGGAATCTCCCGCCGATTTTGACATTGCCCAGCTGCGCACCCACGCCGCCGAAGCCGTGGCCATGCTCAAGCTTCTGGGCAACGCGGACCGCTTGCTGCTGCTGTGCCAGCTGTCCGCCCAGGAGCGCACGGTGGGCGAGCTGGAGCAGCTTACCGGCATCGCCCAGCCCACGCTGTCCCAGCAGTTGGGCATATTGCGCCGCGAGCAACTGGTGGCCACGCGGCGCGAAGGCAAATACATCTGGTACCGCTTGGCCGACGGCAAGGCCTTGCAACTGATCCAGGCCATTCACCAGCTTTACTGCCCCCCAGGAGCCCCCGCATGAACCTCGACTGGAACGCTTTCACCCCCTGGAGCGCCCTGGCCGGCGGCCTGT
Organism: Acidovorax bellezanensis; assembly: GCF_025421555.1. Lineage (NCBI taxonomy): Bacteria > Pseudomonadati > Pseudomonadota > Betaproteobacteria > Burkholderiales > Comamonadaceae > Acidovorax > Acidovorax bellezanensis. The sequence continues at coordinate 97,456 of NZ_JAODYH010000002.1, forward strand.
TGATCGGCCTGGCCGCCGCCGCGCTCATCGTCTTCAATGGCCGCATCGCCGGCATCAGCGGCATCATCGGCCAGCTGCTGCAGCGCGAGACCTGGGCCGCGCCCACGGCCTGGGGCTGGCGCGCCGCCTTCGTCGCCGGCCTGCTGGCCGCGCCCTGGCTCTACCAGCAGTTCGCCCCCCTGCCCGCCATGCAAATGCCCGGCAGCCCCTGGGTCATCATCGCCGCCGGCCTGCTGGTGGGCTTTGGCACGCGTCTGGGTTCGGGCTGCACCAGCGGCCACGGCGTCTGCGGACTGTCGCGCCTGTCGCTGCGCTCGCTGGTCGCCACGCTCACCTTCATGGCCGCGGGCGTGCTCACCGTCACGCTGGTGCGTCACGTCTTCGCTTGAAACAGGAGAGACACATGAAACCCCTGATCGCACTGCTGGCCGGCCTGGTCTTCGGCCTGGGCCTGATCATTTCCGGCATGGGCAACCCCGCCAAGGTGCAGAATTTCCTCGACCTCTTCGGTGCCTGGGACCCTTCTCTCGCCTTCGTCATGGCCGGCGCGATTGCCGTCGGCCTGCTGGCCTTCACCTGGGCTAGAAAGCGCAAGACCGCCTTGCTCGGCGACCCCATGCAACTGCCCGCCTCGCGCACGATCGACGCCCCGCTGCTGACCGGTGCAGCCCTGTTCGGCACAGGCTGGGGCCTGGCAGGCTTTTGCCCCGGCCCGGCCGTGATGAACCTGGCCACGCTGACGCCCGAAGTCTGGCTGTTCGTGGCAGCCATGCTGGCGGGGATGGCGGCACATGGACTGTGGGCGCGCGCATCCCGCGCCTGAGACGCGAATGCCTATGGGAAACAGGCCCGTATCTGCCGCCTGAAAACCAGGCATAGCGTGATGGACATGGAAGTGGCCAAGGCGGCGCCCAGCGCCACGGGGGCCGCCCAATGCGGCACGGCCATCGCCAGCACGGCGCAAAATCCCGCCAGGCTCGCCGTCCCGCGCAAGGCGGAGTACAGCGTGGCGATGACATCCGCAGGCCCTTGCGTCTGGTGAATCGTCACCGCGACGACGGTGAAGCCGATGGGAAAGGCGAGCAGCAAGCCTGCCCCCACCGATCCCAGCCTGCTACTTGTGGCCGTCACCACCGCTACCAACGCCCCCGCCAGAAGACCCCGCACCAGCAACAAACCCAACCCCGCCTTGCCCACCGAAGGAGACTCGGGCAGGATGAATCGACGACCGAGCCTCAGGCAAACAAGGCTCGCCAGCGCGAACAACAGGACGCCGATCACAGGCTGCGCCGGCAAGCCTTGCAGCAGGAACACGGCAATCAGCCATGCCCCGATGGCGCAGGCCAGGGAAGTCCAGGGCCGTGCCTTTCTGGCCGATGCGATGTAAGCCAGCAAGAACAGCTGCGTGGCACACAGCGAATACAGTGAATAGGCCGCCATCTGGGCGATGAAAGCTTTGGGCGTTTGCGCAATCAGGAAGTAAAAGCCTGGGCCGAGAACGATGGGCAGCCCGGCCAACGCGCCGCCGATGATGGGCCCAAAGCGGCCCACGGCCCATGCCACGGCAATCACCACAAAGGCCGTGGCGGCCATTCTTACGGCCAGGGCCTCCAGCGGAATTTGGAAAAAAATGGATGCCAGCGTCGTCATCGTCCCTCGCTATTCGCCATGCCGTGGCGGCGATCACGATGACGCCCATTCGCCACCCGGGATGCGCCAAGCTGGCCTGGACCATAGCACGGGCGGCGGCGGTGTGATGCCGCGCCACGCGCCTCAGAACACCCCGTACTGGCGCGCGAAGTAGGCCGCAGCCAGGATGCCAACGACGGCGAGCACAGTCATGATGGTTCTCATAGCAACTCCTTGGTGATGCGGCCATGCTACTCGCGCCGGCCCTCCCCCGGCTCAGTGCAAGCCGGCGCCTTCGTCCCTGGAAAGCCGAATGAAGAAGAACAGCGAAAACAGCGTGATCGCGCCCACCACGCCGAATGCCGGGTAGAAATCTTCCGCGCTGGGTTGCTGGGCGCTGCCACCATTGGTCCATGCCACCAGCGTGACCAGAGAAGCGCCCAGCGTCACGCCCAGGCTCAGCGACAGCTGCTGCGCCATGCTGTTGAGCGTTGCCGCGTGGCTCATGCGCGGCTTGGGAATCTGCGAGAAGCCCAGCGTCTGCAGCGCCACCATGACCATCGAATTCACCAGACCGCCCAATAGCAGCGTGATGAAGATCTGCACATGGGGCGTGCTCGGGCGGAAGCTGCCGTAGCTCACGTAGCAGACACAGGTCAGGCAGGTCGCACCAATCAGCAGCGAGCGAAAGCCGATCGTGCGTATGGCCCAGGTCATGACCGCACGCGTGGCCAGCGAGCCCAGGGCCGTGGCCATGGTCAGCGCGCCCGAAGTCAGCGCCGACAGACCAAAGCCCAGCTGCAGCATGAGCGGCAGCAGGAAAGGCGAAGCACCGATCGCAATGCGCAGCGGCATGCCGCCGATGATGGACGCGCGAAACGTGGGAAAGCGCAGTATGGAAAGATCGATCAGCGGCTCGGCCCTGTTGCGGCTGCGCAAGTGATAGACCAGCGCCGCGAGCGCCCCCAAGCCCGCCATGGCCCACAGCGCGGGCGTGGGCACGATCGATTTGCCCACCAGCTCCAGGCTGCCCAGCAGCGCCGTGAGCCCAAAGGCCAACAACACAAAACCCGGGAAGTCGAACGCACCGGGCCGCGGCTCATCGGGCAGATCATCGAGAAAGTACATCGCGCCCGCAATGGCGAGCAGACCGAAGGGAATGTTGATCAGAAAAATCCAGCGCCACGAAGTCAGCGTGACGATGATGCCGCCCACCAGCGGCCCGGCCAGCCGCCCGAAAGCCGGTGGCACGGTGAACCACACCATGGCCGCCACCATCTGCGCGGGTGGAACGCTGCGCAGCAGAATCAGCCGCCCCACGGGCAGCATCATCGCGCCGCCCAGGCCTTGCAGCACGCGAAAAACCACCAGTTGCGGCAAGCTCTGCGCCAGTCCGCAAAGCGTCGATCCCAGCGAAAACGCGGCCACCGCCACGCAAAAGATGCGCTTGGCCCCGAAGCGGTCGGCCAGCCAGCCGCTCATGGGCAGGAACACCGCCAGGCTCAGCAGATAGGACGTGATGGCCAGATTGAGCTGCAAGGCCTGCACGTCCAACGCGCGCGCAATGCTGGGCAGCGCCGTGGCCATCACCGAAGTATCCAGGTTCTGCAAGAACATAGGCGCCGCGACGACAAGTGGAATGATTCGGTGGCGCGAGAGCATCCAGCGATTCTCGTGGATTCGTCCGCAGCAGCGCTCGCAGTGGCAAAAACACCGCAGACGCGAGGCAAGCCCCAAGGGGAGCATCGCAGTGCGCACTGGCCTCGTGAATTCAGTGGTGAATGTTCCGTGCAACGAGCGTCACGCAGCAGCATTCAGCTTCCCGCTGTGGGCGTGATTTCAAAGGATTTGCGAAAACGCTAATGGTGCCCCGAGCCGGGGTCGAACCGGCACGCCCCTTTTACGGAAAGCGGCGGATTTTAAGTCCGCAGTGTCTACCAATTTCACCATCGGGGCGCCATGCTGCACGGCGTTGCACCCTGCAGCAAGAATTAAATTCTATCGCATTCACTGCGCGCCAAGCCTGCGGCCATTTCTGAACTGCAAGCCTTGCGCCAATGAAAAAAGGGAAGCTGTGAAGCTTCCCTTTTCATAATTTGGAGCGGGAAAAGAGGCTCGAACTCTCGACCTCAACCTTGGCAAGGTTGCGCTCTACCAACTGAGCTATTCCCGCATATCCTGCAACCTGATCGATTACAGAACAGGCGCCAGTATAGCAAGGTTTTTTGTGCATTCTGTGTCGGTACGAATTTTTTCGATCCGCCTTCACCAGCATGCCGCCCCTCAAGCCTTGTGTGCCGCAGCCTTGCGGTCCACGAATTCCTTCATGAAGCGTTGCGGCTCGCCGGTGCCGAAGGCGCTCGCGAATTCGGCCACGCCGTTGCGGATAGAGCGGTCCATGGGCTCATGCTGCCACTCGCGCAGCAAGCGCTTTTGCTGGCGCAGCACCGTCGGGCCCACGGCCGCGAATTCGCCGGCGACACGCGCGACTTCCTGGTCCAGGTCTTCCATCTCCACCACTACATCCGCCAGCCCCCAGGCTTCGGCCTTGGCGGCATTGATGTTTTCACCCGTCAGCAACAGCCAGTTCGCACGGGCGTTGCCGATGAGCCGGGGCAGCACCGCGGCATACAGAATCGACGGGATACCGACCTTGACTTCGGGCATGCCGAAATACGCCTTGCTCGCCGCGATGCGGATGTCGCAGGCCACGGCCAACTCCATGCCCCCACCCAGCGTCCAGCCGGGAATGCGGGCGATGACGGGCGTGGGAAACAGTTGCACGGCTTCGCACAGCACGCGCAGGTTCTCGATGAAGACCGCGGCGCTTTCCATGTCCAGCGCGCCCATCTCCTTGATGTCCGCGCCAGCGACGAAAGCCTTGTCGCCCGTGCCGCGGAACACCAGCGTGCGCACGCGCTCGTCGGCGGCGAGATAACGCATGCCGGCGATCAAGTCCTTGATCACGGGCGTGCCCAGAATATTGAGCGTGCCGGCCTCACGGATGGTGATGGTGGCGACGCCGCTGGCATCGATGGCGATGCCAGCGTGGCGCAGTTCGGGGATGGCGTTCATATCAGAGTTTTTCAAAGCCGATGTCCTTGATGATTTTCTTCCAGCGCTCATTTTCACTGGCGACGAGTTTGCCGAAGTCGGCGCGCGACATCGGGCTGGGGATCGCGCTTTGCTTCTCGATAGCAGCAATCACGGCGGGATCGGCCAGCGCCTGGCGCACGGCGGCGTTGAGCTGGTCCAGAATCTTGGGCGGCGTGCCCGCGGGCGCACCCAGGCCGAACCACGAAGGGTTGTTCATGGCGGGCAGGCCGACTTCCGCATAGGTAGGAATCTGCGGGAAGTTCTTGAGCCGCTGCTTGGCTGCCACCGCCAGGGGGCGGATCTGGCCGCCCTGGATCAGTCCCACGGACGAAGGAATGTTGTCGAACACCAGGTTGACCTGGCCAGGGATCAAATCGGCCAGCGCCGGGCCCAGGCCCTTGTACGGCACATGCAGCACTTTCGTGCCCGTGACGTGGGCGAACAGCTCGCCGTTGATATGGCTCAATCCACCGTTGCCCGAAGAACCGAACGCGTACTTGTCGGGATGGGCCTTGAGCTCCTTGATCAGTCCCGGCACGTCGGTCGCGGGAAAGCCGGGATTCACGACCAGCACATTGGGCACATTGGCGATGTTGCTGATGGCCGCGAAGTCCTTGACCGGATCGTAAGCCGTCTTGGCATAGACGTTGGGGTTCACCGCGTGCGAGCTTTCCACCACCATCACCAGCGTGTAGCCGTCAGCGGGCTGCTTGGACGCATAGGCCGAGCCCACGGCGCCGCCGGCACCGGCACGGTTCTCCACCACCAGGGGCTGCTTCAGGATGGCGCCCAATTGGGTGCCGATGATGCGGGCCAGGATGTCGGTCGTGCCGCCCGGTGCGTAGGGCACGATGAGCTTGATCGGCTTGTCGGGGTAGCTGGTGGCATGGGCGGGCATTGCGGCGGCGATGCAGGCCAGGCTCAACGCCATAAGGGCTCTTCTTTTCATGTCTGTTGTCTCTCTTGGGGTGGGTGAATGCACGCCGATACGCTTGATGCCGGCATGCGCTGAAACAGGGGCTCAGGACCAGGCAACGGCTTGCTCAGACAGCGCGGCCAGCGAAGGCGGCGCTGGCACCGGCGCGCGGTCCGGCGTGCGCGTCGCCAGCATGGGGTTGCGTACCGTGGGGATCTCGCCCAGCGTGGGGTGATGCAGCACCTGGACCATCTCGCGGTGCTGGACCTGTGGATGCTTGAACGCATCCTCCAGGCTGTTGATCGGGCCCCAGGGCACACCGGCTGCGTCGAAGGCATCGGTCCAGCTGCGGCGCGAACGCGTCTTGAACATCTCTGTCAGCAGCGCGCGCAGCACGGCCAGATGCACGATGCGATTGGGGTTGGTCGCGAAGCGCTCGTCCGTGGCGAGCTCCGGCGTGCCGGCCACCTGGCAAAAGCGCTGGAATTGGGTGTCGTTGCCAATGGCCAGGATCAGGTAGCCATCGGCGCACTGGAACACCTCGTACGGCGCGCAGTTGGGGTGGGCATTGCCGCTGCGCTGCGGGTTCACGCCCGAGATCAAATAATTGGCGCCCTGGTTGGCGTTGAGCGCCACCGCCACATCCAGCAGCGCGATGTCCAGGTACTGGCCCTGGCCCGTGCCCTGGCGCTGGAACAGCGCGGCCAGCACGGCCGACGTGGCGTACATGCCGGTCGTCAGATCGACCACGGCCACGCCCGTGCGCAGCGGCCCGGCGCCGGGCGCGCCGTCGGGCTGGCCGGTATAGCTCATCAGTCCGCCCATGCCCTGGAAGACATAGTCGTAACCCGGCTTGTCCGCCATGGGGCCGGTCTGGCCAAAGCCCGTGATGGACAGGTAAATCAGTCGCGGGTTGATGCGGCGCAGGGCCGCGTAGTCCAGCCCGTAGCGCGCGAGCGTGCCGGCCTTGAAGTTCTCGACGAACACGTCGGCTTCCTGCACCAGCGCGAGGATGGCCTGGGCGCCGGCTTCGGTGGCGAAATCGATGGCCACGGAGCGCTTGCCGCGGTTGCAGCAGCTGAAGTACGCAGACAGGCGCTCGCCGTGGTCATCTTCCAGGTAGGGCGGGCCCCACTGGCGTGTATCGTCGCCGCGTCCGGGGTGTTCCACCTTGATGACCTGGGCACCCAGGTCGGCAAGATTCTGCGTGCACCACGGCCCCGCCAGAATCCTGGAAAGGTCGAGTACCTTGACGCCGGCGAGGGCCTGATCGAGCATGCTGTCTCCACTGTATGTAAGCAGAGTGCAGTCTAGGCAAGCCTCCCCGAGACATCCAGTCGAATGTTTCGAAGCCGGGTTTGGGAAAATTCGAACGCCGGCGCAGCCCGGCTAGGAAGCGGTTTTCACTATCGGCAAGATGCCGTTCGCGCGCACCATCTCGCGCTCCCCCACCCGCAAGATGCACTCGGCAAAGCACAGGCGCCCACCGGACTTGGTCAGGCGCACATGGGCTTCGAGCCAATCGCCGGGCTCCACCGCTTCAAGGTAATCGATGGACAGGTGCGCCGTCACCACGGACTGCTGGCGCACGCGCGCAATGTTGTAGCCGTACGCGTTGTCGATCAGCACGGCCAGCATGCCGCCATGCGCCTTGCGGTGCAAATTGAGGTGCGATTCGCCAATGCGCAGGCCAATGACCATCAGGCCGTTTTCGTCCTCACGCTGGTACATGGGCCCGAGGTGGGCGATGTAGGGACTGATGGACACATAGGGGAAAAAACCCGGCGGAATCTCGGCCGTGGAATCAAAGGCGGCGGCAGCCTGATCGCTCAGGCCGAGGCTGGTTTCAGACGTCATTCGTGGCTCATCTCATAAGGCAGGGGGTCAAGGTGCGCAGACGCACTATAGAAGATGCGGGCCAGGTCCTGGCCCGCAGCACGCGCGCGCACGCTCAGAAATTTACCCGACCTTCGGCAACGCGCTGTACCAGCAGCGGCGCGGGCGTCCAATGTTCGCCGTGCGTTGCGTGCAACTGCTGGATCTTCTTCAGCGCCACGTCCAGGCCCATGGTCTCGGCATGGAACATCGGGCCGCCGCGCCAGGCCGGAAAACCGTAGCCATTGGCATAGACCACGTCCACATCCGAAGCCCGCTGCGCAATGCCCTCCTCCACGATGCGCGCGCCTTCGTTGACCAGCGCCAGCACGCAGCGCTCGACGATCTCCTGATCGGTGATTTCGCGGCGCACAATGCCGGCCTCGCTTGCGCACTGTTCGATCAGCGCATCGACCACCGGATCGGCGATGGGCGTGCGGCTGCCGGGATCGTAGCGGTAGTAGCCGGCGCTGGTTTTCTGCCCGTAGCGGCCCAGTTCGCAGATACGGTCCGCCACCTTGGAGTAGCGCAGATGCGCGGGGCGCGTAGGCGCCAGGCGCTTGCGCGTCGCCCAGTTGATGTCCATGCCGGCCAGATCGGCCATGGTCAAGGGGCCCATCGCAAAACCGAAGCGCTTCATGGCCGCATCGATCTGCGCCGGGGAAGCGCCCTCTTCCAGCAGGAACCCGGCTTCGCGCCAGTAGCCCGTGAGCATGCGGTTGCCGACGAAGCCTTCGCACACACGCACCAGCACTGGAATCTTGCCAATGCCCTGCGCCATCTTCATGCAGCTCGCGATCACTTCGTCCGAAGTGGCATCGCCGCGCACCACTTCCAGCAGCTTCATGACGTTGGCCGGGCTGAAGAAATGCAGGCCGATCACGTCCTGCGGCCGGCGGGTCACGGCCGCGATGTCGTCAATGCTCAGGCGCGAGGTGTTGGTGGCCAGGATGGCGCCAGGCTTGCAAATGGCATCGAGCTGCTTGAACACGGCTTGCTTGACCGCCATGTCCTCGAACACGGCTTCGATCACCAGATCGGCATCGGCCAGCCGGTGGACGTCGAGTGTCGGGACAATCCGGCCCAGGCGCTCCTGCATCAGCTCGGCGGACAGACTGCCCTTGGACACCGTGACCGCATAGTTGCGCCGGATCAGCTCCATGCCGCGGTCCAGCGCGGCCTGCTCCCGCTCGTAGAGCACGACAGGAATGCGGGCGTTGGCGAACGCCATCGCAATGCCCGCGCCCATGGTGCCCGCGCCCAGAATGGCGACGCTGGCAATCGTGCGCGGCAGCGTTTTCACGGCCTGGCCCTGGAGCTTGGCGGCTTCGCGCTCGGCAAAGAACAGGTGGCGCAGCGCTTTCGACTCGGGGCCTGCCACCAGCTCGTCGAACAGCGAACGCTCGAAGTCCAGCCCTTCTTCCAACGACAGATGCGTCGCCGCCTGCACGCAGGCAATCGCCGTGCCCTGGGCCAGCGCATTGCGCGCCCTGGGATTCACCGCGGCCCGCTGCGCGGAAAAATCCAGGCCCGCGGCATCCGCCGGCGGCTTGGCCGCAATCACCGGATGCGGGCCGGCCTGCCCGGCCATGCGGCGTGCGAACGCCATGCCGCCGGCCACCACTTCACCGTCTATCAGGGCATCGGCCACGCCCAGCGCCACGGCCTTGCTGCCCCGCACCTGCTTGCCTGACTGGATGAGTTCCAGCGCTGCGACCGTGCCTATCAGGCGTGGCAGGCGCTGCGTACCGCCACCGCCGGGCACCAGGCCCAGGTTGACTTCGGTCAGGCCCAGGCTCGCATCGGCCGTCACGATGCGGTAGTGGCAGCCCAGCGCCAACTCCAGGCCGCCGCCCAGGGCCACGCCATGGATGGCGGCCACCACGGGCTTGCTCGACAACTCGATCTGCCGGATCACCTGGCGCAGCGTCGGCTGTGCCGTGGCCGCGGGCGTGTTGAACTGGCGAATATCTGCGCCACCGCAAAACACCTTGCCGGCCCCGGCCAACACGATGGCTTTGACCTGCGCACTTGCCGCCGCACGGCTCAGGCCTTCGGCAATGCCCAGGCGCACCGTGTCGCCCAGGCCGTTGACTGGCGGATTGGCCAGCAAAATCACGGCCACATCGCCCTGTTCCATGTAGCGCACGGTCTGCGAAACCGCCATGCCGTCAATGGCTGTATTCATGTCTTTGTCTCCGAAAATCTGTCTTTGAAAAGCATCACAGCGAGGTGGCGAGAATCGCCGTGGCCTGGCTGGACAGCACGCCGCCATTGCCATGCACCAATGCGACCTCGGCATCGGCCACCTGGCGCGCCTGGGCTTCGCCACGCAGCTGGGTCACGGCTTCGATGATCAGGAAAATGCTGTACATGCCAGGGTGTGTGCAGGACAGGCCGCCGCCGTTGGTGTTCATGGGGAAGCTGCCGCCCGGGGCAATGCGCCCGCCTTCGATGAACGCGCCGCCCTCGCCCTTTTGGCAAAAACCCAGGTCTTCCAGGAACAGGATGGGGTTGATGGTGAACGCGTCGTAGAGCTCGACCACGTCGATGTCGGCAGGCGCGAGGCCGGCTTCGGCGAAGGCCTTGCGCCCCGAGTCCACGGCCGGCGTCACGGTCACGTCTTGCATGCAGGAAATCTGCCGGTGCCAGTGCGCATGTCCGCTGCCCAGCACATAGACCGGCTTGCTGTGCAGCGCGCGTGCGCGCTTGGCCGAAGTCACGACAAAAGCGCCGGCGCCGTCGGTCACCAGGCAGCAATCGCGCACCGTCAGCGGGTCGGAGATCATCTTGGCGTTCAGCACGTCGTCAATCGACAGCGGCCCGCGCGCAAACGCATCCGGGTTGAGCTGCGCCCACTGGCGCGCGGCCACCGCCACTTCGGCCAACTGGCGGCGCGTGGTGCCGTACTGGTACATGTGGCGGGCCGCGGCCAGCGAATAGCTCGACACTGGGTTGAAGGCCTTGTAGGGGTGCTCGTAGGGCTGGGGATCGAGCGCAGCGCGCATCTGGTTGACCTTGGAGCTGCTGGGCGAGGAACGCGGCGTGCTGCCGTAGCAGATCAGCACGTTCTCGCACTCACCGGCCTCGATCGCCAGCGCCGCCATCTTCAAGTCGGCGATGAAGGACGAGCCGCCGAACATCGTGCTGTCGGAAAACCGCGGCCGAATCCCTAAGTACTCGGCCATGCGCATCACCCACCAGGGCGACGTCAGGCTGGAGGTGATGATGCCGTCGATGTCCTGCATCAAAAGCCCGCTTTGCGCCACGGCCTTGCAGGCCGCCTGCGCGATGATGTCCTGCTCGCTCAGGCCGCCGGCATGGCCCAGGCCCGCCAGGCCGGTGCCGAGAATGGCGATCGCGCCCCGTTGTCCGCCGCTCATGCTGCTTCTCCCTTGGGCACAAACACCAGCAGCGCGCCTTCGGGCGTCTGCTCGATCCGGGCCTGGATCGCCATGCCGATGCGGACTTCCTCCACGGGAATGCCCACGACACGGCTCATCAGCCGCGGCCCCTCCTCCAGGTCCACCAGGCAGACGGTGTAGTCGCCTTCGGGCTTGCGCACGATGGTCGTCGAATACACGCTGCCGCGCCCGCTCGGAGCCACCCAGGTCAGCGCCTGCGAACCGCAATATGGGCAGCAGATGCGCGGATAGAAGTGGTGGCGCGCGCAGTCGTCGCAGCGCGGGATCTCGAAAATCCCTTGGGCCAGCCGGCCGAAGTAGTGGGCGTCCGCGCCCACCATGGGCGCTGTCGGTTCAGTCATGGTTTGCATTCGGTTCACTCCACTTTCACGCCGGTGAGCTTCACCAGGTCGCGCCATTTGACGAGCTCACGCTCCACGTACTTGCGCACTTCGGGAAGCGGCAACGCACCCACGGGTTCGCTGTACTGGGCTTTCAGGCGCTCCGTCATTTCCGGCGAATTCATGACCCGGTTGGACGCCTGGTTGAGCCGGGACACGATGTCCGCGGGCGTGCCCGCAGGCGCGTACAAGCCCAGCCAGGTGTAGACGTCGAAGTCCTTGAAGCCCGACTCCTTGAGCGTGGGCAAATCGGGGAATACCTTGCTGCGCTCGGCGCTGGTCACGGCGATGGGCCGCAGTTGGCCGGAGGCAATGAAAGCCGACACGCTCATGGAGTCCTGGATGGCCACCGGAATCTGGCCGGCCACGGCGTCGTTGGTCGCCGGCGACGCGCCGCGGTAGGAGACATGCGTCATCTTGATGCCGCTCAGGTGGCGGAAAAGCTCGCCCGCCAGATGCGTGGAGCCGCCGGCACCGGCCGTACCGTAAGGCACACCGTCCTGGGCCTTGGCCCATTTGAGGAATTCAGGCACGTTTTTCGCGGGCACGCTGGGATGGACCACGATCATGTTCGGCGCCTTGGCCAGGAGGGCGACGGGCTCGAAGTCCTTCAATGGGTCATAGCTGATCTTCTTGAGCGTGACCGGGCCGATGACGTAGCCAGTCGCCGCCACCAGCAAGGTGTAGCCGTCATTGGGGCGCTTGGCCACGTATTCCGTGCCCACCTGGCCGGCGGCGCCCGCGCGGTTCTCGATGATGAACGGCTGCTTGAACTCCTGCGTCAGCTCCTTGGCCAGGCTGCGGCTGACGATATCCGTCATGCCGCCGGGCGCGAAGGCCACCACGATGGTCACCGGCTTGTGCGGCCAGGCCGTGCCTTGCGCGAAACCTGGATTGGCGGCAGCCAGCGCCGTGATGCCAACGGCCAGCGCAAAGCGTCCCGCCGCGAAACTGCGGCCCAAAGTATGTCCCATGGTGTCTCCGTTTTTTTGATCTTGCCGGGTCAGGCAGCAGCTGCAGCGATACGCGGCAGCCTTGCGGCAAGTCTATGAACGCCCAGGGGCAGACACCATCCGAATGTTTCGAAGAGGCTGTTCGATGATTTGAAACGCTGTGGCACAGCGCCAACTGAGGCTCACTCCCGGCCCTGCATACGGGCTCGGGCGAACGGCAAAAACTTATGCGCCGCGCGTGGCGGCCACGCGCGGATCATCCAGCAGAAATTGCATGAAGGCCGTGGTGAACGTGGGCAGGCGCGCATCCGCGCGCACGGCCAGATTCAGCTCCCGCACGGCCCAGGGCTCGACAAGCGCCAGCATCGCAATACCGGCGGTCCCGGGCAGCGAGGCAATCACGCTGCGCGGGACCAGCGCCACGCCCACCCCCATGGCGACAAAAGACAGCACGGCTTCAAAGCTGTGGGTGTGCAGGCGCACGCGCACCTGGCGTCCGGCCTTTTGCGCCATGTCGCGCAAGAACAGGTAGTTGCTGCTGCTGCGGCTCATGCAGACAAAGTCAAAATCGAGCACCGCCCCGAACTTGATTTCACTTTCACTGGCCAAAGGGTGGTCTGCGGGCACGGCGACGACCAGTTGGTCGACCGCGTAACGGTATACGTCCAGGCCGGCCACGTCGGTAGCCCCGGCGAAGATGCCGATATCGGCCTCGCGCGCCAGTACCGCTGCGGGAATGGCTTCGCTCTGGCGCTCTTCGATGTCGGCATCGACATAGGGGTTGAGCACCAGGAAGCGCCCCAGGCTGGGGTTGATGAAGCCGTTCAAGGCACTGCTGTTGGCCGTGAGCCGGACATGGCCCTTGAGCCCCAGAGTGAAGCGCCCCACATCCTCATGCATGCGCTCCACGCCTTCGAACAGCTCGCGCACATGCGCCAGCACCGACTCGCCAGCGGGCGTCAGCTCCATGCCGCGGGCATTGCGTACGAACATGGGCGTGCCCAGGGCCTGCTCCAGGTTTTTCAGGCGATAACTGGCCGACGACGGCGTGATGTGCACCGCGGCAGCGCCCGTCGAAAGGTTCTTCGCCTGGGCAATCGCCATGAAAAGGCGCAGATCGGTCAGTTCGTATCGCATGCTTGTCTCTCTTCGGCGTTCCAAGCTGGCATTGTCGCGCCAACCTGGGCCTGTCCAAGAGGCGAAGGACTGCGGCCAGAACGCAAAAAAGCCAGAATTCTGATGAATTCTGGCTTCGTTGCTTGAAATTTGGAGGCGCGAACCAGAGTCGAACTGGTCTAACCGGATTTGCAATCCGGGGCATAACCGCTTTGCTATCGCGCCAAAACTTTCACTATAAAAATGGGAAGCAGATGCTTCCCATTTTATCTTGGAGCGGGAAAAGAGGCTCGAACTCTCGACCTATACCTTGGCAAGGTATCGCTCTACCAACTGAGCTATTCCCGCTTATCCTCAAAAGACTTTCGCCTCTCGAAAAAATTCACATCGCTGACGAATCAGCTGCCAAAAACCTGGAGCGGGAAAAGAGGCTCGAACTCTCGACCTATACCTTGGCAAGGTATCGCTCTACCAACTGAGCTATTCCCGCAAATTCCGGCGAAACTTTCATCTCTCCGGAATTTCGCCAGTCACCGAAGCGACCGACTGAAAAACTGGAGCGGGAAAACGGGTTCGAACCGTCGACCTATACCTTGGCAAGGTATCGCTCTACCAACTGAGCTATTCCCGCAAAATCTCAAAAAACTTTCATCTCTCGAGATTTGCGCCAGCCGCTGACGCGACTGACAAAAACCTGGAGCGGGAAAACGGGTTCGAACCGTCGACCTATACCTTGGCAAGGTATCGCTCTACCAACTGAGCTATTCCCGCATTTCCTCTGCAGCCTCACATTCTACAATGTTTCGTTGCTGCGATGGGATGAATTGTAGCGTACTTTTTTCCCCACAATTCGCCAGCACTGATTTTTTTCAAATTTCAGTGCTGCACCGTGGCCGCGGGCGTCGCAAGCTTGTCACCGGCCACCACGGCCGGCACTTCCGCTTCAAGCAAAGCTTCGGGCATGCGCACCAAAGCCAGCTTCAGCACCTGATCCACCCAGCGCACAGGAACAATCTCGAGACCGCTCTTGACGTTCTCAGGAATTTCCTGAAGATCCTTCACGTTTTCCTCGGGGATCAGCACGGTCTTGATGCCACCGCGCAAGGCGGCCAGCAGCTTTTCCTTCAGGCCGCCAATACCCGTGACTTCGCCACGCAAGGTGATCTCGCCGGTCATGGCCACATCGGCGCGCACCGGAATGCCCGTCAGAGCCGAGACAAACGCCGTCGCCATGGCAGCACCCGCGCTCGGGCCGTCCTTGGGCGTCGCGCCATCAGGCACGTGCACGTGGATATCGTGCTTCTCGAAAGCTTCGTCCTTGATGCCCAGCAGACGAGCGCGGCTACGGATCACCGTACGCGCGGCTTCCACCGATTCCTTCATCACATCGCCCAGGGAACCTGTGCGGGTGATGACGCCCTTGCCTGGCATGACCGCGGCCTCGATGGTCAGCAGATCGCCGCCCACTTCAGTCCAGGCCAGGCCAACCACCTGACCCACCTGGTCCTGCTGCTCGGCACGGCCGTAGGTGTACTTTTGCACGCCCAGGTAGTCATCCAGATTCTCCGCCGAGACCACCACGGGCGCGACAAGCTTGGCCAGCTGCAATGCCTTGACCACCTTGCGGCAAATCTTGGACAGCTCGCGCTCGAGCGAGCGCACACCCGCTTCTCGCGTGTAGTAGCGCACCACATCGCGAACGGCGGATTCCTGCACTTCGAGTTCGCCTTCCTTGAGCCCGTTGTTGGTCAACTGCTTGGGCAACAGGTAGCGCATCGCGATGTTGACTTTTTCGTCTTCGGTGTAACCCGAGAGGCGAATGACTTCCATCCGGTCCAGCAGGGCTGGAGGAATGTTCATCGAGTTCGAGGTCGCCACGAACATCACGTCGCTGAGGTCGAAGTCCATTTCCACATAGTGGTCGGCAAACGCATGGTTTTGCTCGGGGTCGAGCACTTCCAGCAAAGCGCTGGACGGGTCGCCACGGAAATCCATGCCCAGCTTGTCGATTTCGTCGAGCAGGAACAATGGATTGCGCGTGCCGACCTTCTCCAGGCTCTGCAACACCTTGCCCGGCATGGCGCCGATATAGGTGCGGCGGTGGCCACGGATTTCGGCTTCGTCACGCATGCCGCCCAGGGCCATGCGCACGTACTTGCGTCCTGTGGCCTTGGCGATCGACTGACCCAGCGACGTCTTGCCGACGCCCGGTGGGCCGACCAGGCACAGAATGGGCGCCTTGACCTTGTCCACGCGCTGCTGCACAGCAAGATACTCAAGAATGCGGTCCTTGACCTTGTCGAGGCCGTAATGGTCCTCGTTGAGCACTTCCTCGGCGTTCACCAGATCGTGCTTGATCTTGGTCTTCTTGCTCCAGGGCAGCGCCGTGAGCACATCGATGTAATTGCGCACCACGGTCGCTTCAGCCGACATGGGCGACATCAGCTTGAGCTTCTTGAGCTCGGACTCGGCCTTCTTGCGCGCATCCGCAGGCATCTTGGCCAGGCGGATCTTCTTTTCGAGTTCCTCGAGGTCAGCGCCCTCTTCGCCTTCGCCCAGTTCCTTCTGGATCGCCTTGACCTGCTCGTTCAGGTAGAAGTCGCGCTGGCTTTTTTCCATCTGGCGCTTGACGCGGCCGCGAATCTTCTTGTCGACGTTCAGGATGTCGACTTCGCGATCGAGCTGCTCGAACAGGTTTTCCAGCCGGACCTTGACGTCGGCCAGGTCCAGCACGGCCTGCTTGGCCTCGAGCTTGAGCGGCAGGTGGGCGGCAATCGTGTCCGCCAGGCGTCCTGCATCGTCGATGCTGGAGATGGAGGTCAGGATTTCCGCGGGAATTTTCTTGTTGAGCTTGACGTACTGGTCAAACTGCTGCGTCACCGCGCGGCGCAAGGCCTCGATTTCGCTGGGCTTGTGCGCCGCTTCATCGACTTCGACCGGCTGAACCGTCGACAGGAAATGGGTTTCGTGGTCGACGATGCCTTCGACGCGCGCGCGCTGCTGGCCTTCGACCAGTACTTTCACGGTGCCGTCGGGCAGCTTGAGCATCTGCAAGATGGTGCAGATGCAACCCACCTCGAACATGTCCGAAACGGCGGGCTCATCCTTGGAAGCGGTTTTCTGCGCCACCAGCATGATCCGGCGATCGCCTTCCATCGCCAGTTCCAGCGCCTTGATGCTTTTGGCACGGCCCACAAACAGCGGGATCACCATATGCGGGAACACAACCACGTCGCGCAACGGCAGCAGCGGCAAATCGAGAGAGGAGGAAGGCAAGGGCTTGGGTCCTGACATGGAATTCCTTGGTAACTGTGCGGAATATGGTCCGCTTACGGCGTATTGCAACCCTATGACCATGCCAACATCTGTGGACATGGAATATGGGACCGGCGGTGCACAGCCTGGGCCGTGCACCGCCATCGCCATGCGTGGCGAAGATCAGGCCTTCTTGGCCGCTTCGCGATACACGAGCAGCGGCGGCTTGCCGTCTTCAATGGTGGACTCGTCGAGCACCACTTTTTCCACGTTGTCGGTATTGGGCAAGTCAAACATCGTGTCGATCAGCGACAACTCGAGCAACGAGCGCAGACCACGTGCGCCGGTCTTGCGTGCCAAGGCCTTGCGGGCAATCGCGCGCAGGGCCGCGGGACGGATCTCGAGCTCCACGCCTTCCATCGCCAGCAGCTTGCTGTACTGCTTGACCAGTGCGTTCTTGGGCTCGGTCAGGATCTGCACCAGCGCGTCTTCACTGAGTTCAGCCAGTGCCGTGACCACGGGCATGCGTCCCACCAGCTCGGGGATCAGACCAAACTTGATCAGATCTTCCGGCTCGATTTCCTGGAACATGTCTGAAATCGAACGCTGCTTCTTGCTCTTGACCGTGGCACCGAAACCGATGCCCGACGCTTCCGTGCGGTTCTCGATCACTTTTTCCAGGCCGGCGAACGCACCGCCGCAGATGAACAGGATGTTGGTCGTGTCTACCTGCAGGAAATCCTGGTTGGGATGCTTGCGGCCGCCCTGGGGAGGCACACTGGCCATCGTGCCTTCGATGAGCTTGAGCAGCGCCTGCTGCACGCCTTCACCGGAGACATCACGCGTGATGCTGGGGTTGTCCGACTTGCGGGAAATCTTGTCGATTTCGTCGATGTAGACAATCCCGCGCTGCGCGCGCTCGACTTCGTAGTTGCAGCTTTGCAGCAGCTTCTGAACGATGTTCTCGACGTCTTCGCCCACATAACCGGCTTCCGTCAACGTGGTCGCATCGGCCATCACGAAGGGAACATCCAGCATGCGTGCCAGGGTCTGTGCCAACAAGGTCTTGCCCGAACCCGTAGGGCCGATCAGCAAGATATTGCTCTTGGCCAGTTCGACATCGTCCTTGCCAGCCTTGTCCTTGTGACGCAGGCGCTTGTAGTGGTTGTAAACAGCCACTGCCAGAGTGCGCTTGGCAACCTCTTGGCCGATCACATAGCCATCCAGATTGGCCTTGATCTCGGCGGGCGTGGGCAGATCTCCGCGCGCTTCACGGCCATCACCCGCGGGCTGTTCGTCGCGGATGATGTCGTTGCACAGGTCAATACACTCGTCGCAGATAAAGACCGACGGACCGGCGATCAGCTTCTTCACCTCATG
Organism: Acidovorax bellezanensis; assembly: GCF_025421555.1. NCBI lineage: Bacteria > Pseudomonadati > Pseudomonadota > Betaproteobacteria > Burkholderiales > Comamonadaceae > Acidovorax > Acidovorax bellezanensis. The sequence continues at coordinate 115,481 of NZ_JAODYH010000002.1, forward strand.
CTGGCTTTTGCCGCAGAAAGTGCAGTAGAGGTTTTTTTCGCTGGAAGAGCCTTTTTTCTCGGCCATGGGGGCAGTGCCTTGTTACAAAAGAGTGGAAAAGGATAATACCGAAATAAAAAACGGCGCCTCCCTCCGGGGGAAACGCCGCCAGCCCGGAGGAAGGGTCAGGCTCAGGCGCGCTTGCTGATCACTTGATCAACCAAGCCGTATTCCTTGGCCTCGTCCGCCGACAGGAAGTAGTCGCGCTCGGTGTCGTGCTGGATCTTTTCCAGCGACTGGCCGGTGCGCTCCGCCAGGATGCGGTTGAGTTGCTCACGGGTCTTGAGAATTTCACGCGCGTGAATTTCGATTTCCGTGGCTTGGCCCTGCATGCCGCCCAAAGGCTGGTGGATCATGACTTTGGAGTTGGGCAAAGCATAACGCTTGCCCTTTGCCCCTGCCGCCAGAAGGAATGCCCCCATGCTCGCAGCCATGCCGGTGCACAGTGTGGACACGTCGGGCTTGATGAAGTTCATGGTGTCGAAGATCGCCATGCCGGCGCTCACCGAGCCGCCAGGAGAGTTGATGTAGAACGAAATGTCCTTTTCAGGGTTTTCGCTCTCCAGAAACAGCAACTGGGCGACAACCAGGTTGGCGGTCTGGTCATTGACCGGGCCCACCAAGAAGATCACGCGCTCCTTGAGCAGACGCGAATAAATGTCGTAAGACCGTTCGCCACGACCCGATTGCTCGATCACCATCGGAACCATGCCAAGGCCTTGAGTTTCCAGTGCGCTCATGTTTTCTCCATTCAATGGGGGTACTGTACCCAGAAAAGAAATGGGGCCTGTGCGCTAAAGCACAAGCCCCAAGCTAGGGGTTTCCCGCAAAAAGCCCAAGCTTTCGCAGGAAACAGGGCGCCTGGCTTACGCTTGGCCCATCAACTCGTCGAACGACACGGCCTTGTCATTGATCTTGGCCTTGCCCAGAACGAACTCGGTCACGTTGTTTTCAACGACAACGGCTTCGACTTCGGCCAGACGCTGGCGATCGCCAAAGTACCAACGCACGACTTCTTCGGGCTTTTCGTAGCTGGCGGCCAGGTCTTCCACGTGGGCCTTGAGCTGCTCGGGCGTAGCGTGCAGGTCGTTGGCGCGCACCAGTTCGGCCACCACCAGGCCCAGACGCACGCGGCGCTCGGCTTGGGGACGGAACACGTCTTCAGGGATTTCCGCCTTGTCAGCGTCCTTGATGCCGCGTTGCTTGAGTTCAGCGCGAGCGCCTTCCAGCAGACGGGCCACTTCGGCTTGCACGCTGGCGTTGGGCAGGTCCAGTTCGGCCTTGGCCACCAGAGCGTCCATCACGGCTTGCTTGTTGCGAGCCTGCAGGCGGAACTTGACTTCGCGCTCGAGGTTCTTCTTGATGTCGGCGCGCAGGCCGTCCACCGTGCCGTCGGCGATGCCCAGCGACTTGGCCAGGGCTTCGTTGACTTCGGGCAGGTTGGCAGCTTCGACCTTTTTCAGGGTCACCAGGAAGTCAGCCGTCTTGCCGGCCACGTCCTTGCCATGGTAGTCCTCGGGGAAGGCCAGGGGGAAAGTCTTGCTTTCACCGGTCTTCATGCCGCGCACTGCGTCTTCGAATTCCTTGAGCATCTGGCCTTCGCCGACCAGGAACTGGAAGTCTTCAGCCTTGCCGCCAGCGAAAGTTTCGCCGTCGATCTTGCCTTCGAAGTCCACGGTCACGCGGTCGCCATCGGCAGCTGCTTCGTCTTGGGCGCGCTGAGCGAAGGTGCGACGCTGCTTGCGCAGGATGTCGATGGTCTTGTCGATGGCTGCGTCGTCGACTTCCGTCGTGAGCTTGTCGATTTCAGCGGTGGTCAGATCGGCGATCTTGACTTCGGGCAGCACTTCGAACACTGCGTCGAATTGCGCTTCACCTTCGGGTGCGCCTTCTTTTTCAGTGATGCGGGGCTGGCCAGCCACACGCAGTTGGGCTTCGCCCACTGCCTGGGCAAAAGCTTCGCCCACCTTGTCGTTCAGCACTTCGTACTGGAGCGAGTAGCCATAGCGCTGTGCCACCACGTTCATGGGCACCTTGCCGGGACGGAAGCCGTCCATCTTGACAGTGCGCGCGACGCGCTTGAGGCGTGCGTCCACTTCGGACTGGATTGCGGACAAAGGCAAGCTCAGCGTGATCTTGCGCTCGAGCTTTTCGAGGGTTTCAACAGTAACGGCCATGGTTATTCCTAATCAGGGATATGTGGACCGTGCCGGCTGCAGTGCAGCCCGCACCGTGTTCCGCAAAGTCTCACATGGATGGTGCGCGGACAGGCCCGCACACCAAGAAAATCAATAGCTTAGGCAGCGTGCGTTCAATCCACACAGGATGAAAGCGCTTCGCGCACTAAAAATCGAATCTGCAATTATAGCGAGCCGACAAACACCAAACGCCATAGGCGCCAAGAGGATGCGCGCCAAGCCACGGCAACACTGTCCAGCGCAGGCCTGCGCGAGCCCCTGCGCGCAGCCTTCACAGAGGGCCTCCAGCGTGCTGCTGATAGGCGCCAGACAGAGCGCCCGCCCCACCCCGTTCCGCAGGCATCCCACCGGCGCCATGCGGTCTTTTGGAAAAATTGCGCTGTTTCCCAAAAAGGCTTCAATCTTTGCCCTACAATAGCATCTTCGTCGGCGTGTAGCGCAGCCTGGTAGCGCACTTGCATGGGGTGCAAGGGGTCGAAGGTTCGAATCCTTTCTCGCCGACCATTGATTTCAAAGGACTTAGTTCGCAAGAGCTAAGTCCTTTTTTCATTGGCGCCCCAGATCAGACGGCACCCACCCCGACGCCTGAAGGCGGAACACCCCTGACTTCAACGCACAGCCGAAGAGGCCTCGCTCGCTGCGCCCTGCAAAACCAACAGCATTGCCGGCGCCACCCCTGGGCCTTCATCAATATACAAAGCCATGCAGGTCAAATGAGCTCAAATCGCGCATAAAAAAATGCTTGAGCAAAAATGACTCAAGCATTTCAACCAGCACCAATCTCGTTACTTGTTTGCGTTTTCTTTTTCATTTCCCTTGCCTTTGCTCTCCTCCCCTGGACTCGAACGCCCAGACCGCCACTGACTGAATTCATCCGCGAATTTCTTATAGCGCTCTTCTCGCCAAGTCTGGTAGTCGGCATCGAGCGCGTTCAACTGCTCGTTGCGCCACTGGTAATAATCTGGGTCAAACCGGCGTGACCTCTCTCGCACTTCCTGGGCACCGCCACCGTACCGGTATTGCTCCTGGCTTTCGTCATCGCTTCCCCTGCCGTATGCACGCCATTGGCCTTGCGGCGCATCACCACCGCCGACCCGGCCTCCTGGCGTGTAGCCGCCTTCCGAACAGCCTTGCCCCGCTCGCCCGTCCGCGCCGTAGCCATTGTTCCCCTGCCCTTCATAGCCTCGAAATGCATCGCCCGAGCCGCCTCGGCTCAGATGGTCGGAATCGCGATAGCCGTAGTCAGTACAGTACGCTGCGGACAGCGATCCTGCGGGGCGTAAAAATCGCGCCCATAGATCCGCGGCGGGTACGCATAATCCCCGCCCCGCCCCGCCCCGCCCCCCCATCACCAGGTTCGTTGCGCGCAAACTGCGGATTTCGACGGTACTCGTTGTCATCGTAATTGCGTGAAACCATTTAAAACTCTCCCATGACGCACTTCACAAAGACCCAGGCAGCAGAGAATTCAACCTGGCCTTGATGGCAGGTTGAATTCAGCTTCGCTCACTCGTCATTCTTATGACTTTGACGCCCAGCCTGGGAGGAGGAGTCCTTGCTGCCGCTTTGCTCACTCGAAGATTTTTCATCGTTCTTATGGCTTTGGCGCCCCGCCTCTGCGTGCTGCTCGCTCGTTCCACCTCTCGTACCGCCCGCGCTTGACGAGCCAGCAGGGGTCGACCGCTTGCTGTCAGCATCAGAACTGCTGCTCTTCTTGTGTCCAGTGTATTGATTATGTCCGTGCGGATTATTAACAGCCATTTCAATCTCCTTGATTGTTGAGTGCAAAGAATGATTTGCACGGATTAACTATAAAATTAATCCTCCATGGATAATGTCGTCATGCACCTACTTTCTTGCCAGACAATCGCTCCACGGACTGGCAGAATCAATCAAGTCAAAGAATAAATAAAACATGCCACTTCTCGGCGCTTGAACCATCCTTCCTGCAGTTCACCCTGGATTGGGGGCAGAACAGGGCCACGCCCGCACGGCAGCAGGCGTGACAAAGCGCGCCGGCCTGCACCGCTTCCGTCCATCCGCCCAATGGCAGGCACATTCCAGATGAAAAGGGGATTGACGCACCTGCGCGTTCTGCGGTAATCCATTCTTGATACCCACCAGGCGACAGACCACTTCCCCGGGAAGCAGCGCCACACATGGCACTCATACCTTTCGCGCTGAAGCAGCATGCAAAGATCCCACGCCCGCGACTTACCCCTACACCCTTCTCGCTGAAACTTTTGGCAACACAACTTATTCATCGGTATCGATAAAATCGACCCACACTTGTTGTTATTCAAAACACAACTCGACTTCGCCCCCTAGGAAATCCATGTTTCCCTTTGAAAACATGGCTCCGCGCCAGCCGATCTATTGATTCTTCACCGAAAAGTCGCGCGCCCGTGCCCTGATTGACACAGCGCCTCTCAGCAAATTTCGCGCACTAATCCCGCTTCGCCTGCGTGCATTGCGATAGAACAACGCGCATTCGCGTGGCAATTCAATCCAGTGGATTTAAAATGACTATCGATAACGAAAGTAACATAGATATTACCCGCGCCACATCTCACACAGATCCGGTCGCAGAGTCTTCTCCGTGGTTTCTGGCGTACACACGCCCTGGCCAGGAAAGCCTGGCGCAGCAACACCTGAAACAACAAGCCTTCGAAAGCTATCTGCCGCAATACAAGCGACTGAAGAAGTCTGCCCTAAGCATCAACATGGTTTTCGAGCCCATGTTTCCGCGCTACGTATTCTTTCGGCCAAAACAAGCCGAGCAATCCATTGCCCCGGTGCGTTCGACCCGTGGAATTTCACACATCATCCGTTTTGGCGGCACTTTTGCCACCATTCAGTCTGAAACCTTGGGTATCATCCGACTGCTCGAACAGGAGCGCAATGCAGCCGATGAAGCCGCACTGAGCGCCTTGCAGCCGGGTCAAAAAGTCCGCTTTCTGCATCTTGCTTTCAGCGGCCTCGAAGGCTTGGTCAAGTCCGCGTCCAGTCGCCGCGTTGCCGTATTGCTGGAGTTGATGGGCCGGCAACAAATCATTCAGGTAGACCCGCATCTGCTGGAAAAGACCTGATCATTTGTTGGAAGATAGGTATGCACGCGTTGCGGCGTGCTTTTTTCGTTGGGGAACTATTACCGTGAGCCGCGCCTTGTTTTCGTGGAAAAATGCGAAAACACTGCGGCAGCCTGCACATTAGATTTGCCAAGCAATTTTTTACTGCGCATTCATTACGTTGAACGCTTTTTTCCATCTTTGCCACTGGCCCACCATGCCCACGGCGCATCGCCACCGACACAACGCTCCTACATGCCCCAGAACTCACTCATCACTACTGGCCTGAAGCTGGCACGTTGGCCTGCTCTGGCCATTGCAACGGCCTGGCTTGCCGGCTGCGCCTATGCTCCCGGCCTTTCCATGGGACAGAATCTGGCAGCAGACGCCCAGCGTCAAACAGCTGGCACTGAGCAGGATGCTCCGCCGCCTGGCGCACTGCTGAGCATCACGGCCGATCTGCTGCGCCAGCAGCGCGCATCCCTGCCTACCGATATCGGACAAGGTGTCAAAAGCCTGTTCGGCGAAGCCGCCCCTTACACCATAGGCCCTGGCGACGTGCTCAACATCGTAGTCTGGGACCACCCCGAACTGGCGATTGCGGCGGCCGCCTCCTCGTCGACGGCGGACGTATCCAGCCTGACTGCGGTTGGCAACGGCTACAACGTCAGCCCCAACGGCCTGATTCAATTTCCCTATGTGGGCCAGATCCAACTCGGCGGCATGACCGAGTTTCAGGCGCGCGACCTGCTGACCAAGCGCCTGGCCAAATACATCAAGGACCCGCAGGTCACGGTCCGTATCCAGGCTTACCGCAGCGGACGTGTCTACATCGACGGCGAAGTGCGCATTCCCGGCCTCCAGCCCATCAATGACCTCCCCATGACGCTGCCCGAGGCCCTCAACCGCGCCGGAGGCTTGACCGCTTCGGCCGACCGCTCGCGCATAGCCATTTCACGCAATGGCAGCACTACGGCAATCAACCTCTTGCAGTTGTCAGCACTGGGCATCAACCCCAACCACATCCTGCTGCGCCGCGGCGACCTGCTGCACGTGCACAACCGCGACGAATCCAAAGTCTTCGTGATGGGCGAAGTGACCCGTCCCTTGGCCCAACCCCTGCGCAACGGCCGACTCACGCTCAATGAAGCATTGGGCGAAGCCGGCGGTCTCAACGCCACTTCCGGTGACCCGCGCCAGATCTACGTGGTGCGAAGCGCCGCCAAAGAACAGGCGAAGATCTACCACCTCGACGCCAGCGCTCCCATGGCCTACGCGCTGGCCGAAGGCTTTGAACTTCAGTCACATGACGTGGTGTACGTCGACCCCGTGCCCCTGGTGCGCTGGAATCGCGTCATCAGCCTGATCTTGCCCAGCGCGCAAGCCGTCAACGTGACGCGCGATGCGGCCAATTGATAGGCGCTCGATGAAAAACATACTCACTCTGTGCATAGGCAATATCTGCCGCAGCCCCATCGCCGAAGCCTTGCTGGCGCGGGAGTTTCCTGACAAGACCGTCTGGTCGGCCGGGTTGGGCGCGCTGATAGGCAAGCCCGCCGACCCGCTGTCGGTGGAAATCGCAGCCGAGCATGGGCTGGACCTGTCAGCCCACCGCGGCCAGCAACTGGCCGGCTGGATGTGCCAGAAAGCCGAGATGATTTTGGTCATGGAGCAGTCGCACAAGACGGCGCTCGAACAACAGTATCCGCTGGCGCGCGGCAAAGTGTTCCGCCTAGGCGAAATCGGTAAGTTCAATATTGCCGACCCGTATCGCAACCCCCGCGAAGCTTTCGAAAGCGCTTATGCGGACATCGCCCGCGGCGTGGCCGACTGGGCGCCACGCATACGGCAACTGGATTGATCCGTGCGGAGATGACCCAACTGCCCTGAATACTTGCCCTCCCCATGCCAACTGGGGGAGAGTGACCTTGCCAGCCGCTATCCAGATAACTATTACCGCTTGCATCCTTGTCCCCGCGGGGAATGCAGGCCCGAAGATTTTCAGCGAAGAATGAACACTGCACAATCCACCCCCCCCTCCAGCATGCAGCCCTCACAAGACGATGGCGATGAAATCAATCTGCTGGAGCTGCTTGATGTGGTGCTCGACAATCGCTGGCTCATCGCCGGCGTCACCGCCGTGGCCCTGGCCTGCGGGGCAGCTTATGCCCTGCTGAGCACGCCCATCTACGAAGCCAATACGCTGATCCAGGTGGAAGACAACAAGTCTGGCGGTCTCGGCAGCATGCTGGGCGATGCGGGTGGCATGTTCGACGTCAAGTCTTCCGCCTCGGCCGAGATGGAAATTCTGCGCTCACGCCTGGTTCTCGGCCAGGCTGTGAGCAACCTCCAGCTTGATATGGAAATCACGCCCAAATACCTGCCTGTGCTGGGTGCCTGGCTTGCACGCCAGGCCACCGAGCCTTCGGCTCCTGGCTTCCTGGGCATGGATGGCTACGTCAGTGGCAACGAAGCCTTGCGCGTAGCCCGCTTTGAGCCGCCACAAGAGCAGGAGGGCAAACGCTTCAGCCTGACACTTACGACTTCGGGCTTTGATTTGCTGTCGCCTGAAGGCGGGCTGCTGGGCCAGGGACGCTTTGGCGAGCCGCTGGAATTTTCCTTGGACGGGAAAAAAGGCATGCTGCTCGCCGCCAGTGCAACGGGACTGCCTGGCGCGGAGTTCTACCTCACGCAGTTCTCCCACCTGGGCGTGACGGAACAGCTGCAGCGCAGCATCAACATTGCAGAGAAGGGCAAGCAATCGGGCGTGATCAACGCCAGTCTGCAAGGGGCAGAGCCAACTCGCATTGCCCAGGTACTGAATGAAGTCGGCACACTGTACGTACGCCAGAATGTAGATCGAAAGGCCGCTGAAGCAGAAAAATCGATTACCTTCCTCAACACCCAATTGCCCCAGCTGCGCAAGCAACTCGAAGCTTCGGAAAACAAGTTCAACCAGTTCCGCAATCAAAGCGGCACGTTTGACCTCGGGGGTGAAGCCAAGGTGATCCTGGACCAGGCCGTCAAGTACCAGACCAGCCTGGTCGAACTGCAACAAAAGCGCAAGGAACTTGAATCCCGCTTCACGGCCCAGCACCCCACCATCCAGACGCTGGACGCGCAGATCAAGAGCATTCAAGGCGAACTCGCGGGCTTGAGCAGCAAGGTCAAGACCTTCCCCAACGTGGAACAAGACCTGCTGCGCCTGACACGCGACGTCAAAGTCAACAACGAGCTTTACACAGGCCTGCTCAACAGCTTCCAGCAACTGCGCCTAGTCAAGGAAGGTAAAGTGGGCAACGTGCGCATTGTTGACGTGGCCGTGGCACCAGAGAGCGCCGTCAAACCGCAACGCGCAATGATTCTTGCCCTGGCTGGCGTGCTCGGCCTTCTCGCCGGTCTGGCGCTGGCTTTTGTACGCAACAGCCTGCGTGCCGGCATCAGCGACCCGTCGGACATCGAACAACATGCGGGCCTGCATGTGTTTGCCACCGTGCCGCATTCAGATGCCCAGGCGCTGCAAACCAAGGAGATCAAGGACAAGACGAAGGGCAACCATGTTCTGGCAGTGATCGACCCGCAAGACCCGGTGGTGGAGAGCCTGCGCAGCCTGCGAACCGCGCTGCAATTCGCCATGCTTGACGCCGCAAACAACATAGTGCTGATCACCGGCCCCACGCCCGGCATTGGTAAATCCTTCACCAGCGTCAACTTTGCCGCCGTGCTGGGCGCCGCCGATAAAAAAGTGCTGTTGATTGACGCCGACCTGCGCAAAGGCTATCTCAACCAGTATTTCGGTCAACGCCGCGAACGCGGCCTGAGCGAAGTGATCAGCGGCAGCCTGCCCCTGGCCGATGCGCTGCGCCGTAACGTGATGCCCAACGTGGACTTTTTGTCCACCGGCACCCTGCCCCCCAACCCGGCAGAGCTGCTGATGACACCAGCCATGCAAGCCCTGCTCAAGCAGTTGACCAACGAGTATGACCTGGTCCTCATCGACACTCCACCCGTGCTGGCTGCGTCCGACACTGCCATTCTGGCCCCACAAGTCGGCGCCGTGTTCATGGTGGCGCGAGCTGAAGTCACCAGCCTGGGCGAACTGCAAGAGTCGGTCAAGCGCCTGACGCAAAGCGGCGTGGCAACCCGCGGCGTGATCTTCAACGGCCTGAATGTCAGCAAGCGGCGCTATGGCTATGGCCTGGGCTCCAAGTACGGCAAGTACCGTTACACCAACTACCAGTACTGATGCCCATGCCGATGCAAAAGCCGCCACCCCACACCACCCAAGCGCCGTCTACCGCCATGCCCCAGCACATTGCGGTCATCATGGACGGCAACCGCCGCTGGGCGCGAGAGCACTGCGTGCCCAAAGCCATTGGCCACGCGCGTGGCGCCAAGCGCGTGCGCGGCCTGGTAGAAGCCTGCCTCGCGCGCGGTGTGCGCCACCTCACCGTGTTTGCCTTCAGCACCGAAAACTGGAAACGCCCGCAAGACGAAGTGAGCAGCCTCATGGGCCTGTTTGTGCGCTACCTGCACAAGGAGGCCAGCGACATGCATCGGCATGGCATACGCCTCAAAGTCATCGGCGACCGCAGCGCGTTTGACACCCGACTGCAAAAGCTCATGACGCATGTCGAGGAAATGACCGCCAGCAACACCGAACTCACGCTCACTGTGGCTGCCAACTACGGCGGCCGCTGGGACATGCTCCAGGCCATGCAGGCCTGGCACACCGATCACCCCGGTGCAAGCGCAAGCGAACTCACCGAAGAAGCGCTACGCCCCTACCTCAGTCTGGGCGATGCGCCAGACCCCGACCTGTTGATCCGCACAGGCGGTGAAGTACGCATCAGCAACTTCATGCTCTGGCAAAGCGCCTACACCGAACTGTATTTCACGCCCGCCTTGTGGCCAGACTTCAATGCCACGCTGCTGGACCAGGCCCTGGCCTGGTACGCCGGGCGCGAAAGGCGGTTCGGCGGGGCGGAAGTCATGACCTCCACGCCGCCCGACCAACGGGCTGTCGTCTAGGCGTGTGTCATGGCCTACGGAAGACAGAGGCCAGGTCTCTTCCAATCTTCGAATTCCAGGAAAGCTTGTCCGCTTGCCTCGTCGAAGAGAGAGCACCAGGCCAATGCACTTCATCACCGATTCGCCCTATGCCCGTCAAATGATGAGCAGACAGGGTGCAAATTTTCAGCCCTGTCGAGAGACATCGCACACACCGCCGTCCGGCCCCGGGCAAACCACATTCACCTATTGCCAACGGCGCATGCACCCACCTGCCGCACCCAGCCTTGACGGCCCTGGCCCCACAGTTTTTATAGCAAACCTAGCTGCCTCAAACATGAACCTGAACCAAGTGAACATCGCCATCATCGGACTCGGCTACGTAGGACTGCCACTGGCCGTCGAATTCGGCAAAAAGCGCAATGTGCTGGGTTTTGATATCAATGCCAAGCGCATTGCAGAACTTCAAGCCGGACACGACCACACCCTGGAGACGGAGCCCGACGAACTGCGCGCAGCGCAACACCTGCGCTTTACCACGCAACTGGACGACTTGCGCGAGTGCAACTGCTTCATCGTCACCGTGCCCACGCCCATTGATGAACACAAGCGCCCGGACCTCACACCGCTGATCAAGGCGAGCGAAACCGTGGGCAAAGTTCTCAAGCGCGGTGACATCGTGATTTATGAATCCACCGTTTATCCAGGCGCCACCGAGGAAGACTGCGTGCCTGTGCTCGAAAAGTTCTCGGGCCTGAAGTTCAACGAGGACTTCTTTGCCGGATACAGCCCTGAGCGTATCAACCCCGGTGACAAGGAACACCGCGTCACCACCATCAAAAAAGTGACCTCCGGCTCCACGCCCGAAGTGGCTGACCTGGTGGATGCTCTCTACAACGAAATCATCACAGCAGGCACCCACAAGGCAAGCAGCATCAAAGTAGCTGAAGCCGCCAAGGTGATTGAAAACACCCAACGCGATTTGAACATTGCCCTCATCAATGAACTGGCCATCATCTTCAACAAGATGGGCATAGACACCGAGGCAGTGCTGCAAGCGGCAGGCAGCAAGTGGAACTTCCTGCCATTTCGCCCCGGCCTGGTCGGCGGCCACTGCATTGGCGTGGACCCGTATTACCTGACCCACAAGGCCCAGTCCATGGGTTACCACCCTGAAATCATCCTGGCAGGTCGCCGGCTGAACGACAACATGGGCGCCTACGTCGTCGCCCAATTGGTCAAGGCCATGACCAAACGCCGCGTACATGTCGATGGTTCCCGCATTCTGGTGATGGGCCTGACTTTCAAGGAAAACTGCCCCGACCTGCGTAATACCCGTGTGGTTGACATCGTGGCCGAACTGCAAGACTACAACTGCCAGGTCGATGTATACGACCCCTGGGCTGCTGCCGAGGAAGCTCAGCACGAATACGGTATTACCCCTGTCGCACAGCCTGAGCCCGGCACCTACGACGGCATCATCCTGGCCGTTGCCCACCAGCAGTTCAAAGCCATGGGTGCGGCAGCCATCCGCGCTCTTGGTAAATCCAACCATGTGCTGTACGACCTGAAATACCTGCTGCCTGCTGCGGACAGTGACTTGCGGCTGTAAACCCGGCCTCATTGGACGAAAACTCAGCTTTGTGCATACCTCGCTTGCACAAAGCACTATCGATCAAGAAGCAAAATGACCACCTACCAACAACTGCAAGCCCACCTGCCCACCGAACCACGCACTTGGCTCATCACCGGTGTCGCTGGCTTCATTGGCAGCAATCTGCTTGAAACATTGCTCAAGCTGGGCCAGCGCGTCGTTGGCCTCGACAATTTTGCTACCGGCCACCAGCGCAACCTGGACGAAGTGCAAACCCTGGTCACCTCCGCGCAATGGGCGAATTTCAGCTTCATTCACGGTGACATTCGTGAACTGGCCGACTGCCAGAAAGCCTGTGTCGGCGCGGACTACGTGCTGCACCAGGCCGCGCTGGGCAGCGTGCCCCGCAGCCTCGAAGATCCGATCACCACCAACAGCGCCAACATCACCGGCTTTCTGAACATGCTGGTTGCAGCGCGCGATGCCAAGGTCAAAAGCTTTACCTACGCCGCCAGCAGCAGCACCTATGGCGACCACCCTGGCCTGCCCAAGGTCGAAGATGCCATCGGCAAGCCGCTCAGCCCCTACGCCGTCACCAAATACGTCAACGAGTTGTATGCCGACGTGTTTGCCCGTTGCTACGGCTTCAACACCGTCGGGCTGCGCTACTTCAACGTATTCGGTCCTCGACAAGATCCTGAGGGTGCCTATGCCGCCGTCATCCCCAAATGGATTGCCAGCCTGATCCAGGGCGAACCCATTTACATCAATGGCGACGGCGAAACCAGCCGCGACTTCTGCTTCATTGCCAACGTAGTGCAAGCCAACCTGCTGGCGGCTACTACGCAAAACCCCGATTCCGTCAATCAGGTCTACAACGTGGCTGTGGGTGATCGCACCACGCTCAACGAGCTGTATGCCCAGTTGCATAGCAACCTGCTACCAGGCTGCCCGCACCTGCAAGACACCCAGCCAGTGCACCGCGACTTTCGCGCCGGCGACGTACGCCACAGCCTGGCGGACATCAGCAAGGCGCAGCGCCTGCTGGGCTATGTGCCCACCCAGCGCATTGGCGAGGGTCTGGCTTTGGCCATGCCGTGGTACATCGGGAAAAAATAAACCATGCAAAAGCGCTCCCAGCCCCCGATGAATTCGGTTGGCGCTGGTGCGCCCCGCCTTCAGAAGTACGTCAGCGCCTTGATGCTGCCCGCCAGCGGGCGGCCCGTGCAGCGAGTGACGCATTCACCCGGCCTTACTGGCGTATAAGGCGCCGCATAGACGCCGAACTACTGCAGAGACAAGGGGGCGAGCTGACGGCGGAATTTGGCACGGGGTGGGAAGAGCCCCGGCTTCGATACTGCATGCTAGCTTTTTAAGTGTTTCGGACGCCGAGATTTTGAACAAACCGTATTCCCAATTAAGTTGCTCGCATTTGCGGCTTGTCCCGCAATCGGTGATGGGTCATCAAATCAGCACAACCTCCCTGCCCTGGTGGCAAAACGCAGCACTGAGTTGGTATGCCCCCCATCATTGAAAAAATCCGCCGCCACCTGACCAACCCCCAATCTCAACACCGCCAGATCGTAGTGGGTTTTTTTTGGGTTAGCTTGTTCGTATTTGTCGGCAAGCTAGCCGGTGCTCTCAAAGAGATGACTATTGCCTGGCGCTACGGTATCAGCGCCACGGTGGATGCATATGTCTTTGTTTTCAACCTGGTCAACTGGCCGGTTTCAGTGTGGGTTGCCATCCTTTCGGTTGTACTTCTTCCTCTGGCTGCGCGGCTTCAGAGCAACACACCCGCCGAGCTACCTCGTTTCAGGGCCGAGCTCCTTGGGTTTACGCTAGTTCTCGGTTTGACGCTGGGCCTGTTGGCGTGGTTAGGTCTGCCAGTACTTCTACGCGGAGGCTGGCTAGGTCTTTCCGGATCCGCCTTGCAGCAGGCTCTGGATATGACGGGTGGCTTGGCCCTTCTGGCGCCACTGGGCACTGTTTCTGGCTTGTTCGCAGCCTGGCTGCTGGCGGCAGGCCACCACCGCAACACACTGTTTGAGGCCATTCCTGCACTGACCCTGCTGATTGCGCTGCTCTTGCCTCCCGCCTGGCTGCCGGAGCAGCTTCTCTGGGGCACTGTGGCAGGTTTTGCCCTTCATGCCGCTGCGCTAGGAATGCCGCTGCTTCGCCGTGGTGAATTGCCCATGCCCCGCCTGGCACAGCGCTCACCAGCTTGGCAGTTCTTCTGGGGCAGCATCGGCATCATGGCTTTGGGACAGGTGCTTTCCGGCTTGACCACCCTGGTGGATCAATTTTTCGCGGCTGGTTTGGATAGCGGAGCTCTGTCCACACTCAGTTACTCCAATCGTATCCTGGCTTTGATTCTGGGCCTGGGTGCCACTGCCGTCAGTCGCGCCACGCTCCCCGTTTTTTCCAATGATGTGGCACAGGGCGGCGCCAATGTGACTGCCTTGGCCTTGCGCTGGTTCAAGTGGATGCTGTTGCTTGGCTTGCTTGTGTTGCTGGTGAGCTGGATATTGGCGCCCTGGATGGTACGTATCTTGTTTGAACGTGGTGCGTTCACTGCATCTGACACCCACGCCGTAAGCAGCGTACTTCGCTACTCCTTGTTTCAGGTGGTATTTTATTTCCCTGCGTTGGTGCTGGTGTCTGCACTGGCGGCACAACATCGATACAAGCTGATTGCATTGAGCGGCGCTATCAATTTGCTATGCAAATTACCCTTGGCATTCCTATTGGTACCGCTGCTTGGTCTTTACGGACTTGTTTTGTCCACCGTCTTGATGTATGCACTGAATACAGTGTTAATTTTTATTTTTATCAGGCGCCCGTTGCTTGGAAAGAATTGAGCGCCCTCAATGAATTTGATAATTTTCACCGATCCCGTTAAATCCGCTTGCACCGCGCGGTGCAAATTGAATCACGCCAGTCACTGGACCAATAACGGCTGGAGCATTATGGAAAATGAACATAAAAAACATAATTCAATCAAGTATCTTGATTTTCTGCAGGTCAGTTTTTCCAAATCATGAGTTCTGTTGCCATTTTCATTCCCTCTTTGCGTGGTGGCGGTGCCGAACGCATCATGGTCACCTTGGCCAATGCTATCGCGGCACGCGGCTTCAAAGTAGACTTGGTACTGGCTACGGCTCAAGGCCCCTACCTTAGAGATGTCTCCCCTGCAGTGTCAGTGATCGATCTCAAGGCTGAGCGCGTCAGTAAGGCGCTTTGGCCCCTAGTTCGCTACTTGCGCCGTGAGCGGCCGCAAGCCATGCTCTCGGCCATGGGACATGCAAATGTCATCGCCCTGCTAGCGCGCAAACTCGCCAGAGTGCCAGTTCGGGCGGTGGTGTCTGAGCGCGGATTGATCAGCGGCGAGCATGCAATTGCCAAAGGCGCAGTTGCACATGTGAATTACAAGCTGATCCGTCTGCTCTACCCCGGAGCTGATGGCATTTGCACTGTTTCGCAAGCGGCATCTAAAGATTTGGCGACCTTTGCCCGCCTGCCCTTGCTACAAGTGCAAACTATTTACAACCCTTTTGACCTGTCGCGCATAGCGCAACAAGCCGTAGAGCCGTTGGCACACCCTTGGTTTGAACCAGGACAGCCACCGGTGTTGCTGGCCATAGGGCGCATGAACGAGGCCAAGGATTTTCCCATCCTCATTCGTGCCTTTGCGCAACTGCGCCAGCACCGGGCTGCACGCCTGGTCATTCTGGGTGAGGGAGAGCTGCGCCCCGAGCTCGAGAGTTTGCTGCGCCAGTTGAACTTGGGTACCGACACCGTGCAAATGCCCGGCTTTGTACCCAACCCTTATGCATGGCTGTCGCGCAGCAGTCTGTTTGTGCTGTCTTCGCGGCGCGAGGGACTGCCGGGCGCACTGATCGAGGCCATGGCCTGCGGCACTCCCGTTGTCAGTACCAACTGCCTGAGTGGGCCGGATGAAATATTGGAGGGTGGACGCTGGGGAAAACTGGTTCCAGTGGGTGATGTGGATGCACTGGCTGTGGCCATGGCCGCGACACTCGATACCCCAGAAGAACAACGGCCCGACGTACGCCATCGAGCGGCCGATTTTGAGCAGGAGCGAGCAGTGGATGCATATTTGCATCTTTTGGGAATGTCTTCGAAAGCTGATCCCAAGGCTGTGATGCTTGAAGAAAATGAGGTCCGTGTATGAAGGTCACCTTTATCATCACCGGCCTTGCCACCGGCGGAGCCGAAATGATGTTGCACAAGCTGCTGCAAAATATCGACCGCAACCGTTTTGAGCCAACCGTCATTTCCTTGATGAACAAGGGAGAAATCGGTCCACGCATCGAGGCACTGGGGATACCGGTTCATACGCTGGGCATGCGCCGAGGCCTGCCCAACCCCTTGATGGTGTTGCGCCTGGCTCGCCTGCTGCGGCAGTTGCAGCCCGCTCTTGTACACACCTGGATGTACCACTCTGATTTACTAGGCGGCCTGGCGGCACGTTTGACTGGCTGCCGGCGAGTAATTTGGGGCATACGCCACAGTAATTTGTCCAAGACCAAGAACAAGCGAAGCACGCTGGCGGTGGTTGGGCTATGCGCGCGGCTGTCGACTTGGCTGCCGGTGCAAATCTTGTCGTGCTCGCACCGTGCCAAAGAAGTCCACGCCGCCGTGGGCTATGTGGGTGAAAAAATTCATGTCATCCCCAATGGCTTTGACCTCGGCCACTTTGCTCCCGATGTCGCTGCACGCGCCAGCCTGCGTACCGAACTGGGCCTGCCGCCTGATGCACCACTGGTGGGTGTGGTGGCGCGGTTTGATGCGCAAAAAAACCATCTCGGTTTTGTACAGGCAGCAGCGCAGTTGCTGGCGCAGTTGCCCCAGGTACATTTTGTACTGGCTGGTACCGGGGTGGATGGCGGTAATGCTGCGCTGCAGGCCGCCATCGCTGCGCACCCGGGCTTGCAAGCGCACATGCACCTGCTGGGTCGGCGAGACGATGTACCCCGCCTGATGGCTGCTTTTGATGTGCTGGCTTCGCCCTCGCATGGCGAGGCTTTCCCTAATGTGTTGGGCGAGGCCATGGCCTGCGGCTTGCCCTGCGTGGTGACGGATGCGGGCGATTCAGCCGAGATTGTGGGCAGCACCGGCCGCGTTGTGGCAGTGGGTGATATGGCTACGCTAGCCCAGCAGTTGCAAGAAGTGCTGCAACTGCCTGCGGAGCAACGCGCCGCTCTAGGTCAGCAAGCGCGCACACGGGTGCAAGTCGAGTATGAAATTGGCCATGTGGCTGGGCTCTACCAAGCGTTTTACGAGCGTGTGGCGGCAGAAGAATAAATAAAGGGATTTTCAACATGTGCGGTTTTACGGGTTTTTTGGGTGGCAAGCCCTATGGTGATGGACCATCTGCAACAGCCTTGCTGCAGCGTATGGCCGATACCTTGATCACGCGCGGGCCTGACGATAGCGGCGTGTGGCACGAAGCGGCGGGCGATTCGGCCATCGGTCTGGCGCATCGTCGCCTGTCCATTCTGGATTTGTCGCCTGCCGGGCATCAGCCTATGGCTTGCCATGCGGGACGCTATGTCATCGCCTTCAATGGCGAGATATACAACCACCTGGATCTACGGCTCGAATTGCAAGCCGCTGGCCACGCCCCCACATGGCGCGGCCATTCCGATACGGAAACCCTGCTGGCCGGATTTTTGGCTTGGGGCGTGCGGGCCACATTGCAGCGCTGCATCGGCATGTTTGCGTTTGCGCTATGGGACAAAAAGGAGCAACTGCTGACCCTCGGGCGCGACCGCCTGGGCGAAAAGCCCTTGTATTACGGCTGGCAGGGTGATGGGGAACACGCTAGTTTTTTGTTTGGTTCCGAGCTGAAGGCCCTGAAACAACATCCAGTTTTTGCGGCCCAAATTAACCGCGATGCTCTGTGCCTGCTCATGCGGCACAACTACATCAACGCGCCGCATTCCATTTATCAAGATATTTACAAGCTGCTGCCAGGGCATCTGCTGACAGTATCTATGCGTCAACGCGAGCCAGTGATGGAGGAGTTTTGGTCTCTACCCGAGATGGCACAGACCGGGGTAGCCAATCCGCTCACAGGCAGCAGCGAGCAAATGACGGACGAGTTGGAGACGTTGCTCAAGTCCGCTGTGCGCCAGCAAATGCTGTCCGACGTGCCGCTGGGAGCATTCCTGTCAGGCGGGATTGATTCGTCCACTGTGGTGGCTCTGATGCAGGCGCAGTCCAGCCAGCCCGTGAAGACTTTCTCCATTGGTTTTCATGAAGAGGGATACAACGAGGCCGTGCACGCCAAGGCGGTGGCGAAGCATCTGCGGACGGATCATACCGAGCTGTACGTCACCCCGGAGCAAGCGCTGGATGTGATCCCCAAGCTGCCGGGGCTATATTGCGAGCCATTCTCTGATTCGTCGCAAATCCCTACTTTCCTGGTGAGCCAACTGGCGAAGCAAAAGGTAACGGTAGCGCTCTCCGGCGATGCGGGGGATGAGCTGTTTTGCGGCTACAGCCGTTACACGCTGACCAGAGATTTGTGGGCCAAGACAGAGCGCATTCCGCGCGGCTTGCGCGGGCCTGCGGCGTCGGCCATCCGGGCTTTGCCACCAGAGGCTTGGAACAAGTTGCTGGCACCCGTGCAGTTCCTGCTGCCAGGCAGCTTGCGCCACGCCAATATGGGAGACAAGTTGCACAAGGGGGCTGCACTATTGTCGGCGCAGCAGGTGGATGAGCTTTATCTGAAACTGGTTACCCATTGGGAACCTGATGGCCTGGTAATAGGCGGTCGGGAGCCCTTGACCGCCTTGCGTGGCGCCCCTTTACCGCTGACTGGTTTGGACAGTGTGCAACGCATGATGGCACTTGATGCCATCACCTATTTGCCGGGCGATATTCTGGCGAAGGTGGATCGCGCGGCCATGGGTATGTCGCTGGAAACACGCGTACCATTTCTGGATCACCGCGTGGTCGAATTTGCCTGGCGGGTGCCCCAAGCCATGAAGCTGCACGCGGGTGTAGGAAAATGGCTTTTGCGCCAAGTGCTATATCGCCACGTGCCAAAGGAACTGATAGAGCGTCCGAAGATGGGTTTTGGAGTTCCAATAGACAGCTGGCTGCGCGGCCCTCTACGTCCCTGGGCCGAAGACTTGCTGAGCGAGTCGCGCTTGAAACGCGAGGGCTACTTCAACCCCGCACCCATTCGACAGAAGTGGGCCGAGCACCTGAGCGGAAAGCGCAATTGGCAGGCTCAGTTGTGGAATGTGCTGATGTTTCAGGCATGGCTGGCAGAGCAGAATTAACGAGCAATAGTGCTGTGAAATGTGTTTCAGAAAGAAGGCTTATGCGCATCCATGATGCGCAAGAGGCTCAAAACTGGATATTTTGCTTTTTATAGGTCAACCTATAAGAACAAAATACACAACGAACTCGCGCATTAACTGATCGCATTTCGGCTGATACACACCACTTCACCAAAGCCACTCCGGATTACTGCCGGTAGCATTTTTCCGGCATACCCCAACAACATCAATGGTTGAAAAAATAATCAACCAAAAATTTAATGATTGACTGGCATTACAAATATCCCCAATAGCGCCACACAAGGCAATGCAAGCAGCGGGAGATTTCCAAAAATAGCCCGATGGCTATCTGCTCGCCGCCTTAGACCACGCCACAACATGATCGCTTGTGCACATCTACATTGATCAAAGCGGACATAAAAGCATGGGGCCTTAGGCGACCGACACCAATGAATAGCATCAAAATGCTCTCGGACAATGCCGGCGATCTCACCGAGCACTTCACCAGAAAACATCGTGATCCAAAGGTTTGACGTTTGCGGCCAGACACTGGAGATCTCGCACCGACTGAGCACGCTCCTCCGCCTACACACCAACGGTTTGGTCACGTACGTCAACGTCGGCAGTCGTCTGCAGAAAATACACCTCGCTTCAGCAGCAGAACTGAAAAAAGGCTGCTGAGCCACATGGGCAACCAGAATAATAAGATCCCCACAGCAAGTACTAAAACACGTTCCACCCAGGATCTGAAATTTCTACAAGCCAAAGAATTTTAATTATTCAAACCCGTACCTGAAACCATTCGGAAACTAACATCTATTCAAAAAATTGAATACCAGAGTTAACCGACACCACCAATTATGGTACGCATTATTTTTTCAAGGTCATCTTGAATCACCGATGCCAGCCCATGGAGCAAACAATGAAATTTTTACTTATTGGCGGTCTAGCCGAGTCGCTAATCAATTTCCGAGGTCCCTTGATTGCATCACTGCAAGCGCACGGCCTGCAGGTGCATGTAGCAGCCCCAGATATCCCCAATGATTCCCCTATACGCCAGCGCCTCCAGGAGGCTGGCGTGATTGTCCACGAAATTCCCTTGAATCGAACGGGAACGAATCCAATAGCTGACGTCAAAACATTGTGGTCTCTATGGCGTCTTATGCGACATATTCAACCGAATAAAGTACTGGGATACACCATCAAGCCGGTCATTTATGGAACTTTAGCCGCATGGCTGGCTGGCGTACCTCATCGCTTTGCGCTGATTTCAGGGCTCGGCTATTCATTTCAGCAAAAAAATGGGCCGCACAACTGGCTCCATTCAGTTGCCAAACGCCTGTATGCATTAGCGCTGGCTCGGGCTCGTGTTGTATTTTTCCAGAACCCTGACGATGAAGCTCTTTTTCGCCAAAGCACTTTAGTCAAAAATGAATCACGCACTTGTGTGGTCAACGGATCGGGTGTGGACACAAAGGCTTTTGACGTAGCCCCCCTCCCCTCCGGGCCTACATGTTTTTTAATGGTTGCGCGCCTGCTCGGCGCAAAAGGCATACGAGAATACGCGCAGGCTGCGCGCAGAATTCGCGATGAATACCCCGCAGTTCGCTGCTTGCTTGTAGGCTGGATTGACTGCAACCCGGACGCCATTAGTCAGCACGAACTTGATGCCTGGGTGGAGAGCGGAACCATTGAATACTTAGGCCGCCTATCGGACGTACGGCCGGCTATTGCACAATGCAGCGTTTACGTTCTTCCGTCCTATCGCGAAGGAACTCCTCGCACTGTATTAGAGGCTATGTCTATGGGTCGTGCAGTAATTACAACTGATGCTCCTGGATGTCGAGAAACTGTTGTTGACGGCGACAACGGATTTTTAGTACCGGTCAAATCCACCGACGCGCTGGAAAAGTCCATGCTGAAATTCATAAAAAACCCCGAACTTGCTAGCAGCATGGGCATTCGCGCACGAGTATTCACGGAAGAAAAATACGATGTTCATAAAGTGAATGCCGTAATGCTGCAGGCAATGGGTATTGAGTAAAATAGAAATCTCTATGAAACGCCTTTTCGACCTTCTCGTTGCGACAGGAGCCTTGCTTTTGTTCGCCCTTCCCCTGCTGGTACTGATCTGGATGGTCCGCCGCAAGCTCGGCAGCCCGGTCTTTTTCCGCCAGGTTCGTCCTGGCCTGCATGGCCGTCCCTTCGAGATGGTCAAGTTCCGCACCATGACCGACGCACGCGGCCCGGATGGTGCTTTGCTGCCTGACTCTGTTCGCCTGACATCCTTTGGTCGTTTTTTGCGCGCGACCAGCTTGGACGAACTCCCTGAGCTGTGGAATGTGATCAAGGGCGACATGAGCCTGGTGGGTCCGAGGCCGTTGCTGGTGGAATACCTGCCGCTGTACTCACCTGAGCAGGCCCGACGCCATGAGGTTCGTCCCGGCATTACCGGCTGGGCCCAGGTAAATGGCCGCAACGCCTTGAGCTGGGACGACAAGTTCAAGCTCGATGTGTGGTACGTGGACCACCGCTCGCTGCGACTGGATGTCAAGATTCTGTGGCTCACCGTGAAGAAAGTACTGGTGCGCGAGGGCATCAGTGCCGCGGGCGAGGCAACGGTGAGCAAATTCACCGGGAGCAAGTCTTGACCACTTTGGCGTTGTTCGGAGCCGGCGGGCACGGCAAAGTGGTTGCGGATGCCGCTCTGCTCGCCGGTTGGAAAAGTGTCATATTTTTCGACGATGCTTGGCCGCATATCCAAATGAATGGCCATTGGCCAGTGGCCGGCAACATGACAGCCCTGCTTGCACGACTGAATGAATTCGACGGTGTCTTGGTGAGCATAGGACACTGTGCGGTGCGGTGGCAAAAGCAACAGGCATTGCAAACGGCCGGAGCAAAGCTCGCAACCGTAGTGCATCCACGGGCCTGCGTGAGTCCCTACGCAAGGCTGGGAGCAGGAACAGTCGTTATGGCTGGAGCCGTGGTAAATGTGGATACAGAGATTGGCGCGGCATGCATTGTGAACACCGGCGCGACCGTGGACCACGATTGCAGACTGGCCCATGGCGTGCATATTTGCCCAGGTGCTCATTTGTCGGGCAACGTTATCGTGGGCGCCTGTAGCTGGGTGGGCGTTGGTGCCGCCGTTCGCCAGGGAATACACATTGGCATCGGTGTGACAGTGGGCGCCGGCGCTGTAGCGGTGAAGCAGATTCCAGATGGATTGACCGTCGTCGGCAACCCCGCTGCCCCGCTCGTGAAGGCGTGATAGCCGCGCCCCAAGGAAAACAAGTTTTTTGATTTGACAACTCATTCTTTATGCTGAACTCCCCTTTCTCCCCTTGGCCCAGCTTCACTACTGAAGAGGCCGACGCCGTGCGCGATGTCGTTTTGTCCAACAAGGTCAATTACTGGACGGGCACCGAATGCCGTACGTTTGAAAAGGAGTTTGCGACCTGGAGCGGCACTGCGCATGCGGTCGCTTTAGGCAATGGCACGCTGGCGCTTGATGTGGCGCTCAAAGCCCTGGGCATTGGCCCGGGTGACGAGGTTGTGGTCACGCCGCGCACGTTTATCGCCAGCATTTCCTGCGTGGTGAATGCGGGTGCTACGCCGGTTTTTGCCGAAGTCGAGGCCGACAGCGGCAATCTCTCGGCGACCACCATCGCCAAAGTGATCACGCCCCGCACCCGCGCCGTGGTCTGCGTGCATCTGGCCGGCTGGCCTTGCGACATGGATCCCATCATGGCGCTGGCCGAGCAGCACGGCATGAAGGTGATCGAAGACTGCGCACAAGCCCACGGCGCCCGCTACAAGGGCCGCCCCCTGGGCAGCATCGGCCATGTCGGCGCCTGGAGCTTTTGCCAGGACAAGATCATGAGCACCGGCGGCGAAGGCGGCATGGTCACGACCAATGACGAAGCCCTGTGGCGCGCCATGTGGTCGTACAAGGACCATGGCAAAAGCTATGCAGCGGTCTACGAACGCGAGCATGCCCCGGGCTTTCGCTGGCTGCATGAGAGCTTTGGCACCAACTGGCGCATGCTGGAAATGCAGGCTGCCATTGGCCGTATTCAGCTGCGCCGCATGGCCGACTGGACGGCGCAGCGCACGGCCAACGCCAAAGCCATCTGGGCTGCCTGCCGGCCTTTCGCTGCGGTGCGCGTGCCCGCTGTGCCCCAAGACAACGTGCACGCCCACTACAAATGCTATGTCTATGTGCAGCCCGAGCAATTGGCTGATGGCTGGAGCCGCGATCGCATCGTGGAAGCGATTACCGCCGCGGGCGTGCCCTGCTTCCAGGGTTCGTGTTCCGAGGTCTACCTTGAAAAGGCTTTTGACGACACGGGCTGGCGACCAGAAGAACGTCTGCCGGTCGCGCGCCAGTTGGGCGAGACCAGCATCATGTTCCTCGTTCACCCCACGCTCACCGCTGCCGAAATCAACAAAACCTGCAGCGCAATCACCCAGGTGCTTACGGCGGCCAGCCGCTGAGTCTGGCATCAGCTTCCACGGCCGTGCACCGACCATGGAAGTCAGTGCCGAATTGCAAACCGTTCGTCCTGCGCTTTTCGGAAGACATATGCGAGACTTCGCCTCTTCGACATGCGCAAGGCTCAGCCTGAGCCGCTCTTTGGCTGGCACATCCGTGCCACGCCAAGGCAGTACAACAACAACAACAAGGGCCACGGGCCCTGCACCATTTAAATGACTTACCGATTTGCCGACCCCATGCTGGCGCTGCCCCGGCCGGCCAAGCGCTCTCTGGCCCTGGCCGTGGACGCTCTGCTGTGCGCTTTTTGCGTCTGGCTGGCTTTTTGCCTGCGGCTCGAGACCTTCGCGCCTTTGCACGGCGTGCAGTGGTGGGTGACTATGGCTGCGGTCGTGCTGGCACTGCCGCTGTTTGCTGTGTGCGGCCTGTACCGCGCCATCTTCCGCTACGCCGGAGGCGCCGCCTTGGCGGCCCTGGTCGTCGCCTGCGGCATTCTGACTGCCGAGTTTTTGCTTGTTTTCACCTTCATTGGTGTGCCCGGTGTGCCGCGCAGCATGGGCCTCACCATACCGCTGCTGATATTTGTGACCGTGGGCGCCTCGCGGCTGGTAGCGCGCTACTGGCTGGGCGGGAGCTACATGAGTGCCTTGACGCGCCAGTCCCTGCCCCAGGTGCTGATCTATGGTGCGGGCTCCGCCGGCAAACGGGTAGCCGAAGCGTTGACCGCCAGCCGAGAGATGGCTGTGCGCGCTTTTATCGACGATGCCCGCGATCTGCGTGGCAGCACGCTCAACGGCCTGCCCATCTATCCACCGTCTGAACTGCAGAAGCTGGTCGCGGAACACGGCATCACCGACCTGCTGCTGGCCCTGCCCTCGATCAGCCGCGCTCGCCGCGCCGAGATCGTCCAACAGATCCAGAAGCAGCGCCTGAAGCTGCATGTACGCACCCTGCCCGACCTGATCGACATAGCCCAAGGCCGGGTACAGATACAAGACCTGCGCGAGCTCGACATCGAAGACCTGCTGGGCCGCGACCCGGTGGCGCCCAACGAGGAACTGCTGCAAAAAAATATCCGCGGCAAGCGGGTATTGGTGACGGGTGCCGGAGGCTCCATCGGCAGCGAGCTGTGCCGCCAGATTGCGCGCCAGCACCCGCATACGCTGCTGCTGCTGGATGTGAGCGAGTTCGCGCTGTACGCCATCCACCACGAATTGCAACAGGTCCCCGGCCATGAGGCCACGCGTCTGCGCCCCCTGCTGGCGTCGGTGCGGGACGAAGCGCGCATGCGAGAAATCCTCAGCACCTGGCAACCCGACACGGTCTATCACGCTGCGGCCTACAAGCATGTGCCCATGGTCGAGCACAACCCCGCGGAAGGGGTGAGAAACAATACCCTGGGCACGCTGACCACGGCACGCGTTGCGGCCGAATGCGGCGTGACGGACTTTGTGCTGGTGAGCACCGACAAGGCGGTGCGCCCGACCAATGTGATGGGGGCGAGCAAGCGGCTGGCAGAGATGGTGCTACAGGCTCTGGCGACAATACCATCGGCAGACGGCAAGCCGGCAACGCGCTTTTCCATGGTGCGGTTTGGCAATGTGCTGGGTTCCAGCGGTTCGGTGGTGCCGCTGTTTCGCCAGCAAATACGCAATGGCGGACCGATCACGCTGACCCATGCGGACATCACGCGCTATTTCATGACCATTCCCGAAGCCGCTCAACTGGTGATACAGGCAGGCGCCATGGCCACCGGCGGTGATGTGTTCGTGCTCGACATGGGAGAGCCGGTACGCATCATCGACCTGGCACGGCGCATGGTGGAATTGTCAGGAATGACGGTGCGCGACGATGAGCGCACGGATGGCGATATTGCCATTGCGATCACCGGCCTGCGCCCTGGGGAAAAGCTCTACGAGGAACTGCTGATTGGCGACAATCCCCAGCCCACCTCGCACCCCCGCATCATGAAGGCCAACGAGGAGTTCATCCCCTGGCCTGAGCTGTCGCAGAGACTGCGCGTTCTATCGATGGTGCTGGACGTGAACGATGTGCCGGTGATCCGCCAAATGCTGGAAGATCTGGTCGGCGGCTACCAGCCCGGCGGCGAGGTGGTCGACTGGATTCACCTGGAACACTATGACCAGGCCGGCCTGCTGACGACCCCGAACAATGCGCCAGAAGACTTGGCACCGGCTCTGGAAGCGCTGAATACGGCACATGGACTGCCGCGCGGGCTAGGGACTGGCCGAGGAATGCCGGAGCGGAGCAAGTAACCACAGCCCAAAAACGCCAGAGCGCAATCGCAAGTTGATGTCAACTGCTACAGGGAGCTTCC
This sequence comes from Acidovorax bellezanensis, assembly GCF_025421555.1. Taxonomy (NCBI): domain Bacteria; kingdom Pseudomonadati; phylum Pseudomonadota; class Betaproteobacteria; order Burkholderiales; family Comamonadaceae; genus Acidovorax; species Acidovorax bellezanensis. The sequence continues at coordinate 141,542 of NZ_JAODYH010000002.1, forward strand.
AGAGCAGTATCCACATACGCAAAGATAGCCAATCTACGTATGCTTCTCATTCTGGATAACGTGAGACCCTTCTACTTGGCGACCATGAAAATCTGGTTCTCTCAAGGCTCTGGCCTGCCCATTCATTTGATTCATGCACCTTGACTACGGTCACCGCTAGCTGGGAGACCCCCTATTGATGACCGCCGAAACACCGATTGATGCAAGCTGAAAAAATGCCGCCAACTACAGGCATAGTCATGCTTACTCATTCCGTTTGACCAATATAAGAAGCCCTCGAACCATGGAACTCTACTCATCCGTTTGGCACCTCATCAGTGCCTTACTGGTTTTTCTCGGCGGCGCGTCGATTGCTGTAATTATCGGCAAGCGATTCTCAGCTTCCACAAGTCGCAGCATGACGATTTACTGCTGGCACACTCTGCTGTGCATGGTCTATTGCTGGTATGCACTGACGTACGGTGGCGATGCCATCTCCTACTTCAAACAAGCTGAAATTGGCGGACTGGAATTTTCTTTCGGCACGGCCGGCGTCGATTACCTAACGGCTATATTCGTGCAAGGCTTGGGCCTTTCCCTCTTGGGAGGGTTCCTTGTTTTCAATATTTTCGGGACAATCGGCCTGCAGGCTTTTGATGCATGCCTCCGTATAGCGACCCACGGCAAGAATGGCAATCTAAAAAAACTAGCGACCCTGATTGTTTTTCTTCCTTCGGTGAGTTTTTGGTCTTCCGCCATCGGTAAAGATTCGTTGTCTTTCATGGCAGCCAGCCTGGCACTATGGGCATCACTCTCCCTCGGTCGACGGTGGTGGTTAATGGTTTTTTCCGTCACCGTCATGCTCCTGGCCCGTCCCCATATCGCAGCCATGATGGTTATGGCATGGGCCTTCGCAGTACTGGTCAGCAGCAAATTATCACTCGGCAAAAGAGCATCTCTCGCAATAGTATCTTCCATCGCCGTCGCCATAATACTACCGTTTGCCTTGCGGTATGCGGGGGTAGGCGAAACCATTGATGCAGCAAACCTTGCAGAATATGTAGAACAACGGCAGAGTTACAACACTGAAGGCGGCGGCGGAGTAGACATTGCCTCCATGAGTTTGCCAATGAAACTCATAACTTATATGTTCCGGCCTTTCATATTCGAAGTAAATTCCGTCTTCACTCTTGCGGCGGCTATTGACAATTTAATTCTATTATATTTATTCATCATGGGAAGTAAATCCGTTTTTCTGCGCAAGAAAAGTGGACTTGGCGAAAGCAGATCCTTTATGCTTGCATACTCTTTGCTTGCATGGATCACACTTTCCATGACCACGGCCAACTTAGGCATTGCACTCCGGCAAAAATGGATGTTCGCCCCCATCCTTATATTTTTGCTCATTTCAGTAATGGGCATACGCAATCGAAAAAAATCTAAGGCACCCAATTTTTCTTCAGAGGTACCAGATCACCACATGAGCAAATAGTTGCCCCATGCTAAGGCCTCTTACATAGACATCTTCCAAGTAAAAATTCAGCGACGTGAAGTTTTTAAATACTCTGAGCCATGCATAAGGCCTTTTAATACAGGGTTTTGATAGGGTACAGGCGGGGGCGGCACTGGCCGGTACCAGAGGCCCGGGGCCGTCGCGATGTGGTCAGCGCAAGTGTCGCGGCCCTGTCGCGCTGTCCATGCGCACGTTCGCGTCAACCCCGCTTGGGGCCATGCCCAGACTGGCATCACCGCTACAGGTCTGCCATTGCAGCCCGCATCGCATTTCATGGCAAATCCTCCGGTTCCCAAGTGCTTGCGACGCATTTCCACTTCGATGCCGTTGCTGCGAGGTTCCCAATTTAGTCGATAGCGCTATTCCGCGCCGGCTGAAACAGCTCAACGAGTATTCGGCCGATCGACAAGCATCAGCAAACCGCTGAAAGCCTAGCCGTAAGCGCATACGGCAGCTAGATATCGGGAACCGGTAAATCAAAGCGGACAACGTACTACTAAAAGAGCGTTGACCGTCCTCCCCTAAGAACTGAAGCAATGCATGCCCTCATGCCAGCTCAATCAACGGCGGGGAAGACCACGGTGAGCCAGTCGTGCCAGGTTCTGAGCATGGGCCGTTCAGGCGTTCATGCGGCGCGGTAGCGGCAACATTGCGCCAAGCACGAAAGCATAGGACTACGGGCGCGCTGGCGGCCCAAGTTCGGCGACTCCAGGGACAGCCGCCACGGGCTGCCTGCGGCCCCTAGCGTACTGGCACGCCTGCCGCCCCGCCCCTGGGCATCCAATCGAAGGTAAGCATCCAGATCAGCCCGAAGACTGACATTGCAGCCACGACTCCCCCCATCTCTATGACCACTGGATAAAAATATCCTCAACACTATTTTTTGCAAAAATAGCCAAGGTCACAGAAACAGAAGTCCAATGGAGATAATTTTAGAAAACTTTATCTAAAATTAAAAAACCTCTTACCAACTCAAAATATCACCCGCTGAATCAAATCATCAAAGACTGGTCGAAGCATATTAGCCCCGGTAAGAGTCAAATGATTTTCGTCAAAGTAGAGAGGCTTACCTCCACTGGCAGTCAGAAGACAAGACTCTTTGCACAGCACGCCTTGAGTTTTGTATATACTAAAATTCTTCTGATTCATTCGCGACAATGCATCAACCAAAATTTTATTAGACCCCTCATATTCGATAGCACTCTGCGAACTCAATAACTTCCCCTGTTTCATTTCCTGCCAAAGCATCTGCGGAACGCTTCTATCCCAAACAGGGACAGGCATAACAAATGAAACTCGCAAGGAATTATCATCGGCAAGCTTCACAACCTTTTCAATCTGACTTATTAAAGCAGATTCAACAACAGATCCGTGCGAGTAATGCAATACGATGGTGCTTACCTTACGAGCTATCGCCTCTTTTATCAATCCTTGCGGGTCGATTCCACCCTGCATTAACGGGCCATTCTCGACCATAAAGAAAACGGTCGCATTTTTCGAGGAGGCAGCTTCCGCAAACGTGCTTTTTATCGAGTCGGCGTGACTATTCCCCACGAGCAAAATACGAGTTGATGGGTTTTCTACTGCCGCAGTAATTTCACACGATACGCTTTTCGGCTCAAGGATACGGTTGAGTTTTCCACACCGGTAAGGCGCCCGATCCGTCCATGCAGCATAAATGTTGCGCTCCTGCGGTGAAAGGCTCAAGGTTTGCAGCGCTCCACCAACAGCCCCGAGTGTCACTATGGTGAGGACAGCACCAATGGTCCACTTCGCTTGCGCTTGGCCATGACGAAAACGCGCCTCTACGCACGTGTACAAGAGGGCTGAGGCAGCGACGACAAAAAAAGCAATGATGATTGTCTGACTCAAACTAGAAGGTTTTAGATTCGTACCGGAAAATGGTTCGTATAGAAATAGAACAATGACAGGAAAATGTGCAAGATAGACCGAGTAAGAATAGTTCCCAAGTCGTTCAAGCAGTGTTGCGAGCAGGTTGGACTGGAGTACTTTCGGAATACCGAAGAGCAATGTCAAGGCTGTTGCCGTACTGATGACCAATGAAACCAATCCTGGGTGCCCATTCCAAAAACCGATTGCCTGTCCGTCTACATTAAAGAATGGGATATACAATATGACGCACAAAAACAAACCACCAACCCAAGCTGATTTATCGCTTGCAGCAATTCGTTCACGGGAAAAATAAGCAGCAACACCAAATCCGAAGAGAAATTGCCACAATCTGAATGGCAGCAAAAAAAACCCTGTCTTGGGCGAAATACCCACCACGAAAAAACACAGGGCTACCGACGTTATCGTAAGAAAAAGGTACCCAGCCAGCTTCGTTTTCTTCAAAAACCAGAAAATCACCGGAACCAGAAGATAAAACTGAATCTCCACACCAAGTGACCAAAGATGAAGAAGCGGCTTGAATGCAGCCTTGTCAAAATACGAATTTTCCAGCCAAAAACCAATATTAGAAGAGAATGCTATAGCAAACCATCCTTGCTTCGCAATTTGGTCAAAATCACTGGGGATGGTTACCAGTACTCCCAACAACAATGTTGCCATTATTGTCACAAAATAAGCAGGCAGTAATCTTTTGGCTCTTTTCGTAAAAAATTCGGCCTTGCGCTCTGGGTCATACATTAATGCCATGAGGTAGCCGCTGATGACAAAAAACACATCAACGCCCAAGAATCCATTACTAAATCCAAAAACATTAATATGGAATAGCACTACTAAAAGCACTGCGATTCCGCGCAACATCTGCACATCTTTACGATAATTCATGGCACAAATTGTGCCATACCCCCTATATATTAGGGAGTGAGCAGAGTCGTTTTTTGTCTGCTGACGACTCTTCGCCTACGGGTGCACACTCCTTGTGACTCCATCGAAATGTGCATGACGCGATTCAGGGTCCATCATCGGAACGGTCCATCCGCACTGGCACGCGCGGACATCCACCATCCCACAAAGGCATCCAGGAGTCCTGGCCTCATTGTTGGGAAGACTGTGAGGTCGCCTGCACAGGTGGATCTCTCAGAAATAGCCGTGAGCGATGACGACTGCCCAGACGGCGTCATTGCATCACCGGCCTGCGCCGTGCCGAATAGCGATACCAAGAACTGCTAGCCAGCGACGACTCTCAGTCCACGCCGCCCCCCCTGCATCATGGAAGCTAACGAGGAGCCCCTCTCGCCAGAGGTGTCGCAGGGCCTTGCGCATTCCAGCCATGGTGCTGGAGTTGAACGATGTGTCGGTGGCTCGGCAAATGGTGCAAGGCCTGGTCGACGGCAAGGTAGTCGACTGGATTCACCTGGAGCAGTGCACGAAAGCCGACATGTTGCCCGCCCATGGTGCTGCCGAAGCCTCGGCGCACGAAGCGATCAATGTCGCGCTGACACGGTCGCGTGGGAACGCATCGAAGCCTGCTTCGCGGGGGCCGGAAGACAGCGCGCAACCGTGAGATGGCTGGGGGCGAAAGCGTATTGGCATGCCCCGGCCGTTCGCCCTGAGACCGTCGAAGGACGGGCGGGCTAGTGGGCGCACCGGTCTGGGTGCGCCCATCGCCAAAACCGCAAGCGAGTGCGGCGCTGGCAGTTGCTTTCCTTACTTGTTTTTCTCTTTACCGCGCGGAATCACCGAAGTGACGGGCGGCATGGGGCGGTCGGAAGGACTGCCGCTGTTCTTGGGGGCTGAAGTGTCCTTCTTGGGTTTTTTGGACATCTTCTCGTTGCGCTGCTCTTTGGCCATAAATCCTCCGTTGGACGGCTAGGGATAAGCCGTCGTGCTGCCCCCAATGGTAAGGGACAAACCAGGGCAGAGATAGGCCGCAGTGTGGCGTATTCAGTCCATCTTCGCCGCGACCAGCTTCCAGCCGATCAGGCCATCACGGCGGAAGACAAAACCGCCCGACTCGCCCTTGACATGGACGAACACCTTGGACCAGCCCTGGTAGTCCACGGAAAGCTTCTTGCGCGGCTTGTCGACCTCGCCCGAAGGAATACCTATTCCGGCGGCAGCCACATCGGCGGGTTTGCCGGGCTTGCCGTTTTCCAGCATCAGCATCACGCCCTCTGGCGACACCAGGGCATCGGTGAACTGGTCGACCAGGCCCCTGGCCAGCATCTGGCCCAAACCGGCAAAGGGGTTGTCCTTCATGGCAGTCCGATCCATCTCGGATTCCATTTTCACCAGCACCTGGGCCTTGAGGCTTTCGCGCAGCGCAGGAAAGTCCACATGCTCCGCCACCGCGGCGGCGTCCTTGCGCTCGATGGCGCTGTGGATCTGGTGCAAGGTGATGTAAGGCGAGGCGTAGAGCAGCGCTGCCGCCGCAATGGCCACGGCGATGGCTGCGCCTGTAATTTTCTTGTTCATGGGCGTCTTCTCCCGGAATGAAATGAAAGGATGCACGTCGGTTGCGCATGCCGGCTGGAAGATTCTGCCAGCCCCGAAGAACAAAACCAGGGCAAGAAAAAAGCCCGTTTTCAACAAAGAAAAACGGGCTTGAATGAAGCCCAGCAGTTGCTGCTGGCTTCGTATGCTGGTGCGCGGGGCGGGACTCGAACCCGCACAGTATTGCTACCGTCAGGACCTAAACCTGGTGCGTCTACCAATTTCGCCACCCGCGCGGTTTGGGCTGCAGCGCAAGCACTGCAGCCTTAGGTCAACCGTCTATTTTACCTGTTTGGCGCCGCCTTTTAACCAAGCGGGCCCCATTTTTTAAGTCGCGGCCTCCGGCTTGCGCACGCGGAACCAGGCCGCGTACATGGCCGGCAGCGCCAGCAAGGTCAGCACCGTGGCCACGACCAGGCCGCCCATGATGGCCACCGCCATCGGACCCCAGAAGACGCTGCGCGACAGCGGGATCATGGCCAGCACGGCCGCGGCGGCCGTGAGCACGATGGGGCGCAGACGGCGCACGGCGGCTTCGACGATGGCTTCCCAAGCGGGCACGCCGCGGGCGCGGTCGATCTCGATCTGGTCGATCAGGATCACCGAGTTGCGCTGGATCATGCCCATCAGCGCGATCACGCCCAGCAGCGCCACGAAGCCGAACGGCCGGTTCAGCAGCAGCAGCGCGGCGGCAACACCAGCGATGCCCAGCGGGCCGGTCAGGAAGACCAGCATCGCGCGGCTGAAGCTGTGCAGTTGCAGCATCAACAGGGTGAAGGTCAGGAACAGCATCACCGGGATACCGGCGGCGATCGACGAGGCACCCTTGGAGCTTTCCTCGACGGAGCCGGCGACTTCGATGCGATAGCCGTTGGCGCCCTCCCCGTGCCAACGGGCTTCGATCGCGCGCAGCTCGGGCAGCAGCGCCTGGGTGACGGTCGCGCCCTGCAAGCCTTCGCGCACGTCGCCCTGAACGGTGATGGCATAGCTGCGGCCTTCGCGCCACAGCACGCCGGGCTCCCAGGCCATGACGGGCTTGGCGATCTGGGTCAGGGGAATCGACTGGCCCGAGGCCGTGGGCAGGTAGGCGTTGGCGATATCGGTGATCGCATCGCGCTCGTTCAAAGGCGGGCGCAGCACGATGTCGATCAGCTTGTCGCCTTCGCGGTACTGTCCGACCGTGGCGCCGCTGAGCATGACCTGGGCAGCCCGGGCGATGGACTGACTGCTGACACCCAGCGCGCGCGCCTTGTCCTGATCGACCTCCAGGCGCAGCGCCTTGACCGATTCGTTCCAGTTGTCGTTCACGCCGCGCATGTCGTCATTGGCGCGCAGCACCTTCTTGACTTCGTCAGCGCGCTCGCGCAGCACGGCCGGGTCGGGGCCCATCACGCGGAATTGCACCGGATAGGGCACTGGCGGGCCGTTGGGCAACAGCTTGACGCGACCGCGCGCCTGTGGGAACTCCTTGGCCAGCAGACTGGGCAACAGCAGGCGCAGGCGCTCGCGCTCTTTCAGATCAGCGGCCACGACGATGAACTGCGAGACATTGGTCTGCGGGAACACCTGATCCAGCGGCAGATAAAAGCGCGGCACGCCCGAGCCCAGCCAGGTGCTGACGCTGACGACTCCGGGCTCGGCCAGCAGGCGCTTTTCCGCGGCCACGGTCGTCTGCTCGTTGGCGACAAAGGCCGTGCCTTCGGGGAACCACAGATCGACCATGATTTCCGGGCGGCTCGAATCGGGGAAGAACTGCTGCTGCACGCGCGTCATGCCAAACAGACCCAGCGCAAACACCAGCACGGTGGCGCCAATGGTGATCCAGCGGTGCTCCACGCACCAGTTCACGGCGCGGCGAAACGCGTTGTAGAAAGCGCTGTCGAACACTTCGTGCGGCCCGGCCACCGCGCCCGAGTCTGCAGGGGCATCGCCCACCATGGCCGGCACTGGGGCGGCAGGATCAGGCTGCGCATGCGGCGGGCGCTTGAGCAACAGCGTGCCCAGATAAGGCACGAAATACACCGAAGCGAACCAGCTCAGCACCAGCGCGATCACCGTCACGGCAAAAATGGCATAGGTGTATTCGCCGGTCATGGATTTGGCCAGGCCGATGGGCAGAAAGCCCGCCGCCGTGATCAAGGTGCCGGTGAGCATGGGCATGGCGGTGATTTCGTAGGCGAAGGTGGCGGCACGCAGCTTGTCGTAGCCCTCTTCCATCTTGCGCACCATCATCTCGACGGCAATGATGGCATCGTCGACCAGCAGGCCCAGGGCGATGATCAGCGAGCCCAGCGAGATCTTGTGCAGGCCGATATTCCAGTACCACATGGCCAGAAAGGTCGCGGCCAGCACCAGCGGAATGGTGATGCCCACCACCAGGCCCGGGCGTGGATCGATGTACCAGCCGCGCCACCAGGCATGCACACCCGGGCGCCGGTGCAGGCCCAGGCTGATGAAGCTCACGGCCAGCACCACCACCACGGCCTCGATCAGCACGGCAATGAACTCGTTGACCGAACTGGACACGGCCTTGGGCTGGTCTTGCACGTTGACCAGTTGCATGCCCGCGGGCAACTGCGTGGTCAGGCTATCGCTGGTCGTCTTCAAGGCCTTGCCCAGGCGGATGATGTCCCCGCCCTTGGTCATGGCTACGCCCAGGGCCACGGATTCCACCCCCTGGTGACGGACTTTCACGTTCGGTGGATCGACGTAGCCACGGCGGATCTCGGCAATATCGCCCAGGCGCAGCTGCGCGCCCGAAGCGCCGCGTATCGGCATGGCGCGCAGGTCTTCGATGGCATTGAACTGCCCGGCCACGCGGACCTGGACCTGCTCCGCATCGGCCTGAACCACGCCCGCGCTTTGCAGCGCGTTCTGCTGGTCGAGCTGGGCCAGCACCTGGTTCATGTCCAGCCCCAGTTGCGACAGGCGCTTTTGCGACAGCTCGATGTAGAGCTTTTCGTCCTGCACGCCGAACAGCTCGACCTTGGCCACATCGGGCACGCGCAGCAATTGCTGGCGCACGTCGTCGGCCACGTTCTTGAGCTCGGCGTAGCTGAAACCCTGCCCTTGCAAGGCGTAGATCACGCCGTAGACATCGCCAAAGTCGTCGTTGAAGAACGGTCCCTGCACGCCTTGCGGCAAGGTGTAGCGCATGTCGCCGACTTTCTTGCGCACCGTGTACCAGATGTTGGCCACGTCCGAAGGCTTGGAGTTGTCCTTGAGCTGGAAGATGATTTGCGACTCGCCCGGCTTGGAATAGCTGCGGATCTTGTCGGCATAGGGCACCTCTTGCAAGGCGCGCTCTATCTTGTCGGTCACCTGCTCGGCCACCTGCTGCGCCGTGGCACCCGGCCAGTTGGTGCGCACCACCATGGCGCGGAAAGTGAACGGCGGATCTTCGTCCTGCCCCAGCTGGAAATAGGCGACAAAGCCCAGCAGCACGATCACCACCAGCAAATAGCGGGTGAGCGCCACATGCTCAAGCGCCCAACGCGAAAGATTGAAGCCCGGCTTGGGCTGCTCTTGGTTCATGGCGGGCTCAGCGGGTGACGGGGGAAACTGCGGGAGCAGGGGCGGGTGCGGAGGCCGGGGCAGGCGCAGAAGCACCAGCACCCTGGTAGACCGTCACTTTCTGGCCTGGGGCCAGCACATGGCCGCCGGTCGCCACTACCTGCATTCCCGGCGTGAGGCCGGAGGCAATCACCAAGGCATTGCCGTCGGCCGTCGCCACCTCGATTTTCTGCATGCGCACAGTGTGGGTGGCCGGGTCGAACACCCAGACGGCCGAGCCGCCGTTCTCCTGCATCACGGCCGTCGTCGGCAGCTTGATCACGGACTGGCCCGTGGCGCCCATGCCCTCGGGCCTGGCGTGGACCGTGGCACCCAGCGCGGGCAAGGGCTTGTCCTGAGCGCGTTCCAGCGCGGCCTTGACGAGGTAGGTGCGCGTCACCGGATCGGCGCTGGCCGCGACTTCACGCACACGCGCGCTGTACTGCGCATCATTGGCCCAGGCACGCACGCTCACGGCCTGGCCCGTGTGCACGCGAGCGATCTTGTCTTCGGGCACGGAGAAAACCACATCGCGGTCGCCGTCCTGCGCAATGCGCACCACCGACGTACCGGCCGCCACCACCTGGCCGGGCTCGGCATCTATGCCCGTGACCACGCCAGCCACGTCGGCCACCAGCCGGGTGTAATCGGTCTGCAGCGACTGGCCCGTGGCCTGCGCGCGCGCTTGGTCCAGGCTGGCCTGGGCGGATTTCAGCGTGGCCTGGCGCCTGTCCAGCTCGGCACTGCTGATGAAGTTCTGCGCCTTGAGCGCGGCAAAGCGCTGCACGTCGGCGGCCGCCAGATCGCGCTGCGTGGTGGCCGCGGCCACCTGCGCGCGCCCTGCGTCGGCCGCCAGCCGGTAGTCCTGGGCATCGAGCTGGGCCAGCAACTGCCCTGCCGATACCCGCTGCCCCAATTCAACCTGGCGCGACACCAGCTTGCCCGGCACACGAAAACCCAGCCTCGATTCGATGCGCGCGCGCACATCGCCCGCGTATTCCAGCTGGGATGCGAACTCGCCCACGCCCACCTGCAACAACTTGACCGCGCGCACAGGCTCGGACTCGGGCGCGGGCCGAGAGCAGGCCGTCAACCCCGCACAGGCCAGGGCCAGGGCAGACACAGCCCAACGGGGCCCAATAAATGACAAGGTGCGCATGCGGTGCTCGAAAAAAGCCCCGGCGCCCACGCTGCCAGTGCGGCGCGGCTCGGGGAAAACATTAGAGAGGCCGACGAAGAGCGGCCAACAGGTCGGCACAACCAACTATTGACTGACCGGTTAGTAATTTTGACATCATCCTTGCCCTCAAGGACAGGGATTTTTACAACTAGCGGCACATGCACTTATCTGGCAAGGAGCTTGAGCACAAACGTAGATTCTTGCCTCTTTCCATTAGCCCAATTTTCGCAATTTATACCGACCAGATGCGAAGCACCAACCATCGAAAATTAATCAGCAAAAAAATAAGCCTACGCTCGCAATATTAAAATCAAATACAAACACCCTCTCCAGCCCACCCCATCAAATGCCTGCACTACTGCCTGAATTTAACCGAAACATCTCAGCAAACATGGGAATGAGCAATTTATTTCCATACTCACTCAGGTGATCGTCATCATAGTAGATTGGCCGTCCATTCTTAACATCAATGCAACGACCATCCGGACACAGATAAGGCAATGGATCGAGAATCTTCACGCCACAACGATCTCGTGCCGCGTCCTGCGCTTTCAAGACAAAGGCGTTACGTTGGTGGTAGTCGGCAAGAGAAATTGACGCATCAGTACGTTGCCCCCACACCATAGAACGAGCCGTCTTGGGGACATCCGTGCCTAACTCTGGAATAGGACGCACCAAATAAACCGGCCGACTCAGCGCCAACTGACAAGCCGTATCTGTCAAATGGTCTCCGTATTCCTTGAGATATTCAGAATCAGAGGTGGCGTATTGCCGCGAAAAATACACCTCAGGAATATTGGATTTGCCATGACCCTCGTTTTTACCTAATGCATATTGACCATGACGATTGACGATCACCACGGGAATTTCGGATGAGATACCCTTCATCTCACGCACGGCCCAATTGATGAAATCAACACAAGGCCAGTTTTCAAATATCGTGCTCTTGACACCTTGCATAATAGGACATCCGCTGGATGTCCACTCCATCACACCATCCTTGGAACTGAGTGTTGCAGCGGCCACTGCGGAAACAATGGCATTGGCGTGGCTGTCCCCCATCACAATAGCGCGCAGTTGCTCCCCGCCAAATCGGCATGAGGGCGACCCGGCTCCCGTGCCAATATGGCACGCCCCTTGACGGGGATTTTTATTCAGCGCTTCCGCTTCAATGACTTCTATCTCTGACGCGAATCGGCCCGTCACGCCATCCTTCAGAAAAACCGCAGCGCCCGGCGCGGCCATTGCAATCGCCGTGCCCAGCAGCGCAGCGGCACCCCAGCCCAACCGAAACCGGTTCAAATGCACCCGAGCAGGAACCTCAACCAACCGATAAGACAGATCCCCCAGAACAAGCGTCAAAACCAGCCCAGCAACGATAGCCATCGAGTCTGCTTGCCACTCCAGGTACGTCAGCGCCACCACGATCGGCCAGTGCCACAGATAAAGTGAATACGAGCGCGTGCCCAACCACTGAGCGATAGAGCTTCCGGTCCAGCGCGATGCTGGCTGCGCAGCCAGCAGCACTGCCGCCGTACCGATCACCGGGACCATTGCGCGCCAGCCCGGCCAGGGAGATGAGGCAGCAAACCCGGCGATGGATCCGATCACCAAGGCTATGCCGGCCATTTCAAGCACCGTGCGCTGTCGCGCCGTCAACGCCCAGCGGTTGGCCAGTAGAAAAACCAGGCCGCCGGCCAGCATTTCCCAGGCACGCGTGGGCAGCAGGTAGAAAGCGGCGGTGGGACGAAGTGACGTTACCACCACCGACAACGCAAGCGAGGTCAGCAACCCGACCACCATCACGACTACCACGCCGCGGCGTCCAGGACGCCATTTCCACACGCCCAGCAACACCACCGGCAGCAACAGGTAGAACTGCCACTCCACCGCCAGCGACCACGTATGAAGCAACCATTTTTCATGCGACGCCGCATCGAAGTAACCAGCTTCGCGCCAGAACTTGATATTGGAAAGAAAAACCAGACTGGACACTGCATGCGCGCCTAACGCCTTGTAGTCAAGCGGCAGCAACACCCACCACCCCAGGGTCAGCAGCACCGCGCACAGAACGATCAATGCGGGAAGAATACGACGCGCCCTGGCAAGGTAGAAGGCAAGAAGGGAGAACCCTCCACGCTCCAGACCGTTGACCACTATGCCGGTCATCAAGAAGCCAGAAATCACAAAAAATACGTCAACTCCGACAAAGCCACCGCCAAATCCTGGAACACCGAAGTGATAAAAAATGACGGCCAAAACGGCCCAGGCGCGCAAGCCGTTGATGTCGCCCCGGAAACCGGGTGCGATGCTGGAGTCTTTGATCACATGTACCTACCGCTGTTTTTTGTAGGCGGATTGTAGATTGGCGGGCACGTTACTCGCTGGCTTGATTGAGACGACTTTGGCGCCTGGGGAAAGCGCATTCTTTGCCTGCAGCCATAGGCCTGCAACTCGACAACCATTACGTTGTTTTCAACAAGGCACCGTTTGCCATGCCGAACTCCTCACCCGCTCAGTCTTTACATACACAAAAAGCAGCCTCGGCGACACGCTCCTCCTCGGCAGCACCACCTAACTTCACTGAACGGAATTACCCGTCCATCGGGCTTTCAGAGCCGCCCTCCAACTTTCACGCAGTTGCTGAGAATTTTCGATAAGAACCGCCCCGACTCGTCAAGCGACAATGTCGTCGTGAAACAAACCACCCCGCCCCCCGCCCTTCCTTCTTCACCCTCATCTCCCGCTGTACCCCAGGTCGCCCCCTCTCCTGGCATCGAGGCGGAGGTAGCGGCGCCCACCCTAGCCGCACCCGTCACGCATTACGAGAACTTCCCCGTGGCTTCGCTGCTGTGCCCGCCGCATCTGCGCCAGCCGATTGCCGCGATCTACGGCTTTGCGCGCACGGCCGACGACATCGCTGATGAAGGGGATGACAACGCCGCCGAGCGACTGGCCCAGCTCGATGCCTACCGCGGCGAGCTGCTGGCAATCGCCGCAGGCCAGGCCCCGGGTGCGCGTTGGGCCACGGTGTTCGGGCCGCTGCAAGTGGCGATACAGCAGCACGCCCTGCCGGTGCCGCTGCTCGCCGATCTGCTCAGCGCCTTTTCCCAGGATGTACGCAAGACGGCCGACGGCGCCACCTATGCCGACCGTGCCGAACTGCTCGACTACTGCCGCCGCTCGGCCAACCCCGTGGGCCGGCTGCTGCTGCACCTGTACGGCGTGCACGACGCCCAGGCCCTGGCCGAAAGCGATGCCATCTGCAGCGCCTTGCAACTGATCAATTTCTGGCAGGACCTGAGCGAAGACATTCCCCGGGGCCGCCATTACCTCAGCGACGCCGACTGCGCGCGCCATGGCGTCACCCGCGCCCAGCTGGCCACGCTGCAGAGCACGCCAGCCACCCGGCAGCTGATTGCCGACAACGCCCGCTGGGCCCGCGAATGCATGGCGCAAGGCCTGCCCCTGGTGCACCGCCTGCCCGGGCGTGCCGGCTGGGAACTGCGCCTGGTGGTGCAAGGCGGACTGCGCATTCTCGACAAGGTCGATGCGCTGCAAGGCGCCAGCCTGCACACCCGCCCGCGCCTGGGCAAGGCCGACTGGCTGCGCATGCTGGGGCGTTGCCTGCGCATGTGATCCGAAGGCCCTGCGCCAGGGCCGCCCGGCGCCGCTGGCGCACAATGCAGCCATTACAGGCGCCGACCTGCGCGTCCGCCGTGCGCGCGCAGCCCTGCCCGCCCGTCACTTTTTTTGCCCATACATGCCTTTTTCTTCTCTCGGCCTTTCCCCGGCCCTTGCCCGCGCCGCCAGTGAGCTGGGGTTCGACCAGCCCACGCCCATTCAGTCGCAGGCCATTCCGGCCATCGTCCAAGGACGCGACGTCTGGGCTTCGGCGCGCACCGGATCGGGTAAAACCGCCGCCTTCGCCCTGCCCGCATTGCTGCAGCACCAGACCCTGGCGCTGAGCCAGCGCCCCGGTGGCGCGCGCAGCGTGCACACCCTGGTCGTGGTGCCCACGCGCGAGCTGGCCGCCCAGGTCGGAGAAGTACTGCGCAGCCTGGGCAAGGACCTGTCCCAGCCGCCCAAGATTGCCGTGGTGTTCGGTGGCGTGTCGATCAACCCGCAGATGATGGCTTTGCGCGGCGGTGCCGATATCGTCGTGGCCACGCCCGGCCGCCTGCTGGACCTGGTCGACCAGCGCGCATTGCGCCTGTCGCAAGTACAGCTGCTGGTGCTCGATGAAGCCGACCGTCTGCTGGACCTGGGATTTGCCGACGAACTGCAGCGCACGCTGGCCCTGCTGCCCGCACAGCGCCAGACACTGTTCTTTTCGGCCACGTTCCCGCAGGAAGTCGAAGCACTGGCGCAAAGCCTGCTACGCGATCCGGTGCGTGTGGACATCCCCACCGATGCCGACGAAAGCCAGGCCACCATCCTGCAGCGCGCCATCTCCGTGGATACGTCGCGGCGCACGCAACTGCTGCGCACACTGCTCAAAGATCCGGCCTGGACGCGGGTGCTGGTCTTCGTGGCCACCAAACACGCGGCCAACATCGTCGCTGAAAAGCTCTACAAGAACGGCGTTTTTGCCACGCCTTTCCACGGCGAACTGAGCCAGGGCGCGCGCCAGCAAGTGCTGGAAGAGTTCAAGGCCGAGCGCTGGCAAGTGGTGGTGACCACCGACCTGGCAGCGCGCGGCATCGACATCGCCCAACTGCCGGTAGTGGTGAACTACGACCTGCCGCGCTCGGCCGTCGACTACGTGCACCGCATCGGCCGCACGGGACGCGCCGGCGAAAGCGGCCTGGCCGTGAGCTTTGTCACGCCGGCCAGCGAAGCCCACTGGCACCTGATTGAAAAGCGCCAGCACCTGGCCTTGCCACGCGAAATCGTGCCCGGCTTCGAGCCCGAGGAAGTCGCGCCCACGCCCGTACCCGGTGCGGCCGATGGCAATGGCGGCGTCAAGGGCAAGCGCCCGAGCAAAAAAGACAAGCTGCGCGCCGCCGCGCAGGCTGCTGCCGAAGGCGGCGACGCTGAGGCCTGAGCCCCCCAACGCCAAAGACCCATCGACGAACATGGGACAATGGCGGTCTATATGAATCCGGCCCAGTACGTCCAAGAAAAAGCTGCAGCTTCAGGCAGCAGCTTTTATTACGCCTTCCTTTTTCTGCCCCAGTCGCGTCGCGCAGCTATTACGGCGTTCTACGCCTTTTGCCGCGAGATCGACGATGTCGTGGACGAAGTCTCCGACCCCGGCGTGGCAGCGACCAAGCTCGCCTGGTGGAAAAGTGAAGTTGGCAAATCCTATGCGGGCCAGCCCACGCACCCGGTGATGCAGGCGCTGATGCCCTGCGCCCCGGAGTACGGCATCACGCAGGCACATTTGCAGGCCGTGATCGACGGCTGCCAGATGGATCTGGACCAGACGCGCTACCTGGACTATGTCGGCCTGCAGCGCTACTGCCATCTCGTGGCCGGCGTGGTCGGCGAAGTTGCGGCGCGCATCTTCGGCCAGACCGACGACGCCACCACCGCTTACGCACACAAGCTGGGCCAGGCCTTGCAGCTCACCAACATCATTCGCGATGTCGGCGAAGACGCATTGCGCGGGCGCATCTACCTGCCCGTGAGCGAGCTCCAGCAGTTCGACGTCAAGGCCCACGAAATCCTCAAGCGCCAGTACTCGGACCGTTTCACGGCCCTGATGCGCTTTCAGGCTGAGCGCGCCCACCGGCTGTACGACGAAGCGCTGGCCATGCTGCCAGACGCCGACCGGCGCACACAAAAACCCGGCCTGATGATGGCCAGCATTTACCGCACCCTGCTGCGCGAAATCGAGCGCGACAACTTCCAGGTACTGCACCAGCGCATCAAGCTCACGCCGCTGCGCAAGTTCTGGCTGGCCTGGAAGATGCAGGCCTTGGGGCGGATGTGAGCGCGCGCTGCTCTGGGGGCAGCGAGCCGCACTTAAGAGGTAAGCGTGGGGGCCAGGTTTTGCCGCCGGGCCGCCCCAAGGCAAAACGCGCCCCCTCGGGGGGCAGCGGCTACGCGCAGCGAGCAAGCGTGGGGGCCCTGGCTAAAGCCCAGCAGGTGGCCGTCATCGGCGGCGGCTGGGCAGGCATGGCGGCGGCCGTCACCCTGGCCCAAGCAGGCCAGCAGGTCACGCTGTACGAAGCCGCCCGCAACTGGGGCGGCCGCGCACGCGCGCTGAACCTGGACACTCCCGAAGGCCCGCTTACGCTCGACAACGGCCAGCACATCCTGATCGGCGCCTATACCGACAGCCTGGCGCTGATGCGCAGCGTAGGTGTGGCCGTGAACGATGCCCTGCTGCGCCTGCCCATGACGCTGCGCTACGCCGACGGCACAGGCCTGGCCTTCCCCGACTGGGCGCCACCCTTGGATGCATTGGCCGGCATTGCGGGGGCACGCGGCTGGAGCTGGCATGAAAAGCGCGCCTTGCTGGCCCGCGCCACACGCTGGCGCCTGCAAGGCTTTCGCTGCGACGCTGCGGCCAGCGTGGCCGATCTGTGCACAGCGTTGCCGCAGAAATTGATGGATGAGTTCATTGCGCCGCTGTGCGTTTCGGCGCTCAACACGCCTCCCGAGATCTCCAGCGGTGCGGTCTTTTTGCGTGTGCTGCGCGACGCCTTGTTCAGCGGCCGCGGCGGCTCGCATTTCCTGCTGCCCAGAATCGATCTGGGCCGGATCTTCCCCGACACCGCCGCCGCCTGGCTGCAAGAACGCGGCCACGATCTGCGCCTGGCTTGCCGCGCCGAACAACTGCAGGCCGACGGCCGCCACTGGCGCGTGAACGGCCAACGTTTCGACGCCGTGCTGCTGGCCACCACCAGCCAGGAAGCCGCCCGCCTGGTGCGTGGCGCAGCCCTCGACAGCCATGATCCTGAGACCGCATCCGGGCTGCAGCAATGGTCCGCCAGCGCCGAAGGCCTGGAGTACACGGCCATCGCCACCGTCTATGCGCGTACCCACGAGCCCGGCCAGCGCCTGCCGCCCGCGCTGCCGGTGATGGCCATGCGCCCGGCCCCGGGTGCGCCCGCGCAATTCGTCTTCGACCGCGGCCACCTGGGCGGGCCCGCGGGGCTGATGGCCTTCGTGGTCAGCGCCAGTCTGGCCTCGCGCGCCGACACCGAAGCCCAGGTCCTGGCCCAGGCCGCGCGTGAGTTGGGCTGGCACGGTATGCAGCCCCTGACCACCGTGATCGACAAGCGCGCCACCTTCGCCTGCACGCCGGGCCTGCAACGCCCGGGCCAGGCCCTGGCCCCTGGCCTGTGGGCCTGCGGCGACTATGTTCAAGGTCCTTATCCGGCGACGCTGGAAGGGGCGGTGAGGAGCGGCATGGCCGCGGCGCAAAGCGTCGATTCAGCGCGCTAGGCGCGAGGTATCGCGCGCGGGGTGACGGGCAAGGCCCCGCCCCCTCAGCTTCCCGCCGACAACGGCTCTTCGAAGAATTCCATCAGACGCACGCGCCCCGCCTGGACATGGCGTTCAGCCGCGGCACGGGCGCGTGCGGCGTTGTTGCCGACGATGGCGTCGAAGATCGCGCGGTGCTCGACATTGGAGCGCCGCATATTGCCCGGCGCATTGAAATACCGCCGCCGCACCAGGTGCAATTCCTTGACGTAGTCGTCATACGCCTGCTGCGCCCGCCGGTTGTTCGACAACTGCATGATCAGCGCATGGAACTGCAGGTTGAGTTCGTAATAGGCCGTGCCCTCCCCGGCATCGCATGCCTGGTCCATCGCCGCCAGCAGCGACTCGCAGCGCTGGCGGTGCTCTTGCGTCATGTGGTCGCAGGCCCGCTCGGCCGCATAGCCAAACACCAGGGCGCGCAGCTCGTAAAGCTCCAAAGCCTCGCGCAGCGTGAGCTGGCGCACATAGACGCCCCGATTCGGCACAGCGGTGACGATGCCGAGCCCGGCCAGCACCCGCACGGCTTCACGGATGGGTCCGCGGCTCGTACCCATGCGCAAGGCCAAGGCCGCCTCGTTGAGGCGGTCTCCCGGCTTGAACTCCCCTGTGTAGATCAGCTGCTTGAGCTGCTCCACGATGGAATTCGAGAGGCCTGGACCGCGAGAAACAGAAGGGGTTGTCGTCATGGAGATGGATCGTACCTGCGCCAGCCACTGGCCAGCAGGCTGCGGGCTCATTCGACCTTCACATTGGCGCTTTTGACGAGACTGACCCAGAACTTGCCGTCCTCATCGAGGAACTTGCCGAAGTCCACCGGTGAACTCGACAGCGACACTTCGGTGCCGTCGCGTGCCAGGGCCGCCTTGACCGAAGGTTTTTGCATGGCGGCCACGGTGGCCTTGAAAACCTTTTGCAGTATGGGCGCTGGCGTGTTGGCCGGCAGGAACATCCCGTACCAGAACGCGAGGTCGTAGTCCGGCAGTCCGGCTTCGCGCATGCCTGGCAACTGCGGCACCAGCGGCGAGCGATCGCGGGTACTGACCGCCAGCGCACGCAGCTTGCCGCTGACGATCATCGGCAGCACCGAAGGCGAAGTGCCGAACGTGACCTGGGTGTCGCCCGCCATGACGGACTGGATGGCCAGGCTGCCACCGCGGTAAGGCACATGCGTCATCTCGGTCTTGCTCACCAGGCTGAACAGCGCCGCGCCCAGATGGGGCGCCGAGCCATTGCCCGACGTGGAGTAATTGAGCTTGCCCGGATCCTTCTGGGCCGCCTTGATCAGGTCCTGGACGGAGTTGATGCCGGTGGACGCATTGACCGCCAGCACCAGCGGAGACGTGGTGATCTTGGTGACCGGTGCCAGGTCCTTGGCGGTATAGGACAGCTTGGGATTGAGCGCCGGATTGACCGAGATGCTGCTGGGGCTGGCGATGAGCAGCGTATAGCCATCGGGCGGCGATTTGGCGACGATGTCCGCAGCGATGCTGGAGCCGTTGCCGGGCTTGTTTTCGATGATGACCGGCTGGCCGAGCTCCTTGGAGAACGCCTCGCCCATCGCCCTCGCCACATAGTCGGCCGCGCCGCCGGGCGCAAAGCCCACCACCAAGCGTATGGGCTTGATGGGGTAGTTGGCCGGTGCGGACTGCGCAACGGCGCCGCCAGCGCACGCAACAAGGGTCATGGCCAGTAGCAGCTTGTTCTTTTTCATTGTCTGTCTCCTGTTTATGGGTTGCTAAAGCGTCTTACGCCGGCATCGTCAGGACGATCTTGCCGGCGTGGTGGCCGGCTTCCATGCGGGCCTTGGCCTGGGCGAGGTGGGCGAAATCCACCGTCTCATCGATATGCGGGCGGATGCGGCCGCTGGCGAACAAGGGCAGCACCTCGGCCACGAACCGGGGAACGGCGGCCGACCTTTGCGCCTTGCTGCGCAGCTTGTTGGACACGCCGAAAACGGTCAGGCGCCTGGCATGCAGCGTGCCGAGGTCGATGTCGGCATGGACCACGGTGTCGACATAGCCCACGGTGGCCAGACGGCCTTCAAAGGCCAGACTGCGTATGCTTTCGGCAAACACGCTGCCGCCGACCGTATTGATGACCAGGTTCGCGCCTTGCTGCCCTGTCGCGTCGAGCACCTGCGCGGAGAAATCCGGCGCGCGTGTCTGTATGCCCAGGTCCAGGCCCAGCGCTGCCAGGGAATTCAACTTGTCCCGCGAGCCGGAGGTGCCTATGACCTTCGCGCCCAGCGCCTTGGCAAGCTGCAGCGACGCGACGCCCACGCCGGAGGAGACGCCGTTGATCAGCACCCATTGACCGCTCTCAAGCTGGCCTTGCAACACCAGCATGTCGTAGGAAACGAGGAAAGTCATGGGGATGCAGCCGGCCTCTTCCCAAGAAATTCCTGCGGGCACCTGCATCGCCTCGGCCGTGTCCATGAGCGCGTATTCGGAGAATGCGCCTGCACAGCGGCCCATGACGCGGTCGCCCATGGCGAATCCGGTCACGCCCTCGCCAAGCGCCACCACCTCCCCGGAACACTCGCCGCCTATGGCTTTCCAGCTGCCGGGCGCGCCGTGCAGCCCATGGCCGGCAACGAACTCGCCGCGGTTGAGCGATGCGGCACGCACGCGCACCAGCAATTGCCGCGCGCCGGGCTCGGGCACGGGCACGGCGCGCTGCTCCAGCACCGATGAGTCGGCGTTCTGCTGCATCCAGTAGGACTGCATTGTTGTCTGCTTCATATCGAGACTCCTGGAGTGGGCGGCTCAGACGCCGGAGAAAACCGGTGAGCGCTTTTCCATGAAGGCGGTACGGCCCTCGGTGTAATCCGCGCTGCGAAAGCACCCCTGGATCAGCGCGGTGCACAGCTCCAGGTCGATGTCGGTGGACGGCTTGAGGATCTCGCGCGTGATGGCCTTGCCGGCGGCGATGGTCAGCGGAGCATTCATGCCAATGCTGCCCGTGTACTCGGCCAGCAGCGCAGGCAGGGCCTCGACCGGCACGGTGCGGCTGATGAGTCCGACGGCCTTGGCCTCCGCTGCATCGATGCGGCGGGCGGTGAAGAACAAGTCCTTGGCCACGCCCGGGCCCACGAGATCGACCAGGTTCTTCATCGCGGAATAGCGGTAACCCAGTCCCAGGCGGGCAGCGGGAATGGAGAACACCGCATCGTCCGCCGCGATGCGGATGTCGCAGCTGATGGCCACATTCACTCCGCCGCCAATGCAGTAGCCGCGGATGCTGGCCAGCGTGGGCTTGGGGAAGTCGTAGATCGCCATCAGCGCCTCTTCGGCCATGGCCTCGTAGCGCGCCACGGCTTCACGCGCCGCGCGCATGTCCTCGAACTGCGAAATGTCGGCACCGGAAACAAAGGCTTTCTCGCCCGCGCCGGAAAACACCACCAGGCGCACGCGATCGTCGCCCCGCGCCAGATTCAGCAGCCGCGGCACGGCCTCCCACATATCGACCGACAAGGCGTTGTGCCGCGCGGGGTTGTTGAACTGCACGTGCAGTGCGCTGCCGTCCAGCCAGGACAGCACACGTTCGGTGCCGGATGCATAAATGGGTTCAGACATCAGAAAACTCCTTGTTCCTTCATTTCGACAATGTGCTCGGCCGAGATGCCCAGCTCCTGCAGGATTTCCTCGGTATGCTGGCCGCGGCGTGGCGCGGCGCGGGCGATGGTGCTGGGGGTGCGCTCCAGTTGCACCGGCTGGCCCACCAGACGCTGCGGCCCGAGCCGCTCGGAGACCACTTCCTTGACCATGCCCAGGTGCTGGAGCTGCGGCTCGGCAAACACTTCGCGCATGTCGCTGATCAGGCCGCAGGCCACGCCGCCCGCGTTGAACTTCTCGACCCAGTAGGCGCGGTCTTCGGCGGCCAGGCGCTGGTTGATCTCGGCGTTCAAGGTGTCGCGGTGCACCGACCGCGAGGCCTTGTCGTGGTAGCGCGCGTCCGCTATCCACTGCGGCGCGCCGAGGATGTGGCAAAAGCGCTCCCAGATCTTGGAGCCGAAGACCGCGATGTTCATGTAGCCGTCGCGCGCCTGATAGACGCCTGTGGGAATGCTGGTCGGATGGAAATTGCCGGCCTGGGTGGCCACCTCGCCATCGGTGAGAAAGCGCGCGGTCTGGAAGTCCAGCATGTAGACCATGGACTCCAGCAGCGAGGTGTGCAACCACTGCCCCTTGCCCGATTGCTCGCGCTCCAGCAGCGCGATGAGAATGCCCTGGGCGGCAAAGATGCCGGCGCAGAGATCGGCGATAGGGATGCCGACGCGGGCCGGACCGTCGCCGGGAAGGCCGGTCACCGACATCAGGCCGCCCATGCCCTGCGCGATCTGGTCGAAGCCCGGGCGCTGCGCCAACGGGCCGGTCTGGCCGAAGCCCGAAATGCTGGCGTAGACCAGGCCGGGATGGTCCTTGGCCAGGCTGTCGTAGTCGATGCCCAGCCGGTATTTCACGTCCGGCCGGAAGTTCTCCACCACCACGTCCGCGGTGGCGATCAGACGCTTGAGCGTGGCAATGCCTTCCTCTTCCTTGAGGTTGAGCGTGATCGAGCGCTTGTTGCGATGGGTGTACTGGTAGTCGGAGCCGTCCTGGCCGCCAAGCGTGTCGTCGCCGCGCATGTGCTCCGGCATCTGAACCTGCACGACGTCGGCACCCCAGTCGGCCAGTTGGCGGCACGCGGTGGGACCGGCACGAACCTGGCTGAGATCAATGACGCGAAAGCGCGATAGCGCAGCGGATGCGGGCATATGTGGCATTGCAACTCCTGAAAAACATGTGTTCATTGTTTTCACTTGAGCAACAACTGTCAACACTTTAAAGACTTAAGTTAACTCATGGAAATCCATTGTTTTCTATTTTTGGGAAGCTGGCACAATGCTCCGGCCTCGCGGGCGCGCCACCGCGCACCGGATCAACAATGCGTGGAGGGTGTAAAGCCGCAGGCCTGGAACAGGCGCTCGGAACAGACATTGCCCGACGTGATGCGAGCGCAGCAATGGCACTTGCCGCGCTGGAGCGGGCGGTAAGGCGTGAAATGGCAGCTGCCCGACAGGCGCGAGCAGGGAGATGGCGGCTTACCGCCGCTTCAATGCCGTCTTGAGCGCAGCCACCGGGTCGGCATCGGCAGCGATGTCCGCGATGGAAGTGCGCAGCGTCACCTTGTTGCCAGTGACCGTGAACGCATCCACGGACAGATAAGCGCCTGAGCCTACCGACCGGATGGTGACGATCAGGCTCGGCGCTTCGCCCGGCTTCAGCGTTTCGAGGAGCACCTTTTCCAGCGTGCCGTTTCTCGCCCGGACCAATCCCGCGGTAAAGAACCCCGCATCGTCGCCCACTGGCACGCCTTCGGTGGCGTACAGGCGCACGCTGTAGCTGCCTATGGATCGTGGTTCGAAGTCGCCTTCAGCCACCACCAGGGCTTGAGCGCCCGGCAGCGCCAGCTTCTGCACAAAGCGATCGCCGGCCTGCACCCGCCAGATACGGTGGCGCACTTCGACATCCTGGGGCGTATACACCACCAGCGGCAATCGGCTGTTGTAGCGCAGCAGCGGGGCCTCACCGCCCAGGGTGATGAAACGATAGACCTTTGGCGCGGCAGGATCCACCGCCATCAATGTTCCTGCCATGGGCCCCAGTTCACGCAGCACATGGCGCTCGAACCCCCAGCCAGGAATGATTTCGGTTTCGAGCCGACCGCCAAAGAAGTAGCGGTTGGCAGGATCCACCTTGACCGTCTTGCCGATCATCAGCTCGACCTTGAGATCGGCTTCGTTGGCCTGTGGCGGCAGGTCGATGACATGGCGCACCATGCCTTCTTGCGCCGCCGGAAAGGCCTTCAGATTGTCGCCAGCCCAGGCCAAAGAACTGCCCATCCACAAGAAAAATGCGATGGCGACCCAGCTTGTCATGGCGCGCCTGGAGCGCTTGTGACCGTCATTCAACCGGAGTCTTGCATCCATTGCGCTCACCGCTCCAGCCACCACTGAATCACCACCTTGGCCAGGAAGCCGAGGAAGCCCACGCCCAGGCCCAGAAAGATCACGAAAGTGCCGAACTTGCCCGCCTTGGACTGGCGCGCCAGCTGCAGGATGATGAACACCATGAACAGAATGAAGGCCCCCACCCCGTAGGTGAGGAAGAAGTGGGCAATTTGCTCTTCTGTGTACCCGAAAATCACAACAACAAGTCCTACAACGCCCTGCTGGCTCCGGACTGCGGTGCTTCGCGCGGTGCGAAGTCCGACGCGTCCACCAGATCACGGTAGGCATGCCAGCTCGCATGACCGAGCATGGGAATGACCGCCACCAGACCGATCAGCAACGAGCCCAGACCCAACAGGGTAAAAAATACAATCAACGCCGCCCACAGCGCCATGGGCGCCGGGTTGGCAAGGACCACAGACCAGCTCGTGAGAACGGCCTGCAGCACGGTGACACGTCGGTCCAGCAGCAGCGGCATGGCCACGACGCTGGACGCAAAAATGGGCGCGGCCAGAAAACTGCCCAACGCCAACCACAAAGCAAACAGCTGCCCCTCGCGTGCCAACACGACGTGGTGCAGAAAATCCATGGGAGTGTGCACTCGCACTGGCGACAGCACGGTGATCAGCGATGCGGAGACCACCACCCAGCCCGTCGCCGCCAAGGACAGCAGCAGGCCGAAACGCACCAGACACCAATAGCCGCTGTGCTGGCCAACGCCTGCATGGCCGCTTTGCCAGCGCAACCAGGTCTGGCGCACCAGGCCCAGGCCGACCGGCTCGCCGCGCTCCAGCGCGCGGCTGATCGCATACAGGCTGGTCGCCACCACCGGGCCGACCACCAGAAACCCCGACAGGGCACCGGCCATCAACCAAAAGCGATTGTGCCCCACGGCCAGGATGGCGGCCCCCAGCAGCGCCAATACCAGACCATGGGCGAAGCCCAAGACCGGCGCGCGGCAGATGTCACGCCAGGCCAGCGCCAGCCAGGCCAGCGGCTGCATCAGGCCCACGGTGCGCACGCGGGGAAGGGAAGGAGGAGAACACAGGCGGGAACGAAGGGTACGTGGCATGGATCTCGGCGTGCAAACAGGTTCAGCCCTTGGCCAGCTCCTGACACAATTGCGCGAGGCTGGCCACCGTCGCGGGGGGCACTGCCCCCTCGTGAGGCCAGTCTACGCCGCCCCGGTTGAGCCAGACTGCGTGCATACCCGCATCCCGCGCCGCGCAGGCATCGAGCCGGGCGTCGTCGCCCACGTGCAGCACGCTGGCCGCGGGCACGCCAGCGGCCTCGGCGGCGAGCGCGAAGATGCGCGGATCGGGCTTGGCCACGCCCACCAAGTGGGCGCTCACGCTGGCGTGGAAAAAGCGCCCCAGCCCCACGGCATGCACGTCGGCCGTGCCATTGCTCAGCGCCACCAGCGGCCAGCGGGAGGCGAGGAATTCCAGCGCCGGCAGCGCATCGTCGAACAGGTCCACGCGCTGGCGCTCGGCAAAGAACACATCGAACGCGGTCTCGGCCAGCGCCGTGTCGTCGCCCGCGCGCCCCAAGGCCAGGCGGATGGACTCGCGCCGCAGGGCGCTCAGGTCGTGTGCCAGATCGGGTCTGAGCTGGACGATCTCGGTGCGCACGGCTCGCACCGCCGTCGTGTCCTGCAGCGCCTGGGCCGTGGCCGGCGCATGGGCGTGCATCCATTCGAGCAGCACGCGTTCGGCGCGGGCAATCGTCGGCCAGATAGGCCACAAGGTGTCGTCAAGATCGAGGGTGACGGCGCGGATGCCGGTAAACGAAGGAAAAGCGTGTGGAGGCTGCATATGGAGGCCAAGAATACAGCAGCCACCAGGGGCTGTGACCGCGCTGGTGCGCAGCGACGGGCGGCCTTTGTCACAATCGACGCATGCCCTCACGCTTTGTGCCCGAACCCACCCTCCCCCATGGACAAGCCCAGCGCACCGCCGTGCTGCTGTGCAACCTCGGAACGCCCGATGCGCCCACGGCGCCGGCCGTGCGCCGCTACCTGGCCCAATTTCTCAGCGACGACCGCGTGGTGGAGATCCCCAAGCTCGCCTGGTGGCCCATACTGCACGGCATCATCTTGCGCACCCGGCCCGCCAAATCGGCGACCAAATACGCCACCGTCTGGCATGCGCAAAACGGCTCGCCGCTCGCCCACTGGACCACCCTGCAGGCCAAGCTGCTGCGCGGCTGGCTGGGCGAAGCCGGCCACAACGTCCTGGTGCGCCCGGCCATGCGCTACGGCAATCCATCGATGGCCAGCCAGCTCGACGCGCTCAAGGCCGAAGGCGCGACGCGCATTCTGATCCTGCCGCTGTACCCGCAATATTCGGGCACCACCACAGCCAGCGTGTTCGACGCGGTCTACGACTGGGCACGCACGCAGCGCCATATTCCCGAGCTGCGCTTTGTGAACCGTTACCACGACGACGCAGCCTACATCGATGCACTGGCCCAGCGCATCGAAGCCCACTGGCGCAGCGAAGGCCGTGGCGAGCACCTGGTGATGAGCTTTCACGGCGTGCCCGAGCGCACGCTGCACCTGGGCGACCCCTACCATTGCGAAAGCCAGAAAACCGGCCGCCTGCTGGCCCAGCGCCTGGGCCTGCAGGCCGGGCAGTACACCGTCACTTTCCAGTCGCGCTTTGGCAAGGCCAAGTGGCTGGAGCCCTATACCGAGCCCACACTGATCGCCATGGCCCAGCGCGGCGTCAAAAGCGTGGATGTGGTGTGCCCGGGGTTCACCAGCGACTGCCTGGAAACGCTGGAAGAAATCAACCAGGAAGCGCGCGAAGCGTTCCTGCACGCCGGCGGCCAGCAGTTTGCCTACATTCCCTGCCTCAACGACAGCCCTGCATGGATCACGGCGCTGAGCCAGATCGCCCAGCAGCACCTCGCAGGCTGGCCCACGCAGAAGCCCTCCGAGCAAGCGCTGCAACAGACCGCCGAGCGCGCCAAGGCCATGGGGGCCAGCCACTGAAGATTCCGGCTTATTCCTGCAGCGCATGAACTAACGCCATTTCCATCTTTGGCAAGCATGGCGTTAAAACCGACAATCGGGTATTAGTCATTGACTTGAACCCTTCGGATTTGCCATGAAAAAAATGCTTGCCTTTGCGGTGGCGCTGACCGCAGCCCACTGGGCCAGCGCGGCCCAGCCCCTGTTGACTCCGGCGCAACTGAGCGCACAGCTCCCCGCCGCCGCCCAGGTGCGCGTCATCGATATCCGCGACCCCAAGGCCTATGGCCAACAGCACATCCCGGGCGCGGTGAATGCGCCCTACGGCAAGTGGCGCGGCCCGGCCACCAACCCCGGCGAGCTGCCTGACGTGTCCCAGCTCACCCAGCTCGTGCAATCGCTGGGCCTCACGCCCACCGTCCATGCGGTGGTGGTGTCCACAGGCGCCGACGCCACGGACTTCGGTGCTTCGGCCCGGGTCTACTGGACGCTCAAGACTTTGGGCCTGAAAGAACTGTCCATCGTCAACGGCGGCATGAAAGCCTGGACCGACGCCAAGCTGCCGCTGGACAACGCCGCCGTCAAGATCGCGGCCAGCAACTGGCAGCCCGCGCTGAACACCGAACTCATCGCCACGCGCGACGACATCCGCCAGCACCTGGACCTGAGCAACGCGGCCCTGGTCGACTCGCGCCCGGATGCCTTCTACCAAGGCAAGACGCGCGCCCCGGCCGCCAAGCTGTCGGGCACCCTGCCCGGCGCGCAGCAGCTCGATTTCAACCAGTGGTTCGTGCCCGGCACTTCGATCTTTGTCGACGCCGCCGCAGCCAAGCAGATCGCCGCCAAGGTGCAGCGCCAATCCGGCCAGGACATGGTGGCGTTCTGCAATACCGGCCACTGGGCCGCGACCGACTGGTTCGGCCTGAGCGAAATGGCCGGCCTGCCCAACGTCAAGCTGTATGCAGGCTCCATGGTCGACTGGACCCAGCAGCCCGGCACGCCGGCCCTGGCCAACCAGCCCAGCCGCTTCGAGTCGCTGGCCTATGATGCGCGCCAGTGGTGGCAGAGCAAGGTCAAGTAAACCCGTCTGCCGCCGCCTGCGCTGATCACTTCCAGCGCAGGCCGTCTTTTTTCTTGCAATTCCCATTGGATCGGTGGACATGAAACGTCTTCCCCTCGCGGCCTTGATGGCCGTTTTCTTTGCCTGGCTGCTGTGGACCGTGTCCGTGCGCCAGGCCGCGCTGTTTGCCGTCGGCATCGGCCTGGGTGCCGTGCTCGCCGGCCAGCGCTTTGGCTTCACCACGGGCTGGCGCATGCTGATCGAGGACAAGGACGCCAGCGGCGTCTTCGGCCAACTGCTGCTGCTGGCCCTGGCGGCCGCGCTGGCCATGCCGCTGCTGGGTTACTTCCCTGAACTCACGGCCGCCCTGGGCCCACCGAGCATCAGCCTGCTGATCGGCGCCTTCGTCTTCGGCCTGTGCATGCAGATCGCGGACGGCTGCGGCAGCGGCACGCTCTACAAGGCCGGCATGGGCATTCCCATGAACGCGGCCATCCTGCCGATGTTCGCCATCGGCAGCTTTGTCGGCTCCATGCACCTGGGCTGGTGGCTGGACCTGGGGCGCGTGGCGCCCGTGGGCCTGGTCTCGCAGTTTGGCTGGGCCAAGGCCTTGGGCGCCACGCTGCTGGCGCTGGCCCTGGTGGCCGTGGGCGTGCGCTGGTATGTGGGCCGGGCCAACGCCCAGCTGCAGCGCCCTGTGCGCCCGCTGTG
Source organism: Acidovorax bellezanensis (assembly GCF_025421555.1). Classification (NCBI taxonomy): domain Bacteria; kingdom Pseudomonadati; phylum Pseudomonadota; class Betaproteobacteria; order Burkholderiales; family Comamonadaceae; genus Acidovorax; species Acidovorax bellezanensis. The sequence continues at coordinate 170,341 of NZ_JAODYH010000002.1, forward strand.
GGGACGCAAATGGGTGGTCGGCGCCGTGCTGCTGGCCATCCTGGCCACGGCCAATCTGGTGATTGCCGGCCAGCCCTGGGGCGTGGTCTACGGCTTCGGTCTCTGGGCCGCCAAGGTGGCCAATGCCACGGGCACCGTGGACCTGGCGCAGAACTGGTTCTGGAGCCAGCCCGGCAATGCCGCGCGCCTGCAGGAAACCGTGCTGCTGGACGTGACCAGCATCACCAACATCGGCATCCTGGCCGGCGCCCTGTGGGTGGCGGCCAACAAGCCGATCACGGCCAAGGCCTTGACCGGCACGCAATGGCTGGTGGCTCTGGTCGCCGGCCTGGTGCTGGGCTACAGCTCGCGCCTGGCCTTCGGCTGCAATGTCGGCGCCATGCTTTCGGGCATCAGCACCGGCAGCATCCACGGCTGGATCTGGGTGCCGCTGGCCTTTGTCGGCACCATCTTCGGCCTGCGCATCCGCCGGCATTTCGGCTTTTGAGAGGGAGCAGCTTCATGACACGACAAACCACGCTGCGCGCTGCCTTCTGGCTGATTCTGGTCAGCTTTCTGGCCTGGGACTACCTCCACTCGCCCCCGGTCGATCTGCGCTTTGAAGCGCCGCTGATCGCCGCCGGCTCGGGCAAGGCCACGCAAGGCGGCCACTGCTCCATGCCGGACTGAGCGACAGCGCGCCCTCACCCCAGCCCCGCTTGCGGGGCTTTTTTACGCCTGCTGCTCGCCCGCACGCAAGGCCCTCTTCACCGCCTGCCACTGTCGCGGAACATTGAGCGCCGGCGCATGGCCGCAGCCTGCCACTTCCAGCCACTGCAGCTGGCCGCGCGCGCCCGGGCCGCGCTGCAGCATCTGCTGCGCCGTGGATGCCAGCACCAGGTCGGAAGCTTCGCCGCGCAGCAGCAGCACCGGGATCCGCAGCGCGTCATAGTGCGGCCAGATCAGGTAGTCGTTGTCGTGCAGCGTGAACTGCTGGATCATGGCCGGGTCGTAGTGCGGCGTCACGCGGCCGTCGGGCAGGCGGCGCGTGCTGCTCTCGGTCAGCGCGCGCCACTGCGCATCGGGCAGCCAGCCGTAGGGCGTGTAAGCGCTGCGGAAAAACGCTTCGAGCTCGGCGATGCGCTCGAACACCGGTGGCTGGCCCGCATAGCCCTTGATGCGCTCCAGCGCCGCCTGGGCAAGCTCGGGTGCATTGTCGTTGAGCACCAGGCTGCGAATGCGGGGGCTCAGCGTCGGCTCGAACAGGCCCGCAGCGCAGACCGTGCCTATGGCCCCGCCCATGGACGTACCCACCCAATGGACCTGGTCCAGGCCCAGCGCATCGAGCAGTTCGCGCGCCAGGCGTGCATAAAAGCGCAGTTGGTATTCCTCGGCCGGCGCGCGGCTCCATTGGCTCAGGCCGCGGCCCAGGGTGTCGGGGCAGATCACGCGATAGCCCTGCGCGGCCAGGTAGCGGGCCAGCGGGTCCATGTCGCGGCCGGTACGCGCCAGACCATGCCAGGCGATGACCGTGGGCAGCGCGGGTCCGGACCCGGGCACGGGCGCCCAATCCATGTAGTGGATTTCGTAGCCCGCGCACTGCGCGTAGCACGAGGCCGGCTGCGCCACATGGGCCAGTTGCGCGGTCCAGGCGGCCTGCTGAGCCGATGAAGGAACAGCGCAGTCCAGCCGCTGGGGTGGCGTGAAAATAGCATTCGTCATGGTGCAGCCCGGTGGACAGGAAGGGAGCGGCGGCGCTCGGCCGCGACGCGCAGACGGCCGACGATGCCGGTCGGAAAGTAGTACACCGAAAGCACGAACAACAGGCCCAGCCACAGCAGCCAGCGGTCAGGGCTCAGCAGGGCCGACAGCCAGGGCAGCGACACCGCGGCTTCGCTGGCCAGGCGCAGCAGGTCTTGCAGATAGCTTTGCGCCACCAGGAACAGCACGGCGCCGATGGCGCTGCCGTAAATCGTTCCCATGCCGCCGATCACCACGATCAGCAGGCAGTCCATCATGATTTCGAACGACAGCGACGTCTCGGGTCCGTTGTAGCGCAGCCAGACAGCCAGCATGGCGCCGGCCAGGCAGGCAAACAGGGCCGACAGCACGCTGGACACCGTGCGGTAGACGACCACGCGGTAGCCCAGGGCCTCGGCGCGGAACTCGTTTTCGCGGATGGCCTGCAGCACCCGCCCGAACGGCGAGTTGACGATGCGCAGCAGGGCCAGCAGCAGCACCACCGCCACCACGAACAACAGGTAGTAGGTGATGAGCTTGCCGTCTATCATGCGGCCCAGGATTTCATCCTCGAACAGCTCGAAGCTCGGCGACAGCCACTCGGGCAGCTTGAAGGTCAGCCCGTCTTCACCGCCCGTCCATTCCGACAGCTGCGAAGCCAGCGTCTGAAAGGCCGAGGCCACGGCCAGCGTGATCATGGCAAAGAAAATCGCCCGCACGCGCAGCGAAAACAGCCCCACGGCCAGCGACAGCAGCAGGCTCAGCAGCAGCGCGCAGCCTATGCCCAGCGCCAGCGCCGTCCAGCTCGCGCCCAGCCGGCCCGCGGCAATTGCCACGCCGTAAGCGCCTATGCCGAAGAACATGGTGTGGGCAAAGCTGACGATGCCGGTATAGCCCAGCAGCAGATCGAAGCTCGCCACCAGCACCACGAACACCAGCACCTTGGCCGCGACGTTCAGCGCCTTGATGCCGGGAAAAAGAAAAGGTGCAACAGCCAGCCCCACCAGGATGGCCAGCAGAATCACCGCCAGCGGCCTGCTGCGCGGCATGTCGCCGGAAAGCAATCGGTTCAACATGGTTCAGACTCCTGGTTCAGCGGTTGGCGACCGGGTACACACCCTGGGGGCGCCACAGCAAGATGGCGACCATCAAGGCGATGTTGGAAAACAGCGCCACCTTGGGCACCAGAAAGCCGGTGTAGTTGGCCATCAGCCCGACCAGCAGCGCGCCTATCAGCGCCCCGCCCGTGGAGCCCAGGCCGCCGATGATGATGACGATGAAGATCAGCACATTCACCTGCGCGCCCATCTGCGGGATCACGCTTTGCTGGTACAGGCCCCACATCACGCCGCCCAGACCGGCCAGGGCCGAGCCGACGACAAACACACCGATGAACAGCCGCCGTATGCGGTAGCCCAGGGACTCGACCATTTCGCGGTCCTGCACGCCAGCGCGGATCAACAGGCCGACCTTGGTGCGCGACAAGGTGAAGGCCAGCGCCGCGAACACCGCCAGCCCCACCAGCACCGCCACCACACGGTATTTCTCCACGGCCGCATCGCCGAGCAGCCAGGCGCCGCGCATGCCTTCGGGCAGGGGCAGCGGAATCTGCTGTGGGCCCCAGATGACCTTGATCAGCTCTTCGCCGATGATCATCCCGCCCATGGTGATCAGGATTTGCTTGAGGTGCTGGCCGTACACCGGCCGCACGATGAAGCGCTCGAACGCCAGGCCCACGGCCGCGGCCACCAGCATCGCAATCAGCATGGCCGGCAGCACGGCCAGCAGGTTGCGCCACAGGTCGGCCGAGCTGGTGTAGTCGCCCATGGCGCCGAGCACGCTGGTGGCGACGAACGCGCCCAGGGCGATGAACACGCCGTGGCCGAAGTTCAGCACATCCATCAGGCCGAAGACCAGCGTCAGGCCCGAAGCGATGATGAAGATGATCATGCCCATGGCCAGTCCGGCCACGGTGAGCGTGAGCCAGGTGCTGGGCGAGCCGACCAACGGCAAGGTGACCAGCGCCAGCATGGGCACCAGGGCCAGCGGTTTCCAGTCCAGGTCCTTGAAATTCATGTTTACTCCTTGTTGCGCCGCATCACAGCGCCAACCCCAGCAGCGACTGCTGCAAATCCGTGTCGGCCGCGAGATCGGCCATGCGGCCCGCATGCACTACGCGGCCGTTGTCCATCACCGCCACGCTGTCGCCCAGACGCTTGGCAAACGCCAGGTTCTGTTCGACCAGCAAGATGGTCACGCCCGCGGCCTTGAGCTGCTCGAAGGCGGCGATCATTTTGTGGATGATGGCCGGCGCCAGGCCCTTGCTGGGCTCGTCGATGATCAGCAGATCGCGCGGCTCGACGATGGCCCGGGCCACGGCCACCATCTGCTTTTGCCCGCCCGACAGCTTGCCCGCGGGGTGATTCCAGAACTTCTGCACGGCCGGAAACAGACCGAAGATCCATTGCAGGCGTTCTTCGTCCATCTGCCCCGCGTGACGTGCCTGGCGCGCGGCCAGCAGCAGGTTTTCCTTGACGCTGAGGTCGGCAAAAATGCCCATGTTCTCGGGCACATAGGCCACGCTCTGGCGCGCGATCGCCGGCGTGGGCAGGCGCGTGATGTCTTCGCCGCCCAGCAGCACGCGGCCCTGCGAAGCCTGCCACAGGCCCATGATGGTGCGCAGCGTGGTCGTCTTGCCCGCGCCATTGCGCCCCAGCAGCATGGTCAGCTGGCCGCGCGGCACCGTGAGGTCCACGCCGTGCAGGATGTGATACGCCCCGATATGGGTGTGCACGCCGCGCAGCTCCAGCATGGGCGCGGCAGCGGTGGAATGAATGGGGGGGACTTGCGTGCTCATGCGACTTCCTCGTCTTGTTCCGGGCCCAGGTAGGCCTGGCGCACCACGGGCGAGGCCATCACTTCGGCCGGCAGGCCGTCGGCCACCAGCGTGCCATTGGTCAGCACGATGATGCGGTCGGCGAGTTCGCGCACCACGTCCATCTTGTGCTCGACCAGCAAAATGATCTTGCTCTTGTCGGCCTTGAGATCGCGGATCAAGTCCAGGATCACCGGCGCTTCGTCATGGCCCATGCCGGCCGTGGGCTCGTCGAACATGTAGACCAGGGGTTCGAGCGCCATCAGCAGCGCGACTTCCAGCTTGCGCTGGTCGCCATGCGGCAGGCTGGCCACGGGCTCGGCGCGCCGCGGCCACAGCGCCACCTGCTCGAGCACCTGCTGGGCACGCGCCGTCAACTGGCCGTGGTCGCTCCAGATGCTCCACAGATTGAGCCCGCGGCGGTGCGCTCCGGGCAAGCGGGCCTGCACGGCCAGGCGCACGTTTTCCAGCACGCTCAGGTTAGGGAACAGGTTGGTGAGCTGAAACGCCCGGCCCAGCCCCGCGTGGGTGCGCGCCGAAGGGGCCAGGCCCGTCAACTCCCGGTCGCCCAAAGTCACGCGCCCGGCCGAGGCCTTGAGCTGGCCCGAGATCAGATTGAAGAAGGTGGTCTTGCCCGCGCCGTTGGGGCCCACGATGGCCGTCAGCGTGCCCGGCTCGAAGCGGCAGCTCACGTCGTTGACGGCCACATGGCCGCCAAAGCGGATGGTCAGGTTATGGGTCGCAAGCATAAGGAGGTCATGGCAAACCGCAGCGCGTGCAGAACAAGCGCTGGCAGCAATGCATTCAGGAAAAGAAAAGCGCCGGGGAGCGGTGGTGATCACCGCCCCCGGCGGCGCGTTCAGCGGCCGTTGCGAATCGGGATCTGCATTTCCTCGGGCTTGATCTCGCGCACCAGCTCAGGCACGCCCCAGGCAAATGCCGGGTCGTTCTTCACCTTGAAGTGGTACATGCTTTGCATGGCCTGGTGGTCTTCCTTGCGGAACGTCATGGTGCCCTTGGGCGTGTCGAAGGACATGCCTTCCATGGTCTTGATCAGCGTATTGGTCTTGGTGTCGCCCTGGGTCTTCTTGAGCGCCGTGACCAGGGCCATGGCCGCCGAGAAGCCGCCCGCCGTGAAGAAGTCCGGCGGCGCCTTGTACTGCTTGTAATGCATGGCCACCAGCGCCTCGTTGACCGGGTTCTTCGGAATGCCGAAGTAGTAATAGGTCGCGCCTTCCATGCCGGGCAGGTTCTTGTAGGCCGCCATGGCCGGCAGGATGTTGCCTCCCGAAGCGATCTCGATGCCGTAACGCTTGAGGTCCAGATCGGTGATCTTGAACGGGTTGCCCGCGCCGGCCCAGACGATCCAGATGATCTTCTTGCCCGGCTGGTCCTTGAGCTTGTCGATCAGCCGCTGGGCGCCGGCCGTGAAGTCGGTGGTGGCCGCGGGCAGGTACTCCTCGTGCACCAGCTTGCCCTTCTTCACGGCGTCCTTGAACGCCTTGACGCCGTCGCGGCCGAAAGCGTTGTCCTGCGCCAGCGTGGCGATGGTCACGCCGGGCCGGTCTATGGCCACGGCGTTGCTGATCGCATCCTGGCTGGAGTTGCGGCCCGTGCGGAAAATGTATTTGTTCCATTTGTCGCCGGTGATCGAGTCGGCCACGGCGGGCTCGACCAGCAGGATCTTCTTGTATTCCTCGGCCACGGGCAGCATGGCCAGCGCCACGCCCGAAGCGCTGGGGCCCACGGCGATGTCGGCCTTGTCGTCCGAGTAGGCCGTGGCCAGTTGGCTCTTGCCCAGATCGGGCTTGCCCTGGTCGTCTTTCTCTATCACCACCAGCTTCTTGCCGGCCACCGTCATGCTGCCGCCCGTGGCGTACTCCAGGCCCATCATCAGGCCGGCCTGGGTCTGCTTGCCATAGGCTTCTAGCGGGCCGGTCTTGCTGTAGACGTGGGCAATGCGGATCTCGCCCGGCTGCGCCAGGGCAGCCTGGCTGCCCAGCAGGGCCAGCGAAACCAGGACAGCGGAATGGACCAAAGTACGGCGTTGCATGGTGCTTGTCTCCTTTGAATAGTGACAATGACACAGCAGGCTTTGTGCCAGGCAGCGCGGGTCTGCAGCGGCGCACGCAAGCCCTTGTTTCTCAAGGGAATGGCCTGCATCACCTCGAAATGTGTCTATATTTCAGACGCATATCAGCGTCTGAAATACGGACACATGCCTGATTCACACACAGGGTTTGCACCAAAGTGCAGCATGCCGCAACCTCAGTCCGGGCTGCCCATGCGCGTGTAAAGCGTGGCCCGCGAAATCTGCAGTTGGCGCGCCGTGGCCTGCTTGTTGCCGCCGTTGGCCGCCAGCGAGGCCGCAATCGCCTGCTGCTCCAGCTCGGCGACCTGCTGGTGCAAGGGCCGCAGCAGGCGCTGGTGGTCGGCCGCGTCCGACTCCATTGGCGGTGGGCTCAGGCTGGGCGCGAACTCCGCCAGCGGCGGGCGCGGCTCGACGCCCGCGGCGCGCAGCACCTCGTCCAGCAGATGTGCATCGACCACGCCGCTGTCGCTGCGCATGGCGGCCTGCTCCAGCACATTGCGCAGCTCGCGTATGTTGCCGCGCCACAGCTGGGCTGCGAGCAGCGCCAGCGCATCGGCCTGCCATTCGGGCGGCGGCATGTCGTTGCGCAGCCCCATGTCCTCGCTGAGCACTTCGACCAGCGCCGGAATGTCGGCCCGGCGCGCGCGCAGCGGCGGCACGCGTATCGGCAGCACGTGCAGGCGGTAGAACAGGTCTTCGCGAAACAGGCCTTCGCGCACCAGCGCCTGCAGATCGCGCGAAGTCGCCGCGACCACGCGCACATTGAACGGCACCAACTGGTTCGAGCCCAGCGGCTCGATCTCGCCCTCTTGCAAGGCCCGCAATAACTTGGCCTGCAAATTCGGCGGCATGTCGCCGATCTCGTCCAGAAACAGGGTACCGCCATCGGCGAGCTTGAATTTGCCATCGCGCCCGCGCCGGTCCGCACCGGTATAGGCGCCGGGGGCCACGCCGAAGAACTCGGCTTCGAGCAAGGTGTCGGGAATGGCCGCGATGTTGAGCCCGACGAAGGGGCCCGCGGCGCGCGGCGACGCCGCATGGATGGCATGGGCCAGCAACTCCTTGCCCGTACCGGTTTCGCCCAGCAGCAGCACCGGACTGGACGACTGCGCGGCCCGGCGCGCCTGGCGCTTGACTTCGGTGGCGGCCGGGCTGGTGCCGACAAAGCTGGCAAACGTGTGCTTGGCCTGGCGCCGCCCGCCACCGGATTGGGCCTGGACCAGGGCCCGGCCGCGCTGCGCAGCCAGCTCCCGGCGCGCGTCATCGAGATCGCGCTGCAGCCGCGCGAACTTGCTGATCAAAGGCTGGAGCGTGGTTTCGGGCTGGTCGAACAGCACGATGCCGATGGCGCCGATCACGGTATCCGCGGCGTCGCGCAGCGGCAGCCGACTGACGACAAAGGTACCGGCCTGGTTGGTCAGCAAATCGATCAGCACGGGCTGGCCGGTTTCCAGCACGCGGCGCATCTGCGTGTTGGGAATCACCTCTTCGACCATATGGCCCAGGAAGTCGTCCACCGAGGCCACACCCAGGGCCGGCAGAAACCGCCGGTAGCCTTCGTTGACCCAGACGATACGGCCCGAGCGGTCGGCCAGGAACATGCCCTGGCTCATGCTGGAAAACAAATGGAACATGGAGCGCGCTGCCAGCGCGAGGATGCTGTCGGCATCCAGTGGCAGGCCGTTGGTCACGGCGCTGGCCACAGGCGGGGTGTCGTCGCAAGGCAGGGGCATCTCAGGCATGACGACGATGGTAACGCCTGAGCGGGGTGGGCCCATCACGACCCCGCTCAGGCAGCCGCTCAGGCGCGCTTGCGACGCTGCAACATGCGTGGCACGACCAGCACGGCCAGCACCAGAATGATCAGCGCCAGCGACATGGGCCGCTGCACGAAGATCAGCCAGCTGCCTTCACCGATGGACACGGCATTGCGCATTTGCGCTTCGGCCAGAGGGCCCAGAATCATGCCCACCACCACGGGCGCCGTGGGGAAGTCAAAGCGCCGCATCAGCACGCCCAGCAGGCCGATACCGAAGAGCAGGAACAGGTCGAAACTGCTTTGGCGCATGCCGTAGGCACCGACGGTGGCGAAAATCAGAATGCCCGCGTACAGCTGCGGCTTGGGGATCTTCAGCAGCTTGACCCACAGCCCGACCATGGGCAGGTTGAGCACCAGCAGCATCAGATTGCCGATATACAGCGAAGCAATCAGCGCCCAGACCAGCGTCGCCGAAGTCGTGAACAGCTGCGGGCCGGGGTTGATGCCGTAGTTCTGGAACGCGCCCAGCAGCACGGCCGTGGTGTTGGACGTAGGAATGCCCAGCGTCAGCAGCGGAATCAGCGCCGCCGTCACGGTGGCATTGTTGGCCGCTTCGGGTCCGGCCACGCCTTCGATCGCACCCTGGCGGCCAAACTCGGCCTTGTTTTCGCCCTTGGCCAGCTTCTTCTCGGCCGCGTAGCTCAGGAACGTCGGGATCTCGGTGCCGCCCGCGGGAATGCAACCGAAAGGCACGCCGATGGCCGTGCCGCGCAACCAGGCCGGCACCGAACGGCGCCAGTCGAGCTTGGTCATGTGCACCCGGCCCATGCGGTTTTGCGTCTCGTTGCTACGTCCTTCGTAGAGCGCCGCGTACAGCACTTCGGCCACGGCAAACAAGCCCACAGCCACGAGCACGATGTCGATGCCGTCCAGCAGCTCCATCTTGCCGCCGGTATAGCGTGCAGCACCCGAAATCTGGTCCATGCCAATGCAGCCTGCGGCCAGACCGACGAACAGCGCCGTCATGCCGCGCAGCCGGCTTTGTCCCAGCACCGCGCTCACGGTGGTGAAGGCCAGCACCATCAGCATGAAGTATTCCGGCGGACCGAGCTTGACCGCAAATTCGGCCACCACCGGCGCAAACAGCGTGACCACCACGGTGGCAATCGTGCCCGCGACAAACGAGCCAATGGCCGACGTCGCCAGCGCCGCGCCCGCGCGCCCGCTCTTGGCCATCTTGTTGCCTTCCATGGCCGTGACCATGCTCGCCGTCTCCCCCGGCGTATTCAGCAAGATGGAAGTCGTCGAGCCGCCGTACATGGCGCCGTAATAAATACCGGCAAAGAAAATCATCGAAGCCGTGACTTCGACCTTGGCGGTAATGGGCAGCAGCATGGCCACCGCCACCGCCGGGCCAATGCCTGGCAGCACGCCCACGGCCGTGCCCAGCGCACAACCCACCAGGGCCCACAGCAGATTGACCGGTGTAATGGCCGTGGCAAAGCCGGCCATCAAAGCGTCAAGAATTTCCATTACAACCACCCCGTACCGGTGAGACCCGGCAAATTGATCGCCAAAAACTGCGTGAACACCCAGTACACGGGCGCCGAAATGCACAGGCCCGTGAACAGGTCAATGCCCCAGGTCCGCGGCAGTCCCGCCAGCGGCTGGCCCGCTGCACGGCGCAGGCCTTGCGTGGCCAGCACATAGCACAGGCTGCAACTGAAAATGAAACCCAACGTGGTGATCAGCGCTGCGTTGAGCAGCAGACCGGCCGCCACCCAGACGCCCGCACGCCAATCAGCATGGACGCCGCCACTGGGCGCCGCCATCGCGCGATAGCCGCCACTGCGCGCCTCGAACACCAGCCAGCCACCGCACAGCGCCAGCACCGCGGCACAGACCCAGGGCAGGAAATTGGGGCCCACGCCGCCATAGCCGGCATTGCCGGGAATGCTCAGCGCGCCAAAGGCCAGGGCAACGCCCACCAGCAACACACCCGCGCCCACTACGGTTTGCAGGCCGGCGCCAGGGATCGTGTCCTGCGCGCCATCATCGATGGCGTCGGGCAAGGAGGAATCGGAAGAAATCAAAGGGCTAGGCTCGGTCATCTGCAGTCCCGCAACAAGCACGCGGTCCGTCAGGCGCCAGGCCGGGGGCTTGCACCCCGACCGGCATGCGCAACGAAACGCGATGAAAAATCCGGCAGCGCGCGGTCTTTGCGCCAGCCGCCGGTACTACCATTTCAGACCATGCCGGACTTGACCATGGTGGCGCGCAGGCTGGCGAATTCGTTGTCCACGAAAGTCGCAAATGCATCGCCGGCCAGCCAGGCAGGTGTCCAGTCGTTCTTCTTCAAGGCTTCGGCCCAGGCCTTGCTCTTGGTCGCCTTCTCCAGCATGGCCACCAGTGCATCGCGCTGCTCACGGGTGATGCCAGGCGCGCCGTACACACCGCGCCAGTTGCCGATTTCCACGTCAATGCCCTGCTCCTTGAGCGTAGGCACGTTCACGCCCTTGAGGCGCTGGGCCGAAGTGACGGCGATAGGCTTCATCTTGCCCGTGGCAATGTATTCGGCGAATTCGCTGTAGCCGCTGCCGCCCACGGTGACGTTGCCGCCCAGGATGGCCGAAATGGCTTCACCGCCGCCACGGAATGCAACGTAATTGATCTTGGCCGGGTCCACGCCCACGGCGCGCGCAATCATGGCCGCGGCGATGTGCTCGGTGGAGCCACGCGAGCCACCACCCCACTTGACGCTGCCCGGGTCCTTCTTGAGCTGGGCGACCACATCGGCCATGCTCTTGTAAGGCGAGTTGGCCGGCAGCACGAACACGTTGTATTCGCTGGTCAGGCGCGCCAGCGGCGTGGCCTGGCTCAGGCTCACCGGCGGCTTGCCAGTGATGATCCCGCCGAGCATCACAGCGCCCATCACCATCATCGCGTTCGGGTCACCCTTGCTGCCATTGACGAACTGGGCCAGACCGATCGCACCGGCTGCGCCACCCTTGTTGTCATAGGTGACAGACGAGGCCACGCCGGCATCCTGCAAGGCCTTGCCCAGGGCCCGGCCCGTGCTGTCCCAACCGCCGCCTGGATTGGCTGGCAGCATCATCTTGACGGCTTGCGCAGCCTGGGCACTCATCGGCAGTACGCCGGCAACGGCCAAAGCGGCCAGCGATTGGAGGAAGGTGTCTCGACGCATAGTTGTCTCCTTGTTGGTCTGGCGGAATCGCACGCTCGGTGCCGGGCCATCATGCGACAGGGAGCTGTCAAACCGCTGTCGGTCACTGTAGGTGTAATCCCGCAAAGACGGCCCCCGTGGCGGCAGCCCAGCCGACAAAACACCGCCACAAGTGCTAACCTGCGCCCCCATGCGTTTGTTGCTCGTAGAAGATGATCCCGCCATGCGCGCCACGCTGCAACGCACGCTGGCGCGCCGCGGCATGCAGGTGCGCACCGCGGCCGACGGGCCCTCCGCCCTGCTGGAGTGGCAGACCGACCAGCCCGATGCCATCGTGCTCGACCTGAGCCTGCCCGGCATGGACGGACTGCAGGTGCTGCAGGCCGCGCGCCAGCAGGGGCTGCGCACGCCCGTGCTGATTCTGACGGCGCGAGGCACCGTGGGCGACCGCGTGCTGGGCCTCAATGCCGGCGCCGATGACTACCTGGCCAAGCCGTTTGACCTCGACGAACTCGAAGCCCGACTGCGCGCCCTGCTGCGCCGCAGCACCGGCCTGTCCAGCCCGCCCGCCGATGAAGCCCAGGTGCTGGGCGCCTTGCGCTATGACAAGGACAACGGCGTGCTCTACGCCTGGGGCCAGCCCCTGGATCTGACGCCGCGTGAGCGCGCGCTGATGCAGGCCTTGCTCGCACGCCCGGGCCACGCCGTGGCCAAGGAGCGCCTGTTTGCGCTGGTCTTTCCCGGCGCCACGGAAGTGCAATACGAAGCCGTGGAAGTGGTCGTCTACCGCCTGCGCAAGAAACTGGCGGGCACGGGCGTGGCACTGATGACGCTGCGCGGCCTGGGCTATCTGCTCAAGGCCGAAGACTGAGCGCCATGGTCGCCGCAGCCCTTCGCCCGACCTGGTCGCTGCGCCGGCAATTGCTGGTGGGCATTCTGCTGCCCATGGTACTTTTGATCGGCTTCAACACCTGGAGCCTGCACCAGCAGACCCTGGCCGCGCTGAACACCGCCTATGACCGCACGCTGCTGGCCTCGGCCAAGAGCATCAGCGAACAGATCGACGTGCACGGCTTCGACGACGCGGCGGAACTGCGCGCCCTCGTGCCCTACTCGGCACTGGAAATCTTCGAAGCCGACAACCAGAGCCGCATGTTCTATCGCGTCTCCACGCTGGGCGGCGAAATGGTCTCGGGCTATGCCGAGCTGCCCATGTGGCACGGCAAGATTGCACAGAACCCGCCGTATGCCGCGCTGGTCGATTTTTACAACGCCCAATTCCGCGGTGTTCCCGTGCGCATGGCCGTACTGCTGCAGCCCGTGGCCAGCGCCAACGGCCGGGGCATGGCCGTCATCCAGGTGGCCGAGACCCTGGAATTGCGCGAGGCCCTGGCCTGGCAGATCCTGTGGCGCACCCTGTGGCGCCAGGCCCTGCTGGTGGTCATGATCGGCCTCATCGTGGTGCTCGTGGTGCAGCGCGCCACGCGGCCGGTGCGTGCGCTCAGCGCCGCCCTGCAGGCGCGCCCGCAGGGCGACCTGAGCCCCCTGCAGGCCCCCGGCACGGCGCGCGAATTGCAGCCACTGGTGCAGGCCACCAACCAGGTCATGCAGCGCCTGCGCCTGCTGCTGGCCCACCAGAAACGCTTTGTGCGCGATGCCTCGCACCAGTTGCGCACGCCGCTCGCCGTGCTCAAGGTCCAGGTGCAATCGGCCCAGCGCGGCGATGTGCCCGCCACGCAGGCGCTGGCCGAGATCGGCGCCACGGTCGAACGCGCCACGCAGTTGGCCAACCAGATGCTGGCCCTGGCCAAGGTCGAGCAGTTGCGCCAGCAGGCCGCGCCCGCCCAGCCCTGTGCCTGGGACGAGATCGTGCGCGACATCGCCCTCGACCTGTCGCCCCTGCTGGCCGAGAAGGACCTGGACTTCGAGCTCCATGCCCAGCAGCCCGTGGCCGTCGCCGCCCATGGCTGGATGCTCAGCGAGCTCACGCGCAACCTGCTGCACAACGCCATCCACCACACACCAGCGCGGGGCTGGCTGCGCGTGCACTTGAGCATCTTGCCTGCCACGGCCACACACGGCAGCCTGGCCCAGTTGCGCATCAGCGACAACGGCCCAGGCATCAGCGCCGAACTGGCGCAACGCCTGTTCGAGCCTTTTTCCGCCGGTGACATGAATGCAGGCTCGGGCCTGGGGCTGGCCATCTGCCATGAAATCGTCCAGGCCCTGGGCGGCCAACTGAGCCTGACCAACCGCAGCGCCGGTATCTCCCCATCCGGGCTGGACACTCTGGCCACCGTGCCCTGCATTGCCGGCACGGTCGCGTGAAAGCCACATGACAAGACCATGAGGGCCTCAGCATGCCCCTGCGAGGGCACAATTCCAGTCATGAGTGAACTGCAATCGATGCGACTGGACAAATGGCTGTGGTGCGCGCGTTTCTACAAGACGCGCAGCTTGGCTGTCGAGGAAATCGGCAAGGGCCGCGTGACCGTCAACGGCCACAACGCCAAGGCTTCGCGCGAAGTTCGGGTCGGCGACACGATTGCCATGCGCCAGGCCAATATCCCGCGTACGGTGGTAGTCCACGGACTGATGCCAGGGCGCGGCCCGGCCCCCGTGGCCCAGGGCCTGTACGAAGAAACCGCCGCCAGCCTGGCCGAGCGCGCCGCGCTGGCTGAGCAACGCAGGCTCGCACCCGAGCCGGCGGCCACCCTCACCGACGGCCGCCCCACCAAGCGCGACCGCCGCGACATCGACAAGGCCCGGGGTACGGACTGGAACGACCGGTGGAGCGCGTCGATAGATTGAAACACCCCCTGAGCCGCTGACGCGGCTCCCCCCTCTCATCCTTCGGTGGAGGGGGGCGGCTCCATCGCTGCGGGGCGGCCCTTGCTCGGAGCCCCTTTGTTGCGGCACGCCAGTTTCGTGGGCCGGAGCCAGGCCACTCAGGCCGGCTGTATCACAGCAGGTTCTTCCGCCACGCGCGGCAGGATCAGGTTCATCAGCATCGCCGCCATGGCGCCCACCGTGACGGCCGAGCCCAGCAGGTACTGCAGCATGTCGGGCAGCGACTGCACCCATTCCCTGGGCGCGAGCGTCGCAAAGAAAGCGCAGATCAGCGGAATGCCCACCACCAGCATGGCCCGCTCGTCCAGGCGCACATGGCGCAGGATGCGGATACCGGCCATGGAAATCGTGATGCAGACCACGGCAAACACGCCACCGATCACCGGTGCGGGAATGGCAGCGATCAGCGCCGAGAACTTGCCCACGAAGCCCAGCACCGCCAGCACCACGCCAATCGCAATGAACACCATGCGGCTGGCCACACCGGTGATGGAAATCACGCCGGCATTGGTCGAATAGCCCGTGACCGGCGTGCCGCCGATCAGCGCCGCGACGCCGCAGCCAATGCCTTCACCGATCGCGCCGCGGTCCAGCTGCGCATCGGTGATGGGCTTGTTGATCACCGCCGACACCGCAAACCAGGTGCCCGTGGTTTCGGCCATCACCACCATGTAGATCAGCACGAAGGTCAGGATTGCGGGCAGCGAGAACTGCAGTTCATAGTCGACAAACGCCATCTTGGGCAGCATCAGCCAGGGAGCCGCGGCCACGGCATCGAACGAGAACAGGCCGACAAACGACGCTGCAATCGTGCCGCCCACCAGCGCGATCACCACCGACAGCAGCCGCACCCAGACGCCCACGCGGTTGTTGAAGCGCAGGCCAATCATCATCGCGACCACGAGCAACGCGGCCGACAGCGCGGCCAGCGCAATGTTCATGTTGATGGTCGAGCCGCCATGCACCGCGAACACGTTCGCCGTCAGCGCAATCGGCAGCAGCGACAGGCCCACCACCAAAATGATGGAGCCGCCCACGATGGGCGGCACCAGCCACCGGATCAGGCGGTGGAACCAGCCCATCGCGCCCAGCACGATGACCAGCAGGGCGCCAGGAATCAAGGCCCCGTAGACCGCGCCCATGCCGCTCAGGCCCACGCCACCGGCCAGCGCCACGGCAATGATGGCGCCCAAGGGAATATAGGACGGCCCTTGTGCCACCGGCATGCGCATGCACCAGGCGGTCTGGATGATGGTGGCAATGCCCGCCGCCAGGAAGGTGGACTGGATCAGCGAAGCCGAATCGGCCTGCGACAGCGCCAGCGCCGAAGCGATGATGAAAGGCACGACATACACGTCCATGGCCATCACGTGCTGCACGCCGAGCAGCAAGGCCTTGAGCACGGTGACGCGGTCGTCGGGCTGGGCGATCAGGCGCCCTTCGTAAGAGGTAGGTTCGGTCATCGACGCAACAGTCTGCAAAAAAGAAAAGGAAAAGTCGGGAAATCGGGCGCGCGATCAGGCGGCAGCGCGGCGGTGGACCAACGCGCCCTGGACCCAGGTCTGGGCCACATTGCTGCGCGTGGCGTTGTAGATGATTTTTTGCAGCACATCGGCGGGACTATCGATGTCCGGCCACACACAGACGTTGGAGTCCGGCGTGCGGCAGTCAACGACGATGGCGTCGAACTGCTGGCCGGCTTCAATGCGGCCTATGGGCAGGTCCAGCGCCTGCCCGCCCGCGGCCGTGGCCAGCCACAGCGCGAACACATGGTCGATGCGCGCATCGTGGCGCCCGCGCTGTGCGGCCGGCAGATCCGGATCCACGCCTTCATCCAGCGCATAGGACGCGGTGATCGCATGGCGGCAGGCGTCGAACATCGACGGGCTGTAGCCCCCCGAAATATCGGAGCCCAGCCCCATGCCCATGCGCTGGGCGTGGCCCGAACGCGCTGGAAAAACGCTGTTGGCAAAGTAGAAGTTCGACAGGGGGCAATGGGCCACCGAAGCGCCCACCTGGGCCATCAGCGCCACATCGTCCGGCGTCAGGAAATTGGCATGGGCCACCACCGTGCGCCGCGTCAGCAGGCCGAAGCGATGCAGTGCCTGGGCGTCGGTCACGCCCGTGCGCTCCAGCACATGCTGGTGCGCCCAATCACTTTCCGAGCAATGGGTTTGCACATGTACGCCCGTGCGTTGCGCCAGCGCGCCCAGGCCTTCGAGCAAGGCATCCGTGCAGCTGGGAATGAAGCGTGGCGTGATCACCGGCCGCACCAGACCATGGGCATTGCCCGGCAGGCGGGCTACGGTCTCGATGAAAGCCTCGGTCTCGGCGATGGCGACCTGCGCGCTGACGTCACGATAGAACGCAGGGCACTGGCTGGGCTCATCCATGGCCACCCGCCCTACCAGGCCGCGCTGGCCCTGGCGCAGGCACTGCTCGGCCAGCACGCGGTTGCCGCTGTCATGCAGCGTGCCGAAGTACATGGCCGTGGTCGTGCCATTGGCCAACAACTGCTGCACCAGCGGCCGGTAGACGCTTTCGGCAAAGGTCTCGTCGCCATAGCGCGCCTCCAGCGGGAAAGTGTTTTGCTGCAGCCAGGCTTCCAGCGGCACATCCAGGGCCTTGCCCATTTGCGGCCACTGGGGCGCATGCACATGCAAGTCCACCATGCCCGGCAGCAGATAGCTGCCTTCGGGCAGCTCGCGCAGACTGCCAGCCGCCGCATGGCGCGCGCGCTCCGTGGCCCAGCGCGGGTCGTCGCGTGCGATCACCGCGGTGATCTGGCCTTCGCCGGATACCGTCACCAGCGCATCGCTTTGCACGCGCAGCGCATCGGCCTGCGGCGTGTCGAAAGCCGTGCATTGCATGGCCCATGCCGCCCCGCGCGCGGGGGACTCAAAAAGTGAAAAAGTGGAGTTCATCAGCAGTTGCCGGACCCGCCGCCGGCTGCGCCGGCTGGCCGTCAAAAGGCCGGCACCGGTGCAGTCCAGTGCCGCAAGCCCCAGAAGTCATCAGACCGCAGGACAGGCCTTGAGCCTGCCCCAGGAAGGCACAGCGGCAAGCGTTTGCCCCTGCACCCGAGAGTGTGCGCATTTTACGGCTGCCACCACTGAATCGCCGCTGCGGGGTCATCGCGACGGCATGCGTGTGCGCCTCCCGCAAGAGAGGTGAGGCCCCGCTCCGCGCTCCTGGATGCATAGCGCGTTAAAACAATCGCCAATGAAGCACCAAACTCGCTTTCAAGCTCACTTTTTTGATGCATTCTTGCGGCTCGTTGGTTTCGCCGGGTCCGCCCGATGAGCTGCCGCGGGGCCTGCTGCCTCGTGGCTTTTCCCACCTTTTGGATCGAGGCCTTCAGGGCCCGAGTAATGCAGTGATTTTTGGTCAGTCCATGGCACGCTTTTGCTGGCGTGTCACAGCGGCAGCAGCCTTGTCTGTTGCAGCGGCGGCAGTCTCCGCCAAGCCCAGCCCCTCTTTCGCCCCGCTTCCCAGCAAAGCCTTTGCCGATTGCCCCACATTTTTCGTGGCCGGCCATGTGCCTGCCCCGCCGTCAGCGAGTCACCTCAACAAGCTGCGCGCCCTGTGCTATGACGCCTTCGCCGTGCTGCACAACGGGGAAAGCAAGACACCGGTCTATGTGGTCCAGCGCCTGAACCGGGCGCTGGTCGATGACGCCGACGAAAAACGCACCAACAAGTTCTTCGCCGATGCGCGCCTGCCCCGCAGCGAACGCGCAGAACTCGGCGACTACAAACGCTCGGGCTATTCGCGCGGCCATATGGCGCCCGCGGGGGATATGCCAACGGCCCAGGCCATGGCCCAGAGCTTTTCGCTGGCCAATATGGTGCCCCAGGCCATGAAGCACAATTCTGGCCCTTGGGCGCGCATAGAGCAAGACACGCGCCGCTACGCGCAGCGCGCCCAAGGCGACGTCTTCATCTTCACCGGCCCGGTGTTCACAGCCAGCAGCAGCGCCATCGGCGACGGCCAGGTGCGCGTACCCACCTATCTCTACAAGCTGGTCTACGACGCCACCACGCGCAAGTCCTGGGCCTACTGGCAGGCCAACGACGATGCCGAACGCGTCTCCAAACCCATCAGCTACCAGGAACTGGTGCAGCGCACTGGCATAGACTTTTTGCCTGGGACCCACTAGGCTACATCGCCGCCGCCGGGCCGCAAAATGCATCTGGGGGGCTCTGCCCCCCAGCGCGGCTACGCGAAGCGAGCAAGCGTGGGGGCAACATTTCAGCCCTTGAGCTTTTCCAGGTCCTCAGCCGTGAGCCAGCGCCATTGGCCCGGCGCCAGGTCTTCGGGCAAGACCAGGCTGCCGATGCGTGCGCGGTGCAAACCTTCCACGCGATTGCTCACGGCGGCCAGCATGCGCTTGACCTGGTGGTACTTGCCTTCGGTCAGCGTCAGGTCCAGCACATGGCTGTCGATCAATTCGCAGGCCGCGGCTTTCACCGGCTTGGGGTCGTCATCGAGCACCACGCCAGCCAGCAACTGATCGATCATCTCCTGCGTCACCGGGTGCTTGGCCGTGACCCGGTAGACCTTGGGCACATGCTTTTTCGGCGAACTCATGCGGTGGATGAACTGCCCGTCATCGCTGAGCAGCAGCATGCCTGTCGTATCCTGGTCCAACCGGCCCACGGCCTGCAGGCCCTGGATGGCGCTCTTGCAAGGCCGCTGGCGCAGTGGCGGCGGCAGCAAGGTGTAAATGCTCGGATAGGTCGACGGCTTTTGCGAGCACTCGGTGCCCGCAGGCTTGTGCAGCACGATGTAGCCCTTGGCGTAATACGCCCAGTCCACGCCCTGGACACGAAAGCGCAGCCCTTCGGGATCGAAGTCGGCTGTCGAATCCGTGCACAGCTGCGGCGCGGCAGCCGCATCATCCTTGGGATAAACCTCGACCCAGCCTTGCTGGACCAGGCCGGCACATACACGACGGGTTCCAAACCCTTGCGAATAAAGAATGTCTTGCAGTTGCATCGCTAGTCTCAACCAATGAAGTCAATGAATATGCGGCCGGCAGCGCCGGCTCACAGGGTTTCGGGAAAGCTTTTTGCTTTCGCCAATAAGAAAACCCCCAG